>CANLHK010000007.1 GCA_947490615.1 Planctomycetaceae bacterium | reverse complement strand
GGATCACTCCACACGCAATGCACATGATTCGCGTCACCATTCGTGCAGTCATATTCGATGGTGAAACACGGCGAGGTGAGGCGGTAGTAATGCGCTTTCGAAAGATCTGCTTCGCCGACAAACGCGAATGCAAGTTGACCGCCGTGCTTGGCGCGCCAGACACGCAGTTGCGTTTCCACCACCTTCTCATCGAGAAGTCCCGCGTGGGTCGCGAGCAATCGGTCGAGCAACTTCTGCTGCGCCGCGGTCATCGCGTCGCGCCGCACGCCGCGCTGTTCGGGTGCCTTCGTGTCGGAGCCGACGGCCCAGAGCACATCGGCGGGAGTGCCTTCCATAATGCGCGCGGTGGCGCGCTGCGTGGCGTCCAACGATTTCACCAACGCAAACGCGGCCTCTACCGCAGCACCGAGCGGACGCTTCCCCGCATCAGGGCCACTGGCCACCGCCGCGGGAAAGGAGCCTGTGAACATCGGTGTCACCGTGACATTGCCATCGGCGAAGGCTGCGTGCAGCACGAAGTGATGTCCCTCGATCTCAAAGGCGAACGCGTGTTTGTCCGGCGCAGGGAAGAAAGACACCGCATAGAGATCATCGCCATAGGTTGGCGTCGTCACGCCTGAGGCTTTCTCGTTTGCGGCGTTGATCGCTTCGGTGGCTCGAATCAGTCGCCATTGCTCACGCCCCGCCGCCGACAGCATCGTGTCGACCAAGGCGAGCGTCGCAGCGCGGGTGTCCTTGTCCATGTCGCGCAGATACAACCCTTCTCGAGGAGCGCGCGCGAAAGCCCAGGTGGTGCGTTGCGCGTCTTCGAGCGGACGCACCGCTTTGGCGCGCTCTTCGCTCGAGAGAGACTTGGCGAACTCCCTCGCAGCCAAGGCGCACGGCGGCGGCGCGATCGGCGCAGGCACGACAAAGGCCAAACCACTCACGAGCGAAAGCCCGACGACGAATGCTGTTCTCATACGCATGCCTCCAATGGTCGCAAAAACTTTGCCACAATGGGAGCGCAATGAGTCCCACGGTTCAACTTGCCTACTGCACCAATGTCCACCCGGGCGAGACGCTCGCGCGGACCAAGGCGATGCTCGCGCAACATGCGGTTCGCGTGCGTGAGCTGGTCATGGCGCAGAGCTCCGCAGACGACGCGCGTGGACCGGAACTTGGCCTTGGACTTTGGCTTTCCGCACAGAGCGCACGAGAACTTCTCCTCGAACCCGATGGCGTCGCGCGCTTTCGCGATTGGCTCTTGGAACGCGGGCTCGTGGTTCGCACCATGAACGGCTTTCCCTACGGCGACTTCCACGGCGAGACCGTCAAGACGCGCGTCTACCACCCGCACTGGGCGGATCCCAATCGCGCGCTCTTCACACTCGACCTCGCCAAGATCCTGGCGCAACTCGTTGAAGTAGGCACGCGCACCGCGTCGATCTCGACCGTGCCCATCGGTTGGCGCAGCGACTTTCGCGATGGTGGACATGGCGGCGATGGCGCGAACATCGAACTCGCCGCTTCGCAACTCGAATGGACCGCGGAGAGACTGGCCGAGCTCGAAGAATCCACGGGCGTGCGCATCACCGTCGATCTTGAGCCCGAACCAGGCTGCCTCCTTGATCGCGCGCACCATGTCGTCGCGCTCTTCGATGAACACCTGACGAGCGATCGCGCGCGAACTCATCTTGGAGTCTGTCACGACATCTGCCACAGCGCGGTGATGTTTGAAGAGCAGGACGAGGCGCTGGCGCTCTACGCGCGCCAAGCCATTCGCGTCGGAAAGATCCAAGTGAGCGCAGCGCTCGCCTGCGCGGGTGCGCCACGCGAACTCGCGGAGCTCGCGCAGTTCGCAGAGCCGCGCTACCTCCACCAGACCTGCGTGCTTGCGGGTTCTGGTGAAGTGCAGTTCTTCGACGATCTCGACAAGGCGCTCGATGAGATGCCTGATGGTCCTTGGCGCACGCACTTCCATGTGCCTGTGCATCTTGAGGAGTTTGGGCGACTCTCGACCACGGCGCGGGAGATTCCGCTGGCGCTGGCCGCGGCATCCCGCAGTGATCCGCCGTGCTTTGAAGTGGAAACCTACGCGTGGGGTGTGCTGCCTGTGCATCTGCGCGAGTCGGATCTCGCCGCAGGAATCGCTAAAGAACTCGCGTGGACGCGCCGCGCCCTCGAACACGCTGGCTTTGGAGTGCGCGCGTGACCACGCCCTCCATCCGCGCGTGGCTCGAGCTCCTGCGCATTTCCAATCTTCCCACAGTTCTCTCGAACGCCATCGCTGGTGCCGCCATCGGCACGGTCGTGCGCATCGTGGAAGACGACGGTGGCTTCAGGGTCACGCTCGGTGAGACCGTCGTGCGCACCGATGATCGCGCGCCAGCGGCATGGCAACTGCTCGCTGCGCTGCTCGTGCCGTCCCTGTGCTACGGCGCGGGCATGATCCTGAACGATGTCTCCGACGCCGATGTCGACGCACGCGAGCAACCCAATCGACCCATCCCGAGCGGCCGCGTCGCGCGCAACGACGCGCTGCGCGTTGGTTGTGGATTGCTCGTCGTCGCGCTGATCCTCGCATTGATGATGAGCTTCGCGGTCTTCCTCACGACGGCGATGCTCTGCTGTGCGGTGATCGTCTACGACTGTTGGCACACCAAGTCGATCTGGAGCACGGCGCTACTGGCACTCTGCCGCGCGCTCGCTTCCTTGGTGCCCATGCTCGCCTGCTCGGATGGCGATCTCGAACTCCTTGTCCGTCGCGGCGCCATCGTGCTGCCGTTGGCGCTGGCGGCGTGGACGCTGGGACTCTCGCTGGTGGCGCGCGGCGAACGCAGCACTCGCGTATCGAACGGGGCAACGGGGTTGCCCGCAGCATGTCCGACCTGTGGCCACCTGCTCCTCGCCAACGCAACGAGTTGCTCTGAGTGTGCGCGGGCAAGCGTCCATGCAGATCGCCTGGCGCATGTGAGCGGTCGGCGGGTATGGAAAGTCATCGCGCTTACCGCGATCCCTGTCGTTGGCACCATCGTGATCTATGTGGCCCTCGTTCACGCGTTCACCACGCTCATGCAGGCGCACCATGCCTACAACGACCCGCTTGAGAAACTGCCGCTCATCGCCGGGTTCATCATGTGGTGCTGCATCGGTGTGGCGGTGCGCGCGCAATGGACGATGCGACGCGACGCGCGCGGCACGCCCGTCGCGGTTGGAACTTGGATCGCGTGTCTCGCGCTCGTCGATGCCATGGCGCTCGCCATTCTTGGCGCGTGGGCGCTCAGCGCGGTCTGCATCCTGCTCTTCGCCGTCACGGTGCGCTGGCAACGCGCGATTGCGGGCAGTTGAGCTCGTCGCTGCGATGACTCCAGGTGAGGCGCGAATTCGTACCATTGGCGCGTGGCCCAACGCGTCTGCGTCCTCAATGTCGTCGCCCTCTCACCAAACCTCATCGGTGACGCGACGCCGCGCATCAAGGCGTTTGCGCGTGCCTCGGGCGGCGTACGCACGCTGCGGCCGCCGCTTCCTGCGGTGACATGCTCGTCCCAGTCAACGATGCTCACGGGACTCGCGCCCGATCGACACGGCATCGTGGGCAATGGTTGGCACGATCGCGCGCTGGGCGAAGTGCACTTCTGGAAGCAATCGAATCGCTTGGTCGCTGGCGAGAAGGTCTGGGAAACCGCGCGGCGGATTGATCCGTCGTTCACCGTCGCCAATGCCTGTTGGTGGTATGCGCTGCACTCCTCGACCGATGCGATGATCACGCCGCGCCCGCAATACAGGGCTGATGGGCGCAAGATCCCCGACTGCGCCACAACACCAAGCGCGCTGCGCGATGAACTGCAGACGCGCTTTGGTCCCTTTCCGCTCTTCAAATTCTGGGGACCGACCGCGAGCATCGACTCGACGGATTGGATCTCGGTGGCGACACGACATCTGCTTGAGGTCCATCGCGCCACGCTCACGCTCTCGTACCTCCCGCATCTTGATTACGCGCTCCAGAAGGTCGGTCCTGGTCATCCGTCGATCGTTGGCGAGCTTCGCGAGATCGATCGCGTCGTTGGTGGGCTTCTTGATGTGTGCGCGGAACTCGAGGTGAAGCCGCTGATCGTCAGTGAGTACGGCATCGTCCCTGTGCGCGATGCGGTCTGGCTCAACCGTGTGCTGCGCGATGCTGGGTTCCTCGCTGTGCGCGTCGAAGATGGTCTCGAACACCTCGACCTCGAGCACAGTCGCGCGTTTGCGGTTGCGGATCATCAGGTCGCGCATGTCTCGGTGCGCGATAGCGCGGACATCGCGGCCGTCGAGGCGATCCTCGCGCGCGTCGATGGTGTCGAGCGCACGCTTTCGGGCGCGGCGCGCGCTGCCGCTGGACTCGATCATGCGCGGGCGGGCGACATCGTCTGCGTGAGTGCAAGCGATCGCTGGTTTGCCTACGGCTGGTGGATGGACGATCGCAAGGCCCCCGACTACGCGCGCACCGTCGACATCCATCGCAAGCCTGGCTACGACCCTTGTGAGTTGTTCTTCGATCCTGCGCGCTTCTGGCCGCGTGGTCGCGCGATGCGCAAGCTCCTGCTGCGCAAACTCGGGTTCCGCGCGCTCCTTGATGTCATTCCACTCGACGCGTCACTGGTGCGTGGATCCCACGGTCGCGTGACCCAACCCATCGGACACGATCCGATTCTCATCGGTGAACTTCCTGATCCGTTCCTTGAGGCCACGCTCCCGATGGAGTGCGTGCGTGACGCGATCTTGGTGAGCGCGCTCGGTGCGCGTCATGGTTCAGCCGTGGAGGCAGAGCTCTGCGCCGCGACGCGCGCGCTGCACACAGGAACTCGCCGCTGATGCGTTGGTTCTGGTTGGTCGTTGCGCTGCTTGCTGCGATTGGCCTGTGGATCGTGTTGAGTCCTGCGCCCAGTACGCCGACGCCGCTGCCAGAACCCAGCACGACTTCCATCGCGGAGCCCACCACGACTCCGCCAGCGCCCGACCTCGATCTCCTGGGCGAAAGCGGCGTGGTCATCCCTGCGAAGCCAATCGTCGTTGCCGACACGCGAAGCCCCAACGACATCGTGAAACGCCTCGACGATCGCACGCTCGAACTCGATGGCCGATTTCGCATCACAGGGAATGGCCGCGTCGACGATCCCTACCGCATCAGTTGGGAACTGCTGACTTCGGCCTCGTCGACCATCGACCCAACCACGCACGCGCTCACCCCGCCGCCGTGGGTGCGATTGCTCGACGGCACTTCGATTGAGATCAGCGGCTACTACTCGACGGCGCTGCGCGTGAGTTCCGCGCGCAACTTGCTGCTCACGCTCAACCGCTGGGACGGATGCTGCATCGGACTTCCACCGACGCCCTTTGACGCCATCGACATGACGATGCGCGAACCGATCCCGATGCCAGGACTCCACCTCTTCCGGTTCGGGACCTTCCGCGGACGACTCGTCGTCGAACCCTTCGAGACGGGCGGCTTCCTGCTCGGTCTCTACCGACTCGAGGACGCGACCTTTGAGTCGGCGCGGTGATTCGGCACAAGGCCGTACCCTGCAGGCGTGCTGCGCATCGGTCCCGTCCAACTCACTTCGCGTCTCCTGCTCGCGCCGATCGCGGGGCACACCGACATTGCCTTTCGGCTGCTCTGTCGTGAGCAAGGCGGCGTCGGTGCTGCGTACACCGATCTCCTGAACTCGCACGCGATCCTGCGCGAGACCGCCAACACTCTTGAGCTCGCGCGCACCAACGCCGACGATCAGCCGTGCGGCATGCAGCTCTACGGAAACTCGGAGGACCCGCTGCCTGAAGCGGCGGTGTGGGCGGTCGATCACGGCGCGCAGATCATCGACATCAACATGGGTTGCCCCGTCGACAAGGTCGCCAAGAAGAGTGGCGGGAGTTTGCTGCTGCGCGATTGCGGCAACACCACGCTGCTCGCCAAGCGCATCGTGGATGCTGTCCTGCGACACACCAACGGTCGCGTGCCCGTCACCGCCAAGATGCGACTCGGTTGGGACCCCGAACACAAGGTCGCGCCGATCCTCGCGCGGCAACTCGCTGACATCGGTATCGCGGCGGTCACCGTGCACGGGCGCTACACGGTGCAGTTCTTTTCTGGAACAGCCGACTGGAACGCGATCGGTGAAGTGGTCGAGGCGGTGCCCAACATTCCCATCATCGGAAACGGCGACATCACACAACCTGAACACGCCGCGCAGATGATCCAGTTGACAGGTTGTGCAGGCGTGATGATCGGTCGAGGCGCGCTTCGGCAACCGTGGATGTTTCGTCAGGCACACGCCCTACTCACGACGGGATGCGTTGGACCTGAGCCGCGCCTCGGCGAAAAACTCGCGGTCATTCTGAGGCACCTTGAGCTCTGTCGTGTCTATGACGGCGAGGTCCGCGCGCTGACGCGCATGCGCCAGCACATCTCGTGGTACGGAAAAACCATGGGGCACATCAAGCCACTCAAGGAGTCGGTGCGCCTCGCACGCGACTTCGCAGACGCGAAGGCGGCGTTGATTTCCGCGCACGCGAAGTTCATCGACGCTGACATTTCTGCACTCCCGCTTATGCGGACCACTTCCGAGACGCCTCTCGAGTCGGTTCCATCCGAAATTACGAATCGGACTTGCCGCGAAGGATCCTCGGAGTAGATTCCGAGCACTGGGATCCCGCCGCAAGGCGCGGGTTTCAAGGGAATCAAGGGATGGTGTCGACCAGCGGGAACTGGACGACGCTCGAGGAGAAGGTGGGCACCGAGTCACATCGATGTCCTGACAGGGAGGGAGTTCACATGCTTGCGTTTGGAAACAGACTGCGGCTTGCCGCGTCTGTGGCGATCTGTGGCCTCGTGGCACCGATCTACGCAGATGCTCCGGCAATGACCATCATCGTCACCGCCGGTTCGCTCGCTAAGAGCAACACCGTGCCCGCGACTTCCACCAGCGCTGGTGGCGTCGGAACCTACATCGGTTCCTTCGCTGCTTCGAGCTTGGCGTGGAACTGCAACTACAACTTCACCGCCGCGAGCGGCGCGGACTACGCGTCGCAGAGTGGCTCGGTGAGCATGACGAACAACTCGGAGTCGGACCTCGCGTTTGCGATGACGCTCTCGATTCCGACCGCTGCGCTGCAGCAGATGACTGGCCTCTTCAACGGCAGTGTGTCCGCCGCGCTGGTGACCTCGGGTGCTACTGGTGGCATCGGTTCGATGGGACCAAACGGCTTGGCGCCAATGTGGGTTGCCACAACTGGTAGCAGCGCTGTGAGTTCGCTCTTCAACAGCTGGAGCACGGTGACCCGCTCGAGCCCAGGCGTCAGCTTCATCGGTTCGCAATCCTTCGGTGGCGCGCAGCCTTCGCTGCCGACCGCCTCGTTCGGTGAGTCGATCGCGATCACCTTCAACTTCGTCCTCTCCGCCGGCGCGACGGCCTCTTTCTCCACCGCTCTTGCTGGTGTGGGAATCCCAGTCCCCGCTCCAAGCGCTCTCGCAGTACTCGCCGTCGCAGGCATCGGCGCACGCCGACGCCGTCGCTAACCATCAGACTTTCGTTGTGAGCAGCACATCTGAAACGGAAAGAACGCAGCAGGTTTGAGGACATCCGAGAGTGGCGCACCGCGCACCGGATCGACTCAAAACTGAACGTGGAACACCTGAACTAACTGTGTCCCTTTCCGCCCGCCGCCCGTGCCTAGACCTCGGTCTTCCGCACGGGCGGCGTCTTTTTTGCCGCGCGCAGCAGGCAGCGGCGCGCACGCTGCGCCAACAGGCCGTACCATCTCCGCCCCATGGCTGGTCTTCGCTGCAACATCGTCACCCCCACTGAGAGCGTCCTCGAGAGCGAGGCTTCGTACATCGACATCCCCGCGTGGGACGGTCAGAAGGGCGTGGCTGCTGGAGCTGCGCCATTCCTTGTGCGTCTTGGCCAAGGTCGGCTGCGCGTCGAGAAGGCGGGCGGCGGGACGGAGAACTACCTCCTCAACGGAGGCTTCGCCCAAATGAACGGCGGCACGCTGACGATCCTTGCTGACGCGGCGACTCCCGTGGCGGCGCTCAACGCGAGTGAGGCAGAGAAGGAACTCTCGGCCGCCAACAGCGAAGGCCTCAAAGCTGGATCGCTCGAAGCGCGCGCTACGGCCGAGCAGCGTCAACGACTCGCCTACGCCCGCGTCGCGCTGGCCCGCAGCTCACGCCGCTGATCGCCACGCGCGGACTCCTCAGCGGTTGCTGTCTTATGAACGAGGTGCGTTTCAAGTGCGCTGTGGTACTCTTTGGTCATGACCGAGCATGAAGCGAGCGCGGTCGCCGAACAGGCGTCCACACAAGTCGGCATGGAAGCCGAGACCACTGCGTCCAACGACCCTGCGTCCCTCGACACGGTGGCAGGCGAGTCTGTGGACTCCTCGACGGATGCCACATCGCAGCCTGCCTCGAAGCGGCGCGGGAAGCGCGCGAACGCCACGGACGCGCTCGGATCGGACCATCCTTCGCTGTTCGCCATCAACATCGATGACCCTGAGCTGCCGTCGGCCGCGATGCCCTTCACGCTGCGCGTCGAGGCAGCGATTCTGCTCGCGGATCGACCGATCTCGGATGCCCGCCTGACCGAGGTCCTCGGGCTCGTTCCTTCGACGATTCGCGTTGGGAAAGAGAACGAGAACGCGGAAGCCGACTCCGACACAACGCAGCGTGATTCCGCTGCGCTGGCTGGCCGACGCAAGGAGGCATTGCGCCTCGTGCGCGAAGCGATCGACACGCTGAACCAGCAGTACGCAGCGACGAATCGCGCGTTTCGCGTGGAGAGTGTCGCGGGCGGACGGCAGATGCTCACCATCGCGGCGTACGGACCAATCCTCGCGCGGATGAAGGGCCAACGCGCGCAAACTCGGCTCTCGCAGGCCGCGCTCGAGACGCTCGCGATCATCGCCTATCGACAGCCGATGCTGCGCGCGCAGCTCGAAGCAATCCGCGGCGTTGCTTGCGGCGAGATTCTTCGCAGTTTGATGGAGCGACGGTTGGTGAAGATCGTTGGTCGCGCGGAAGAGGTCGGTCGTCCAATGCTCTACGGAACCACACCTGAGTTCCTGCGCGTCTTTGGCATCGCGACGCTGGCAGATCTGCCGCAAGCGAAAGACCTGCGCTAAGCGCTCACAACTTCGGCAGGCCGTGCATCGCCAACGCGGCGTTTCGATAGCGCGCGTCGAGGCTCACTTCTTTCTCGACGAGCGCGGAAAGAAACGCGGGCATGTCGATGCGCTGCGTCGCCAGTTCGAGTTCGACTTCCACCATCACCAGGGGCAGACCGTGAAAGAGATCGATCTCCCAGACGAGTCCATCGACGCGCACACGGCGGCGCGTCTTACACAGCCGTCGCCCCTGGGTGCGCGGCCATTGCGCCTCAAACTCAGCAAGAGTCAGTGCCCGTTCGGTTTCAACGCGCACCACACCGCTGCCCGACTTGATGGTGTGAAAGAAACGCTGCGTGCCATCAGGTTCCACGATGCGGCGCAAGCGGCCTTCGGGAAATCCGCGCTTTGCGGCTTCCGACTCGTTCGCCGCGCTCGGTGCGAGATAGCCCTGCTCGATCTCCCAGACTTCGATGGGGAGTTCGGGCGGAATCACTGGCGCAGACTTGAGCACCCAGACGCGTTCGATCTCATGACCCGACGCAGCGGTCACATCGCGCCCCACTGCGCGACGAGGTTGGCCAGCGCATGCTTGAGATTCACATTCGAGCGGATCTCCGACTCAAGCCGCGCAATGAGTTCGACGCGAAAGGCTGCTTTCGCGACGGCTTCCACATCTCCGCCGCGCGCAGCGCTGGCCAGTTGCGCGCGCGACCGCGAGGCAAGCGTCAGGAGTGCGCAGCGCGTCCCCAATCGATTCGCGGCTTCCTTCGAAGCCTTGGGGTTCTCCTTCACAACGCGCTCGGCGAACTCGCCGACGAGTTCAGCGAGTCGATCGGCCAAGCCGCCATCGAAGCGACCGCTCTCAAGGGAAGCAAAGCGCGGAAGCAGCTCATCGCTCCACGCGCGCAGTCCGTGGGTCAAGGCGAGCGCGGCGGTGCCTGGCGCACCGTCACTGAACTCTGCGAGCCACGCGCGCGCGTCAGGCTCCACTGCAAAGCGCTCGAACCACGCGTGCATCGAGCTCGCGTCAAGCGCGCGAAAGGCGACGCGCTGGCAGCGGCTCCGAATCGTCGGCAGCAAGCGCTCTTCCTGCGTCGTCACCAGAAAGATGTAGGTGCCCGCAGGTGGTTCCTCAAGCGTCTTGAGCAGCGCGTTCTGTCCGTACGGATCGAGCAGCTCCGCTTCATCGAGGATGAACACCTTGTTGTGTCCAAGGTACGAGCTGCGCCACACGGGTGAGTCGAAACTCTTGCCATCACCGACCGTGCCGCCGATCATCAGCTCTCGCAGGAGATCAAGCGGAATGTTGGTCTGCTTGCGATCGCGCAGTTCCTTGATCGAGGAGTCATCAGCACGCTCCTTGCGAATGAGATGCAGGTCGGGATGCGAGTCGATGTCGATCAACTCCGCGACACGGGTTTCGCGCGGCGCCTTGAACGCTGCGATGTGCGCGGGTGAGCTCTCGCCATCAAGGAGCAGTCGCGCACACTCGAGTGCTGCGGCGCACTTGCCGACACCCGCTGGTCCATGCAAGATCCACGCGTGATGCATGTGCCCACTGGCAATCGCCTGCGCGAGTTGCGCGGTGGCGTGCGCCTGACCAAAGAGCACCGCGCCCTCGTGATGGATGGTGCGCGCACGCGCTTCGGGCGCGCGGTCACTGGCTGCAGCGCGCGGAGCACGCGCAGGTGCTTTGGCGGCGGTCGAAGGTGTGGCGCGCTTAGCCATGCAGGGAGATGCTACGAAAACCGCCCGCGGGCCACGAAGCAACTTGCGATGCGTTCAGAGTCCTGGGACTTCGACCAACCGACAGGGCTGCGGCCTGGTCTTCCCCTTGGGATCACGCGGATCGATGGGAATCGCTAACGGCTCGCCGTTCACTTGGTTGGCAGGGAAGACGCGCATGAGATCCTCGATCTCGGGACTGAACAGCGTCGACTTCGTGTCGTAGGCGCGCCGATCAAAGTGGCCGACGGCGACGATGCTGGTGTCGCAATCATCGTCGTGAAGGAACCACGCCTCGTGTCCCTTGGTGCGCAACTCGGCGCAGTACTTCTCCGCCGCGGCGCGCATCGGCTCGTACTCGACACCTTTCTCGCCGAAGGTCGACCACGCAGCAACCTGCAGCGAAAAGAGCGGCCGTACATTGGGGAACTTCGCGCGAAGCGTTCGAAGGTCATGCGGCTTAGGGGCGGCGCTTGCTTCGTCGGTCGAGGTGCGCAAGAGCATCGCGCTGGCGAACGGCCTGCGACCATTGCGGTCAATCGACTTCACGCGCTTGAGCTCGGCTTGCGCCGCCGAATCGTCAGGCGCTCCAAACCTCCCCATCACGATGGCTGAACCCTTGCCGACGCGTCGCACCGATGCATCGCGAAGTTCTGGGTAGTCGTTGATCAGTTGCCTCCGAAACGCGTTGGCCGTTCCAACATGATCCGCGTCGGAGAAGGTCGCGACCATCACAGCCCAACGGCCAGCGTTCTTCTTCACTGGCGCGGTGGTCACGGCCTTCGGTGGTACAGCAGGTGCATTGGTGCGCGTGACTGATGTCGCTGTTGGAGATGGAGCCGATGGCGGAGCTGCAGTCGCACCATCGATGACCGCGTCGTTCGCATCGACGAGATCAAGTCCACTCGCGTCGGCTGCGCGCGTTCCTGTTGCCGCAGACTTCCGCGTCTGGGTTGGACCGCCGTCGCCGCACGACCACATCACACTCGCGACCATCACCAACGCAACGCTGCGCAGCGACACGGAGGCCGAGAGGCCGACTTTGCTTCGAGTGAGAAGTTTTCGCGCGATGTGATGCATGGATTGCCTCGTGCGTTGTATACGCGTCTCATAATGGACCGCACTGCCGAGTCGCAGCGGCTCATTTACTGACCGCATGGAAGTGGCGGGCATATGCCTGCTCTTCCTTTGCGCGAGATCAGTCGAAGTCTCTGTCAGATAGGAACTTAGGCCAATGTTCCACCTAGCACACCTACTCAAGTCGTGAGGGCGAGTCCGCCGATGAAGAGGTGGGCAGGATGCAGGTCTCGACATCGCGTGGTTCGAGACCTGAACCCAAGGACAGAACCAGGATGGTTTGGCTTCGTGCGGGATCGAGCTGTAGTGAGGATTCGCTACGCTCGTCCCAAGGAGTATGGCAATGGCAGACATTGGCAACATTGGACCCTCCGTTGGCTCCGGTCTCAATACCGCGGGCGTTCGTTCTCCGATCGATGCGTTCGCGCGTCGCTCGGCAGACTCCGCAACCTCTACCACTTCTCGCAGCGCGTCCTCGGACCGTGTTGAAGTCTCGGAAGTCGCTCGATGGCTTTCCGAGATGGATCGCCTTCCAGCGATTCGTGAGAGCAAGGTCGCCGCAGCGAAGGCTGCGATCGCCGCTGGCACGCTCGACACCGACGAGAAACTCAACATCGCACTTGGACGGATGATCGACGAAATCGGTTGATCTGACTTCGGCTCACGCCACTCGGATCCACACCGCACTCGGACGCTCTTCTGCAGTTCGCACTCAAGCCCCGCGCAGGCGCAAGCCTTCGCGGGGCTTTTCGTTTTCGCGTGCCTGCGGTGAAGCGCAACGATCCCTTACGATCCGACGATGCTCCACCAACACGCGTGCGCACTTGTGACCCTCGCTCTTGCTGCTGCGTCACACGCACAGCTCGCACCAACCAACGGCATGCGACCGAGCGAACCCGCGCGACACGCGCTCGTCGGCGCGAAGGTCATCATCGCGCCAGGAAACACGGTGGAGAAGGCGACGATTCTCTTGCGCGACGGCGCGATCGAGTCGATCGGACCTGACATCGTTGTTCCAGCGGGCTATCGCGTGTTCGACTTCACGGGCAAGACGATCTTTCCTGCGTTCATCGAGCCCGCCCTGCTTCTCGACAGCGCCAGCCTCGCGTCGGCTGCTTCGGCCACGCCTGGCGCGCACTGGAATCCCAACATCACGCCCGAGGTGTCCGCGACCGACTTGGCGCTTCCTGATGCCACTTTGGAATCGCTGCGCGCGCAGGGTTTCGCCGTGGCGCGACTCATGCCTGCCAACGGAATCTTCCGCGGCTCGTCGGACTTGCGCCTGCTGTCCAAGAGTTCGGAGCGCGCGCTTGGCCGCGACCTCACGGGAACGACAACGCAGCTGGTTGGCCCGCGCAGCTTTGACTTCAGCCAGATGTTCGGCCAGCAGACTCCGAGTCCAGGAACGCCATCGCCGTTTGGCCAGCAGACTCCTTCGACGCCGTCCACACCGTCCACTCCAGGCGTCGGACAACAGGGGCAGCGCGGCGAACGCGGTTCGAGTTACCCCTCGAGCCTCATGGGCTCGTACGCGCTCATGCGTCAGACCTTCCTCGACGCAGCGTGGCGGCACGACTCCCGCGCCGTCGCACATCCCGCGATGCCGCTCGATGAGATGAACGCGCTCGACGCGCTGCAGCCGTTGGTTGATGGTCGTCACGGACTCATCGTGGATGCCAGCGATGAACTCGAGGTCGCCCGACTCGTGCGCCTTGCACGAACGCACTTGCCCGCCGTCGGACTCACGGTCCTGGGCAACGGCAACGAGTTTCGCGCGCAGGCCGAACTCACCGCGCTGCTCGCTGACGCGCACGCTGCACTCATCTTGCCCTTGGAGTTTCCGCAACCGCCCGATCTGGTCTCGCCCACCGCTGCAGACTCGGTGTCACTGCGCGAACTCATGACCTGGCGCTATGCCCCGACGAATCCCAAGCGCTTCATCGCTGCAGGCTCCAAGGTCGCTCTGACGACCCATCGCATGCAGGACAAGAGTTCGTTTCGCAAGCGACTCGCCGACGCGATCACGCACGGCGTAACCAAGGACGAAGCGCTCGCAGCGCTCACGACGGTTCCCGCGCAACTGCTCGGTATCGATGCGCGCGTCGGCACACTCGAAGTCGGCAAGATCGCCAACCTCATCGTCGCTGCGGGCGATCCGTTTGACGCGGAAACCAAGTTCGACGCGATGTTCGTCGCGGGCGCTCCTGTGTTGCTTCCGCCGGATGCGCCAGTCCTTGCCGCAGGCGCATTCACCGTGACGGCGTCCTCAACGACAGCCAAGCCACTCGCTGCCGATCTCCGCGTCGCGCTCGATCCAAAAGATGGAACGCTGAAGGCAACCTGGACTCCAGCCGAAGGCGAGAAGGCTCCCGAAGCTGCACTCGACGAGCCCAAAAAGGAAGAAACTCCGAAGGACGAAGCTGCGAAGCCTGACGACGCAGCCAAGGCCGCAACACCGAAGATCGAACCACCGAAGGCTGGTGCGGCCAGTGCGCGTCGCGCCAGTGTCTCGACCGATGGCCGCGCCTCAGGAATCTTCGACGGCAAGCCGTTTGGTCTCGAAGGCGAGATTCGCGTGGCGATCGCAGGAGCGCGCGACTCCGCGACGATGACGGCCGAATGCGCCGACGGCGCGCGGGTGGTCTTCACGCTCACCCGCGTGGCGCCTGAAGCCAAGCCCGCAACGCCTGCTGAAGGCGATGCGAAGCCTGAACCCGCTGCAGCCGACGCGCCGAAGACCGACGACAACGCAGACCAAGCGAAGCCTGCGACTGACGCGAAGCCCGCGGACGACGCTGCGCCTGCTGAGGGCGAGCGCCCCCGTCGTGGTCGTCGTGGTGGCGGCGGCGGTGCTGGCGGAGAGAAGAAGCCCGACGAACGCGAGACGCTGTGGAAGGACGAGCTCCCGATGCCGTTTGGCGAATACGGTCGTCTTCCTTCGCAGCCACCACTGAGTGGCGTCGTCGTCGTGCAGAACGCCACGATCTGGACACTCGGCACACAAGGCACGCTGCAACAGGGCGACCTGCTGGTGCGCGACGGAAAGATCATCGAGGTCGCGGCCGACATCGCTGTTCCAGAAGGTGCCACGGTCATCGACGGGACGGGCAAGCACATCACACCAGGTCTCATCGATTGCCACAGTCACACGGGTATCTCAGGCGGCGTGAACGAAGGCTCGCAAGCCAACACCGCTGAAGTGTGGATCGGCGACTGCATCGACCCGACCGACATCGATTGGTATCGGCAACTCGCGGGCGGACTCGTCGCGGTGAACCAGTTGCACGGCTCCGCGAATCCCATCGGCGGCCGCAACTCGGTGGTCAAGATTCGTTGGGGCGCTGGCGCAGAAGCGTTCCGCTTTGAAGGCGCGCCAAGCGGCATCAAGTTCGCGCTCGGTGAGAATGTCACGCGCTCGACTTCGCGCTATCCGTCGTCGCGCATGGGTGTCGCGAGTTTCTACGACGACGCTTTCACGACCGCGCGCGAGTACCGCGCCGCACAGAAGGCCTACGCGGCACTTGATCCTGCAGCGAAGTCGCGGGTGACTCCGCCACGCATCGATCTTGAACTCGAAACGCTCGCGGAGATTCTCGAAGGCACACGCCTAGTCCATTGCCACAGCTATCGCCAAGACGAGATCCTCATGCTCTTGCGCACCGCCGAGCGATTCGGTTTCCGCATCGCCACGCTGCAGCATGTGCTCGAGGGCTACAAGGTCGCGCCTGAGATCGCCGCCCACGGCGCAGGAGCGTCGAGCTTCAGCGACTGGTGGGCCTACAAGATCGAAGTGATGGACGCGCTTCCTTGGAACGGCGCGATGTTGCAGCGCGCGGGTGTCCTCGTGAGCTTCAACAGCGACTCCGACGAACTCGCGCGACGCATGAATATGGAAGCCGCCAAGTCGATGCGGTACGGCGGGCTCTCGCCCGAAGACGCGCTCAAGTTGGTCACGCTCAATCCCGCCAAGCAATTGCGCGTCGACGCGCGCACGGGCTCACTCGAGGTGGGCAAGGACGCGGACTTCGTGGTGTGGAACGGCGAACCACTCAGTGCGTTCACGCGCTGCGAAGAGACTTGGATTGACGGCGTGCGTCGCTATTCGCGCGCCGAAGAAGCTGAGATGCGCGCGAGCGTGATCAAGTCGCGCGGCGCGCTCCTCGCGAAAGCCACGGCTGCCGAAGACCGCGCAGGTGGTGGTGCAGCGGGTGGCGGAGGGTTTGGCGGCGCAGGTGGCGGAGGTCGCGGACGCGGCGGACGCGGTCGTCCGCCATCGCTTCTCGAACGACTGCTCGATGAACGCGAAGACGCGATCTGGCTTCGCATCGCGCGCGGACTTGATCCGATTCCCTCCGTGCAAGGTGATTGCGGTTGCAGCGCCCTGAACGACGCCGTGCCCACCGCAGACACACTTCTCAACTGACGCTCGCAGCGAAGGACCTCACCATGAACACCCACAGCATCACCAGCACTTCCGCTGCTTCTCTCGCGTCACTGGTTCTCTGTGTCGCGCCAACTTGGGCGCAGAGTGACATCGTTCCCGCGCCCGCGCAGTCGCACGCCATCGTGATCACGCACGCCGTCGTGCACACCGCGATGGCCGATGGCGGCGTCATCAACGATGGCCATGTCCTCTTTGATGGAGGCCGCATCACTTCGATCGGACCAGGCGTGCCCACGCTTCCTGCTGGATGCGAAGTCATCGACGCAGCAGGCAAGCATCTCTCTCCAGGCTTCTGTCTCTTTCCCACCACGCTTGGATTGGTCGAAACCCTGCAAGTCGAAGCCACCGACGACCGCACCGAGATCGGTGAGCTGCGCCCCGAGGTCACGCCCGCCATCGCGATCAATCCTGACAGCGATCTCCTCACGGTCGCGCGCGCGGCTGGTGTGCTGATTTCGATCAGCGTTCCTGAGGGCGGACTCATCTCAGGCAGCGCGTCGGCATTGCGACTCGACGGATGGACTCCTGAAGAACTCACGATTGACCCGTCGATTGGTTTGGTCATGACTTGGCCGATGGTGGAACCCGCGCGCAGTTTCGCGTCGCGTCGTTCACCCGAAGACCAGAAGCGTCGCGCCACCGAAGACCTCGCCAAGATCGCGCGGTTCTTCGACGACATGAAGACGATCCTCGCCGCGCGCGTTGCCGATCCCACCGTCGCCCACGACACGCGCGCCGAAGCGATGCGTGATGTGCTCTCGGGGAAGGATCCCGTGTTTGTCCAAGTCGGAAGCGCTGCGCAGATTGAGAGTGCGGTCGCGTGGTGTACTTCGCGCGGCTTGCGCTGCGTCATCATCGGAACCGAAGGCATCGAGACGGCGATCCCGATCCTCAAGGCACACTCAATTCCTGTCGTCATCCAAGGCGTGCACAAGGTGCCGAGCAACCGACATGTGGCCACGAGTGCGTCGTATGAGTTGCCGCGCCTTCTTGCCGAAGCGGGCATCGAATTCTCGATTGCCACAGGCGATGAGCCCGCGCACTCGCGCAATCTTCCGCACCACGCTGGAACCGCCGCTGCGTTTGGCCTCGACAAGGAAGCGGCGCTGCGTGCCGTGACCTCGACGCCCTGCAAGATTGCCGGCATCCACACGCGCTACGGAACCATCGAGCCGCTCAAGAGCGCGACGATCATTCTCACGACTGGACATCCGCTCGAACTCACCAGCGCTGTGTCGGCGGCGTGGATCGATGGCAAGTCGATCGATCTCGCCTCACACCAGAGCGAAATGAAGGCGAAGTACGACGAGAAGCTCAAGCGCGCTGGGAAGTAAGTCGGTGCCGAGGTGCTCTCGCGACGCGGCTCACCAGGTGAGTCGCGTCGTGGCCTCGAGCACGCTGCCATCGAGAGCTGTGAGCGTCGCGGTGAGGTTGAGTTCGTCGCCCACCAACGGTTCGACATCCCATTCGGGTTGCAATCGCAACACATACTGTTGCAGCGTCGCGTCGTAGCGCTTCTCTGCCTGTCGCTTGGTCGCGAGCGCGACATCGAAGGCCAGATGCCGCGGCTCGCAGCGTGACGAGGTCGACACGATGCGCAGGTCGCCAGCCAGTGGCGCGGGCTCGCCCGAGGCGTCCACGGCGTCGAGGCGCACATCAATCAGGATCGGTGCGCCCGCAACGCGCTCGATGCGCGACAACTTGGAGATCACCATGGCCACGGCGCGGTGCGGCGCGCGCTCGTCGGCGGCGACTTTGCTGGCGACCGGAGAAAGGGCCGCAGGCAGCGGATCTCCTTCGTCGGCACTCTCGCTGGCACGGATCGGGATATTCGCCGTCGGATCGATCGGCACCGACACGCAGGACGCGACGAGTGCGCCAACGGACAGCGCCGTCATGGACGCCATGATGCACGCAACGCGGAGTCGGTCAAGAGCAGCCATACAGGTAGCCTACGAACTGAGGCCGTCGCGCGCGGGATGTATACTCCGCGCCCCATGCTTGAGTCCGCCGCTCTCGAGATCGCAGGTCTTCAACCCGGTAGCCGCGTGCGCGTCACGCAGCAGCTGCCGCAGACCCACACGGTCTGGACCACCGCCGTCGTTGGCACCGTGCTTCGCTACCGACAGGCTGCGACTGGTTCGTGGTTCGCCCACGCCAAAGACGACAAGCTCTGGCTCGATCGGTTGGAGATTCAGAAGGACGATGGCGAACGCGTCTCGCTCATCCTCGATCGTTACAGCGTGATTGAGCGCCTCTAAGAGGACCGCCTGCGCACCACGCGTCACGGAAGACGCGGCGCCTGCTGCCCCACGCTGCACACCGTCATGCCCTTGCGCCACGCTGCGCCCATCGCTGAGGCGATCCACGCGTTGAGTTGCCGCAGCGTGACCGCATCGACCTCGGCTGACAACTCGTCGAGCGAACGACAGCGCCCGAGGCGATACCAATCGCTGCCCAACGCTGCAGCACGCGCGGCGGTGCTCTCGCCTTGCATGACCAGACGACTCTTCATGCCTACGACCGCGCGGCGGAACTCGCCTTCATCCACGCCGCCCTCAAACCGCGTGAGCTCTCCGAGCATGGTGTCGAGCGTCTCCTGTGCGCGTTCGGGCGTGCTGCCCGCGTAGAGCGCGACCATGCCGCGATCGCGGCCTCCCGCGTAGCCCGCACTGACGGAGTAGCACAGGCCGCGCTTCTCGCGCACTTCCATAAAGAGCCGACTCGAGGTCTCGCCGCCCAGAATGTTCGTCGCCAAACGACAGAGCAAGCTCTCGGGCTCCTGCTCGCTCGGCGCGTGCAATCCCAGAGCCAGGTGCGTCTGATTGGAAGAGTCCTCTTCGTGGAGAACTCCACCGATGGCCTCGCCACTCGCGCGCACATCAAGTGCCGTGCCGTGCCAACCCTTGAGAAGTCGATCGAGCACACGCGCAAGCTCATCGGCATCAACGGCACCCGCAACCGAGAGGATCGAACCAACGGGTCGCGCGCGGTTCATCCAATCACCGCGCAGCGTGGTGATGTCGGCGCGCTCAAAGGTCGCCTTGTTTCCGTAGCCCGAGCGATTGAACGGCGGTGGCAAATGACGCTCGCGCAACCGCAGCGTCACGCGGTGTTGCGGATCGTCTTGCAAGCTTTCGAGCGACTGCAGCGCGAGACTGCACACTGCAGGAAGCGCCTCGGCGGGAAGATGAGGCCGAACCACAAGATCCGCGAAGAGCGCGAGGGCCTCATCGACGCGCGAACCCATCGTCGTACCGCCCACCACGATGTGGACCGCAGCAGGAGTGACCGCCCGCTGCACACCCGCACGATCGAGCGCGTCGCTGTAGGCGCGGCTGTCCCGATCGCCCGCGCCGCGCTGGCAGAGTTCCGCGTGGAGGGTCGACCACCCGTCGCCCGCCTCGCCCTCAGGATCGGTGGCGTTGCCCGCGGGGAGCAGCCAACTCACCGCCGCCGTCCGAACACCCGCCATCTCTTCGACGAGTAGGGGCATGCCACAGTCAAGCACGCGAACGCGGATCGGATTCGTGCTAGGCATCGTGGTTGCAGGCATCGCGCGGATGCTATCAGGCGTGCGCGCCGAGCCTTTCGGCCGAACCGTTGCAGCCAACACAGCCTGCGCAACCCGACCCGCAAGCCTGCGCTGAGTGGGGATGTGCCGAATTTCCGCCCGCCACGCGTCGATGAATCACGCGTCCCTCGATGTCCGAGGATGTGAACAGCGGAATACAACCATGCGACCACTTCGTGCCTGTATTGATGTTCTTGTGGTTGGGTGCGCGGCCACGGCGCTTGTGACGGCGCTCCATCTCTATGAGTCCAACCTTGCCGAGGAGTCCGTCGTCGACGCGACTCGGGCAGCGCTCTCGAGTATCCGCGCCGAAGTCGGCATCCACTCGGCGGTGGGTGATGTCGAACTCAATGAGTTTGGCCACCCCAACACCATCGAGTCGGCGTGGTTTGACCAGTCGCCCTCGCGCAACATGCTCGCCAACGCCAACGCGCCGTGGATCGAGCTCGCCCAGCCAGGTGAGTTTGACCGCAACCACCCGCGCGACCCGACCTTCCGCGGCGGATCGGGCGCCATGTTCTGGTACAACCCGATTCGCGGCATCGTCCGCGCCCGCGTGCCAGATCAGACCACCGACGAGTCGACCCTCTCGCTCTACGAGTCGGTCAACGGCGAGGATTGGAAGCCCTGAGAAGGGCGATTTCTGGCCTGACAGCCGCGAATCCGCGCTCAATTCAAAAACCCAAACGCCGGCCCGTCTGTGGGTCGGCGTTTGTCTTTGGTGCGTATTTCTGCGCTCGAACCAGCCCGCGATCCTGCGCTCAGGTCGACCGCGTCGCGCTCAGTGGGTTGCCCCGAGGCGCGCGCTCACTTCTTGAAGTGGTCGACATTGATCTGGATGTACTTGCGCCACTCAACGGGCACATCGTCCTGCGGGAAGATCGCCTGGACAGGGCACTCATCAACGCAGAGGCCGCAGTCGATGCAGGTGTCGGGGTCGATGTAGAGCTGCTGGTGCGTTCCGTAGCTGCTCTCTTTTTTTGTCGGATGGATGCAGTCGACCGGGCAGACTTCGACGCAGGCCGTGTCCTTCGTACCGATGCAGGGTTCCGTGATGACGTGCGCCATGGCGCGAGCGACTCCGTGTTCGTGGCGATCTCGTGGTGTGTTGAGTGCGCGTGCTGCACACGCCACTCAACGCGACTCAACAACTCCGCAGCGCTCATCGCGTGCGGGGCGCGATCATAGCGCGCGATCACACACGCGCTCGTGTCTCACTCTGTCGTGCATGCGCTGTCGTTGTTGCGTCGCAGCGATGCGCTGAAAACATGCAGAAAACTAGGCCTAAAAATGCCGGAGGCCGCCTTCCGGCGGCCTCCAAGCATCGTTCAAAGCGAAGAACTTACTTCTTCTTGCCGGCCTTCTTGGCAGACTTCTTTGCGGCCTTCTTCGCGGGCTTCTTTGCGGCCTTCTTAGCGGCCTTCTTCTTTGCAGCCATTGTTGGCTCCCTTGATGGGTTACGCTCTTGGAGTCGGAGTGAGGTTGGAGCCGGCGTAACAGAGCCTCAACCTCTTGGTGTTATACACAGATCGGCCACATAGGAAAAGTGACTTGACAGAAATATGCAACAAGCGACGCATTGGGCGATCCAACGAAGCCTCATGCAAGACGCAGAGAGGAATGCAAGGCGTGCAGACGAGGATCGCTCTCATCGGTGCTGGTGGTCGAATGGGTGCGCGCATCGATGCGCTTGCCAACGACCATCCATCGCTCCTCATCGTGCATCGTCAAGACCAAGATGGCCTGATTGGTCCCGCATCGAACGGTCCGTTGCACACGATCATCGACTTCTCGAGCGAGTCAGGAACGCGCGCTGCCATGGTGCTCGCGCGTGAAACCCGCGCAGCGCTGTTGGTGGGAACCACTGGTCTTTCCGCAGGAATTCAGCAAGAATTGACCGCGCTGGCTCAGACCAACGCTGTGCTCGTTGCGCCCAACACCTCGCTCGGCGTCGCGGTGACTCGCAAGCTCGCGACCATGGCTGCGGAGCTCCTCGGCCCGTCAGGGTGGAGCGTCGACATCGTCGAGAGCCATCACGATCGCAAGAAGGATGCGCCTTCAGGGACTGCGATCGCCATCGCTCGGTCCGTTGAACTTGGTGGCATGTTGGTCCCCGCCGACCGCATCCACGCGATTCGAGCGGGCGACACGATCGGTGAGCATGAAATTCGCTTCGCGGGACCCTCGGAGCGGATTCATCTCATGCACCAGGCGGTCTCGCGCGATCTCTTTGCCGCAGGAGCGCTCCGAGCGGCCGCGTGGCTCGCAGGCAAGCCTGCGGGCTCGTACGGCATGGACGATGTGCTGGCCTGAGCGATCCCCGCGCGGTGCAAGACCTCTGAAATCAAACGACCGCGGCCAGAACGGCCGCGGTCGATGTTGGATCAGAGTTGATTAGAAAGCCCTGATTACGCAGCGTTCTTGCGCGGCTCAGCCTTCTCATCAGGAGTGCTGTGCGTGGTGTTCGACGGCGCGTCAGCGCGCTCGCGCCAGTCTTCGGCGCGACCGCCAAGATTGAGTTCGCTTGGCATGGTCTTGCGGTAGCCGAGCTTTCGAACGACCTCCAGCACATCGGTCCAGGTGGGGAACGACTTGCCGTTGGAGCGCTTGAAGGCGTCGATGGCCATCAGGAACATGAACTGCTCCTTGTTCATCTCGCCTTCTTCGGCGTCGCGCACGAAGTCGCTGAGCCGACGGCCAGGACCACGACGACGCTCGAGATTGGTCGGTGAAGCGGCTTCAAGGTCGCGGCGATCGAGGCCGAGGCGACGATCAACCACACAGCCTTCACGCGGATCAGCCGCGGCGGCGCGCTTGGATGGGTTTGAATTGGTGGACTCGTTTGCCATGACAACCTCCGATGCTCGCGGCGCGGGCGCGAAAATGCGCCACCGCTACACTGTCGGCCTATCGGCGGTCCCCGAGGGTGACTTAAGGCATTCCACGGGGTGCTCCGCACGATCTTTCGGGCCTGTTTCAACCAGATCCTTCCCGCAGTTCTTCCTTCAACGACCTCTGCAGATCTCCCGTGCCCGCCAACGATTCTGACTCCACCTTCCGACCGCTTGGCGCCATCCTTGGATGGGTCTTTCCGGGCCTTGGGCACATCGTGGCAGGGAACACCAGACGCGGTTTCTATGCCATGGCGGGCGTTCTGACGCTCTTCCTTGGTGGTCTCTTGGTCGGCGGGATCGACTGCGTCGATCGCAAAGAAGCTGGACTTTGGTTCATTGGACAAGCGGGCTGCGGTCCGATCGCGTTTGCGACCAGCGCCGCCAACGACGCGCTCCTGAAGTCGGGCTGGGCAGCACCCATGGTGGAAATGCCCTCGCCTGCGGATGGACCCAAGGTCTATGTGAGCTCGTTCAAGGGTATCGCGCACTCCAATGAGTTCGGGACGCTCTTCGTGTTCCTCGCGGGCTTGCTGAACATCTGTGTGCTGCTCGATGCTGCGGTTCACGCGCCCCGCAGCGATGCGCCGAGCGGTGGCCGACGCAGCGGTGAGGGAGCCCGAGCATGAGCGCAATCTTGAGCCACGGCATGATCGCCCCGCTGTTCCTCGCGTGGACGCCGTTTCTCCAGCCCGCACCCAACGCCGAAGTGTGGTGGTGGCTGCTTCTGATTCCGATGTCGTTCGGTGTCGCGATGGCCTACAAGGCGATCCGTGTCGAACAGTTGTCCGACTGGCCGAGAGCCGCCACCAAGATGGCGCTCCAAGTCATTGGCGCCGTTGTGGGAATCGCTGTGGGGCTCTATCTCCTAGTCATCGTGCTGCTGCCGATGCTGCCTGCGGAGTAGGAGTGCGCCACGAAGGTCGCTGGCCCTTTGCGCATCGACGCGCCAGTGCGATCGGACCGACGACGACGGCCGCAAACAACACGACATCGATGGCGATGCCTGACCAGATCAGCGTTGTCTCGTCTGGCCCACCGCCGCGGTTACCCGTGAGCGCGCTCTCTGCGGCGTAGGCGATGCTGGTGTCGCCATCATCGAGTTCCGCGGGTACGGGAAAACTTCGCGTCAGCGAGGTGACCGTCCAACGCATCGCCAAGACGGGACGCGGCCAACCGACCGAGAGCGTGCCGATTCGCAGGTATTGCGCTTGTGGATACGGAGGCGGCGGCGGCTCTTCCCATGGCGCGAGTTCACCTTCATAGAGCGGCGTCCCGAGTGGCGTGTCCATGAGTTGGAGGTTCGACCAGTGCGCGCCTGTCACGGAGTCGCGCGCGTTCCACCAACCGTAGAGTCCGCGATGCACGGTGCTGATGCGTGCGCCCTGGCCTCGTTCGACCATGTAGAGCGACAGAAACGCAGAGAACGCCGTCGCTGCCACACCGACACACAGCGCGATGGTGAGACGAACCAGGCTTCCTCGCAGGCGTGACTTCGACATGGCTCCATTGTGCGATACTTCGACGGTGACTGCTTTCCCCGCCACGCTTCATCGACTCGTCCTTCGCGGCATCGCCGACATGGGCTTCACCACGCCCACACCGATCCAGACGGAGTTCATCCCCGCTGCGTTGGCACCCAGCGACGATGGTGATCCGTTTCAAAGCCGCGATCTCGTGGGACTCGCGCCAACAGGAACAGGCAAGACGCTCGCCTACGGCATTCCGCTTGCTGACCTCCTGCTTCGACAGAAGCCTGTGGAGACGGGAGGCCGACGCCGCGACCCACGAACACGACTCCGCGCGTTGGTGTTGGTGCCGACGCGTGAGCTCTCGCAACAAGTGGCTGAAGAGTTGCGCCATCTCTCGCGCGGCTCGTTGCTCAAGGTGGCCGCTGTCTATGGCAAGGTCGCGCTCGCGCCGCAAGTCGAACAGCTCAAGCAAGGCGTCGACATCGTGGTGGCCACCCCAGGCCGCGCCCGCGAGTTGATCGAAAATGATTCCATGACGCTTGCGCACATCCGCTACATCGTCTGCGATGAAGCGGACCGCATGCTCGACATGGGCTTTCTTCCGCAGGTCGATTGGGTGCTCGAACGCACACCCGAAGGTCGCGCGAAGTGGTTGCTCTCGGCCACGCTTCCCAAGGAAGTCGAAAACCTCGTTCACAAGAAACTCAGCAAGCCGCAGAAGATCACGGTCGGCACGCGCAACACCGCGGCCGATCACCTCGTGCACCAGCGCTTGCTGGTCGATGAAGAGCTCAAGACGCCAGCCCTCCTCTCGATTCTTGCCAAGCAGGATCTGCGTCGCGGCATCGTCGTCTACTGCGCGAGTCGTCGTCGCACCGGTTGGGTCGCGGGCGCGCTGCGCAAGCATGAAGTGTCGGCAGCGGTCGTGCATGGCGATCGTTCGCAGTTGCAGCGCGAGAAAGCGCTCGAGGCCTTCACGCACGGGCGCTGTCGCGTCCTCGTCGCCACCGATGTCGCCGCGCGCGGTTTGCATGTGCCGGGGATTCGTTTGGTCATCAATTACGATGTGCCTGTCTCACCCGAAGAGTGGATCCACCGCGTCGGCCGCGCAGGCCACGGTGGTGGCGAAGGTTCGAGCATCACCTTTGTCTCTCCTGAAGAGCGCGCGCGATGGGAGTCGGTCGTGGACCTCGCTCGCCCCGAATGGGATGCGATCCAACTTCCCGAGGACGCGAGCACCTTCATGCGCGACCGCGACCGCATCCGTCATGAACGCTCCAAGGCCGAGGAGGCGGAAGTCCTCAAGGCCTACGAAGCCAAGGAGCACGCTGAGAAAGACAAAGCCAAGCGTCTCAAGGAAGCCGCGCGCAAGCGCAAGATGAAATCGATTCGTTACGCCACGCCGCAGATGCGCGGGACGAAGGCGAACACGCCCGTTGAAAAGGGCACCAAGCGCGGCACGGGCGTCAAGAAACTCGGATAAACCCACCGCGCGTTACGAGCGTGGTTCACGCAGCGCCATGCGGAACGCGAGCGAACGAATCTCGCGGCCTTGTCGCAACTGCATGCGACGCCGCACCGCGCGCATGCCCGCGACTGTCATGGTGTTCTGCTGGATGCTCGCAAAGAGCGTGAAGTCGAGCATCGCTGAGCGCACCCAGTCGATGTCCTTCTCATAGCCGCTCACGGCCAGCGCACCCGTCTCTTCGATGAAGCGACGCAACCGACGCTGGCTCACACCAAGCGTCTGGCAGCAGCCGAAGTGAATCACGCGACCAGCGCAACGACCGCGGAGAGTTTCCTCAAGCGCGTCGAGGGTGACGCGCGCGCCACGCCGACGCAGATCGCCAAACTGCACCTCGCCCTCGATCCCGTGGAAGCCGAGGTAGAGAATCGGATAATCGTCGTGACGACGCTGCGCCCACTTCTTGAGGTAGTAGTCGAGCGTGTCGATGGTGACCACATTGCGATGGACGAACGGAATCGCCAGAGGGGAACTCTTGAGGAGCGCGAGCATGGGCTCGACGCTGGGCGATGTCCGCACCTCGGACCAGTCGGTCTCGAGGCAGAAGATGCCACGCACTTTGGTGCGCGCATGGGCAAGCGTGTAGTCACGAAGAAGCATGACGGTCTTCCCTTCGATCGAGGGTTGCGATCGCATAAGGACTGGCTGCGAGCCCAAATCGGCGTTCCGCAGGGCTCATCCCATTGTTGTCTGTGCCGCGATTTTGGGCGGCGATTCGCGGGAAAACCCGCGAGGTTTCAGAGCGATTCGTGGGGTGCTCGCGCAGTGGGCTAAGTGCCCCCCGCCTGGCCGCGCAGGAACGCGGATCGGAGCTGTGGAGGCTCTCGGACGCGTGCGAAGACGGGTCCGAAAACGGATGAAGCGGCTCGGCTCATCCCTTCTCGGGACGAGTATTCCACAAGCGAACCACACGCGTTTCCCGCTCAAGACCGAGGATCGACACGGTTCCTGTATCGAGAGCGAAGCGCTCGCCATCTTCAGGCGCGAGTTCCAGCCAGGTCGCGGCGAGGACACGGAGGAAATGTCCGTGACTAAACACGAGGACATCGCCATCGCACGCGAGCACGCGATCGATGATGCGTTGCGCGCGGCGCGCGACATCCTCAGCAGACTCACCGTCAGGAACGCCATCGTGAAACACCGTCCACGATGGACGCGTGCGTCGGATCTCTGTCGTGGTGCGACCCTCATACTCGCCGTAGTGCCATTCCATGAGGTCATCGCACCGAATGGCGTTCGCCGACATGCCGCAGAGTTCGCAAGTGCGCAGTGCACGCAGCATTGGACTAGACAAGACCAACGCGAACGAATGTCCCGCAAGCACTGGTGCGAGGAGCATCGCGCGACGCTCGCCCTCGGCCGTGAGCGGAACATCGGTGCGTGAGGTGTGTTGCCCAGAGAGGCTCCACTCCGTCTCACCGTGACGCACGAGGAAGAGACGCTTGGATGCGGGAGAACTGCTCATGTGAGATCGAATGTGAGCGTACCTGCACGCGCCGCGCAAGTCCGTATCATCGGGGAATGGACAGTTCGTCGGTTCTCGTTCGTCCCTCGAAGGTCGCCTTCACGCCTGATGCCTCGCAGGCATTCGATGTCGTCGCCGCGACGGTGGTGTTTCGCGTGGTGCGCGGAGAGCTCTGCGTTGGACTGCCGTTTGGTGCAGGAAACTCCAGCGAGTTGCTCCGCACCGTGCCCAACGCCTCGCCAGATTCGCGTGAAGCGGACGGCGGATTGGCCAACGCGGCGCGCAACGCAGCGACCCGCGTGGTCCCCGCGCGCGACCTCGTGCGGATCTCGAGTGCTGGAGTCCGCGCCATGCCCGCCTTGGGTGTCGGCAGCCGCGCGCGGCTTGTCGTCATCTCGTGGGCCATCGCGCGCCCGATTGTCGCTGGTGCCGATGCAGCCTCGGCGCTCGAAGCCGACGAGGCGTTCATGGCGATCTCGGCTTTAGGTGATCTCGATCACGCGACGCGCAGCATTCTCTCTTGCGCGTTTGACGCGTTCCTCGATGCGACGCTGGCCGACGCCCTGACGCGACGCCTGCTGCCGCGCCACATTCTGTTCCGCAAGACCGACGGCTTCACCGCTCGCAGCCCGTTTGAGACGGTGCTTGGTGGTGGGGGCGATGCGACGGAACCAAACAAGACTGCGGACGCCGAGGTGCCGATCTTTGTCGGTCTCTTGCCTGACCCGTTCCCACTCTCGTCGCTGCGTGAGCTCTACGAGCGCTTGCTCGACGCGCCGCTCGATCGCGGCAATTTCCGCAGGCAGTTCCACGAGATCATCGCGCTTGGACCGATCAAGGCGCTTCCGATCTTCGAGCGCGGTGTGCCCCACCGTGCAGGACAGCTCTTCACTTTCGATAAGAGCGCGTGGTCGAAGTTCGCCTCATCATCGATGTAGGCCGCGCGCTCTCATGGACACCTCAACCACGCCCATGCCCACTTCGGTTCGGCTTGAGGTGCGAGGACGCGTCGCGCACATCGTGCTGGCCGATCCAGCGCGTCGCAACGCGCTCACGGTCACCATGCTGCAGGCACTCTGTGCTGCCATCGCGGGTGTCGAAGCTGACCGCGAAGTCGACGCGCTTGTGCTCTCGGGTGAAGGACCCTCGTTCTGTTCGGGATTCGATCTCGCGGCGTGTGTCGACGAGCCGCGCGCCGTCGAAGCGTTGTTGCGCGGGCTCGCGGCGTGCCTTGTTGGCTTGCGCGCCCTCGACATTCCTGTCGTCGCGCGCGTCCAAGGCGCGGCGCTGGCTGGTGGCTGCGCGCTCCTGACGCCGTGTGACTTCGTGGTTGTCGCGCGCGATGCGCAACTCGGCTACCCCACGCATCGGATCGGCATCTCTCCTGCGATCAGCGCGCCGACCTTGCTTTCACGCATGGGACCAGCGATGCGCGCGCTGCTCCTGAGTAACGAGATCCTTTACGGCGAGCTTGCGCACACCCAAGGGCTCGCCACGCACTGCGTCGACGCCGCTGATCTCGACCGCGAAGTGGACACGCTTGTCGCGCGGCTGTTGGACAAGGGTCCGCTCGCGATGCGCGCAACCAAGCGTTGGATGCGCACGATCGAAGAGCGCGGCGCGGGCGACCTTGGCTCAAGCGCGCCTCGTAATGTGGCGCTGATGTCGACGGTGCGCGATGCGAGCGTCGCGCTGGCATCAGGCGAAGAGTTCGAACGCATGCTGCAGACCTTCTGGTCCACACGGCAACGGACGCCTTGACATGCGATCGCCGTTCAAGGTCCTCCGCGAGATCCGCCACCACTCCAGACGGGTAGAGCGCAATCAGTTCGACCGCGTGCAAGCTGCGGGCTTTGTGCTCTTCGCGTTCGTCGCGCCGTTTCTTGTTTCCAAGATGGAGTCGGTGCGTGTCCGCGAGAGCAGCGCGATGCTCGTCCTCGTGCGCGTCTTTGACACGCTGGGCAACAGCGGTGAGAGTCTTGGTGTGCGCGCGACGGAGATCTCCGCGAAAGACCGCGCCATGCCGTGGCGCGAGCAGGTGCCGCTCGCAGATGTCGAACTCGTGCAGCACACACTCTGGTGCGGTTGGCCGCTCGTCACTTCGCACACCGATCTCCCGACGGAGATCCTTGTCACGCGCACCGCGTCATGTCCCGCGACACGCGAGGCGGAGGTCCTCCGCCACGCACGCCCCGTCCTCGAACGCAAAGGCTTTGCGGAGAGCCAAGCGACGACGCAGACGCATCTCTCCTCATGGATCTTCTCATGGGGCGCGTGGTGGGTGATGCTGTCCGTCGGCTTGGCGCTTCTGCTTCTGCCGCTGCGTTTCGCGCACCTGCTCACTCGTCGCACTCGCACTTTGGTGCGTCAGTCCCGCATTGATCGCTGCCACTGCCCCAACTGCGGCTACAACGCGAAGCACTCGATCCTGCGCGGACGCTGTCCTGAATGTGGAAGTGAGTTGTACGAGCGACCTGACTACTGAGTGGTCTGTGCGATCGGTTCAGCCGCGCGACCACGCGGCACGCAGTCGCGATTGCGCTTCGTCACCCGCGATGATGCGCGCGCTGATCTCGGCCGCCTCATCGGCAATCGCGTCATCCAACGAGCCGTCGAGCTCATTGAGCCACTTCTTTGTCGCTGCGATCGCGTTGGGGCCGCCCTTGACGAGACGCTCGGCCAACGACTGCGTGAAGGCGCCGAGTTCTGCCTCAGGCACCAGATGCGTGGCCAGCCCGCGACGGAATCCCTCTTCGCCGGACATCGTGCCGCCCTCAAGGAGCATCGCGCGAGCAGCGCCCGCCCCAAGGCGCTTCATGAGCCAGGGAGCGACGACCGCTGGGCAGATACCTAGATCCACCTCGGGATAGCCGAGCTTGGCTTCTGGGTGCGTCACCGCAAAATCCGCGACCACCATCAAGCCGCAGCCTCCACCGATCGCAGCACCTTGGACGCGCGCGATGACTGGAATCGGAAGCTTTCGCAGCGAACAGTTCACGCGGGAGAGTGCCCGCAGCATTTCACCCATGGCCACGGGATCGTCGGCGACAGCTTTGAGATCCATGCCTGCGCAAAACGACTTGCCTAAACCGCCGAGGATCAACACGCGCACGGATGCGTCGCGCTCCACCGCCGCCACCGCCGACGCAAGATCCGCGATGAGTGCACGCGACAGCGCGTTGCGCGCATCGGCTCGCGCGAGGTCGATGGAAGCGATGCCGTTCTTGAGGGCTGTCTGGACAAGCATGAAGCGGAGCGTAGCACTGTATCTTTCCACCATGCTCCCTTACGAAGTCCGTGACGGCGTCCATGTTCTCTTCCTGCAGCCGAATCCCGTCAAGCCGCGCGGCGGCGTGGTCGTGCTCGACTCGTGGCTCATTGCTGAGATTGCCACAACGCTCACGGCGATCCAAGGTGAGAAGCCCGCAGGGTTCGTGCTCGCCAGCGCCTCGACGCGCGTGTTTGTGGCGGGCGCTGATCTCGCTGAGATCGACGCGCTCGACGACGCGAGTCTCGACCTCTATCTCAAGCGAGGCGCCGAGGCGTTCGCGATGATTCCTGCGCTTGGTTGTCCGACGGCGGCTGCGATTCATGGCGCAGCGCTCGGTGGTGGACTGGAGATCGCCATGCACTGTGACGCGCTCATCGGCGCGCTGCCTGCCGAAGGCGGCAAGCCCTGGTCGATCGGATTGCCTGAAGCTGGACTCTGCATCTGCCCAGGGTGGGGCGGCACGCAGATGTTGCCCGCACGCATACTTCCTGCGCTGGCGATCGAGCGCACCGCGACGGGTCAGCCTTGGTCGTGTCACGAAGCGCCGCAATGCCTCTTTGATGTGCGCGCCGAAGTTGGAAGCGGTGCCGAGGGCGCGATCGCGGCGGCGATCCGCTGGGTCAAGACCCAGGACTCGTCGACAGGCGCGTATCAATCCAAGAGTGCGCCGCGACGCGCGATCTCACCACGCCACGCAACGGCGATCGCGCCCGTGTGTGAGGAACTCACCAAGACCGTCGGCACGACCAAGCACGGTGCGGCCTGTCTCGACGCTGTGCGGGTCGGACTCACGCACGGTTGGGACGCAGCGATCGCCTCTGAGCGCGCACACCTTGTGAAACTCCGCCACACCGAGGAAGCGCGAGCAAAGCTCGACGGGTTTCTCAAGAAGTGAGGCGAGCGATTGGCGTTCGTCGCCTACGGACAAACGCCCCAACCGCCGAGCACGAGCGCGAGATCGCTGCCATCGATCAACCCATCACTGTTGCAATCGGCCTCAGGGAACTTCGCGGCGGACTGTCCCCAGCGCGCGAGAATCATGGCGAGGTCGATGCCGTCGACGGCTGAGTCGAGGTTGGTGTCGCCGGGACAATCGCACGAAATCCCCGCTTCACAACAGTCGGGGATGTTGTTGAGGTTCGCGTCGGCGAGTTCGCCTGCGCGGATCTGGCCGTAATCGACGAGACCGTCGGCGTTGCAGTCTGCGGACCACTCGATGAGATAGGAGAACATCAGACCTCCACAGTTCACCTGGTCGTTCCAATCGAGGTTCTCCCATCGCCAGAACTGCATGTACTGCTCGGTTTTCCCCTGCGATCCAGTCGGCGCGCCGCCCAACCAATTCGTGTACCCGAACGGCTCACCGGTGATCCAGTAGAACTGTCCCCACGGCAACCCCTCGCATGTTCCTCCAAGGTAGGGACCGCCTTCAAGAACGCCAGGATTGTTCTGCATGGTGAGTTGGCGCAAGAGTTGATTCTCGCCGCCGCTCGTGATGGTCGCGAGGTGCCCGCCTTGATCCGAGCAGAGCAATCGGGCGTCGGACCAACAGATCAACTGGGTCGCGCGCTGAAACTCATACCAATGCCCGTTCCCACCATCCTCCACGCGCCACTGCACCGATTCCCGCGCTCCCGCTCCCGCTGTGAGTGACACCGTCAGTGCCGTCGCCGTTGCCATTGCCATGAGCCGCTTCATCGATGTGAACTCCTCTGCTTGGGTTGGCGCGTTGGCGGAGTACATCCCGACCTTGGGCGCTTGCGCGGGGAATCCACTGTGGGCTGCTTCATGCGCGGCGAGTGCGACAATCAAGAGAAATGCCAGCGCCGCTGCGCCACGGGAACGGCTCGGTTTGGCGAGGTCGAGGATTCGCGCGGCTGCTTCGTGGTTGAGCGCCGCACTCATCCGCGACGCGTCTCTTGAAGCGCCGCACGCAGGCGCCTGAGTTCCGCCTCGAGATCCTCCTCCGCAATGCCTTCTTCACGCAGGAGTTCCGCGAGATGTTCCGTCACACGCTGTGCCACCAATCGTGTGGAGCCGGCGCACTGCGCTTCGGTTCGATCAAGTTCGCGCGCGAACTGTGCGTAGGGCTTTCCCTCCACGGCATGTCGTCGAAAAATCTCGAAGTCGCGGGCGCGCCCCTCGTCAGAAAGTTGCGCTTGCGCGCGCGCGGTTGCTTCCCGAACCAGTGCGAGGGCGCATGCCTGGTCAAACGCATCTTCGGCTGTGGGGACCTCCGCTTGAACACTCGACCACGCGCCCTTTGGAAGAGTCGTGTCGCGCGCTCGAGCGCGATCTTGATCGCGCGAGAGACCCTGCCCGTAGAACAGAATCCCATTCATCAACCAGCGCCGAAGCGGCATGCCGCTCGCGAGATAGCGCGTGATGAAGAGCTCGACCGTCTGATCGTCCGAGAGCCTCAGCGCGAAGAAACCGTTGACAATCTCGGCAGGTTCGCCGAGGCGCGCAAGGCTCGAGCCGCGCACAAACACCGCCAAGGGTTCCGCGTATCGCGCCATCAACGCATGACGCACGGAAGCCGCGTGTTGCAGCCGCTCTGCCTCCGAAACCGCCTCACCCATGTGGGTGATCAGCCAGGTTGCTTGCGTGGTCGGAAAGACACTGCGTTCCATCCGTGATTTCTCCCAGTCACAACGGCGCCCAACCGCCTCCTGCCGATGGTGGAAAACCTATCATGCCCGTCTTTCCCGCAGGATCCAAACCATGTCAAACCCCAATCTCGCCAAGGACCTCAAGAACGTTTCCGCCCTCGACCGCAAGCAGATCGAGCAGACGCAGGAGATGTTTGGACCAGACCCCTCGACGATGGGGGTGATCAAGAATGTCTTCTGGGGCAACTTTCGGGAAGACCTGCTCTTCCCCTATCCCGCCGAGGCGCCTGAGGAGACGGCGAAGTGCGACCAGTTGCTCGCCTCGCTTGACCACTACCTGCACACTGAGCACCCCGCCATTGAGATCGATCAGAAGCAGGAGATCCCGCAGTGGGTCATTCAGCGACTCTTCGACCTCGGCGTGCTGGGCATGACCATCCCCGCGCAGTACGGCGGGCTTGGATTGGGCATCACCAGTTACAACCGCGTGCTTGAGCGACTCGGTCGGTACTGCGGATCGACCGCGGTGCTCGTCTCGGCGCACCAATCGATCGGCTGCAAGGCGGTCATGCTCTTTGGAAACGACGAGCAGAAGCGACGCTTCCTGCCGCTCATGGCCAAGAGCACGCTCAGCGCGTTCTGCTTGTCTGAGCCCAATGTCGGTTGTGACGCAGGCGGACAAGAGACACACTGCGAACTCAGCGCCGACGGCACGCATTACATCCTCAACGGCGAGAAGAAGTGGGCGACCTCGGGCGCGCTGGCGGGCCTCTTCACCGTGATGGCCAAGCAGAAGGTCACCGATCCCAAGACGGGCAAGACCAAGGAAGCGGTCACCGCGCTCATCTGCACGCCCGACATGCCTGGCGTCGACATCTTTAGCCGCAACCGTTCGAAGTGCGGCATCCGTGGAACTTGGCAGGCGCGCATCCGCCTCACGAATGTCAGAGTCCCGCGCGCGAACCTGCTCTTCAAGGAAGGCAAGGGTCTCAATGTTGCCTTGACTTGCCTGAACTACGGCCGTTGCACGCTCTCCGCGGGCATGCTCGGCGCCGCGCGCTACTCGGTCGAACAAGCCTGCAAATGGGCGAAATCGCGCCACCAGTTCGACCGCGCGCTGGGCGAGTTTGACCTCATGCAGGAGAAGATCGCGCGCAGCGCGGCGTTTGTGTACGCCGCCGATGCGATGCTCTACATGACGACGGGCTTCCTCGATCGCCACGACGAAGACATCATGCTCGAGACCGCGATGTGCAAAGTCTTCTGCAGCGAGTTTGGCTATCGCGCTGTGAATGACGCGGTGCAGATCATGGGCGGCGAGAGCTACATGACGGAGAATCATGTCGAGCGCATGTGGCGCGACTCGCGCATCAACATCATCGTTGAAGGCGCCAACGAAGTCATGCACTCGTTCATCTTCGCCTACGGCTCGAAGCAACTCGGCGAGTTCCTTCTGCAAGTGAAGGCGCATCCGACGCGTCACCTTGGAACAGCGCTCCAAGTCGGCGCTGAACTCTTCCTTGGCGTGCGACGCAACGCGCCCAAGGCCTCGGCGATTCATCCGCGCCTGCGTCATCTCACCGACGACCTCATGGTGCGCATCCAAGAGCACAGCCACCATGTGAAGCTCATGTTCAAGGAGCACGAGGAGCGACTCATCACCAACCAAATGATCCAGGCGCGACTCTCCTTGAGCGCGATGTGGATTCACGCGATGTGTTGCACGCTCTCTCGTTGTGACGCCAACCTGCGCAACGGACTCGAAGGTGCGGCGATGGAACGCGAACTCGCGATCGTCGAGCATCTCTGCGCCATCGCGCGCAGCGAGCAGGCGATGGAACTGCGCGCGCTCTTCACCAACACCGACGCGACGATGAAGAAGGCGTCCGCAGCGTTCTTCGCGGCGTGTGATCTCCTCCCCAACGCCGACTACTCGATCCCCGAGAAGACTCCCGACGCCAACTACTTCGGTACTGGCCGCTGCATCGCCGCGCAACAGTCGGCCATCCCTCAGTTTGGATCGGGCTCGGTCTACACAGGCGATATGTCGGCGTTGAAGTCGAGCTGATCCACTCCCGAGCAAGCATCGAGTCGCTATCTTTCTGCCCTTCCAGTTCACCCCTAAGTCGAGGTCCCCCGTCGTGATGAGCGTTCTTGAGGAAATGCAGTCGTACGGCCACGAGCGCGTGGCCTTCCATCACGATGCGAAGACGGGCCTCAAGGCCATCATCGCGATCCACTCGACCGTGCTCGGCAACGCACTCGGCGGCACGCGCCGTTGGGCCTACGCCAGCGAGGCCGATGGACTCTTCGATGTCCTCCGACTTTCGGAAGGCATGACCTACAAGGCCGCGGCGTCGGGTCTCGCGATGGGTGGTGCCAAGAGCATCATCATCATGCCCAATCCAGGACAGCAGCCGACCGAGGCCGAGGCACGCGCGATGGGTCGTTTCGTTGACACCTTCGCTGGCAAGTACATCGCCGCGGAAGATGTCGGCGTCAGCCCGCAGTACTGCGACTGGATGGCGCTCGAGACCAAGCATGTCATGGGTGGCAACACCGTCAGCCACGGCGGCGACCCCTCGCCGTACACCGCGCTCGGCTGCTTCAACTCGATGAAGGCGTGTCTCGCGCACACGGGACGCAAGGCGGAGTTCTCCAACCTCACCGTCGCGATCCAAGGCTGCGGCGCAACGGGCTACAGGCTCGCGAAGTTGCTTCGTCAAGCAGGTGCGGCGGTGCTCGTGACCGATGTGCATGTCCCGACCATGAAGCGCGCCGTCGAAGAACTCGGCTGCGTGGCGCTCGGCAACGACAAGAATCTCTTCGAAGAGAAGGTCGACATCCTTGCGCCGTGCGCGCTTGGTGGTGTCCTCGATGCCAAGACGATTCCTGCGCTCAAGTGCCAGATCGTCTGCGGCACCGCGAACAACCAGTTGCGCGTTCCCAACGAAGACGGCGAGGCGCTGGCCAAGCGTGGCATTCTCTATTCGCCCGACTTCGTTGCCAACGCGGGCGGACTCATCCGACTCGCTGGTCTCTACCTCGGCATGACCGAAGGCGAGATCGACCACAAGATCATCGAGATCGAAACGACCACCGCCGAGGTGCTCAAGCAAGCCAATGGCGGCTCGACGGGCGCGGCCGCGATTGCGTTCGCCAAGTCCAAGATTGCAGCAGGCGCTGCCAAAAAGCAACTCGCGGGCGTCGGATGCGGCACGGGTTGTGGCTGCAAGGGCTGAGCTCGGATCCCATCGCGCCACCTGCGATGGGAAGCGACGATCCTCCGCCAACACTTCTAGACCATGCAATGACTTCTCCATCGGCCCCGCCCCGTGCGGGGCCGATGTCATTCGCGTTGGCTCCTCGCGCCGCTCGGTACCCTGCGCCGATGCTCGCGAAGTCTGAACGCTGCTGGTGGTGCGGCACCGATCCCATCTATGTCGACTACCACGACACTGAATGGGGCGTGCCTGTCACCGACGACCGTGCGCTGTTCGAGAAGCTCGTGCTTGATGGATTTCAGGCGGGTCTCTCGTGGCTGCTCATCCTGAAAAAGCGCGAGGCGTTTCGAAAGGCCTTCAAGGGATTTGACCCTGCGAAAGTGGCGCGCTTCACCGAACGCGATGTGGCGCGCCTACTCCAGGACGAAGGGATCGTTCGCTCGCGCGCGAAGATCGAAGGCGCCGTGAAGAGCGCGCGCGCGTGGCTCGAGGTCATGGAGGACGGCGAAGGATCTTTCCGCGATCTGATTTGGGAAGCGGTCGATCATCGCACTGTCGACATGAAACTCGCGCGACGCGAAGACCTCTGCACGCTCAGCCCTGGAAGCGTCGCCTTGGCCAAGACCCTGAAGAAGCGCGGCTTCTCCTTCTGTGGGCCAGTGATTGTCTACGCATTTATGCAGGCAGCAGGGATGTACAACGAACACCTGCTCAGTTGTCCACGACACCGCGCCTGCGCGAAAGTCGCGCGAAAGTAACTCTCCGCGTGCGATGCGCGACCCGAACACGAAAACGGGCCGCCCCTGATGCAGGGCGGCCCGTGTGGATTTCGCAGGACTCCAAAGGCTCAATGCCCTTGGAGGTAGAGGATCACGAACTCGGTGTTGAGCCGTGGTCGAAGAGGATGCAGCGTGAGATAGAGCTGGAACGAAACCAAGCTGTCGGCTGGTCCGTCACCACTCCCAAGCCACTCTTCGTAGCCAGGCTGCACTTGGTAGGCGTAGATCTCACGGATCCACTTCTGGACGGAGACTTCGGCTGGTGGGGTGTCAGAGGGAGGCGGAACCGTTGGTGATTCGGCGCCCGATTGCAGTGGGAGCACGAAGGCCGATGCGGCGATCAAGAACACGCTGGTGTAGGTGAACCTCATGCGCGCACCCCTTCCCCTGACCCGTAGAGGGCGAAGAACTCCGCGGCGTGCTCACGCGCCGCTGGAACCTGACCGAGGACGCCGGCCACCAACTTCGCTTCGAGTGCATCGAGCGCTCGGGAGGCCGTCCCGTGACCAACCAGATTACGCCGACGCTCCGCATCGAGCTCTAGGTGCTTGTGGGCGAAGTACCAGTTCGAGGTCGCAACTGCGTGCGCACGCAGCGCCGCGGACGCAACATCAAGGATCCCTCGCCGCTGCATCTCGTCAGGCACAACGCGCCGCACGGTGTTCGCCACGGCAACCGCCGCCCATGCTTTGCGCTCGCCGATTCCGGAGTCTGCTGATCCGCCTTCGCGCAGAATTGCCAGGAGCGCTTGAACCGCGAACTCCGCCTGCTCCTCATCGCAGATCGCGTCAAGCTCGAGCAACATCGGGTCAATGACTCCTGAGAAGGAACCGAAGTAGAGCGGGTTACCGTCGGTCTCCACGACGAGTGCCATGCACAAACTCTTGACCTTGCAGAAATCCTCGCGAGCAGAAGCGGCAAGTGAGCGCCACGACTCGGTGTGCCGCAACGGGACTGCGGATCGCAGCACATGTCCTCGCGTCCAGTGCCCGAGCATCTGCGAAGTCCTAACGAGCAATGAGCTCGGAAGGTTCTGCGCATACTCCAACACCGACGAGGCGATACCGAGCGACTGCGTGGTCAGCCCCTGCATGAATAGAAGATTCCCGAGCTTTGAGTCGCAGTAGATCCGCCACTCAATCGCAATGCCTTCCATACGGATGGCCTCGCGCAGACAGCGAACTGCCTCAACATACGATCCAGTGGACTCGTGCGCCTCCGACTCGAGCACCAGGGCGCCCGCGCGACGATTCCCCGTATCCGCCACGACACCCGCGCGCACCGCAAGTCGAATCGCCTCGAAGTAATCACGCTCGAGTCTTTTTGCGGCACTCTCGTTGTAGAGCCGCGCGTAGTCCGCAGCCGTGTCCTTCGGATGCACGACCTTCCTCGGTCCCGCAGGTGGCTTCATCAAGTGATCCACCACGGCCTCGACGGGCCAGTCGAGGGCTTTGGCCAGACCGACAACGAGGTCGATCTTGGGCATGCCGCTCTCTGGGACGAGTCGCCCTGGCTGTCGCCCGAGCGCGTGCGCGAGTTCCTTGACGGTCCAGTTGCGATACGTTCGTGCGAGCGCTTGCAGTTCTTCAAGCCTCTCGCGGGCGAGCGCTTCACGCGCCGCCTCAAATCCACCAATCTCTGTTGTCAGCATGGATCCTCCGATCTGTTGCCGCTGGGGGATGGGGTCGTACATCCTGTTGGCGGAAACGGGTGACTGTGGGACTTCACGCGAAGCGCCGCGTAAATCAAGATCAATTTCCGATGTTCGTCAAACAAAGTTCACCTCTTTGGCGCGCGTGATTGCGGCGATCATTGGTGAAAGTTTGGCCGCTGGAAAGCGCAAGCACGCACGAACAAGCTCCTCTAAGTCCGCTTCGTCCATGGAGTTTGGGTCGATTTCATTCAACGCGAACCGCGTCGACCACTCGCACAGCGCCACTCGGGTCGCTCGCGCAAGAACTGCGGAGCGTTCCGCCGACGCTCCGAGTCGAAGTCCTTCCTCGAGCGCCAGTTCAGCGGCAACGATGAGCGACAGCACGCGTGTGGACGGCGACATGGCCGTCTCGCCATCGTCGCCGCCCTCCGCCATCCTTCGGGCGCGCAATCGCAAGGCCGTGATGGCAGCGATGGACGCAGCCCAAGCCAGCGCGCGGCCGCCGCTCCCGTGTTCAATCACTTTGTCGAGCTCCACGCGCAACGCCTCGATGCTGCCTTTCCCAGGGCCGTGTTCTGCGAGCAGCCGCTCGGCGAGTTGCCAACAACGAAGTCTCTGACTCGCCACCGACGAGCGCTCCGACCTCGGCGCGTGCTTCATCAGCGAGAGGAGTCGCGCCGCACAAGACGACTCGACGGCGCGCGACGCGCGTCCGCCTTGCCACGGCGTCCCAAGGAATGACTCGTAGTGCATCGCCTCGGCGAGTTGACCTGCCAGCGCATGATCACTCTCTGCGAGACCAAACTCGAACGCGAGCTCCACCGCCGTGTCGGCTGCTTCGAACTCACCACGCGCCACGAACGCGCGAGCAGTGATGAGATGCGCAAGAGCGAGCTCCGTCGGGTGCTGCGCGTTGGCGTGCAGCGCACTGCTCACGCGCTCGAGTGCGGGGGCGTCATCGTCGAGATCCGCTTCGGCCGCTTCGAGACGCAACGCAACGCCATCGATCTGCTCACCCGCGCTCGATGCGAGTGCGGCGACCGCTGATCCTGCCTCAAGACCAATCGCAGCAGCAATGCGCGCCACGACGCCAAGCGTCGGCACACTGCGCAACTCATCAAGTGAACGCGGATCCACCTCGGCCCGTCTCGACGCGGCGCGATAGGAATAATCACAGGTCGCCACGAGCAAACCGAACATCGACTGGGTGCGCTGAAGAATCCTGCCGCAGAGCACCCGCTGGGCGGGATCATCGATGAAGCGGAATTCCTCATGCGCGATGTGCATGGGGCGAAGACTCCGCGAAGAACCTCCGTTTGCAACGGCCAAATTGGGTGAATGACATACACGCAGTCAATGGCGCAAGGCGCGCGGAGAAGGCAATCCGCACGCGGTGCGACCTTTGTGTGGGTGTCCGCACGCAAAGGAGTGCGCAGCGTCCGCGCGAGAACACTGACGCACCTCGCGTCCTTCACTCTGTAAGCACTGCTGTCACCAAGTGCTGCGCCCGCGATCCGCGCTCAGTACGCCATGCAGTCGTGAATCGCGCGGGTGACGCGAGCGGCATCGGGCAGGTAGTCGAGCTCGAGCTTGTAGTAGGGCATCGTGGTGTCGAACCCTGCGACGCGCTGCACCGGAGCTTCGAGTTGAAGGAAGCAGCGCTCCATGATGCGCGCCGCGATCTCGCTGCCAAATCCACAGGTCAGCGGCGCTTCGTGGACGACGACGCAGCGGCCGGTCTTCGAAACGCTCGCGGCCACGGCGTCCATGTCAAACGGATAGATGGTGCGCAAGTCGATCAGCTCAATCGACTGCTCCGACTTCTCGATCGCCTGCATGCACTGCACGACGCTCGCGCCCCAACTCACGATGGTGAGATCGGTTCCTTCGCACACGGTGCGCGCCTTGCCCAGCGGCAGCGTGTACTCGTCCTCGGGGACCTCTTCGCGAAACGCGCGATAGATCCGCTTGGGCTCGAAGAACAACACAGGATCGGGTTCGCGCAACGCGGTGACCAGCAGTCCCTTCGCGTCATACGGCGAACTCGGCATGACGACCTTGAGTCCAGGCGTGTGCGCGTAGATCGCTTCAGGTGAGTCGCTGTGAAGTTCGGGCGCGTGAATTCCGCCGCCCACAGGAATGCGAATCGTCATCGGCACAGTGAAGGCGCCGCGGGTTCGACTGCGCATGCGCGCAGCATGCGAGCAAATCTGGTCGTACGCAGGACCGAGGAATCCTTCGAACTGAATCTCGGGCACAGGATGGAGTCCGCCCATCGCCATGCCAATGGAGAGGCCGATGATGCCCGACTCCGCGAGCGGCGTGTCGAAGACGCGCGCGCCGCCGAAGCGCTTCTGCAAACCTTCGGTCACGCGAAAAACACCGCCGTTGATGCCGATGTCTTCGCCAAGCAACACGATGTCGTGGTTCTTCTCCATCTCCTGGATGAGCGCGAGATTGATGGCTTGAACGAGATTGAGATTGGCCATGTGCGTGATCCAGACCGAAGAGTCAGGGAGTGCTCAGCAAGGAAAGTCTTAGTCAAGACGGCTTAGTGATGGGTTGCAGCAGCGGCGGCCGAAAGTTGCGCGGCGCGTTCCTGCGCCTCGACGGGAAGTTGCGAAGGGTCCTGCCCGAGCGAATGCGTCTGCATGGTGTCGCGCTGGATGAGAAGGTCCTGCGGAGTCTCCGCGTACATCGAGTCGAAGAAGTCGCTGCGCCCTGGCAACGCGATGCCTTCCGCACGCGCGACCGCTTCGGCGTTCTCGCGCTCAACGCGTTCAGCCAGCGCGGCCTCCTTGCCGTCGTCCCACAACTTGCGCTTCGTCATGAACTGGCGCACCCGAATGATCGGATCGCGCGCCTTCCAGGCGTCGACCTCGGACTGATCGCGGTAACGCTTGGCGTCGTCGGCGGTCGTGTGATCGCCAAGTCGATAGGTCACCATCTCCACAAAGCACGGTGTTCCTGTGGTGCGCGCATGCTCCACAGCCTTGCGCATGGTGTAGACGGTGGCGAAGAGATCGTTGCCATCACACTGGAGGCACGGCATCCCGTAGGAAAGTCCGCGCTGCGCGAAGGTTGACGCGGCGCTGTTGATCGTGCTCGGTGTGGAGATCGCCCAGAAGTTGTTCTGGCAGACGAAGACCACAGGAATGTGCAGGCTCGCAGCGAAATTGCACGCCTCGTGAAAGTCGCCTTCGCTTGAGGCGCCGTCACCAAAGAAGGTGCAGGCGATGCGGTCTTCGCCGCGGTACTTCGCAGCAAGCGTGAGACCCGCAGCGTGGAGCATCTGCGTTCCCAGTGGCACATAGATCGGCGTAACCCAGTGCGGCTTGGGCATCGCGTTGCCGCGCTCGTCGCCCATCCAGTGCAGCAGGATCGCTTCCTTAGGAACACCGCGCCAGAACAGTCCGCAGTTCTCGCGATAGCAAGTGACCATCCAGTCGTCCTTGCGCAGCACATAGGCCGCACCAAGGCTCGTCGCCTCTTGCCCCATGTTCTGCGGATAGGTTCCCATGCGGCCTGAGCGCTGCAGACGAAACGCCACTTCATCGAGTTGGCGACACGAGACCATCGCGCTGTAGAGCTGCACGAGATCTGCGTCAGGGATGATCAGCTTGCCTGCGGCGCCGCCGAGCTTCTCGTCGAAGTTTCCCTTCGCGTCGAGAATCGAGATGTGTTCGATTTTGGCTTCGTAGGCGGTGGTGATCGGCATGGTTCACTCGCTGAAAACGCGCTGGTCGTACAAGGGCGGCGAGTGTAGCACGAGCGACAAATCACCTTGCTCTATGCCGTGGCACGCGCGGCGGCGGCGAATGCGGCGTCGAGGTCCGAGATCAGGTCGCGCGGATCCTCGAGACCAACCTGAAAGCGCAAGAGCGCGCCTTCGTCGGTCCATGGCGCAGCGACCCGCGAGGCGCGCACATCACTCGACACCACGAGGCTCTCGAATCCTCCCCACGAGAAGCCCATGCCGAAGAGGCGAAGGCTCTCGAGGAACGCCTTGAGATAGTCGCGACCCCTCGGATGCGGCTTGAGCACGCAGGCGAAGAGTCCGCTGGCGCCGCTGAAATCCCGTCGAAAGAGCGCGTGGTCGGGATGCGACGAAAGTGCAGGATGCAGCACGCGCGCGACTTCAGCGCGTGCTTCAAGCGCCCGTGCCACTGCAAGTGCGCTCGCAGCGTGTCGCGCAAGACGGACCTCAAGTGAACGCATGCCGCGCAAACAGGTCGCACAATCATCAGGGTGCGCGTAGTGACCGTGATGTTCGGCCGTCGCCTTCACGCGCTTCCAATCGGCCTCGTCGCGCGCGACGATGGCGCCGAGCATGATGTCGCTGTTGCCCGACTGGTACTTGGTCAGCGCATGAATCACGAGATCGATGCCGTGCTCGATCGGTCGAAAGTGCAGCGGCGTCGCCCAGGTGTTGTCGATGATGGTGGTCACGCCAAGCCGACCCGCCACGCGAGCGATCGCAGGAACATCCTGCACTTCAAAGGTCAGCGATCCTGGCGACTCCAAGAAGATCGCGCGCGTGTTGGGACGGACCAACGCCTCGATCGCCGCGCCAAGACGCGGGTCGTAGAAGGTCGTCTCGATTCCCATGCGCGGCAAGACGGCCTGACATAGATGTCGCGTCGGGCCGTAACAGGAATCGGTCATCAACAAGTGATCGCCCGTCGACAGCGTGGCCAACAGTGGCACACTGACGGCGGCAAGACCACTCTCGACGACGACCGCGCCAACTCCACCATCGAGACTTGCCAGCAGCGATTCGAGCTCGCGCGAGTTCGGAGTGCCGATGAGTCCGTAGATGTACGGACCCACGCGACTGTCCGCGCGCAACGCTGCTTCGAGCGCGTCGAGCGTGGGAAAGAGCACGGTCGAGCCGCGGTGAATCGGCGTATTCACGAAGCCGTGATGCGCGTGCGGATCGCGCGCAGTGTGCGCGAGGCGTGTCCCAACGCCAGCATCAGGAGGAAGATTCCGTGGGTCCATCGAAAGTCCAGCAAGCAAATCCGCGGCTCAGCGCGGCCGACTCAGGGCACGATGCGCGTCAGCACGATGTCCTTGAACTCGATGTACGCGCCTTCACTCTGCAGTGCGATGCGCCCCTTGTGCACTTCGACACCCGTGGCCACATTCTGCAGGAGTCCGTTGACCCACAACTCAATGGTCCCCGCGTTCACCACGATGCGGTAGTGGTTCCACTCGCCGAGAGGCTTCTCGTTGGTGTCGCGCAACTTCACGGTGTGACGGCCATCGGTGCGCTTGGCATCGACGGTGGCCTTGTACTCCTCGATGTTCCAGAAGTCGCCTGCGCTCTTCGACTCCAGTTGCGCTTCCATCGACTTCGGCCAGACCTTGTCGTCACCGATCACGCGCAGCAGCACGCCTGAGTTTCCTGGGCCTTTTGCTGGATCAAAGCGCCAGTCGAGCTCGATCACGAAGTGGTCGTAGAGCTCGATGGTCTCGATGTAGCCGATCGGCTTGCCCGCACATTGCAGCACGCTGTCCTTGACCGACCAGACCGAGAGCGGGTCCTTGCCGCCCTTGATGAGGTCAGGAACAAAGCCCTTCCAACCCGTGGTGTCCTTGCCGTTGAAGAGCGCGATGCGCTCGCCGAGTTTGATCGGTGCGCCGTCGCGCATGAACTGTCCTTGCACAGCGGCGAGCTTTCCACTTGGTGGCGTGACCTTGGGCGCTTCGCCTGCAGGAGTTGCCTGCATGGCTGCGAGAAACGGGACGGCGGCGGCGGCGACGATGGTGCAGATGAGAGCGGTGCGAAAGCGCATGGAAATCTCCACGCGCAATGTAACGGCTCATGCGAAGACGATGCGTCGATTAGGGCTTGAACGCGTCCGCCGCCATGAGATCGCCTGCTGCGCGCAGTTGCCGCCACGAGACAGCAACTTGCGCACGCATGGCGCGATCGAGTCGTTGTCGCTCCAAGCGCAGCGCCGTCAGCACGACATTGCCCGCCTCGATTCGCTTGAGATCGCCATCGTCCATGTTGCCCGCAGCAACCGCGGCTTCGGAGCTCACGCGCAAGAGTGACTCTGCGGTTGGATCGGTGGGGACGAGCGCAATGAGTGCGCGATCACGCAGTTCTGCAGAGGCAGACGCGCCGAGTTCAAGTTCGAGTCGGCGTCCCGCATCGGTTCGTCCGAGGTCTTGTTCGAGAAGCGCCAACGCGATGTACTGCGCCTCGAACACCTTGTCCGCCGCTGCGAGTTGCTGCACCAACGCGATCGTCTCGGAGTAACTCCGTCGCGCGGCACTGGCGCACGCCGCGAGTCCCGCGAGGCGCGCGGCCTGCATCGCCACGAGTCGCTCACGCGCCACGCGGCTCACTCCAGCAAACTGCTCGAGCACGCGATCGAAGGCGACATTCGCTGCCTGCACTTCGCGCCAGGCTGAAAGTCGCGAGGCCAGAAGCGTTTCTGCGGCGAGCTCGAGGGTTGCGCGCAAAGCGACGCGCTTCGACTCCGCCAACGGTGCCACGGGTGGCACGCGCTCACCAAGTGCCGCACTGACGACGGAACCGTTGGGCCACGGAATACGGCTCAATGTGTCGAACCGCGCCGCAAGCTTGGTGAACGGAAGCGTGCGCTCGAGACGCGCCAATCGCGCGAGTGCGATCGTCGAAGCAGGAAGGCGCTCGACTCCAAAGGCTGATTGCAGCTCAGCGAGCGCGCGCTCATCTTCCGCAATCGACATGTCGGCGATGCCGCCGATGCGGGCTTCCTTCGACATGAGCAGATCAAACGCCTGTTCCGCTTGCGCATAGCGCTGCGCCGAGTCGCGCTGAATCGATTCGATGATGGCGATCTCGTCGTCACTCGTCGTACCAGCGACCGCCACCAAGAACGCGGTGCTGATCGGACAGGGCTCAGGCACAGGCTTCGGCTTGATGCCGTGATGACTCAGCGGACGCCAGAACGATCGCCCCACCGCTCCTGCCACCGCGGGAATGTCCGCGTCGAGCACGAAGCGCGAGAGCAGAGCATCCGACGCGGTGTTGATCGACTCGGTCACGGGCATGTTGGCGCGACGGATGTTGCCTTCGGGGTGCGCGTTGACATCGACGTAGCCGCCAGCGAGTCCTCGAATGAGATCCGCACGATCGACACCGATGATCGCTTCGACTTCTTTGAAGAGCGTCTCGTCGGCCTCGAAGCGTGCCTCACGAGGAGTGAGATACGCGCTCTTCCCGCGGAGTTTTGCATCGGCGGCGGCGTACGCAACGGCGATACGCTCGCGCTGCTCGGGTTCGAGACGCGACGAATGCTCGATGATCGCGCGGAACTCCCACGAGAGCGCCGTGGTGCCGCTGAGCTCGTAGGCCTGCACGATGTTGGCGATCATGTTGTCGGCGCGTTCTTCGCCGATGATGCCCGCGATGCTGTCACGCACGCGCAGGACGGCGTCACGCACCGACGCGACTTCGGTTGTCGGTGGGATCTCGTCAAACTCGTTGGGGCCGCGCTCATAGACGGCGCCCGCAATGCGCGTCGCCAACTCTCGCGTGACGCGATGCGCATCTGCTGCGAGTTGCCCGCGTGTCGAAGCCAACCCAAGAAGTTCGCGACGCAGCGCGATGTGTCGCGTCGAAGCGTCACGCGTGCGCAAGATCGCGTCGGTGCTCGCGCGAAACGCGTCGATGCAACCCGCGCGCTCTAGACCGAGGACCTGATTCAAACCGAGCCAGAGTTTGTCCTCGTCCTTGCCGAGACCTTCCCAACTTTGGATGTAGACCGAGTAGACGCGTTCCACCGCGGGCCACTCGGCATCAGTGACCGCCAAGCAGGCATCGCTCCACGCGATGACCTCCGCGAAGCTGACATGGGGACGATCGTCGTTGCCCGCCACATCGAACCACGACAGGTCCGCTGCAGCCTCACGCTGCACGACGAGCGCGCTTGTGAGCGAGCCCGTCAGCATGGCGACCATCGAGAGCGTGGGGACGAACAGGGTGTTGAAGTACAAGCGGCGACGAGTCATCGGATTCCTCTATCGGTGCAAAGGCCGTGGTTCATCGGCCAAGCGCCCCACGCTGCAGAAGTGGCTTGTCCGACCGAGGTTTCCCTTGGTTATTCGCGCCCGCCACGCGGTTCTAGAGGCAGTGCGGCGCTCACCCAACGACCGCTTGGGCATCGCCGCGCATGTCGCTCGCCGCGACATAGCCGTGCTCCACGCGCTCGATGCACTGTCCCCGACCGAAGGTGATCGATTTTTCAGAAGCGACCTTGACCGCGTGACCGCGACGCGTGAGTTCATCAAGCGTCGACTGGGGGAATCCAGGCTCCACATCGAGCGTGAGCCCGCTGCTCACCTGCCAACGCGGCGCATCGAGCGCGGCCTGCGGATTGGCGTGATGGTCTTCGATGCGCGAGGCGACTTGGAGTTGTCCCTGTGGTTGCATGTATCCACCCATGACACCGAAGGCCAAGTGCGGATGCGCAGCGCCGTTCGCATCGCGCTTGACGAGCATGCCAGGAATGATGGTGTGGTACGGCAACTTGCCTGGCGCGTACTCGTTCACATGACCCGCTTCGAGGGTGAAGCATGCGCCGCGATTCTGCATGGCGATGCCTGTTCCTGGAATCACGACACCCGAGCCCCAGCCTTCGTAGTTGGATTGGATGAGCGAGACCATGTTGCCCTCGCGATCCGCGGTGCAGAGGAGAATCGTTCCGCCCGTCTTGGGTGGTCCGTGGTTGAAGTCGCGCGCGTGACCAAGATCGATCTCTTGCGCGAGTCCCGCGAGAAAATCGGGCGCGAGCAAGTCCGACGACTTCACGCGCATCGCCTTGGGATCGCCGACTTCACGATGGACGGTGCGGAAGGCCAACTTCATCGCCTCGGCGCCAAGATGCACCGAGTCGGCGCAGTCGGGCGAGAGATCGGCAAAGCGCGGATTGGCCTTGGCTGCCTCGAGGATTCCTCGCGCGATCAACGCCGCGATGCCCTGACCATTGGGTGGAATCGCCAGCATGCTCGACGACCCGAAGGGCAACTCCAAGGGATCGACCCAGCGCGCTTCGTGCTTGGCGAGATCTTCTGCGTCAAGAAAGCCACCGCCGTCACGTGCAGCTTGCGCGATACGCGCAGCCAGTGCGCCGTTGTAGAACGCGTTGCCTTCGCTCTCGGCGATCAACGCGAGCGTCGCGGCGTGATCAGGAAACTGCACGCGCTCGGCGGCGAAGGGCGCGCGGCCTTCTGGAGCGAACACGCGCTTCCACTCAGGAAACTCAGCGAGTCTTGGATAGGCGCGCTTCCAGAGTTCTGCGGTGCGCGGCGCAACCAAGAACCCATCGTGCGCGTGACGGCGTGCTGGTTCGAGCAAGTCCGCAAAGGGCAACTTGCCGAAGCGCTTCCAGAGTGCGACCCAACCCGACACCGCGCCAGGCACCGTGATCGGTCCCCATCCGCGTCGTGGCATGCCGACTTGACCATCAAAGACGCTGCGCAATTGCCGCGCGGGTGAACGACCCGAGGCGTTGAGTCCAACGACTTCTCCGCCAAAGATCCCGAGCACGAATCCATCGCCGCCAATGCCGTTGGTCGTGGGTTCGAGCACGGTCATCGCTGCCGCCGTCGCGACCGCTGCGTCGGCTGCGGTTCCGCCGCGACGCAACATCTCAAGCCCAGCCTGCGCCGCAAGCGGCTGGCTGGTCGCGACTGCCATCGATCCGCACACCGCGGGACGACGCGCCTCGTACGGAAGCGACCAATCGATGGCCGCGGCGATTGATCGAGCGATCGAACTGGGGTTCTCGGCGGTTTCGCGCATGCAAATCTCCTGCGCGACCAAGCGCGCCGACTGCACAGCCTACTCGCCCGCCGACGGTCAACCCGCGTGCTGTGGTACAACGCGCTCTCGATGGCGGAGCCTGAACGGCACGCAGAAGGAACCACGATGGCTGGAGTCAAGCAACCCTCGGACAAGAGTCACTTCCTGCTTCCTGACCTTGGTGAAGGTCTCGCGGAAGCTGAGCTCATCAGCTGGAAAGTGAAGCCCGGCGATGTCCTCAAGGAGTCGCAGACCATCGCTGAGATGCAGACTGACAAGGCGCTCGTGGAAGTGCCAACGCCGTGGGCGGGCACCATCGCTGAACTCTGCGGCAAAGCGGGCGATGTGATTCCTGTGGGCGCGGTTCTTGTGCGCTACAGCGCTGCCAAAACCGCGACAACGACTGCGACACCTGCCGCAACCGCGACCGCCACTGCGAGCAGCAGCGCGAGTTCGGCTTCAAGCAGCAACGCCTGCATGTCGAGCCAGATTGCCGCCAACGCAGCAGCAGCCGATCAAGGCACCGTCGTGGGAACCATGGCGGGAACGCTCACGGTGAGCGAGCGCTTTGCGCGCCGCGGACCTGAAACGGTGGAAGTCGCGCGCGATGGCAAGGCGATGGCGACTCCTGCCGTGCGCGGACTCGCACGCAAGTTTGGCGTGGACATCCAGAAGATCGCGGGCACAGGCCGCGGTGGACGAGTCACGGCGAGCGATGTCGGTGCGTTTGCCGAAACGGAACCTGCGGCCACTGCAACGGCGTCCACGGGCTTTGCTCCGCGCGCCACCACGGTCGCTGCGGGCAGCGTCTTCATCGATCAGAGTGATGTCGCGCAGCGCGTGGCGTTTCGCGGCGTGCGCCGCAAGATCGCCGAGGCGCTCACGCGCAGCGTGCAAACCGCGGTGCATTTCACGGTCGTCGATGAAGCCGATGTCACCGCGCTCGACAATAAGCGCCGCGAGTACTCCAAGGTCGTCGGCGAGAAGCTTTCGATGCTGCCGTTTCTCATGGCAGCCGTCTGTCGCGCGTTGCGCAAGCATCCGACGCTCAACGCCATCGTCGACGACGCCAAGGGCGAGATCATTCTCAAGAGCGCCGTCCATCTTGGATGCGCCGTCGACACCGACGCGGGCCTCATGGTGCCCGTCATTCGCAACGCCTCAGCGATGGCGCCCGTGCAACTCGCGCAGTCGGTCAAGACCCTCGCGGCGCGCTGCAAGGACCGCACCATCGCGCGCGAAGAATCGCTCGGCGGCACCTTCACCATCTCGAATGTCGGCAGCTACGGCGGCATGTTTGCCACGCCGATCATCAACTATCCCGAAGTGGCGATTCTTGCCGCGGGACGCTCGAAGGAGCGGGTCTGCGTGAAGGACGGCAAGTTCTACGCAGGACTCGTGCTTCCGCTCTCACTCTCCTGCGACCATCGCGTCGTCGATGGCGCGGAAGGCGCGCGATTCCTCGCAACGGTCGTGAAGTTGCTCGAAGACCCCGACGCGCTGGTCTCCTAGACCTCGTCTTCAGATTCTCGTCGCAGGAAGATTGATTCGGCCGCACAACCGAGGTCGATAGAGCCGCTGCTATGCGCCATCACTCCTCGATCGGTCTTGTCGCCCATTCGCTCACGCGCGCCGCGCTTGTCGTCGCCGTGATCGCGCTTGCCTCGTGCGCCACCGATGGCGCGAAGGAGAACGGCGCGTCCGCCGCGCCACCACCCAAAGTCCTTGACCCTGAGCGCATCACCAAACTCGATTTCTACGGCGGCCGCTGCGTCGGCGAACCCTCACTCGATGGCGTCGATGGTGTGACGGGAGCCGAACTCACCGTCGGTCTCGCGTTTGTCGCGGAGCTCTACTTCAGCGGCGGAACGGGTTACGCCTGGACCGCGCGTGGGTACGACGAGTCCGTCATCACCATCGACGAGGAGCGCACGCGGCCCGTCCGCGGCACCGATGCCGTGGGTTCCAAGCAGATGCACACGATGAACTTCAAGGCGTTGAAGCCTGGCAAGACGCGCATCACCTTTGAGCTCAAGCGCCCCTGGGAAGCGACGACTCCGCCAACCGAAGTGCGACACACGACGATCTATGTGAAGTAACGCGCCAAAGGTCTGCGGGAGGCGTGCGCGAGATTCTCGGGCGTTTCGCGCCCCATCGTGGCATCGCGCAGGGAGCTCGCGCCCGTCGTATCCTGCCGCGATGCGCCTGATGACCCGAACGATTGCACTGCTTGCGCCACTCTCACTCGTGAGCTTTGTGCTCGCGCAAGGTGAGAAGGTGCCCGAGCCGACCTTCACACCCAAGACGAATCCAGTCATCGGCTACCTCATCGCCGCTGTGCTCTTCGGTGTGATCATCACGATCTCGCTCATGCCGTCGAAGCGCTCGCACACCGATCTGTGACGCGGACCGATTTGTCCGCGTGGCTTGAGCGCGTCATCGAGCGCGCGACAAGGAGTCTGCCATGAAACGACGCCCGAGTGCCCTTCGGATTCTCCTCGCTGCCAACGCTCTCGCGCTGACGGCGCTTGCAGCAGTGGAACTCTCCGCTCCCGCGCAGGCCCAGGCCGTGCGCGCGCGCAGCACCTACACCGCCGCCGCAGGACGCGTCGCGGGCATGGAAGCACAGGTCGTCTATGTCGTCGACGAGACGACGCAAGAAGTCCTCGCGGTGCAGTTCGATCCGCAAAGTAAGCAGCTCAAGGGTCTCGGTTTCCGAAACCTCGCCGTCGATGCGGGCGAGATCAATCGCCCGCGCTCAAACTGAGCCACGCGCCACACCTCCTTCCTCACCTCCATGCGACTCCCACACGCCATCCTCGCCACCAGTGCCATCGCCATTGCCGCGCTGACCATCGTCGAAGCAGGACGCCTGCATCCCGCGGCCCACGCGGGCACCGCCTCGATGGGTGTCGGCGGTTTCACCGTGCTCACCGCGTCGACGGGTCAAGGCTCAGATGCTGCGCCTGTCGAAGTGCTCTATGTGCTCGACAACCGCGGCGAGACGCTGTTGGTCTACGGTGTTGAGTCGCAGGTCGACCGTCGCATGGTCCTCCTTGGTGGCGCGAGTCTCCCTGTTCTCTTCCGCGCCGCGCGCGGCGGATAGTCGCGCATGCATCGCGGCGAGCTCCTCGATATTCCTCTGCCCTCGCGACGCGCCGTCGATTCGATCATGGCCACGCGGCGCGCCGACGGCTTCGGAAAGCGATCGATCAAGACTTCATCCAAGGACCATGCGTTGCGGTTGGCGATCAGCATGATCGACCTCACCACGCTTGAGGGGAAGGATTCACCTGAGAAGGTGCGCGCGCTTTGTCAGAAGGCGATCTCGCCTGCGCCCGCATTGTCGAACTCGCTGGTGTCCGCGGGGCTTCTGCCGATTCCGTCGGTTGCGGCGATCTGCGTCTATCCCGCACTCGTGGCCGTCGCTCGTGAAGCGCTGGGATCGTCGGGCGTCAAAGTCGCATCGGTCGCCACAGGATTTCCCAGCGGACAGTTTCCACTCGACATTCGACTCGATGATGTGCGCCGCGCCGTCGGGGACGGAGCCGACGAGATCGACATGGTCATCCAACGCGGCGCGTTTCTCGCGGGCGACTACCCCAGAGTGGCCGACGAAATCGCGCGGGTGAAGTCGGCGTGTGGAGCCGCGCATCTCAAGATCATTCTGGAGACTGGTGAACTCGAGACGCTCGACGCCGTGCGTTACGCCAGCGATCTCGCGATCCGCGCGGCGCTCTTTGGAAGCGCGCTCGGCTCGTCTGCAGGGACCAATCGGATCGCCGATGGTGAAGTCTTCATCAAGACTTCCACAGGGAAAGTGACCCCAGCGGCGACGATGCCTGTCGTTCTGGTGATGTTGGAAGCGATTCGAGACGCCTTTCAAGAAACAGGCGTGCGGATCGGCATGAAGCCCGCGGGCGGGATTCGCAGCGCGAAAGCCGCGATGACGCAGTTGGTCATGGTGAACGAAACCCTCGGCGCAGACTGGCTTCATCCGCATCTCTTCCGCTTTGGCGCCTCCACGCTCCTCAACGATCTGCTTCGCCAGCTCGCCCGCCTGCGCCGCGGCGGCTACGCGGCGCGCGATGATTTCGCGGATGCGTAGCGTCTGCCCAAAAAAAGCCAAACGCCTCAAGTCCTTCGGGAAAACTGCCGAGCCTGCAAGCGTGGGAGTTTTTTTGAAACACGCGAAGCAGGCAAAATACGATTCGAGGTTTCGCGTATCTTCCGACCTTCGGGGCTCATTTCTTCGTCGGGCGTCGCCCGGCACCGTCGGCTCAACCAAGCTCCCTTTCCAACGCCACGAGTGGCGGACTTGATGATGTCTGTTTTGCGCCAATCTGTTTCTTCTCGCACTCCTGCCCGCACGCCAAGCGTTGCGAACACCATGGATCAAGGTGGGCCGGAGGTCGCGTCATGAGTGAGGTGGTTCCCGCTGCCAAGCGTGATCGACGCCACCCTGGCGAAATCCTTCACAGCTACCGCGTCCGCAAGTGGCTCGGCGATGGCGCGTTTAGCGTCGTCTACCTCGTCGAAGACACCAAGACCCACACGCAGTACGCGCTCAAGCATGTCATCTCGGAAGGCGACAAAGAGGACCGCTATCTCGATCAGTTGAGGATGGAGTGGGAGGCTGGACGCAAGTTCAAGCACCCGCACGTCCGCGACATCGTGGACCTGCGCGGCGACCAGGGCTTTGGCTTCATGAAGAAGCCAGGCAAAGACCTTGGATTGATCATGGAGATGATCGATGCGCCCTCGCTTGAGGACATCGTGCTCAAGGATCACATCCACTTCTCGGTTCGCGAGTGGATCTCCATCTTCCGCGAAGTCGCGAGCGCGTTCGTGCACATCCACGACAAGGGATTCGCGCACGCCGACATGAAGCCGAACAACATCCTGTGGGACAAGGACCACACCAAGGTGATCGACTTCGGACAGGCCTGGAAGATTGGCGGCACCAAGCCGCGCATGTCAGGCACCGCGGGCTATGTCGCACCCGAGCAGCCGCTCATCCAACCGATCACCGCGCAGACCGATGTCTTCAACTTCGGCGCCACCATGTATCGCCTGCTGCGCGGCAAATTCGCGCCGCAAACAACGCAGCGCAACTATCCGCGCGACTTCGTGTTGGCGGAGAACACCATCGGCGAGGTCACGCCGCTCTCGGCATGGAACGCCGAAATCCCTGAGCAACTCAGCGACCTCGTGCTCAATTGCCTCGAGCTCGAACCTTCGCGCCGCAAGTACATGACCTATGTGCTCAAGCAGCTTGAGGCGCTCGAGGCGATGACGCCCGCGGACGCTCCCGCTGCGCGCACCGTGCCCTCGAAAGAGCGCAAGAGTCTGCGCGCCTGACGAGACGGCGTCGGATTACAGCGCCGTCGCGGCGTTGGCCCACTCAGGCTCCCACACTGCATAGCCGCCGAGAAACGCGTTCGAGTTCGAACCAAGCACGCAGCCTGGTGGGATCTCCTTCAGCGCCTTTGAATTGCCGCCGCCAAGCACGATGACATCGGGCAGCAGCGCGCCGCGCAGCAGACGCACACACTCCGCGACATGGCCGCGCCACTTGCGGGTTCCATTGGTCTCACGACCACGGATGCCCACCAAGTCTTCGAACGATGCGCCCTTGCGAAACGGCAGATGGGCCAACTCCATCGGCAACACATCGCGGCCGACGATCATGCAGCTGCCGAGTCCCGTGCCGAGTCCGAGGAAGAGCATCTTCTCTGTGGTGAGCTTGGCGGCGCGGTGACTTCCGATCGCCTGCATCGCGGCGTCGTTGAGAATCTTGACGGGCACGCCAAACGCCGCGCGATAGTCGAAATCCTTCCAGCCAGGACCGAGGTTCACGGGATCGCACATCGGTCGACCATCCTTGAGCGGCGTGGGCAATCCGATCGTGATCGCATCAACCTTCTCGCCCGCGAGGAGTTTGGGCAGATCAGCGACGAGTTGTTGCGGCGTGTACTGCGGGCCCGACGGCGTGGCGCGCTTCTCCTCCCAGTGGGCACAGCGCGCTTTGGCGTTGGTGCCGCCGATGTCGAAGGCGCAGATGACGCGCGGGGACGATGCAGAGGTTGGGTCGGTGGGTTTCGCGGAAGCCATGGCCCTGATTGTGTCGGACAAACCGCCACAGCGGTTGACCTGCGGGAGTGGAATCGCCGCGATAACATCACCCTCTGTGCCTGACTCGACCTTCGCCTACGCGCCCGCGCCTGAGAGCGTCCGACCGACCCTGCGGCCTGAGTACGGCCTCCTGATCGGCGGCAAGTTTGTCGAACCGAAGTCAGGTAAGCGCTTCGACACCATCAATCCAGCAACGGAAGAGACGATCGCCTCCGTCGCCGACGCTGACGCAGCCGATGTCGCGCGCGCCGTCGCCGCAGCGCGCAAGGCGCTCCCCAAGTGGATGAAGTGCAAACCCGCCGAACGCGCCAAGCTTCTCTTTCGCGTGGCGCGCCGCGTGCAAGAGCGATCGCGCGAACTCGCGGTCCTCGAATCGATGAACGGCGGCAAGCCGATTCGCGAGAGTCGAGACGAAGATCTGCCGCTGGTCGCGCAACACTTCTTCCATCACGCGGGTTGGTGCGACAAGCTTCCCTTTGCGTTTGCGGGTGCGACGGCGCGGCCCGTGGGCGTGTGCGGTCAGATCATTCCGTGGAACTTCCCGTTGATGATGGCCGCGTGGAAACTCGCGCCCGCGTTAGCGTGCGGCAACACCTGCGTGCTCAAGCCAGCAGAAACCACGCCGCTCACCGCCCTCATGCTCGGTGAGATTCTGCAGGAGTGCGGCATCCCTGACGGCGTCGTGAACATCGTCACGGGTGGACCAGCCGCTGGACGCGCGATCACCGCACTCGCAGGCAAGGGCGTCGACAAGATCGCCTTCACTGGTTCGACCGAAGTCGGTAAAGCCATCGCGAAGTCGGTCGCAGGAACAGGCATCAAGCTCACCCTCGAACTCGGCGGCAAGAGTCCCAACATTGTCTTCGCCGATGCTGCGCTCGATCAGGCAGTCGAAGGTGTGGTGAGCGGCATCTGGTTCAACCAAGGTCATGTCTGCTGCGCTGGAAGTCGGCTCTTTGTCGAGGAATCCATCCACGACGACTTCATCGCGCGTCTAGTGCGTCGCATGGAACAACTGCGCGTTGGTGATCCACTGGATAAGAACACCGATGTCGGCGCGATCAACTCGCGGTCGCAACTCGACACCATCGAACGCTTCCTGCAAACGGGGACCACCGAAGGCGCGCGCAAACATGAAGTCTCCTGCACGCTGCCCAAGAAGGGCTTCTGGTGTCGACCTTGTCTCTTTACGGGCGTGCAACCATCGCACACCATCGCGCGAGAAGAAATCTTTGGCCCCGTGCTCAGCGTGATGACCTTCCGCACGCCCGAAGAGGCGGTGCAGCGCGCCAACAACACGACCTACGGATTGAGTGCGGGCGTGTGGACGGAGAAAGCCGCACGCGCCTTGGAGATGTCGAATCGTCTCAGTGCTGGTGTCGTGTGGCTCAACACCTTCAATCGCTTTGATGCGAGTGCGCCCTTTGGTGGCTATCGCGAATCTGGATTCGGCCGCGAGGGTGGACGACAAGGACTGCTCGCCTACGCCAAGCTTGGAGGTACACGATGAGCACCACGCGAATCGAAGTCGCCAAGACACTCAAGCTCTACATCAACGGCAGCTTTCCGCGCAGCGAGAGCGGCCGCACCATTCCTGTGAAGGACGCCAACAAGAAGGTCATCGCCCATGCCTCGCACGCAAGCCGCAAGGATCTGCGGGACGCGATCGAAGCCGCCAACGCGGCGCAGGTGAAGTGGGCCGCAGCCACCGCCTACAACCGCGGTCAAGTGCTCTATCGCATCGCTGAAATGCTTGAAGCCCGCCGCGAAGAGTTTGTGACGCTTGTTCGCACGATCGAAGGCCGCACCAAGTCCGACGCCACGCGCGAAGTCGATCACGCGATTGACCGCTGCGTCTGCTTTGCGGGTTGGACCGACAAGATCGCTGCGGTGCTCGGCGGCAAACAACCTGTCGCGGGGCCGTACTTCGTCTTCTCAATGCCCGAACCAACAGGCACCGTCGCTGTGGTGGTCCCCGACGAGCGCCCGATGCTCGCGATGCTCTCTCTCGCGCTTCCTGCGCTCGCTGCAGGAAACGCCGTCGTGATCATCGCGCCCATGAGCAACGCTCCGCTGGCAATCGCACTCAGCGAGGCACTGGCCACGAGTGATGTCCCAGCGGGCGTGGTGAACATGCTCACGGGCATTCGCAGTGAACTCTGCCCGTGGATCGCATCGCATCGCGACATCGCTGCGGTCGCTGGCGCGCGACTTCCCGCTGCCGAGGCCACCGCACTTGAACTCGGCGCAGCGGAAAATCTCAAGCGCGTCTGTCTCTTCCATGACGCGCCCAAGTTCGACGACGACGCCTTCTGGCACTCGCCGTTTGTGATCGCGCCGTTTGTAGAAATCAAGACGGTGTGGCATCCGAGCGCGCTGTGACGCGCGGCTTCACGCTGCTGCAGCCTGAAGCACCAACGCAGGCAGCACCCCGTCAGGCGTGAAGAGGCAGAGCTCGTTCTCACCGCTCCGAAAGTTGGATGCTGCAATCGCAGCGCTCCGCGTGAGGACGCGCTTTCGCGCCGTGCCGCCAATGACTCCACTCACACCATCGAGCACCAGCACGCTGACGCCGTTCACGAGGATGGTGCCCACCGCGCCATGCGCATGCGTGCAAGTCAGCGTGAGCGTGCGCGGCGTGTCGAGGTCAAAGGTCATGCGGAACCACGCGGGCGCCGCGCTTGGTTTGCGCGCCACGGCCGCCGCCGTCGCCGTCGTCCAACTCGCGGGAGGTTGCACGCGCGCAAAAGCCCATCGTGCGTCGACGGTGCTGCACACCTCAAGGAACGCCGTCTCTTTCGCAAGCCGCTGCAGCACGCGCTCGTCCATGGACTGACGCGGGTCGAGATCGAGCACCAACTGGTTGGCAACAGGCTCGAAGGTGATCGCCTTTCCCTTGGCTGGTTTCTCGCCCTTCTTGGGTTGCGTTGGTCGCATCGGATGCAACAGTGCGCCGTCGAGCAACAGTCCATCGCGCTTCTCGAGGCCTGCGGTCAGCACGATGGAGTCGTTGAGGCGCAGGATCTGGTGCGCGAGACCGTGGCCCTCTTCAAACCACCAACTTGGCAAACGCAAGACGATCGGTGTCGCGCGTGATGCGATGGTCCAACGCACAGTGCGCATGGTTCCAGCATCATCGCGCGCGTCGTATCCCCACACGAAACGCCCGAGACGCGTCGCATCAAACCGCGGAAGGTCGACGATCGCGGCCTTCACGCCACGAAGCGGTGCGACTTCGTAGAGCGCGCCAACAACACCGACTTGCTCGTCACCGTGACCACCGATTGTCGGAGAGAAATCCGCACGCGCTTCCATCGTCAGAACCAGGCTGCCCGACTTCTCCTGCACACGCTCGCTGTTGGCGATGCCGCGTCCGTCAAACCAGAGCGCGCGGTCCTTTCGCTTGGGAATGGCGCACCGTGCGCTGTAGTAACCATGCATCGACTGCACGCCGTACGCACCAAGCGAGCGCGGCGTGGTCACGGGAGCAAAGCGCGGATGGGTCCCGTCGAGCAAACCATGCTCCACCACGCAGCGAGGCTCGGACAGCGTGATGCTGCTCGAGGGTGTGGCCTGCTTCGTCCTTGCCTTCACGCGCGTGATCGATCCATCGCGATGAAGGCGCGCGCGCAACGCTCCCGTGTCATCGACGAACTCCAGCGCGTCGTCACCAACACCCACGCCCTCGGCAAACGCGGGTGCCACGGCTGCAAACCGCAGCCCGCGCACCTTCAGAAGCTTCGAGGCGATGCCTTCTGCGGGCACCGTCAACACGCCATCGCTGCCGTCGACCTTCAGCGAGATCTTGCTGCGCGGTGAACCCGTCACGCAGAGGATGTCTCCAAGCAACGCCACGATCGAACCTGTGCATCGCTCGAGCGTCGCACCCGCGAGCAAGAGATTGCTGGCGTAGAACTCGACTGAACTTGATGCTGTTGCGCGGGAGTTCTTCGGTTGATGTACGACGACGGTGATCTCTTGCCCGCGAGGTCCGCGGAGCATCGTGCGCGAGGTCGTAGGCGCGGACGACTTGTCCGTGGTCGCACTCTCACACGTTGGAGTCATGCCCGCGAGTACCTCACCCATCGTGCTGGCAAAGACCAACGCGCGTCGCATCGTGTGGGTGTCGGCGCCGTCGAGTTCTGCCTGACCGCGCGCGCTCGTGGCGCTGCGATGCCGTGTCCCAACTACTTCGCAGACAAAGTCGGTCCGCGCAGCAATGGACTCTGCCGCGGCAGTGCCGTGCGTTGGTGTGCGGTCGTGCGAACTCGGAGGATGGAGCAATAAGGTCGGCGTGTCAGGATGAACTTGTTTGAGTTCCGCGACCGTCTCAACGAGATGCGTTGCGCCTCGCCACGCATCGATGGTGCCTCCGTGCGAATACCAACAGTTGTTGGCGGTGAACAGCGGAACCTCGATGCCGACCTCGCGCGCAAAGCGCACCAAGGCGCTGAAGTACGCGCCGCCGACTTCGGCATCAAGACAACGCCAATCGTCTTCAAGACCAACCGCGATGATGGGGCGCTGGAGTTTGGAACTCTTGGAAACATCCGCTGCGACGGCTCCAACGCGCGCGGCTTGGAGGTCCACGAACTGCGCGGCAAGCTCACGCCAGTACTTCGTCACGCGCGCAAGAAACGCGGGCTCCGCCTCACGCACGCGCTCGGTCGGTGAGACGCCGACCCAACTTGGCAATCCACCGCGCGCGAACGATCCGCCCACACACGGTCCGATGCGCACGATCACGCGCAGGCCGATGGCGCCTGCTGCCAACACCGCGCGACGAAGATTGCACTCTTCTGTGAAGACGAAATGATCTGGAGTCGGCTCATGGAGGATCCACGGCGCGCGGATCACGACGGTGTTGAACCCCGTGTGTCGAAGCAACGCGAGCGTCGTGGACCACGCCTCAGGATTGATCAGCGCAGCGTCGAAGGAAGCGCCCACGATGCTGAATCGACTCGGCGCGCCGCGTCCCATCGGCAGCAGAAAACTCTTGGAGTCAACGGAGACGGTGGGCATGGAGTTCCCTGATGACGCGTTCTGAGACGCCGCGACTCTCGCAGAAACGCGCGGCCACGGCAAAGCGCTGTGGTTCCACAGGGTTGCGCTTCTTCGGCGCAGCCTTGGCCTCATGGTTGCGGTACAACGGCCCCTTCATGGCACGATGGTCAGTCTCATTTGCAAGCAGCGCGGTCCGCGCCTCCACCCCAGTGCTCGCGGGCGTGGTCGCTGTCACCGTCCTCAATGGCTGCGAAACCGGCCTGCAACGCCTTGACCGCGAGACCAACGCCCGCCTGCAAACCAGCGCCGAGCAGCTCGCGGGTGGGTCGATCTACCCCGCTTTCGACGCGAGCCGATACGAAAGTGGCTCGAAGTTCCCCGACTTCCCAGAAGACGCCAGTACGCCGCCGACCACGAATCCCGAAGCCACGGCGCTCCGATTCGAAGCCGTCCCGACGGTGAAAGAGGACGCCGCGACGATCACGGCGCGCTTTGAGCGGATGTCCACCGAGGATCCCGACGCCAAGCTTCTGACCTTCGACGGATCGATCGCCTACGCGCTTGAGCACTCGGAGGAGTATCTCACTGCGGAAGAGACCTATGTGCTGGCTGCGATTCGACTCCTCATCGAAGAACACCGTTGGGAGCCGCTCCCGACCAATGTGGCCAGCGCTGCCTTCGCCTCGTCGGGCGGCGGATCGCGCTTCAACAATGCGCTCTCGGTGGTCAACGAGCTTGGCGTGAGTCAGCGACTCCCATACGGCGGCGAGGTCAGCGCTGCGTTTGTCGCGCGCGCGACGCAGCAACTCGATGACTACCTCACGAGTGGCGACACCGAGTCTGCCGACATTGTCCTGCAGGCGAGCATTCCGTTGTTGCGCGGATCAGGCGAGGTCGCGCAAGAGCCGCTCATTCAGGCGCGGCGCAACCTCATCTACGCTGCGCGAAACTTCGAGCAGTTTCGCCGCGACTACTACTACGACCTTGCGTCGGACTACCTGCAATTGGTCTTGCAACTGCAAGGGATCGCCAACGGCGTTCGGCAAGTCGAGCGCAGCGCCGCGGTCGAAGCGCGCATGAAGGCGTTGGTCGACAGCGGTCGCACTGAGCCGTTTCAGGCGGACCTCGCCACGCAGAACACGCTCTTCGCCTTGGACCGGCTGAGTTCGCAGCGCGAGCTCTATCGGCTGACCGTCGATCGCTTCAAGGCGCGCTTAGGCATGCTTGTCGAAGATCCCGTCAAGATCGACCCGACGCAGTTTGATCTTCCTGTGCCCAAGGTCGACACCAAAGAGTCCCTCGTGCTGGCGTTTCGATTTCGACTCGACCTGCAGACGCAGCGCGACCTCGTCGACGACTTCACGCGCAGGGTCGATGTCGCGCGCAACGAGACGATGGGCGATCTCGATCTGCTCTTGGCCAACAATCTTCCGACCGACCCGACGCAATCCGACGCAGGACTCGGCTTTGACGGCGGCTACGACGATTTCTCCGCGCGCTTGGTCTACTCGATGCCGCTCGATCGCGTGAACGAAGACCTGCGTCTGCGTCAGTCGCAGATCCTGCTTGAACAGTCCAAGCGCCAGTACTTCCAGGCGCGCGATGATGCGGCCGTGCAGGTGCGCCAAGCTGCGCGCGGCATCGAACGCTCGCTCTTCAGTAAGGCTGTGCAAGAGAAGAATGTCGCGGCGTCGATGAATCGACAGGCCGCGATTGATGCCGCTCCTGATCGCGCCACGGCGCGTGATCGCACCGATGCGTTGGACGCGCTGCGTCGCGCGCAGGACTCCCTCGACAACGCCAAGAAGGATCTCCAACTCGCGATCCTCCGCTACTTGAACACGACTGGCCAACTGCGCATCGCTCCCAATGGATCACTCATCCCTCTTCCAGGCATGACTGACCGCGAAGAGACTGGTGAGCAGCTGATTGACATGAGCCCCTGAAACGAACCTGAGCATGACGATGTCTACGAGCACTGCACCAACACTCCCCCGCTTCCCGACTGCGTTCAGTAGCGCAATGCTTCTGAGTTGTGCTCTTGCCAGCGTGGTCCTCGTGAGTGGTTGCGATGGAGGAAGCGACGACGCTTCGGCGCGCGCACTCGCAGCCAGTGATGTGTACGCCGTCGAGAAGAGCTCCTTTGACATGCTGCTTCCTGTCAGCGGCGAACTCGCGGCCAAGCAGCAGGTCGAGATGCGCAACAAGCTCGAGACCCGCGCGGTCATCACCGAGATCGCGCCCGAAGGAAGCCGCGTCTTGAAGGGCGACATCGTGGTGCGCCTCGCGCAGGAAGAGATCCTCGACAAGATCAAGGACGCTAAGGACAAGGTCAACACCACGAACAGCTCCTCGGTCGCCGCCCAGCAGTCTCTCGCGATCAAGCAAGGCGAGAAGCAGAGTGAGCTCGACAAGGCTGATGTCGCGGTGCGCATCGCCCAACTCGCGCTGCAAGGTTGGCTCGAAGGCGAAGTCGTGAACAAGCGACAGCAGCTCAGCCTTGCCAATGAAACCGCCGCGATCAACCTCGACCGACTCAAGGGACGCTTCGAGGAGAGCTCAAAGCTCGTCGAGCAGGGCTACATCGCCAAGGATGAGTTTGAGAAGGATCGCATCGCCATGATCGAGGCCGCCGCCAAGGTCAAACAAGGCGCGCTCGATCTTGAGGTCTACGAGAAGTACACCTACTTCCAGGAAGAGGCGAAGAAGCAATCCGATCTCGAGCAAGCGCGCGCGGAGCGTGCTCGCGTGGAAGAGAAGTTCAACGCTGAGCTCGTCAAAGCGCAGGCGGACCTCGAGAGCGCGAATTTCCAACTCACCAGCGCCCGCGACCGGCTGCAGAATCTCGAACACCAGTTCACCTCGACGACGATCGCGGCCCCCATCGATGGGCTCATCGTCTACGCGACCAGCATCGACAGCTCCAACGGCGGACGCGGTGGCGGCGACGCGCAGCCCCCGCAAGTCGGCACCGAACTCAAGCCCAACGAACTCGTGGTGTTGCTTCCAGACACTTCGAACATGGTGGCGAATCTCAAGGTGAGCGAAGCGCTTTCGGGTCGCATCAAGCCAGGCCAACGCGTCACGCTCTACAGCGATGCGATGCCCAATCAAGCCGTGGGTGGTGTGGTCACGACCGTGAGCGTGCTCGCGGCCAGTGGCGGTTGGCGTGACCCCAATCGCCGCGAATACACGGTCAAGACCTCGCTCGAGGCCGATCCTTCGCTGGGTCTGAAACCAGCAATGCGCTGCAAGGCGGAGATCCTTCTTGGCCGCGTGGAAGACGCGCTGAACATTCCCGTGCAGGCGATCTTTCGTCAAGGCCCCGTGGCGTTTGTCTATGTGCAGGAGGGCGCTGGATTCGCGCAGCGTCAGGTCGAACTCGGCCGCGCCAGCGAGTTGAACATCGAGATTGTCAAAGGCCTCAGCGCAGGCGACCGCGTGCTGCTGCGCGAGCCGAAGTCGTTTGAGGTCACCACGAAGCTCGACCCGAGCGTCTTTGAGATGAACAACGCCAGTGCGCCCGCTGCCGCGATGCGACCTCCGATGAATGTGACGCCCGCTGCGGAAGCGAACGCGACTCCCGCTGAAACTGGCCGCGAACGCCCCGCTGGTGAGCGCGGCGAAGGTCGACGCCGAGGCGGCAACGGTGCGGGCGAAGGTGGTGGTGCGGGCGGCGGCAGGAACCGTGACAGCGCGCCAGGCCCCGCTTCTCGCACGACACCGAACTGACCATCGTCAGTACGAAATCGTGTCGCGACCCGCGATGCCCGACGCGGTGAGGAAGTGCACCGAGGTGTCCACGATGAAATCGCCCGACCACTGACCGTTGACGCCGATGCCGCCAAACGGAGTGCTGCGCACCCACAAACTCGCGTTCGCGCGATCCTCGGCAAACATGGGTTCCCGTGGGGTCATGATCCGCACCGAGCCATCGAAGAACAGCGTGAGTGGTCGCGATCGGAACGACCCGTTCCATTGGCACGGCAGACAGGAGTCCTGTTGCACGGGAGAACAGGGGTAGGGCGGATTCTCGATCGCCCACATCTCCATCAAACGGGTCTTGAGACTTGGATGCACGCACTGCGAGACTGTCGGCGAGCGATAGCCTTGGCCACCCAACGCGAGATTGCTGTCGGGGAATTGGTAGGGCGGATTTGTCAGAGATCCGCCGAAGCCGAGCACTCGTGGGTCAAACATCGCTGCTGGTGAGTAGGTGTAGGTCGAGGGCACCAGGCCCTCCGACAGCTCCTCAAAGTCACCGCCACCCTTCATGACCGCGCGCAACTCGGCATTGAGCAGCGGATCATCGGGCGCGTAGAACTTGGGATCGTAGAAACGCCCGCCGACATACTGGTTCACCAGTCGCGCGTTGGCGAGGCGGAACGCGCCGTTGGCTGATGGCCGCGAGAAATCAAGCGGCTTCAACCACCCTTGCTTGAGGATGATCGATCCACCCGCACACTCGGTCCCTGCGGTGTAGTGGACACCCAAAGTGGTCGTCCCCAACAGCGCCTGCGGCACGCAGCCGTTGGCGGTTTCCCACGCACCGAACTGACCTCCACTGACACCGAGCGTGTCAGGCACGATGGTGTATTGCCGCCCATCCCAATCGTTGGCGTACGCCACATGCGCCTGCGAAAGTGTGGCGAGATTGGCCCGCGAGACATCACGCATCGCGTGACAGCCAACGCGCGAGAAGGCAGGCAGCCCCATCGCCACGAGCACGGCGACGCACACGAGGATCGCGAGGACCTCGACGATCGTGATTCCGCGCGGCGCACGGTTGGTGTTGGTGAAGTTCACTTGCCACCTCCGTTGGACTCGCGAGTCAAGAGATCGCGCCCAAGAATGCCGTCGCGGGTGAGGATGTGGAAGCCCGAGGCTTGACCATCGATGCGGTCTCCAAGCGGGTTCCAGCCATCCTTCTGATAGGGCGTCTCACGGGTCCACAGCCCATCATCCGTGGGCGATTGGTCGTACACCGAGAAATCCTGCGCCTGCGCGTCGGACATGCGGACGCTCGCCACGCTGCCGTCAAAGAAGAGTGTGTACGGCGCCGACGCGAGTCCTGCCGTGAAGGAGAGTCCTTCCGCGGGCGCGTTGCGAAACCAGCCGTACTCGCACATGCGTGTCTTGAGTGAGGGATGCGTGCACTGGGTCACGCTGGGCGTTCGCATGCTGTCGGCGAACTGTGTCGGAGATTGGTAGCCACCGTCGGCGCGCGCGCGAAACACACCCGGGTTGAACAGCGCAGCGGGTGAGAGGCAGAAGCTGGACTCTCGATAGTTGTTCAGTTGGAACGAGAAGGTGAACTCGTACGGTGCGTCAAAGTGCGTGCTGGCGACGCCGTATCCAGGATCGTCTTCGGCGTACCACTCGGGCGCGTAGAAGCGCTGCGACACATACTCGCGAAAGCCCACGACATTGGGCCCGCGAAACGCGCCGCGGGCCGCCGTGAAATCAAGCGGCACATAGTTCGGCCAATTGGCGCAACTCCCTGGATAGCCGAACGGCGCGCACGAACCCGAGCCAAGGTAGAACCCCCACATGGCGTTGTTGGTGTCGAAGCCGAGAAGTTGTTGTGGCACACACGCGGGGTAGGTCGCGCAGGGATTGTTGAACTGCCCAACATCGTACGGAAGCGCTGACCACTGCCGCTCATTCCAATCCGCCGCGTAGCACGCGTGTGCTTGCGCGAGAACAGCGAGTTTGAACGGCGCATCACCACCGCCGCGCCGTGTCGCGAGCACCGTGGTCGTTGCCGACAAGACCACCGCTCCCGCGGCGAGCGCGACACATACCTCGGTGATGGTGATTCCAGAACGCGCGAGCACCGATTTTTTGCCGGTGTGCTTCATGGTGTGCTTCATGGTGTGCTTGGTGACGAGCATCCATCGATGCCGTCGTGCGATGGCCGTCATCCTCACGGCCATCACCAATGAGGTACGCAGTATCAGGACCGCGATTCGGCCGTGTGCAACAATTTTGAGAAGTCCGCCAAAGAATCAAGAATCACATCGGGCGCGGGGTCGAGGCTCTCGACGGATCGGCCGTGGTTGTAACCGCCTCGGACGACGATGCTTGGGATCCCAGCGTTTCGGGCGGCGCCGACATCGTTGGCGCTGTCGCCGACCATCCACGCCGTGTTGGCGCCCAACCGACGCATCGCTTCAAGCAACGGTGCTGCGTCAGGTTTGCGCACCGAGAGTGAGTCGCCGCCGATCACCTCGGACACAAACGCGCGCCAACCCAGAGCGTCGATGATGCGTTGGGTTGGAGCCAAAGGCTTGTTGGTCACGATCGCCACGCCGAGCCCGCGGGCCTGTGAGTACGAGAGGGCTTCGTGCGCGCCGACGAGTGGCAGCGTGTGATCGACGCAGATCTCCTGGTAGATGGCACGAAAGCGCGGCATCGCAGCGTCGGCGGCGGCGTGCCGCGCCAGCGCGTCGGAGTTCCCCGCGAATCCTTCCAAGCTCCCCGCCATGGCGCGTTCCACCAGTGTGCGCGCGCCGTTGCCGACCCACATGGTGATCTCATCGCGCGTTCGAAGCGGCAGGCTGAGTTCCGTCAGCAGCGTGTTGACGGCGGCAAAGATGTCCTGCACCGAATCAACGAGCGTGCCGTCGAGATCAAACAGCACCGCATCGGGTACTTGGAGTTTCAGTTTGGTGGTGTCGCTTGCGCGCGGCATGCCCATTGCTGTGGTTGAAGCCACATGCTGTGGCGCGGTCAGTTGGCCAATTCAAGCGCGAAGAGCTGGTGCGGGAACTTCGCGCCTGGACTCGCGACAGGCACGAGATCCGAGTGCATGAAGACCTGGCTCGATGGAATGCCGCAGCGCTTCTGCAGGTCGCGCACGATGCGGGTCAGCGAGTGCAATTGCGCCTCGGTGAACTCCCGTCGCTCGCCGTTGCCGATCAGGCAGATGCCGATGGAATTCTGGTTCATCCACGCCGCATCGGGCGCCGCGCCTTGGCCGCGGTCAGCCACATGAGCGCCGCCTTCTTGCGCGTACCAACGGGGACCGTAGATCGCCTCGCCGTCGTGCTGGCCGTTGCCGTTGCCGATCACGATGTGGTAGCCGAGCGTTGGCAATCCCCAGTCCCGCGCCTGTTGACGGGCGATGACCTCGGCGCTTCCCGTGTGCGAGCCTGAATGGTGAATGACGATCGCCTGCCAACGATTGGGCGAGACCTCGACACTCGGCATGGGACTGCTGGTTTCCGCGAGACTCGTCGCAGGGAGAGCCTTGAAGCCATCACTGGCTAAGAGCGCAGCGCCCGCGAGGGTCATGGCGCCAATGAAGACGCTCCACACGATGCCCGTGCGTTGCGGGTGCAGCTGGCGCGAACGGCTGCTGCTGGTGCTTGATTTCGTTGCTGGCTTCCGTGCCAATGGCTGATCCTCTTCGGATTGCGGACGGTATCGGATTTCGGCCACCGCACCCGTTGGACTGCAGGAAATGCAACGAGCTCACCAACCGTGTGCCGTGAGGCGGATGGTCGAGCGTGTCGAGTCGATGACGACGGTTGTGAAGGCGCGGTCGAGAACCCGCGATTCGTCGAGCGAACGACGCTCAGCTGCTGGGCTGCGTGAGTCGCGCGCGCAGCGCTGGCTGCGGATTGCCAAACACATCAGGCTCCTCAAGCGGCACATAGCGCTGACGCATTCGATCATGGGTCTCGAACTGATTCCGCGGCAAATTCTCGGGAAACAGCACCCTTTGGCATCCCATGCTGAGTGCCGATGCGGCGACGAGTGTTGCCGCGAGTGCCGTCACCCAACCACGCGCCAACGCGCGAGGAGGGATGAGAGACTTCGGAAGCTGGTGGAGCATCAACGCCATGAAGAGAAGCCGATCCTACCGCGCGGCAGGCGCGACCGCGATGATCGGGACCGTCCCTTGGCAGGGGTAACTCTTTCCCGTGAGCGCGTCGGTGAACTCGACTGAGATACTCACGGCGCGCGCCACCTCGGCGCCCTCCCAAGTCAGCGGAATCTCAAGGGTGTAGTGGGTTCCAAGGAGTCCTGAGCGATAGGCGTCGCGCAACGCCTTCGGGGTCACGGTGCTCGAACCCGCAGGCAGCGGATCGCGGCCAGGAATGAGGACAGCGACACTCGCGCGCAGCGTGCCCGTGAACTGGAGAAACCGACCCAGCCCGTCGCGCGGCTCAAGGACCAGCGCCAGCGTGGCATGGTTGGCATCGACGAGGCGCCCTGTTGAAAGGCTTGAGAGCGCGACCCCGGCGAGGGCGGGCATCGCCTCGGCCGCCTCGGGGTCGAGCTTCACATCGCGGGCAAGAGCGAGCTCGGCGTTCTTGGTTTCAAGCTCGGCCACCCGCGCGCGAAACTCATCCCGCTCGCGGGTGCGTTCAACGAGTTCTGCGCGCAATCCATCGGCGCTGTTGGGAACAAGGAGGCGCGGCTGGCAACCCGTCGTGAACGCCAGCGCCAGCGCGGCGGCAAAGGTCATGCATGTGAACGAGCGACTGGTCATGGTGTCATCCTGATCGATTCATACCTGTGTCGGCGCTTCGGCGTCAGGGGAATGGCCTGAGGCCGCGTCGCCATCATCGCGTCCAAAGGCGATCTGAAACGCCAACTGCTCGAGCGCGACAGTGAAATCCACGCTCACGATGCCAATGCCCTCGCGGACCTCGATCCGACGAGGCGCGAAGTTCAGGATCCCGCGGACCCCCGCGGCGACCAACGCGTCGGCCACCTGTTGCGCGGACTCACGAGGAACGGCAATGATCCCGAGGGCAATCTTTTCGGCGGTAACAACCTTGGCGAGATCCGTCATGGGGCGAATGCGAATGCCGCCGATGTCGCTTCCCGCGAGCGCCGCCGCGCCGTCAAAGACTGCAGCGATCTCAAATCCCTCGCGACGAAAGCGGTCGTACGAGACCAAGGCGCGCCCGATGTTGCCTGCGCCCACCACGCACACGCGCCACGCACGATCGCGACCCATGATCTTTCGAAGTGAGTCGATGAGGTCACTCGTCGCATAGCCGCGGCCAGGATGTCCGAACTGTCCAAACAACGCGAGATCCTTGCGAACCTGCGCATCAGTCAAGCCCAGTGTGCGACCAAGGCCCTTGGAGCTCACCGTGGTCTCACCCTGCTCAAGGCGACTGGCAAGTTCGCGCAGATACAGACTGAGCCGACGCGCCGCGGGTCGCGGAATGGACTTGGAGTTTGACTTCCGCTCGGGCACGAAGGCGCATCGTACGACAGCGCTTCGAGGGCGGCACGAATCAAGCGTGCGTCGGTACGCTTCTCGTCCATGCACATCGGGGACATCCTTTCACGCGACACCACGACGCTGAGCTTCGAGTTCTTCCCGCCCAAGACCGATGCTGGCTGGGAGTCGTTGTATCGATCGATCGCTGACTTTGCGACGCTCAAGCCGAGTTTCGTCTCGGTGACCTATGGAGCGGGCGGCTCGACGCGCGACAACACCCATGCGCTCGTCGTGCGCCTGCGCCGTGAAACCCAACTTGAACCAGTGCCCCATCTGACTTGCTTTGGACACACCAAAGAGGAAGTGCGATCGATCCTCGAGCTCTACGCGTCCAACGGCGTGAGCAATGTCCTGGCGTTGCGCGGCGATCCGCCCGCAAGCGCGCGCATTCTCGCGCTCGGGGACTTCACACGCGCAGGTGATCTGGTCGCGTTCATCAAGAAGGAGGGCGAGCGCCTTGGCGTCAACGCGGGACGAGGCTTTGGGATCGGTGTCGCAGGCTTCCCTGAAGGTCATCCTGAAACACCCAACACACTGACGCAACTCGAACACCTCAAAGCGAAAGTCGACGCGGGCGCGGACTACATCGTCACGCAGCTCTTCTTCGACAACCCTGCGTTCCATGATTGGCGCGCGCGCTGCGAACTCGCGGGTGTGCGCGTTCCGATCCTCGCGGGAATCATGCCAGTCACCAGCGCCACAGGATTGCAGCGCATGGCTGATCTCGCTGCAGGCACGCGCTTTCCCGCGGCGCTCCTCAAAGCAATCGCCCGCTGTCGCGGCAACGCCGAAGCGATTCAGCACGCGGGCATTCACTGGGCGACCGAGCAGTGCCGTGATCTCCTGGACAGCGATGTCGCGGGCATCCACTTCTACACGCTGAACAAGAGTGACGCGACCAAGCGCATCTACCAGACTCTCGGTGTACGCAGTTGATCGTGCCGATGCGACCGATCACGCCTTGATGTCGAGCGTGTGCTCGTCGGGACCATCGGTGCGACGCGGTTCGCTCGCGGCGAAGCGCGGATCGTGATGCTGCCGACCGCCGCGATGGTGCTTCCACTCCTCCACCGCGTCGGGCTTGGAATCAACCGCCTGCGCCTGTTGCGGATCGGAGATCTTCACCACATCACGCACGAAGCCTTGCCACACGCCGCGCGTGGAATCTGCCTCTTGTGGTTTGTTCTTCTCGCGCGGCCGCGCGCCCGCGGCGTGCTGCGCGATGAACGACGCCTGCACCGCGTTGGGTGTCGAAGGAATCGGAACTGGACCGAACGCCGACATGCTGCACTCATCGGCAATTCGGCACGCCCGCCGATGGTTTTGGCCAAAAAGCACGATCGGACGGCGCGTGGGCGTCGTCCGATCGTGGCGTTCGGGGTGTTACCGACGGCTTGTTCACTCAGCGTGGCGCCATGGGCTCCACGCGCTTGACTTGCTCAAGCAAGGCCAACTTCATCAGACTTGCCACAGGAACCCGCGCGATCACCAGTCCGCGCTTGAGGTCTTCACCGGTGATGGTGAGACCGAGCGCCTTGAAGGCCTCAAGCAACGCGGGATCGATGGCGCCCGCCGCGTCGGTGGCGACCTTCATGCGCAGCGCGATCAGTCCGTTCTCGACACGCAAGCCGAGTTCGGTGGCCAGTGCCTGCGTGGGCTCGGTGGGTTCAAGGAGTTGCGCGATGGCCAGCAACACCAGACCTCGATCAAGCACGCGAGCAAGACGATCACGCTGCGCGAGCGTCAGAAGCGGCTTCGCTACAGCACCATTCGGTGCATCGCTGTCGGGAGCTCCCACCGCCGTTTCGGACTGCGACAACACATCGAGGCCATCCGCGAGAACGGTGGTCATGGGTCTTGAGGCGAGCGTCCCGCCACCGACGAATCCGCCACTGGGCGCACTGGCGCCACCGCCCGCGCCACCACCACCGCCTGAACCGCCGAATCCGCCCGAACCTCCGACGCCACCAGCGTTGCGTTTGAAATCGAAGGAAGCGCCACGGTCAACGGCGCTGTCGCGGCGATTGGCGGTATCGCCGGCGAATCGTGTTCGCGTTTTATCGCCAAGCGCCACACCGCTTGAAGGCTTGCGCTCTTCGGTTCGATTCGCGCCATCTTTGCTCAACTCCTGCTTCGCCTTGCCAAACGCCTGACGACCACCAAGCACTGCGCCTGGAGGATTGATCGGAGTCGGAGCTGGGTTCGTTCCCGCAGAGAGTGTTGGTAGGTTGAGAGAGGAAGGTGCAGAGACTGGCGCCGTCGAAGGCGCAGCGGAAGGTGGTGGTGCGCTGACCGAACCGCTCACGCCCGCCGAGGCTGTGGCAGAAGTTGGAGGCGGAGCGTTGGGAGAAATCGCCTTCTTCGACGCCGATTCCAAGCCAAAGTAGAGGGACTCGCCCCGCGCCGACCCTTCGAGCTCGCCTTCATCGCGCGCCGAATCAAGAAGTCCGCGCAACGCAGCTGCGTCGGCAAGCCGCGACAAACTGTCGTGCGCCGCGCCTCGACCCTCGGCCGCGAACGCGTCCGTCGGGCGCGCTGCCTCACCAAAGAAACTCGCCCAGTTGGTTCCTTCAGGGAGTTCGACAGGAACCGCGACGAGCATCGGCTTTCCACCGACGACCACGCGGCTCTTCTCAACGGCCACGAAACTCGTGTACGGCGTCGCGATGGAGTACGACTCACCAAGACGAATGACCGCGCGCTTCGTCGGCGCGTCGAGCGACTGGCTCTCGACCGCCGCAAGCTTGGGCATCAACAACGCGTCAACTTCGCCGCGCGCCCACAGTGTGCGCACGACATCGTGCTTGACCTCCACAGCTGGAAGGTCGACCGAGATCGTGCGCTCCCATGGACCAGCACCCGTGCGTCCCCGCACAGTGATTGCGCCACGCGCTGCACGATCAAAGCGACCCAAGAGCACGATCGGCTCCTGATCGTAGAGGTCGGGTAGTTGATCGCCCGCGGGCAACACATGGTGCATCGCAAGGTTCTCAGGGATCTCCAACTCGATGTCGGTGAGGACTGGCGACTCGATGCGGCGCGTGAGTCGCTCAATGACGCCATCGGCTTCTTCCGCGAGCGTGACGATCTCACAGGTACCGCGTCCAGCGCGCGCCATTTCCTCAAGAAGGAAACGGTTCACGCTGTTGCCGATGCCGAAGCTGAACACGCGCGATGCACGGGCGTTGTCCCGCACCGCCGCGATGATGCCTTGGTCGTTGCCGACATAGCCATCGGTGAGGAAGAAGACGAGACGCGTTCGTGCGTCGGCGTCTTCGAACCGTGCGCTCTTGGTGACGAAGATCCGATTGCCGTCGCGGGTTTCCCAGGTTCCATCGACGATGAGCGCGAGCTTCTTGGGGTTCGCGGGAATCGCGACGGTGATCTCGACGCCGATCGTGCGACCTTGTCCAGCGTTGAGCAGTGTGCCCGTCGCGGTGCGCTCGATCGCATCGTGGGCCACAGCCAATCGAACACTGCGACCGTCCGCAGGAAGATCGAGAAGTTTCGCTGGTGCCAAACCACTGCGACCCTCCTGCAACAGCGCGGTGTTGATCGCAGTCATCATTTCGGTGCCGCCCGAGCTGTAGGCACCGTTCACGAATTCTTCGGCGCGCTTGCGATTCGCTTCATTGGCGACTTGTGGTTCTGGCCAGAGCACGCTCGTCGCGCCCGCAAAGGTGATGAAGTTGAAGGTGTCGTTCGAGCGCATCGCGGCGATCGCCTTGCGCGCCAACTCCTTCGACTTCTCGATGGGGAAGCCGTTCATCGAACCCGAGACATCGAGCACGAAGATGAGTTCGCGTGGACGAACTTCCGAAGGCGCCACTCGTGCAGGCGGATCGAGCATGAGCGCGAAGTAGCCGCCCGCCACCGACGCGTCGGCGCTGTCACTCACATGCGTAAAGAATGCTGGCTCAATCGCAGAGTCGGCAACCTTCCAACGCAGAATGAAGTCGCGGTTGGGAATCGTGCTGCGATCTTCGAGCGTGATGGTTCGTGTTGAGTCCGAGCCCGGCAGCACGCGCACGGCGTGGAGCTCGCTCTCGACATCACGAATCGCTGGGCCGCCCGAGTCGAGCGTGACCGACACACTGATGTCATGACCAGCACGATCGCTGGGCTTCACGGGCATCGGGGTGATGCGCGAAGCATCAGGCACCTGGTTGGTGTCGCCCGCGAAACCCGTTCCTTGATCGCGGCCAAGTGGGGCGAAGAAGAACCGCCCGTTCAGTTCGCCAAGCCCACGCATGGGGAAGTACACACCGCGCTCGGCGCTTCCGTTGCCGTACTTCGCGCTGAATTGCACGCTCTCACCGAGTTGCAGGAGTTCGTCGATCGCTTCATGCTTGGGCGCGCGCACCGGGATGGCTTGCTCGAGCAGTTGCGAAAGGCGACCCGCCGCAAAAGCAGGTGTTTCTGCGGCGATCTCGATACCTGCTGGCGCGCGAAGGACGACGCCCTCGCGCACTTCCCAACCTTCGGGCAGTGATGGCGTGGACGCCGTACGACCCGGGATGTAGCGCGGACCAACCACCATCGGAAAGACATACTCAGCGACACCGTTGACGCGTCGCGCCAACTCGATGGTGGCGATGCGCACCTTCACCGTGGCGCCAGGTTCAATGTTGGCGACCGACTGCGTGAAGATGTTCGGTCGCTCTTGCTCGAGCAAGCTCGCGACATAGCCCGACTCACGCGCGTCCTCATAGATCGCGCGCGCCACCGAGCGTTCCTTCACTTCGCCTTCGATGGTCTTCTCGCCGCCTGGACCGCGGACGATCATCGTCATGCGATCGACCGCCGCGTGGTGCGACAGCGGAAAGGTGTAGACCGCTTCGATCGTGCGTGGATAGGGATTCGCGTAGGTCTGCTCCACGACGGTGCGTGCGAAGAGACCGCTGATCTCGACCTTCACATCGGTGTGTTGCAGAGGACAAGGACCGAGCGTGTTGCCATCGCCGTCGATCGCGTCGAGCGCGCCGCCGTCGGCCACTTGCACGAGACCGCCTTCCGCGAACGCCGACTTCTCAGTGTTCTGGAAGAACAGCAGCACGAGCACCACGCTGAAGGCCAGCACGGCTGCAGCGGAGAGCATGCGGACGAATCCGATGCGCGCCAAGACGCTGCGCTCGGGTTTCGATGTGCCCACCTGAGCCATGGTGCTGTCGCGCATCGCCCGCGCGCGCTGCTTATTGGTGTCGTGCCACTCGGAAAGCAGCGCATCAAGACGATCGCCACGAACAGGCGTTGGAACAGCGGACTCATCGTCGTCGCGCCGAGGTTGATTACTTGCGTTGGTCATGACTCGAGATCCTCGCGCGTGAGTTGCGCGGCAATAGATTGGCGGGCTTGGGTGACGAGGCGGTAGAACTGCGCGCGGGAGATTCCCAGCGCGCGCTTCGCCGCTTCGACGGGATCGGGTTCGATGTAGAAGAGGTGCAACGCGAGGCGCACATCTGCTGGAAGGGTGTCGATGGCCGCGCCGAGGCGGCCGAGGGTCTCTTGATGCTCAAGGGGCGCGGATGGCGCGGTGTCCACCTGGCGTTCAAAGAGTCCCTGCATGGTGTGTGGAGGCATGGGCTTTCTTCCTTCGGAGGCACCTGTCTTGGAGCTGCGACGCGACGCGTCGAGTCCATAGCCAAGGTCACGGCGCTCCTTCGCGCGCGTGTTCTTGCGTTCCTTGCAGACGAGCCGAGCGATCGCGTAGAGCCACGGCCGGAAACCGGTGCAGTCGGTCAGACGATCGCGCATCCGAAACGCGCGCAGGAAGGTTTCCTGCACAGCGTCTTCAGCGTCCTGCACCGTGCGCGCTCCCGTCTCCTGGCGACAAAGCGCAAAGAGCACGGCAGCGTGGCGGTCGTAGAGTCGTCTTCCCGCTTCCCGATCGCCAGCGTCAAGCGCCGCAAGATCAGAGCAGTCGTCGTTCACAGGCGCGCGCATGGGATCCATGGGTGGGTTGTCTCAGAATTTGATTGACATTGAAACGATGGCGGCCGCGAGCATGGACCCCACTCGACACTCACCTTGGCGCGTTTGAAGCCAAACCTGCTGCGATTCGCGCTCGGTTCAACCGCTTACACTGCCCGCCCGTGTCGTCGTTTGAACCAGACCCCACCCTGATCGCGCGTTGTCGCAAGGGTGACACTGCGTCGTGGTCACAACTTGTCGATCGCTACCGACGACTCGTCTGGTCGGTCATCGTGAAGCACCACATGCGCAGCGAAGATGCCGAAGATGTCTTCCAGCATGTCTTTGCCACGCTGGTTTCCAACATCGATGAGATCAACGACGAGAACGCGCTGGCGAGCTGGCTCGTCACGACGACGAAACGCCGCTGCTGGCGGGTGACGGGGCAATCTCGGAAGTCGGCTGAGCGCGCGCGGAGTTTTGAGTCGGACTCCGAACGGTCGCTTGATCCCGTCGACACCCGCGACGACCCCGTCGAGTCGCGCGCCCAACTTGAGAAGCAGCTTGTCCGCGAAGGCCTCGAGCGGCTTGGCGGAAAGTGCAAGGACCTTCTCGAGGCCCTTTTTGGTGCGGGTAGCGAGCCCAACTACACCCTGATCGCCGAGAAGCTTGGCATCCGCATCGGTTCGATCGGGCCGACCAGAGCCCGCTGCCTCGAGAAACTGAGCGCCATTCTCGGACGACTCGGGTTCTCTGACACCGCCTCAGCCTCAATAACCCCCGCCGCTTCGGAGGATGAGGAGTGAGAATCCCGCTGCAACCCCTGCTGAATACGCCCTTTCCCACGCTTGCTGTATCCGAAGCCCTCGCGGCGGCTCTTCTGCGGTGAAGAACCGGAGTCGACGACTCCGTCTGAAGGACGAGACCCATGACCCATACACCCCACAACCCTGACCACGGACCAGGATCGAAGGTGACGATCGAACAGATCGCCGCCGTCGCTTCGGGTGCAGCTGGCTCCGATCTGGCGCAAGCCGTCATCGCCGCTGCAGCACGCGATCCGCATGTCGGCAAAGTCCTGACCAGTTTCACCCATGCCGTCGCAGCGATGCGCGGTGATGCCGCGTTCGAACCTCCAGTGGATGCTGTGCAGCGCGCCAAGCAACTCGGCGCACGGCTCGCTCCCCGTCGCGCGGCACAACGCCATCCTCTCGCAGTCCTCGGCGAAGCCTTCGACCGCGCTGGAGCCGTCGTGTTGGAGTGGATCAACCCCGACAACGGACTCGCGCTCGCTGGTGTGCGCGACGATCGCGGCGCCGATCTCTTCGAAGCTGTGGTGGCCTCCGCCCAGATCACGATTCGCGCCGAGCGCACCACCTCGCAGAACGGCATCGTGCGGCTCGTCGGAGAAATCACCCGCGACGACGACATGCCGATCAAGGCTGTACTCGCGGTGTTGGATTGCTCAGGCATCGTGTTGTCGACCGACAGCACTGATTCGCTGAGCATGTTTGCCATCGCCCTGCCACGCGACTCCTTTGAAGTCGTCGTCAGCGCATCGGCTCCTGATGGAACCGTGCATCCCACAATCGTGCTGCCACTCGGTCCCGACTCACCGATGAACACGCGGCGCGGGGGGAGTTCGGAATGAGCCCGACCGCGCACCCGCTCGATCTCGCAGCGTTTGAGGCGCTCACCAACGATGCACGCGTCGATGCGGTGAAGAGTGATGCGCGCGGCGTGGCCGGCGTTCTCGTCGCCCTTGGTGATGAGTGTGAGCGTCTCGCTGCTGGATCGCCCGATCGCGCCTTGCACTTGGGTGACGCTCTGGCTGTCGTGGCCCGAACACTCAACGCGAAGTCTGGACTGGCCCGCGCACTGCGCGCCACTATTCCTGCGCTTGCCTACGCGGGCCGACTGGATGAATCACTTGTTCGCGCTGCCGAAGCCCAAGAGGCCGCGCAAGCCGCCAACGATCCGCTCGAGCGAGCCCGCGCAGGCGTCGCCTCGATGCACGCCTTGGCCAAACTTGGCCGAACCTCCGAAGCCATTGAGCGTGGCCGCATGTCGCGCGATGCTCTGGCTTCCATCGGTCGCGGCGATCTCGCTGCGCGCGCGGAACTGAATCTCGCGAATGTCCACAAGATCCGTGGTGAGCAACCGGACGCGATTGCTTGCCTTGAGCGTGCTTTGATGGGTATTGCGCAGACTGAGGTCGCGGCGCGCGGCACCGTCGAGAACACGCTCGGTGAAACCCTGCTTCAGCTCGATCGATTGGCCGAAGCGCATGCAGCCTTCGACCGCGCCGAGGCTGGTTTGACCAGCCTGCCCCTCGCGCACGCCGTCGTGATCGGCAATCGCGCCGACCTCCTGGCTCGCGAGGGTCGCTTCGGTGACGCCTTGCGCGAGTTCGATCGTGCCTCGCACATGGTCGCGAACATCGCACCTGGTCATCACGCTCGCTTGCTTCTGGAAGAGGCCGAGGCGTTGGCGGTGCTGGGCGCGCATGGAGAAGCGCTCGAAGCCGTAGAAGCTGCGCTTGAAACCGCTTCGAGTAAGGGACTCAAGGCTGAAATGGCCCGCGGATTCTTGGTGCGCGCACGCGCCCTTGCCGCCGCCGATCGCGTCGAGGAAGCGAAACCCGCCGCGGCTCGCGCTCTCGCGCTGGCCACACAAATTGGTGACGCGCGCGGCATGCGCGCCTCGGCACTCGTGGCCAGTGAAATCGCGCTGCGTGAAGGCGACGCGACCGAATCCGCGCAACTTGCGGCCAAGGCCATGATGGATGCCAGTCCGCTCGACAGCGCGCGCGCCATGGTGCGTACCGCTCGTGCAGAACTTGCTCTTGGAAACACAGCGCGAAGTCTCGACGCCGCGCGCAGCGCCCGCCTTGGTGCGGCCTCGCTTGGTGTGCGCACGGTCGAGATCGACGCTGCGTTGGCCGAAGCAGATTCCGAACGCGCCTCGGGCTCCCTCAATGGCGCGATCGCGTCGCTCTCGCATGCGGTCGGACTCGCCGAAGAACTGCGTGGTTCACTCGCGGCGGATCGCTTGCGCTCCGCCTTCGCTTCGTCTCGCCTGCGCGTCTACGAAGATCTGGCGCTTGACCTTCTGACCCGCGCCGATGCCGACTCGCTCGCCGAGGCCTTCGTCACCGTGGAGCGCGCGCGAAGCCGCGTGCTTCTTGACGCGGTCTTGCGCTCCATCGATCGATCAACCAACGCGCCAGCGGCTCCTCGACAGGCCCGCGATGAAATCGCCCGTCTTCGCGCCCGACTCGCGTCACTGCATTCTCGCGTGAACCGCGATGCCTCCGAACCAGGAGAGCGCCGCGGCGTTTCGCCCGATCTTCTCGACGACATGCGGGCCACCGAAAGCGAGCTGGAACGCCTCGTCACCCGCGAACAGAACGCTCGTGGAGTCGCCAGCCTCTTCGCTCGACCACTCGACGCCAGTGAGGTTCGCGCTCGCCTCGCCCAAGATGACGCGATGATCGCCTACTTCATCGCCGGCGAAGAGCTCATGGCCTTTGTCGTACAGGGTGGTGTGATGTCGTCGGTGCGTTGCATCGCCAACGCGTCCGACATCGCTCCCTTGGTCGACAAGTTCCTCTACCAACTCCGCGCGGGTGTGCGCGCCGCCGACGATCGCAGTCAACGCACGATCAAGGCCTTGTCTCGCGCGCTCCACGATCTGCTGGTGCTGCCGATTCTTGAGCAGGTGCCCATCGTGCGTGACGCCAAGCGGCTCGTCATTGTGCCGTTTGGTCCGCTCCATGCCGTGCCGTTCTCTGCGCTCCATGATGGTTCTGAGTACCTCATCGAGCGCTACGAAATCCACACTGCGCCGAGCGCCTCGATCGCCTGTGCCGATCGTTCGATGCGACGCGCCACGAACTCCACGCCGTTGGTCATCGCGGTGGCTGACGAACAAGCTCCGCTCATTGACGCCGAGGCCAAGCTCCTCACCGCGCAGAGCTCGGCCGATCTGCTCGAAGGCGACGACGCTTCCATCGATCGCGTCCGCCAGTCGGTCCGTGGTCGCAGCATGATCCACTTCGGCTGCCATGGCCGATTCATCGGTGCGCTGCCCAACGCTTCGGGCCTCAAGCTCGCCGATGGCTGGCTGCCGATTCGCGAGATCGTGGACCTTGAACTCGATGCGCAGGTCGTCTTCCTTGCTGGCTGTGAGACGGGGCGCAACGCCGTCGATGCTGGCGACGAACTGGCTGGTATTAGCCGCGCGTTTCTCGCTGCGGGCGCCCGTTGTCTTGTGGCTGGCCTCTGGTCGGTCCGAGATCAGGCAGCTCTCGAGGTATCAACCGTCTTTCATCAGGAATTTATGCGGGGTTCTCGTCCATCCGCCGCACTTCGCGCAGCCACACTTGCTTCGCTGAGGAAGTGGGGCCATCCTTCGTGGTGGTCGCCCTTCGTCGTCACGGGGTCACTCTCATGATCAAGTCTCCATTCATCGCAGCGATCGTCGTCGCCTTGGTCAATGCACACGCCTTTGCAGGTGGGGTGCCAGAATTTCCACTGGTCCCCGGCCAAGCGATCGTGCGTGCCACGACCGCCAAAGCACTCGCACAGACCGTCAGCACGCTCTCCCAGCAGTTTCAGGGCGTTGGCGTGGTCGATCAGATTGCGGGTCGCCCGATCTATCTGCTCTCCTATGAGTTGAGCCAAGGTCAGGTTTATCACGATGTCGAGACGGTGCTCATCAACCTCGTCGCGCAGGGAACGCTCGCTTGGTCGGAGATGAACTATGTCGGCCAGACCGGCGAAGGCAACACCGACAGCCTGTGGCTGTCGGGCGTCGCTGTGAACGGCGACCAGTACTTCGATCAATACGCGGCGCCGATGCTGGGCATCAATAAAGCCCATGGACGCTCACGCGGCGCAGGCATCGTGGTGTCGGTCGTCGACAACGGCATCGATCCGCGTCACCCTGTGTTTGAAGGCAAGATCAGCAGCCAAGGCGTGAGCTTTGTGCCTGGTTCGCCCACTTCAAACGACCTCGCCGATGGAACCGACAGCGACGGCGACGGCATTCCCAACGACCAGTTTGGACATGGCACCTTCGTCGCGGGCCTGATTCACCTCGTCGCACCCGATGCGATGATTCTCTCGGCGCGCGCGTTGGACAGCGATGGTCGCGGCAACAACTTCCGCATCGCCCAAGCCGTAGCGTGGTCGATCGATCGTGGCGCACATGTCATCAACATGAGCCTCGGTGAGACCTACCACTCGCTTGCTCTCGAGCAAATGGTGTTGGAAGCCTCGACGCGTGGCGTCATCGTGTGCGGCGCAGCAGGCAATCGAAACACCCAGGACCCGCGCGAGTTCCCTGCCTGCGACCCGAACGCGTTCGGCGTCTCGGCCTGCGATTGGAACGACCAGAAGGCTCCGTTCTCGAATCTCGAGGTACGGCTCGACTTTGCGGCTCCTGGCGACTCTGAAATCATCGCAGGCGTTCCGACGCTCGCGCGTTCGATCATCGGTCCCGTTCCTGGAAACAATTACGCCGTGTGGGAGGGAACTTCCTTCTCGAACGCGTTTGTGAGCGGCACCGTCGCGCTGGTCCGCGCACAGCGCCCTGAATGGCCGAACAAGACGGTGACCCCGCCATCGATTCGCAACCGCGTCTACACCGTGCTCGCGAACTCGGGAATCCCGATTCACCCGAGCAATCCAAACTACGACGGACTGCTCGGCATCGCGCGAATTCTCGCCAGCGGAGCCGTCTTGGAGAATCCGCCTGCGCCAGTCCTCGGAGATCTCAACGCCGACGGAGTCGTCGGCGGAGCGGACCTCTCGATTCTGCTGTCTGCCTGGGGTCTCGCACCGACCTTCGTCCGCGCGGACCTCAACGCCAGCGGCGAAGTTGATGCTCGCGACCTCGCGATCCTGCTCTCGGCGTGGTGATCGTCTTCTGCGAATGGCTACATTCTGCGCATGCAGGATGGAGACCGCACCGCTCGCTGGGACCGTCGATTCCTTGAACTCTCCGACACCATCTCGCGATGGTCGAAAGACCCGTCGCGTGGAGTTGGTGCCGTCATCGTGAGTCCAACGCGCCAAATCGTTGCCACGGGATTCAATGGACTCCCTCGCGGTATCGAAGATCGACCCGAGCGCCTCGCGCGCCCTGTGAAGTACGACCTGACCTGTCATGCCGAGATGAACGCCATCGTGCAGTGCGCCCGCAACGGCGTGACGCCGCTTGGTGCCACGATCTACTCGAGCTTCTCGCCGTGCGTGCATTGCACGCTCTCCATCATCCAGGCGGGACTCGTACGCGTCGTGACCTACACCAGCGGCGCTGGCGACGAGCACTGGATGGAGAATCTTCGCAAGAGCACGGACCTACTGGCGGAAGCGGGCATCGAGTATGTCGAGTGTGCTCGCGAAACGAAATGCTGACTCGAAGGCTTACTCGCCGAGACCAAGTTCTTTCGCGGTAAACGAACGACTGCGGCCCTTGGTCTCCTCGCGGATCTTCGCAACCAACGCAGGCTCCACAGGGTCACTGGCGTTTCCCCATGCTGCTCGCACATAGGTCAAGACCGCGGCGATCTCCTCGTCACTCTTGACTGGCGCGGCCGGCATCACCTGGTTGTAGGACTGCCCATCGACGCTGATCTTGCCTTCGAGCCCGTGCAGGAGAATCTTGGCGAGCGTGGCGGGGTCGCCGAGGACGATCTCACTCCCGCGCAGCGGCGGATAGACGGGAGGAAGTCCGCGCCCGTTGGCCTGATGGCAACTCATGCAGTTGGAGTAGAGACGCTTGCCGAAATCCTCAAACGACATCGAGGCACTCTTGGCGATCTTGGGTGGCACAAACGAGACATCGAGACGACCAGGCCAGAAGAGATTGCGATCGACCGCGCCGGCGAGTTGCAGTTCGGCAAGGTTTGCAGCAAGCAGCGCACACCAACCATCGGGTTCGAAGTTCGAGACCAGTTGGGTTGGCTCCTTGGCATTGAGTCGTTGCTTGGCGCCGACGCGTTCGATCATCGTGCGTGCCAACCATGGTCGCGATGGCGCCGTCGCGGCGATCGATGAAAGCAGATGACGCAACAAGTCACCCGATGGTCTGCCCGAGCCATCGTCGAGCAGAAGGTCGGTGAGTTCGGCAGCCAACGCGCGCGCTGCGACGGAGTCGGTCGGAAGCAAGGCCCCGCTCATGATCGAATCAAGAAGCGCATGCTCGGTGCCCACCATCGAGCTGATGGCCGCGCTGCGCATTTCCCGCGAAGCAAGATCACTTCGAAGTGCCTCTTCGAGCACTGGAGTGCGCAGGGTCGCGTCCAACACTCCCACACTCAAGACCGCTTGCACGCGCACCGCCAGCGCCTCGTCGTGCATCGCCCGCGCGATGACTCCGACGAGTTCCGACGCAGGCATCGTGCGCTCAGCAATACGAATGGCGTGCACTCGCACGGTGGCGTCGTCGCTCTGAAGGGCGTGCAACACAGTCGCGCGATCCATCGCTCCAGTTCCAGCAAGCGCCCAGAGGTGTTCCAGTCGAATCGCTGTGGGCATCGACTCTCGGAGCGCGGTGGCGATCGATTCGATGGCCACGGTGCTCTTGCGCTCAACAATCAGTCGACGCGCCACCTCGCGCACCGACTTCTCGCCGCTCGAAAGTGCGGCGACCAAATGCGCATCGCTCTCCTTGGCGTAGTCAGGCGCTCGCAGCGGAACGCCACCGCCCTTGTTCACGACGCGCCAGATGCGGCCCGCGTCAACAGGTTGGGTGAGACCACGCGCATCGACCTGCGTGCGCAAGAAGGTCGTCATGAAGTTGCGGTGCTGGATGATCCCGCGATACATGTCTGCGACATAGATCGCGCCGTCGAGTCCGACGGTTGTGGCGACAGGACGGAAGCGTTCGTCGGTCGAGGTCCAGAAGGAGCGCTCGCCATCGGCGGGCGTGGCTGTGACTTGGCCGTCAACCTCGCTCAAGCGATAGCGATGCACCAGATTGCCCGCCACTTCACAGATCAGTGCGCAACCACGCATCTCTTCCAGCAGTGAGCCTTCGTACACCAACGGACTGCAGGCGCCTGTGAAGTTTGCCAGCTTTCCTTCGCGCAGCACTCCCTTCTGGTAGCCGCGATTGACGCCAGGCGTAAGGTGCGATGGATGCACGCGCAGATCACTCGCGGCCCGCGCGGGAACTCCCTCGAAACTCTTCTGACTGTTGTTGCGTGCCGCGTACTGCTTGGGCACGAGGTCCACCAAGAGTGGATCGGAGTTCGGCGAGTAGTACAGACGCCCCAGCGCGTCTTCGCTGATGCCCCACTGTCCGTGCGGCGCGACTGCCTCCACACGCAACGCACCGCGTGAGCCACTCGTCGCGGGAAGGAACCGAAACGGATGCTGCGAGCACGTGAAGGTGTTGTCGAGCGTGAAGAGCAGTCCGTTGCCCGCATGCTCGGGGTTGTCGAGGCCCGCGAATCCTGAGGCAATGATGCGCGACTCGTCGGCGACATCATCGCCATCGAGGTCGCGACAAAAGAGTAGATTCGGGGGCTCCACGACCAGAAGCCCATCGCGCCAGTGCGCCATGGCGCGCGGCATCACCAGTCCATCGAGGAAGACTGTGGCCGTGTCCATCGTGCCATCGCCATCGGTGTCGCGCAGCACCTTGATACGACCGAGTCGTTCTTGTTCACCTGCACCACTGGTGTCACGCATGTAGCCGCGCATCTCCAGCACCCAGAGTCGACCGTCCGCGCCAAACTCCAGCGCAACGGGAGCTTCGATGAGCGGCTCGCTCGCGACAAGTTGCACTTCGTATCCATCCACCAGTTCAAAGGTCGCGCGCTCCTCGTTGGCGGAGCGGATCGGCGCATCCTGCACGCGCCACTGCGGAGGAATGTCGTCCTGCACTTCGCCTGCGCGATCGCCGTTCTGCGCGAACGCGACGAACGACGGAACCAATGTGAAAGCAACAAGGGCAACGAGTGCACGGGAACTGCAGCGCATCGTCGAAGTGTACGAAAGCACCCCGCCGCACGGCGCGCAGAGACACTACCGCGCCGCGTCGCCAGCGACCTCTTCGCGCACGACATACGGCTTGATCGATCCGATCGCGTTGTTCGCGTCGGTCAGGAGTTCAAGCACGAAGCCCATCGCAAGGAAGAAGAGTGCCGCAAGGAAGAACATGATCGCCACGAGAAACGGTGGACGAGTTCCCATATCGACATCGTGGGCAAACTTCTCCCAGAGCAGCCAAGGCATGACCAGACAGTCGACGAGCAGAAGCAGGATGCCGATACGGCCAAAGAGATAGAGCGGACGCGCCTTGAAGCTCGACTGGAAGCCGAGCATCAGCACATCAAAGATGACATCGAACGAGCGCGAAATCCCGTAGTGGCTCTTCCCCGCGAAGCGCTCTTGGCACTCGATCCAGAGTTCTGCGGTCGAACCGCCGCGCATATGCACCAAGGCTGGAAGCAAGCGATGGTGGCCAGGACGCAGACGCAGTGAGCGCGCCATCGCGCCGTCGAGTGCTTTGAAGCCACCCATGTCGCGAATCTGACAGCCCGTCACCTGACGAAGCAACCAGTTGGCAACCAGGCTGGGGAATCGCTTGGTCAAGAGTGACTCTGGTCGCCCCGCGCGGTTTCCAGAGACGAGCGTGAAGCCTTCTTGGAGTTTTCGATAGAGCACGATGATGTCTTCAGGCCGATGCTGCAGATCACCATCGGTCACGACGACGACACGACCGCGCGTCTGTTGGATGCCTGCGTAGAGCGCTCCGCACTGTCCAACATTGCGCGCAAGAAAGAACGCTCGCAGTGTTGGGTACTTCGCAGCGCTCTCGCGGAGGAGTCGTTCGGTGCCATCGGTTGAGCCATCGGAGACGATGATGATTTCATGCGTGAGCCCCGTGGCGCGGAGCGCTGCATCGGTTCGGCGCAGGAACTCCTCGATGCACAGTTCCTCGTTGTAGACGGGCGCGATGACTGAGAGCTCAATCGTGTGCATAGTGAAGTGCGTTGCGCGTGCTGCGAGTCAGAGACTTTGGAATCCCGAGAGCCGCCAACCCTGTTCTTGAGCGGTGCTGATCCAAGATCCATCCAAGAGCGCGTGGAGCTCGTGCTCCCACCAACGCTGCACTCGCATCCTACCGAACGACGCGGGAAGAGCAGGATCGCCCGCGTGTGGCTCACCGGGATGGCAGACGACTTCGATGAGTCGCGGACCAATGCCGTGGAGCGCGCGTGCGCACGCCTTCGCCGTGAACGCTGATCCTTGTTCCGCGAGGCCCCACACCGCGTCCGCGCTTTGGATCCCCGGTGGACATTGCCCGTGCACTGAAAGGGCGCGCAACAACCCGCGCCGCAAGGCGGGCATTCCGAGAGAGAGATTCCCGAAGCGTTCTTCGCTGCGCCGCACCCAACCGATTCCATGCTCGCGCGCAACCGCGCACGCAATCGGAAACAGCCCTGGCAAACAGTGGGTGTGCTGCTCGGCGTCGAGGTGGGTCAGCTCGATACCGCGCTGCTGCAGTGCGTCGACCTGTCGCGACCATTCGAGGGAGACCTCGTCGTGTCGAAGTTGTCGACGCAGCAGGCGCGAAGCCACTCGTCCAAAGCTCCCAAGGAAGTTCCCGTCTGCTCCCACGAGTGATGGCACTTCACTTCGCGGCGAAAGCGGTGTGCCACGCACGATGTTGAGATGCACCCCGAGAGAGATGCCTTGATACGGACGGATGCTGTCCTGATCGGGTCCGTTGGCGAGGAGGCTTGCGGAGGTCACCGTGCCCCGCGCTGCACACGCCTCGACCGCGCGACGCACCGCGGGGTGCAGTCCAAGGTCATCGACATTGATGATGATGGTGGGACCGCGCGCGCGACGGGCCGTCGTCGTCACCAGAAGACCTGCTGACCGACATCGATGGTGAAGATCCGTTCGAGCTTCTCCGATCCATCCGCGACCAACCAATAGAGGCCATCGCCCTGAAGACCTTCAAAGGCGTGTGACGCTTCGCCGCGCTCGATGCGACCAATCGTCTTCCATCCACCGTCGCGCCAGACAAAGAGCTCAAACGCAGCGTCGGGTTTCACCACGGTGCGCGCGCGCAGGACTCCTGTATCGGGATCAGTGGTTTCGGGCTTGGTCGTGGTCGCGAGCAAGGTCGCCGCAGGCGCCGCAAGTGCGGCCAGCGTGTGCACGATGCCGTCGGTGTCGATCACGAAGGGCGCGCCCGCTGGTTCATCGTTGTCGCCAACATGAACCATCGGGAGGTAGCAGATGTTGCGCCCCATCGCCGTGAACCGCGCGCGTCCATGGTCAATGCGCGCCCAATGAATCGGTCGCCACGATCCGCCGTTGAAGACGGCGAGGTACGCAAAGCGCTGGTGCTCAGCATTCTTGGCCAGCTCGACGGTGACCTCACTTGTGGGTTGGTACTGCGCCGTCACATCGAGGTAGTGCGAACTCGACAGCCACTTGGGAACAGTGTCGTCGGCACTCTTCACGGCCGCAAGACTGTCGGGTTGATGCGCGAAAGTCTTGCGATAGACCTTCGCCGCGCGCCCCGCGAGTCCCGCGTGGCCCTGACCATTGGCGTCGAGGATCACTTCCCACGCGTGGTTGTTGTCGCTTGCGGCCCACCACGGCGTGTAGTCGCTCGCACACATCGCAGCGACCGAACGCATGCCAAACGAAATCATGTTGGTGATGTCTTCGCAACGACCAAGTTTGCGCTCACACATTTCGGCGTAACTCTGGTCGGTCGGATGGAGGTAGTAGAGATCGGTGAAGCCTGTCCAAGGATGCACGAGTGCGCGCACCTTCTCGCCCAAGACGCGCACATCGGTTTCGGTGGCGTTCTCCCGACAGACTTCGACGAGCCGCGCACGGGCAGGATTGCGCCAGAGCCCGAGTGGTTCGTTACTTCCGCGATAGGGAAGGATGCAGTCGCGAAAGACTTCGTAGCGAATGGACTTCGCCCATGGCATCGTGCGCCACGCATCAAACGCCTCATCGAGATGCGCAAAGAGAAAGTCGGCCGTCGCATGCTCGAGGTCGCTGTCGAATCGAATCTTCTGGAAGTCGCACCCTGGGTGCCTTGCTTCCAACGCACTCAGAGCAACCTTGGCCTCCGCAAGTGATGGGTACCGCAACGCGTCGAAGTCAAGGCGCGTGCCCTCGCGCGTCGTGAGCTCGATGCTCGCGAAGCCGTGTCCGTCCATGTTGGCGATGAGCCAGCGCGCCGCGTCGCACTTCTGGGCATCGCCCGAATCGCGCGCGCGCGTCATGAACGCCTCAAGCTCGGCGCGGTTCGAGCCCGCCTTCTCCAACGCCGCACTGATCGCGTCAGCGAAGGTGTCGGATGGCGGTGGCGAACTTGAGGGTGGAGTCTGTGCGGCAAACAAGAACAGCAGCACTGGGAGCAGCATGCTCAGATTGTGTCCTGAACTCCGCCACGCCGCAAACAACGCGCCTGAGGCTCAGTTCTGCGCCGAATGCGACCAGTTGCCCGTCACAGGCTGCCGCAATGATCGCCCAGCGGCTCGAAGCGAACCCCGAAGTGACACTCCGTGTTGTGCGCGCAAAGACACCACACCACGGTGAACCCGCGATCAATCTTGGTGCGCTCAGGGAGAATGTGGACCGCGTGCCCGTTGCGACCAACCGGGACCGACTCGTCCGCGATCAGCCGAGTCCCGCCACCACTCAGGTCGACCATCTCGTACACCAACGGCTCGGGCTTCGTGTCTGCCCACACCACGACGAGATGCGAAGGGAACGGCGTCCGCGTCACAGCGCGCCGCTCAGGTGGTCGGTTCAAGCTTGGATGAGGGAAACTGCGATCGGGCATCGGGCAAAGGCTCCGTTCGGCGGGGGCGCGCATGGTGACCGTGCCTTCGCCTTGCTGGTGCTAAACACCCCACCACCAGCCCTAATTGGCTGCGGCGAACCAACATTGGGGCAATCACCCCGCCTCATGACTCTCTTGGAGGTTTTGATTGAGTCGAGTCAAAAGCCTGCCGATAACGGGCAGTATGGAGCAGCAGAGCACCAGCCCTCCGCCGTCAACGAAGCCAGCCGCGCAGTCGGACATCGATCAAGCGGTGGCGGAAGCACTTGCCAACGCAAGGCTCGATGTGCAATCACTCACAGAGATGACGACGCACGCTGCGCCCGCCGCACCAAGCGCCGACGACTTCGCCGCGCTGCAACAGCAAATCGAAGCGCTCCTCGCTGGCGGAACTGCAGATCCTGAACCCTCGACACTGAGCGCGCCCGCAGCATCGGTCTCGCCCGAAGTGCTGACGCAGGAGGAGGCGTTTGAGCAGGCTCCGATCGATCCCCTCCTTCTCGAGATCGATGCCGCCATCGCCGACGATGCCGACTCGCTGCTGAAATCTGCGGACGGAGATATCGATCGCGCCTTGCGCTCGGTCTTCGACGAACGCGTACTCAGTGGGCAAGAAGATGCGGTCAACCGCGCGCTGATCGCCGCGTTTGGCACCAGTCGCGTGGCCAAGCCGTCGTTTGCAGCGCCAGGCATGAGCAATCCGCTCCCGCCGTTTGCAGGCATCGCGCGCGAAATCCCTGGCGACCTTGCACGCACCGAGCTCGACGCTGCCGCAGCGCCTGTGGTGAAAGTGGTGACTCCGCCCGCGGCCGCCGCGGAGAGCGCGATTCCATTGGCTTCCGCCGCACCGACAGCGCAAGTTGTCGAAGTTTCCACAGTGCCCGCCGCGCCGACGACCCCTGTTGCTGTCGCAGCAACCGCGCAACCTGTTGCTGACGCAGCCACCGCGACCTCAACTGTGGCCTCAACTGTGGCCTCAGCCGTGGCCTCAGCCGTGAGCCCCGAGCTGATTCCTGTGGAGTTGGCAAACGCCGCGCCGCGCGTGTTGCTGTTCACGCGCGTCCTTCCGCTCCTCATGGGTGTCCTGATGCGTGCTGTCGCAATGCCGCTGCGCGCTCTTGCAGCTCCCATGCACCTGATCCCTGAAGCGGCGCGTCCGATTCTCAGTATCGCGGCAGTGACGATGGCGCTGTGGACCCCCGTCGCGTGGTGGTTTGCCTATGCCGCTGCGCAACGGCCCATCGTCGCACCGATCACGATCCTCGCGGCGGAACCTGTTGCTGCCGTCGAAGCGCCCGCTGCTGCAGAGGCGGCACCTGCTTCAGGATCCTCAGGACACTAAACGCGTCACGACATCGCGCCGTCGCCCGAAGGCATGCGTGAAGCCTGCTCCTCGGCGTGGTAGCTCGAGCGAACCAGTGGTCCACTCTCACAGACTTTGAATCCGCGCGTGAGCGCCTCGCGGCGAAACATCGCGAATTGGTCGGGATGAACCCAGCGATCGATCGGTAGATGGTTGCGGGTTGGTTGCAGATACTGCCCAATCGTGATGATGTCGGCGTCGCTTGCGGCACGCACATCGCTGAGCAATTCCAGCACCTCCTCGTCGTGCTCGCCGATACCGACCATGATGCCCGTCTTGGTCACGAGGCCTGACTTTTTGAAGTGCGTCAGGACCTCAAGAGATCGCTGGTACTTCGCCTGTGGGCGCACCGCGCCGTGCATGCGCCGCACCGTCTCCATGTTGTGCGCAATGATCTCAGGCCGAGAGGCACAGACCGTTTCAAGTGCCGCAGCGTCGCCTTGGAAATCGCCCACGAGAATCTCGACGGACATCGATGGACACGCTTCATGGACGCGATGAACGGTTTCGGCCCAGATCGCAGCGCCACCATCAGAGAGTTCGTCGCGATTCACGCTCGTGATGACGACATGCTTCAGCTTCATCAACGCCAAGGAAGCAGCCACGCGCCGCGGTTCATCGCGATCCAAGGAGGCGGGCTTGCCTGTCTTGATGTTGCAGAACCCACAGGCACGCGTGCAGGTGTCACCGAGAATCATGATCGTCGCGGTGCCGCGTCCCCAACACTCACCCATGTTCGGGCAGGACGCTTCCTGACAGACGGTGTGCAACTTGTGCTCATCAATGATGGACTTGAGGCGCTCGTAGCCCTCGCCACCAGGAACACGCGCCCGAAGCCACTCGGGCTTTCGCTGAATGCGCAAGTGATGCACGGGCGCCTCGCGGTTGTTGAGGACCTGTGACGAGAGTTCAAGTCGTGGAGCGCCCGTCGCGCGCTGGGTGTCACCACCCAACGGACGCGGATGGCGCGCGAGCGTGCGCGTGATCGCGTCGGGTGAAGGAATGCCCTTGTTTGCAGGCGGTTCTGGGGTCGGAGAAACCATCGGACGCTCAGTGTAAGAGATCGCGCGCCTCGTTAGACTTCGACTCTCATGAGTGCTTCGATGAATGCCACACTGGTCCGCTCCTCGGTCGTGCACCGAACCGCACGACTCTCCAACGGGCTCGAAATCCAGGCGGAGATCGACGCGTCCGCGCACACGACCGCACTCGGTTTCTTCGTCAAGACGGGCGCACGCGATGAGCCGCGCGAACTTATGGGAGTTTCACACTTCCTTGAGCACATGATGTTCAAGGGGAGTGAGAAGCGCAAAGCCGAAGATGTGAACCGCGACTTCGACGAACTTGGCGCCGCCCAAAATGCGTTCACCACGAGTGAGCTCACGGCCTACCACGCCCATGTGCTGCCCGATCGCGCCCACGAAGCGCTCGAGATCCTTGCTGACATTCTGCGGCCATCGTTGCGTGACGCTGACTTCACTGAGGAGAAGGGCGTCATTCTCGAAGAGATCGCCATGTACTCCGACCAACCATTTTGGGTTGGCATCGAAGCGATGATGGAGCATCTCTACGAAGGTCATCCATTGGCGCATCGCGTGCTCGGCACGAAAGAGTCGGTCACCGCACTCACCCGTGAGCAGATGGCGGCGTACTTCGCAGCGCGGTACACGCCCAACAACACCGTGCTCGTTGCGGCGGGCAACATGGACTTCGACGCCTTGGTGCGGGACGCGCAAGCGCTCTGTGGCAGTTGGACATCAGGCGATCCCAGGCGTGACTACCCCGCGTGGACCTCGAAACCCGCCAGCGCGACACTCCCACTCAAGAACACGGCGCGCGCCTATGTGCTCTTGTCGTTTCCTGGCCCGTCGATCCAAGACGAGTTGCGATACGCCGCAGGGATTCTCATGCATGTGCTTGGTGGTGGTGATGGCTCGCGTCTCCATTGGGCGCTTGTCGAGTCGGGCATCGCCGAAGAAGCCAGCGCCGCGTACGACGGCCATGATGGGTTGGGAGACTCCACCCTCTTTGCGGTGTGTGATCCTGACAAGGTCGATGAGATCGAGGGCATCTTGCGACGCGAGCTCGACGCGATTCTTGCGTCACTCACCGAAGACGATCTCTTGCGCGCGCGCAGTCGCATCGCCACCGGCGCGGCGGCGGCGGCGGAACGACCCAATGGCCGCATGTTCCGACTCGGAACCTTGTGGGGCTATGGCGCCGCGTACCTTCCACTCGAAGAAGAAGTCGAACGCATTTCCCGCGTCACCTTGGCAGAAATCCGTGCGTGCTGTGCACGGTTCCCCTTGGTTCCCACGGTGAAGGTTGTGGTGGTGCCCGAAGGCGAGATCGCCACAGGCCCCTTGGATGCTGGCGCGTGAACTGCGCTTAGTGCTGCTCAGTCTCAGGCTTGAGGTCACGGCGAAACACGATGACACGATTGCGGATGCGACGCGCGTTGGCCAACGCGAACATCGCTCCACGCACTAATTGATCGGGAGTTTCAATACCGCTCCCACTCGACACCTCACCGCTGGGGTCATAGATGGCCACACCAATCGACACCGTCGTCGGAAACGAATGTTCCGTCGCCTGCTCAAAGGGCACTGGCCGCAACGCGATGTCGCGGCGAACAACTTCGGCCACGCGACACAGGTCATCAATCTCTGTCTCAGGCACGATCACCGCGAGCTCTGCACCGACGAAACGAAAAATTGCTGACGCACTCGGCGCGACTTCGCGAATCGATCGAATGGCGTGCAGCATCGCCGCTTCCACGGCGCGCGCACCAAATCCTGTCTGCACCGCGCGAGCGCGATCGATGCCGAGCAAGATCACGCCGACGCCCGCATGGCGACTCGATGCACGAAAGGTTCGCTGCAACGCATCGCCAAACGCGCCCGCATCGGGGATGGCCGCGAGCGAGACCGAACCGTGTTCAAAGAGCTCACATCCATCCGCTTCAAGCGCGGGCTCGACAAGCCGCTGCTCTCGCTTGATCCGCGCGGCGGATTCAAGAATCGCATCGACATCGGGTGTGACGCCGATGTCAAGTTTGAACGCGGTGGACAGGTCGTTCGCGCGATCGGTCAACCGTTGCAGGAGCAGCGTCATCGGCGCGGGCCGAAGATCGAACCACTCCTGTCCATCCTGTCGAAACCGTGCGAGTTCGTTCTCGCCTGAAGTTTGTGTGAGCACATTGGCAGCGATTCCCGCCAGCTCAAGGGTGCGCGCCAGCGCTGCCGCGTACATGCTCGCTTCATGCGAACGATGGTGACAGCGCACCGCTTCCGTGATTTTGTCGGGGAAGTGCCAGCGACTCAACATCGCGGCGCTCACGCTCGCATGATCGATCTCAAAGGTGCGGATCTCCATGGCAATGAGTCGACGATGGTCATTTCTCGCGAGGTCAACGACCTGCAAGTATCGATCACCAAACGCGCGCCAGAGCGCCACCATGCCGAGGTCTTGGACGATCGACGCGGTGAAGGACTCATCAGGATCGCAGCGTCGATGAAGCAGCGCGATCTCGCGCGCAGCGGCGGCGGTGTAGATCGAGCGCCTCCAGTAGCTCAGGAAGTCAAAGCTCACCTCATCATCGCCACCACCATCGATGGAGTGCGCGAGACTAAACCCAAGCACGAGAGCCTTCACCGTCTGCAGACCGAGAAACGCCAGCGCGTGGTGAATCGAGCCGCAGCGCGTATTCAGGCTGTAGTAACTGGAATTGACGGTGCGAATGACCTTCGCCGCAATGGCTGGGTCGTTCTCGATGACGGCCGCGATCTCGCGCAACGAGACATCAGGTTTGGCTGTGAGCTCCAACACCCGCATCGCCACGACGGGCAAGGTCGGCAGATTTGGTGAGCACAGCACGCGATCAAGGGAGGATTGGGACATGGTGAACTCGGGGCCTCTCCTCTTGCATCGGAGTGCCTGAGTGGGCGGATCACCGTCGTCTAAAAACTTTATGGACTTTGCGGAGTTTGAGGTGAAGCCACCTCGGTCAATTCTGCGCGTGGCTCACTTGGGAGTCGGTGAGGCGAGGTCGCAAGCGTGCACGCCGCGAGGTCATCGCGCACGATGGTGCGGGAATAGGCGATAAGCAGCCGGTTCGCCCGATCAACGACATCGGAGTCGCAATGCTCGAGTGGTTCTCTCGCTGCCACCTTGATCAGCACTTCGAGAGTGCTCGGACGCATCCGCCATGAACGGGGAAAGAGGCGGAAGTCCACGACTCCGCCATCCTCGGCATCGAACGCCAGCCATGTGCTCGGGATCGGCTCCTGCGAAGCGTCGGGCAGGTGAATCCGAGGTTCATGCCCAACCTCGCGCAGCAGTGTGAACGCGAAGGAGAGAAACTCAGGTGCTGGCCGTTCTCCCTCTTCGAGTCGTTCAAGTGCCGCAAGGAGCGCATCAAACAGCGCGATCTGTGGGACAGAAGGCGGAAGAAAGCGCTGCACCAATTCGGTCATTGAGAGTGCGTAGAGGTTTGCCTCGAGATCGTCGTGTGGACGACGGAACATCTGCAACAAGGTCCACTGGGTGAGTGTCTGCAGCTCGCGCTCGGGCTTGATGACCGCCACGATCTCGCCGCGCGACAGCATGCTGATCCCGCCAGAAAAACTCCCCCGCTCTCGGCGCGCGCCTTTGGCCAGTCCGCGCAGCATTCCCCAGGAACGACAAAACAGACTGACGGTCTGACTCGTCTCCGACCAATCCCACTGGCGGATGCAGATGGCTTGATCGATGAGGGTCGGCACGCCGCGATTGTCTCACAGCGCGCGGCTTCTGTGTGGCAGTGTTAGGCCGCGAGTGGAAGGCTGTTGATCGCCACGCGATTGCGACCACCATGCTTCGCCGCGTAGAGCGCGGTGTCCGCGCGGACCAACAGATCGGCGCTGGTCACGCTTGGAGGAGGCGAGGTGAGGTCAGCGACTCCGAAACTCGCGGTGAGCGTGAGGTCGGGATGCCGCCGCCACGGGTGCGTCTCAAACGCGCGACGGAATCGCTCGGCAACCTCAGCTGCTTCGGTGATCGCCGTCGCAGGAAGGATGACGCCAAACTCCTCGCCGCCATAGCGACAGGGAATGTCGCTCACGCGACCTCCAGAGAGAATCGTGGAAAACAGCGCGAGTACTTCATCGCCGAACGGGTGACCGAAGCGATCGTTCACGCCCTTGAAGTGATCGATGTCGCACATCACCAGTGACATCGGTCGGTCGTGGCGCACCGACTCACTGAACTCTGCGGCCAACCGTTGGTCGAAGTAGGCGCGATTCCACAGCGCCGTCAGACCATCGAGTTGCGCGCGCTGCGAGAGCATCCGAAGCAGTTGTTGCACACGAAGGGCGGATCGAACCCGCGCCTTGAGTTCGGCAATCTCAAATGGCTTGGGGATGAAGTCCACTGCGCCAAGGTCAAGACAGCGGACGCGCTCCATTGTCTCGCAACTCGCGCTGATGAAGATGACCGCGATGTCGCGAGTCTTAGGATTCTCTTTCAGGCGCTGGAGCACTTCGAACCCATCCATGCCTTCAAGATCGATGTCGAGCAGAATCACCTCGGGCTGCAGGGTCTCGGCCATACGCAGACCATCCTCACCATTCAGCGCAGTGTGAATCTCAACTTGCTCAAGCTGCAACCGCGAACGGAGCAGCCGATGCATGAGCTCGGAATCATCGACCGCAAGAATGCGTGGGATTGATGGTCTCGCCTGATCAGAGAGCGCCGCGGGATTCATGAGTCATCGCGCTCCCGTTGTGGTCCAAAGCCGAAGCCGTCGTCACACAGATCGTCGGGTGTTGCGTCATCGAGCAACTCCGCGACGCGATCGTCCTGCGCGGTTTGCGCCGCATCGTCCATCGCCGCTCGACAGAAGGCCACGAGATCCTCGGTGCGTTCAGTGATCGATGAGAACTGCATCTCATCCAGCAGCCCATCGTCCTCATCGTCGAGTCCAATCAGACCGCAATCGAGATCTTCATGCGCCGCCTCCGCAATGCCTGCGGCCAATCGACGCAGCTCTCCTGCGTCGCGCGCATCGAGTGCTCGTGAGAGTGAGCACAACTTGCGCTCGAGCTCTCGAACCAGCAGAAGCAGGCGATTCCCTGACTCCATGGCGCCCGGGGAACTTGATCGGAGTGGACTGAAACCCGCGTCTTCCATACTCGATCCATCGTCCACCTCATGGCGTCACTTCCAAGCGTGGTGGGCTGATGTGTGTTCCGATACCCGAGCCGTCCGCACAACCCGCACAGATGGAGGTGTTGGATCGGCCGTTGACCGCTCTGCCATGCGCCAATACCTTGCGCACTCTCACTCGCACCCCGATCGCGCGAAAGCGTGACCGTCGGAGTTCCCCTTTGCTTCCTAGCGCACCTGCCCGAGAGGGCCAGCTCGGCTTCCTGTATCTCCCTCCGTATCGCGTGCAGGGAATCAGCGTCGCGGGCGAGCAAACCGTCATCCAAATCCCCGAACTCGATGTCGCCTTCGACATCGGCCAGTGCACCCGCGCAGTGCTCAGTGTCCCGACGATCGCGCTGTCGCACGCGCACATGGATCATGTGGGCGGCCTTCCGTACTGGTTCAGTCAGCGCTACTTTCAGAAGATCGGTGGTGAAACCCACATGCCCGACAAGCCCGACGGAAAGCCGCGGGTTCCAGTGGGTCGTTGCGTCTGCCATCCCGAACTCGAACCAGCGCTACGGGGAATGATGCGTGCATGGGAGCCGCTCGAACGACAGCGCACACCCTTCGATATTGTCGCGCTCGAGCCCGAGAAGGACCTCGAGCTCAAGAACAACATTTTGCTGCGTGGCATCGAGACACGACACACCGTTCCGAGTCTCGGATTCTCTGTGCTGGAACGGCGCAGCAAGCTCAAGGAGGAGTTCCGTGATCTTCCGCAAGAGAAGTTGCGTGAGCTTCGCACGCGCGGCACTGAGATCACCAAGCAGATGGAGATCCCGCTGGTTGCTTACAGCGGAGATACCGCGCCTGGCGAGTTCCTGGTGCGTGATGAATTCGCGGACGCCAAGATCGTGATTGCTGAATGCACCTTCTTCGAACCTGATCATGGCGAGCGTGCTCGTACAGGGATGCACCTTCATATCGATGACATCATCCGCATGCTTCCTGTCTGGAAGGCTGAGGCGATTGTGTTGGTGCATGTCTCGCGACGCACCACCATTCACTATGCGCGTGAGCGCATCGAAGCGTTGGCGGGCGAACATGCTGCTCGCATCCACCTCTTGATGGATCATCGCACCAACCGTGCGCGCTACGACGCGCAGTTGGCCAAGGCACTGAGTGCTGCGAACCCCGCCCCCGCTGCTCCCGCCAACACAGAGCTTCCGCCTCGCGAAAGTCAAGAAGAAATTCCAGCCAGTTCGGAGTGAGTGTGCTGCGGAAAGCCGTGTTTGCACGGCCACGAACGGGGTGGTGCTGCGCGCGTTGACGGCTTTGGGGCGAGTCTCTATCGTCCGCGCCCCTCGTCGAGAAGTTCGAGGGGGTGTGTTGTTGCGGTGGGACGCGACAATTCTTGGCTCAGGAAATTCAAGTGTCGGCGTTTCTCTGGGTGGTGTTCAACCACCACTCCAGAGGCTCGGCGAGACTTTCGCGTGAAAGTACCGGCCTCTGTATGCAACGGATCGAACCTGCCTTTCGCGAGTCGCTCATCGACTATCTGCGGAAGAACCATCCCGACATCTGCAGGCATTGGTTCGATGACATCGAGCCATCGGAAATCCGTGACGGCGTGCTGCGATTGGTGGTGCGTGAGCCAGTGCAACTGCGCTACCTCCAGCGTTCATGCGCCACACATTTCACCGAAGCAGCGCAGGGTGTCACGGGCCGACTCTTGGTTGTTCGCTTCGTGAGTCCTGACGACGACGCGAAGTTCGATGTACGCGCGCAACAGGTCGCTGGTGTGGCGGATGACGCAACAGAGAGACCTGCGTGGCTCGATGAGCAGATGCTGCTCAGCCCCGACTACACCTTCGCGTCGTTTGTGGTTGGACCGGGCAATCGGCTTGCTCATGCTGCGGCGCAGGCCGTCGCTGCGCAACCAGGCCGCGCCTACAACCCGTACTTCATCCATGGTGGTGTCGGCCTTGGAAAGACCCACCTGCTTCACGCAGTCTGCCAAGCACTGCTGCAAGCGCAACCCTCACTCCGACTCTGCTACATCTCATGCAACGCGTTCATGGATCTCTTCCACGAAGCCGTGCGTGTCGGCAGAATGAACGACTTCCGCAATCGATTCCGCACTGCGGATGTGCTGGTGATCGATGACATCCACTTCCTGTCCAAGCGTGATCAGACGCAAGAAGAGTTCTTCCACACCTTCAATGCGCTGTACCAACTCGGGAAGCAGATCATCTTGAGCTCGGACGCGGCTCCAACCGAGATCCCTGATCTTGAGGAGCGCCTGACCAGTCGGTTCGCGGCAGGACTCGTGGCCCGCATTGAGCGGCCCTGCTTCGAGACCCGGGTTTCAATCATCAAAGCGAAAGCGCTCCTCCATGGCATCGCGCTTCCTGAAGATGTCCCCTCGTACATTGCGGCCAAGGTTGATACGAACATTCGCGAACTTGAAGGCGCCCTCACTCGCGTTCGTGGTGTGGCCATGGCGTCGGGCGTTCCCATCACCCTCGAGCTGGCCAAGCAGGCCCTTGATGGGGAGGCGTCTTCGCGGAGCGGAAACGCACCGAGTCTGCAGTCGATCATCGACAGCGTCACGCGGTTCTACGATGTGAAGCTGACCGACCTCTTGTCGAAGCGTCGAAACAAGTCGATTGCGATGCCTCGGCAGGTCTGCATGTTCCTCGCGCGCAAACACACGCGGTTTTCCCTCGAGGAAATCGGCGGCTACTTCGGTGGTCGTGACCACACAACGGTTATGCACGCCGTTCGGACGATCGAAGAGAAGGCTGGAGCTGATGGAAAGCTCCAAGCTGAGGTCGATCGCATCGAGCAAGACCTCCTCCAACGAGCGGAACGCTGAGTCACAGAGCAGTCTGTGGTGGGCGAGGAATTCTCGTGTGGAAATCCTGTTGATGAGTGCCTGAAACGAAGGGGTTCCAGACAGTCGTTGTTGGACCAGAGGGGCGTTCGCCCTAGAGAAGTTCGTTCAGCGTCGCTGCGGGTGGCAGACCCTGACTCCAATTGACATGGAGTTGGAAGGAATCCTCCGAAGAACGAACGGTGCAACGTTCTGTCGCAGCGAGACTTCGGCGCGATGTGGTTGCGATATCCACACCGAGACAGGGCTCATTACTAGGTAAGAAGAAGAATCTTCTAGAGGGTCCTTTTACAGACCCTGAACAGACAACCCGTGAAACGTGGTCCGAGACCTGTTGAGCTGACACACCGTTGTCTCCGAGAACCGTCGGTTCAAGTGGCACTCTTTGGCCGCGCCCGAGTACGCGCGGTGCTTGTGGATAAGTCTTGGCAACAGGCACACCAAACGGTTGCTCGACCGTGGAATTGGGCGCCTTCGAGCAACCCTCCGCACCGCTTGCAAGGCATCCCCTTGCGGCCATAGACGGCGTGGTCTTGGCTGGCGGTCCCAGCTCGGCCGAGGGCGTCCCGATAGTCACGGAGAGTCGATCCGCCGCGGGTGACCGCCCTACGGAGCGCCAGTCGGATCGCCCGAGCAAGGCTGACCACCTCGGCCTCTGTGAGGCTTGACGCGGGCCGGCACGGGTGGATGCGAGCTGAAAACAGACTCTCATCCGCGTAGATGTTCCCCACCCCCGCAAGCACCGCCTGGTCGAGCAGGGCTGTCTTGATCGGGCGGGCCGTCGAGTGCACCCGCTCGAAGAGTCGGTTTGGCGCAATCGTGAGGGCATCTGGTCCGAGCCGACTCCACGCGGCGCGAAGCGCAGCAAGCGAGCCATAGGCCGTCAACCCACCGAATCGTCGGGGATCGCGGAAGACCATTCTCGACCCATCTTCGAGCTGCCAGGTCACATGACGGTGTCGACCGAGGACTCCTCGCGGGACAGGTCCCTGTTCGAAAGTGACGGAGCCGGTCATGCCAAGCTGGACCACCAGCACGCGACCATCCTGCGACTCGAAGGCCAACTGCTTTCCATGGCGATGAGTTGCGCGGATGCGCGACTCCGAGAGGAGCGCGCGTTGCAAGAGTGACGCCTTCCGAGTCACGATTTCATCCGCGAGCGTGATGACGCTCGCGCGACGAATCGTGACCGCACCAAGGCACATCCTCAGGAGTGTCGGCTCGAGCGACCGGCGGAGATGTTCGACTTCGGGGAGTTCAGGCATCGGATCGACCGAGCAGAAGGCAGCGATCTCTATACTCGGTGTCTCGGCGGCGCGCACTGTTCGCGGCGCGGTATGGCAAGGAGAGCCACCATGACCGATGCAAGGTCCGACGGCAGGTCGGACACACAGGACGCGCCCTCAGCCGCGCCGACCCACACCTCAAACCACACCCCTCGGCGCGTACCAAGTACTGCAGCGTTCTCTCCAACCTGGAGTGACGCGCTGGTGGCGGTTGCAGAGTCGAGGCGCGCCATTGATCGTGTTCGTGCCGAGGTCCATCACGCGATCGTCGGGCAAGACGAAGTCGTTGATCAAGCAATCTTGGCCATTCTCTGCGGCGGTCACGCCGTGGTCGAAGGTGTTCCAGGCTTGGCCAAGACTCTGCTCGTGTCGAGTCTCGCTAAGACACTGAGCCTGCACTTCTCCCGCGTGCAATTCACCCCCGACCTCATGCCAAGCGACATGACGGGCACCGAGGTCATCCAAGAGGACAAGGTCACAGGCTCGCGCGGGTTGCGCTTCGTCAAGGGACCGATCTTCGCCAACATTGTGTTGGCCGACGAGATCAATCGAACGCCACCGAAGACCCAGGCGGCGCTCCTCGAAGCGATGCAGGAGCGACAGGTCACCGCCAACGGTGTGCAGTACAAGTTGCCGAACCCGTTCTTCGTGCTCGCAACTCAGAACCCCATCGAGCAAGAAGGAACCTATCCACTGCCCGAAGCGCAGCTCGATCGGTTCATGATGAACATCCGGGTGAACTATCCATCGGAAGCCGAAGAGATCGAGATCGTGACCCGCACAACGGCAGCGGGCTTGTCGGAACCAGCTCCAGTCTTGACGGCTGAGGACATCATTCGCATGCAAGCGCTGGTGCGAGAGATTCCTGTGGCGGAGCATGTCGTGCGCCACGCGATTCACATCGTGCGAGCCACGCGCGTGCGTGAAGACGGCGATACCGGCACCGCTCCCGCGCTCAAGGTGTGTCGCGACTACCTCGCTTGGGGCGCTGGTCCGCGGGCGAGTCAGTTTCTTGTGCTTGCGGCGAAAGCCAAGGCACTTCTCGAAGGGGCGACGCACGCCACCGTCGATCATGTGCATTCCATCGCACTTCCAGTGATGCGCCACCGCATCGTGACGAACTTCAACGCTGAAGCAGACGGTGTGAAGAGCGACGATGTGGTGCGTCTCATTCTTGACGCAGTGCGTCACGAAGGTTCTTCACGCGGGCTTGACGCGGTCACCCACTGATTGACAGCCTTTCGCAGGCTCACCCCTCACCCGTCTTTTCAACTACGCAACAGGAGCCAGTGTTCGTGGCGAACCCGCGGCAGCCAGCCGAACGATCGATGCGCGCGGAGCAATACCTCGCTCCCGAAACGCTCGGGCAGTTGCTGCCCTTTGAGCTTCGTGCTCGCATGATTGTCGAAGGTGTGATGAGCGGTATGCACCGTTCGCCCTACCAAGGGTTGGCAGTCGAGTTTGCAGAGCACCGTCAATATGCGCCCGGCGACGGCATCCGGCAGATCGACTGGAAGGTCTACGCGCGCACCGACAAGCTCTATGTGAAGCGTTATGTGCAGGAGACCAATCTTGATGTCGTGGTGCTGGTTGATCGTTCGAGTTCGATGCGCTACGGCACACTCGAAGTGAAGCGAGGTTGGGGCGGAACTGACGCAAGCCGCGGCACTGGAAAGTGGACCAAGTTTGATCACGCGACCGCCACCGCGGCGGCTGTGGGCTACATCTGCCTTCATCAAGGCGATCGTGTTGGCCTTGCGTTGTTCGATGAAGAGATTCGAACTCAAGTGAGGCGTTCGAGTCAGCGCGATCAATGGCGCGCCATTGTCGGAGCACTGAGCGGTGAGCCTGTTCAGGGCACCGCGCGCGTCGGTCGTGCGGTGGACCAGATGATGTCGCGTGTGACCAACCGCGCACTGTTTGTGATCGTCTCAGATTTCTTGATGCCACTTGAGGAGCTGCGTCCAGCGATTGCGCGGCTCGCGCATCGCGGACACGACGCGATGCTGGTGCAGACGCTCGACCGCGAGGAGCTTCGCTTTGACCTTGATGCGCCCGCGCGTTTTGAAGGGCTCGAGGGAGGCGAAGCACTCGAAACCGATCCGCGCGCCGTGCGTGCTGCGTACCTCACCTTGCTGCGCGAACATGTGGATGGCGTGAATCGTCTCGCGCGCTCGTTCGGCGCCGACGCCTTGGTCTGTGACACCCACGAGTCTGTCGGCCCAGTGCTCGCAGCAGTGTTGGATCGACGAATGAGCTTTACAGGGAGGCGGGGCGGATGACCTTCCTCCACCCAGGAATCGCAGTGGCCACTGCCGCCGCTGTGGCGTTGCCGATCATCATCCACTTGCTGTTCCGTCGTCGCCGCGTCGCGATGGACTGGGCAGCGATGGAACTGTTGCGCGAGGCAGTGCGACGCACCAATCGCAAACTCAAGTTTGAGCAGTGGCTGGTCCTCACGCTGCGTTGCCTCGCACTTGTCGCCGCTGGACTCGCCATCGCGGTCCCGATCTTCAGCGCAGAATCCACCAACCGCGAGACGCGCCGGTTGGTGATGCTGGTGGTGGACAATGGCGCGTCGAGCGGACTCCAGACTGGAACAGAGACTGAGCTCACACGCGTGCTCGGGGAGATTCGCGCGATGCTCACCGAGCGATCGACGCACGATCGCGTGGGGATTGTGCTCGCTTCAAAGCCCAGCACGCTGTTGCTTGCACCAACTGCCGACCCAGCAGCCATTGAGCAGGCGCTGGGCCGCATTGAGCCAACACAAACCCCAAGCGAGCTCAGAGGTGCGCTCGAATTGGCAAGAGCGACCGTGGAAATCGAGCGGGCCGCCGAGGGAGGGCTCGATCGTGCGGCTCGCATCGTGGTGGCCAGCGCCTTCCGTCGCGCCAGCTTGCCTGATGGTCAAGGCCTCACCGCACCAGGTGATCAACCCAAGGACACGAACGACGATGTGTCGTCGAAGCGCGTTGAGATCATCGCGCTCACTCCTGCGTCCAGTGCTCCAGTGGATGTGCGTTTGGTGCGCGTCGATGCGCGACCCTCTCCGTTTGGCGACACTGTTCTCGTGCGTGCCTCACTCACACGCGAAGGTGCCTCGCTTGAGGACGGTCAGACCACCGTGCGAGCCAGTGGCGCGGGCATGTCCACACCACCAGAGCGCACAGTCTCTTGGGAGAAGGGACAGGTGGAGGCAACCGTTGACTTTCAGATGGCGCCCGCAGGAGTCGCACCAGGATTGCGCCGTGCCGGCATCGAAATCACTCTCGAAGATGATGTCCTTGCCGCAGGAAATCATGGTTTCGCGGCGGTCGATGTTCGACGCGATCTCGAGATCGGTGTCGTCGGTCGGCGCACTTCACTCGATGCGTCCGAACTCGAGCGCGTTCCTGCGTCGCTGTGGATCTCTCGTGCACTGAGTCCAAGTGTGGGCTCAGGGATGCGAGTACGCGAGGTCGATCCATCGGGCTGCGATGAACACGCGCTCCTCGGACTGGACGCCGTCGTGGTGGCGCGACCCGATCTCCTCTCGGGTGCGGCCTGTGACGCCCTTGGGACCTTTGTGCGTGCGGGTGGAGTCGTGGTCGTGATGCCGTCAGGCGAGAGCATGGCGCAACCCTGGGCGCAGTCACTCTTCTCTCGTCTCTCCGTACCCATGCGGATGGAGGCCGAAGCAACCGATCATGCACCACCGATGCGATTGGCGGAGGAGCAACCACCATCAAGCTTGCTGGCGTCGATCGCACCCGAACTCACCGCACTGGTCGCACCAATCGAAACGAAGCGGTTCATGGCGCTCAGCGGGTTTGCGGCGGGTGAGGTTGTGCTCGCGCATGCTGATGGATCGCCGTTCTTGGTGGCACAGATTCCCCAAGCCGCCGAGGGGCAAGCTCAACAGGTCGGAAGTCGCGGACTGGTTCTTACGCTCTGCGCACCACCCGAACTCAACTGGACGAACTTGCCAGTCAAACCGCTGATGGTTCCGTTGCTCCAGGAGATGTGTCGCGCAGGAATTCAACTGGCCAACGGCCGCAACGAGATCGCGGTCGGCGAGACGCTTTCTGGTGAACCTTCCGCCACGATGCGGTTGAGTGAGGGAGCCGATCGAGGCGCCACTATGACGCTTGGCGCGGATGGACGAAGCACCGAAGTGGTGTCGTTGGCGGGTGTCTGGCGATCCGACGCTGGCGGTGTCGTGGCGGCGAATGTGCATCCCTCGAGCATCGCGCTCACGCCCAACTCGATGGACACCGTCCGCGCAGCCCTCACGCCTCTCGGCGACATGCACTTTCATGCGGCGGAGACCGAGGTTGCCACTGTGGAGGCACCGGTCGCAGCGGAGTGGTCATTCTTCTTCCTGGTCACGGCACTGCTTCTCCTTCTCGTCGAAGGAGTGTTGAGTCGGATGTTCTCTCACGCATCGCTGCGTCGCGTGGCATCGGTCGAAGGCACCGTTGCCATCGTTGGGCGCATCCGAAAGCGGAGCGATGCCGTCGCGGTTCCCGTTGGAGGCCGCGCATGAGTGTCCGTTGGATCATCGAGCGACTTGTCTCAGGCGAAGTTCCAAGTGACTCAAGTTCACTGAGCATCGTCTTTGAGCGGCCCTTACCTGCATGGGCTTGGTTGTTGGTCGTTGTGGCTGCGTTTCTGGTTGCGCTGTGGAGCTATCGCAGATTGCAGGGCGCGGGCAAACCGATGTCTCGCTCGCTGCGCACGCTTCTGGTCTGCTTGCGCGCTGCGGTGTTGGTGCTTCTGGCGATATTGATCTCAGGTCCGAGCGCGCGCTTTGAGAAGACACGCGTGGAGCGCGACCGACTCATCGTTCTCGTTGATCGCAGTCGATCGCTCACCATTCAGGACGCACCAGGCTCGCTCACGAGAGAGGCGCAACTCATCAACATCCTTCGTTCCTGCGAAGGCATGCTCGGTGAGATCACCCAGACCAAGCACATCGACTTCGTTGGATTTCGTGGTGGAGCGTTCTCACTCCCCGTGGTTGGTGTGAACACGATCGCGGCGCTTGGTGAAGCGACTGGAGATCGCACCGATCTCGATGCGGGACTCCGACAGGCCATCGCGCGCAGTGCTGGTCAACCATTGAGCGGTGTGTTGGTGCTCAGTGACGGACGCTCGACGGTTCCACTCTCACCCGAGACGCTGCGATTGCTCGAGCGCGATTCAGTGCCCGTCTACACCGTCGCCCTTGGTTCCAAGGAGCGCATCGGTGATGCGGCGATCATCGCTACCACCGCACCCGCTCGTGCGTTTGTGCGCGACCGCGTCCCAGTCGAAGTGCGTGTGGATCGTGGCGGAATCCAAGGTGCACTTTCAGTGCGGCTGGTGGACGCTGCGAGCGGCACCGAGCTTGGTCGCAAGCAACTCAGCGAGAGTGAGTCGGGCGACCAAGTGGTGGTGCTCGACGCTTCAAGCAGCGACGCGGGGCCGCGGCGTTGGCGTGTGGAACTGGTGCCCACCGAAGGAACCGCTGCTCGTCGGGATCTCGTCCTGGAGAACGACAGTCATGAGCTTGCGGTGGAGTTCATCGATCGCCCACTGCGCGTGCTCTATGTCGAAGGCAGTTCGCGATGGGAGTATCGCTACTTCAAGAATCTCCTCACGCGCGAGAAGGATGTTGAGAGCTCGATCATGCTGCTCTCGGCCGATCGCGATTTCGCGCAAGAAGGAAACGCGCCCATCGCGCGGCTTCCTCGCACCAAGGAGGAGTTCTCACACTACGACCTCTTTGTGCTTGGTGATGTACCGAGTGGATTCTTCAGCCCCGATCAACTGGCGATCATTCGATCTGAAGTCAGCGAGCGTGGGGCTGGTGTGTTGTGGATTGCTGGTGAGCGCTCGACACCAGCGTCGTGGGAGGGGACGCCGCTGGCGGACCTCTTTCCGTTTCGACCACCACTTGCACTGGAACCTCGGAGCGGTGCGAGCATCGTGCGACCCACTTCGATCGCGCAACGGCTCGGTGTGCTGCAACTCTCAGAAGACGATGACGGCTGGCCTGATGTGTTGACCAGCACGGACTTGCAATGGCCACGCTTGCGGTATGTGCAGAGCATTCCACGCAGCCGACTCAAGCCCACCACTGAGGTCTTGGCATTGGCAGAGGGCATCGGCGCAGCGGCTGCGGAGCCCACCGCCGTGGTGACCCGCATGCGATTTGGCGCGGGCGAGGTCGTCTTTGTGGCGACCGATGAAATCTGGCGTTGGCGTTATGGACAGGGCGAGCGCTATCCCGAGCGATTCTGGGTTCCACTGGTGCGCTTGCTCGCGCGTGAATCACTGGCGCAAGGCGGTGCGCGCGCCACACTCGCCGTCGAGCCCGCTCGCGTCGCGCCTGGTGAATCCGTCGTGGTGACGCTGCGCTTCCTCGATGACGCCTCGGTGCAGGACAGCGCATCGTCTGTACCTGTCGAGATCGTCGGAGCGGATGGAGTTCCAATCGCCCGAGTGGAATTGTTGCGCGAAGGCGGGCTGGCCTCGGCGACCCTCCCGATGGAGCGCGTGGGTGCCTTTCGAGCGGTGGCATCCGATCCATCGTTTGGGCGAGCCGAGTCGGCGTTTGAAGTGATTCGTCGAGACGACGAACTTCGTCGCGGCGACACCGATCACGAGGCGCTGGCGGAACTCTCAAAGCGGACGGGCGGGCAAACGCTCGATGCCCAGTCCGTCCTGACGCTCCCCGAGTTGCTTCCGCGACGGGCTCGCGAAACCGACGAGAGCGTGGTGCGACCACTCTGGGATACTCCGACAGCGTTTGCAATCATCCTTCTCTTGCTCGGCATCGAGTGGATCGGAAGGAGGCTGTTGCGGCTTGTCTAGGTAGTAATCAGCGCGCGACGAAGCGACATGAGCGACCAACCAAACCAGACTCAGCAGAGTGTCGGACCCGACCGAGGGCGGTCGGAGATGGTTCGCACCGTCGTGAAACTTGCGGCACGCGCGCGTGCGCTGCGCATCGCGGGCGCGCTCTCGACACTCGCGGTCTTGTGTGTTGGCAGCGTGATGGCTGGAGCGGCGGTTGACGCCGCCGTTCGATTCCCTGCGGTGTTGCGCGGAGCCATGCTCGTCACTCTGCTCGTGATGGCGGTGCTGGAGGTGCGTCGATTTGTCGTACCCGCGCTGCGCTTTCGTCCACAGCCCGTCGATCTGGCGCTGCGCATCGAACGCATGCGACCAGAACTTGCGGGCAAGCTTGCCTCAGCAGTCGAGTTTGAGCTCGTAGGGACTTCTCGTGGCAGCGTGCTGGCGGCGCGCGCGATTCACGATGCCGAGACGCGCGCACTCGGAACCTCACTGCGAAAGGTCCTTCGACTGAAGCCGATGGGGATGCGCGTCGCTGCAGCATTGCTGTGCGTCACCGCAGCCATCACCTTTGCAGTGTTCGACACCAACTCTGCTTCGATCGCTCTTCGTCGCATGCTGATGCCGTGGACCGATGCCGTGTGGCCAGCGCGCACAGCACTCGCAGGGCTCATCACCGATGGATCGGTGGCAGCGCGCGGTCGGCCGCTGGCGTTGCGCGCACAGTTGACGCAAGGTGAGGCGCAGAGCGAGCGGGTGCGTGCGCAGTATCGACTCACACGACACGGCGAAGGCAGCGAGTGGATTGAGGTGGGGTTGGCGCGGCAACCATCGGGCGAGTTCGAGCGCCTCGTGGACACCGATGGTGACCAACTCGAAGTGCGATTTCTCACCAGTGACGCGACGACCGAGGTGGCCACAGTTCGACTTGTCGCACCTCCTGCCATCTCCTCGGCCGAGGCTCGCATCGATCCTCCGCCGTACGCGGCACACGCGGTCGCTGCGCGGGTGGAACCACTTGGCGATTGCAGTGGTTCGAGCGCGATCTTGCGAGACGGCGTTCTTGTGGGAAGCGAAGTGCTCTTTGATCTTCGACTCTCGCGCGCGTTGCCCTTTGATATCGCAGCGATTCCACTCAAGACAACGACCGGCACCGTTGTGGCGCAGATGACCGTGGATCCGACGGACGCTGCGCACTGGATGATCCACTGCGCAGCGACCGAAGCGACTCGATTGTCCCTCACCTTGACGGACGCCGACGGCATCACGGCCGACGATGTCGTTGTGCTCGCGTTTGATGTGCTGACCGATCGTGCGCCGTCGGCCACGATTTCAGAGCCATTGCAAGATGAGTCCATCGTCTCGGACGCCAGGATTCCCATGCGCACCGATGCGCGCGACGACATTGGTCTCGCTCAGGCGGGCATCGAGATCGCGACGCGACTTGGTAAGGACTCCGCCGAGAGTTTGGTGCTCGACGAACCAGCCGTCCTCGCCGAAGGAGCGTCGGACGCGAGTATTGAACGCGTCCTTGATGTCTCGAAGCTTGCGCTCAAGGCGGGTGACTCGGTGGCCCTGCGCGCCTATGCGCAAGACAGCTTCGTACCGACGGCAGGCCAGCCCGTCCACGAGCGAGTGCGCAGCGCGGCGCGCGTTCTCCGCATTGTGGGCGATGAGGAATTCGAGCGTCAGCTGCGCGGTGTGTTTGCTGGTGTGCGACGCGATGCCATGCGCGTCGATGAGCGTCAAGGCAAGGCGCGTGATGCGCTCGAACGCGATCCCACGGAGAGCGGACTCGCCGAAATGCAAGGCTCGGTCACCGAGGGCGCCGCACGCATGCGTGAAGCGATCGAGCAGACCATCGCGCGTCTTGAGCGCAATGGTCGCGACACATCCTCGCTCGCAGAGCTTGCTGAGCAAGCGCGCGAACTCGCTGCCACGGCGGAGTCGCGCAGTGCCGAGGCCAGTGGCGCCGTGGAGCGAACGCAGAAGGAAGCCGAGCCTGCCGCGAAGACTGAAGCGGCCAAAGAAGCAGCAGCGCGACAGGACGCTGTGCGCGACGAGCTCGAAGACCTCGTGTCCCTGCTCGATCGAGATGAAGACTCCTGGCTTGCCAAGCGACGACTCGATGCGCTGGCCAACAAGATTCGCCAATCGGCGCGCGAGACCGAGCAAGCGGCGCAGCGCTCGGGTGGTGAGTCACGCGAAGAGCTCAGTCCAGCAGCGCGTGCCGAGGTGGACGCTCTTGCGGACAAGCAGCAGCAGGCCGCGACCGAGGCCGAGCAAGTCGTGCAGGAGCTCAAGGAGCGCGCAGAGTCGTTGAAGGAGGCGGAGCCCGCACAATCGCGTGCGCTCGAAGCCGCCGCGAAAGCTGCGGAGGACGGCAAGGTTCGCGAGGAGATGGAGAAGGCGGCCAAAGACTCCGAGCAGAATCGTTTGGCGCAATCGAAGGACGCGCAGGATCGCGCGCTTGACGCGTTGCAGAAGGCATCGAACGCACTCGATGAGGATCGCAAGGTCCGCGCCGAAGAACTGGCCCGCCAACTCGAATCACTCGTCGACTCCATCAAGCGTCTCATCAAGGAGGCAGAGCTCCTGAAGGACGAGGTTGCCGCGGTGGATGAAGAGGTGGACCAAGCAGGGACGCGCGAGCGCGCAGGTCTTGGCGCAGGAAAGTTGTCGCAGAACACGCGCGGCGTGGCGACCGATGCCCGCGCGACTGGACGCGAAGCGGCACGCGTCGCGCGCACACTTGACGCTGCCGCAGGAAGCCTTGCCAAGGTCGCGGGCAATCTCCGCTCCGATCCGTTTGACCGCAACGACACCACGCTGGCGATGGACGGCGCCCTGAAGTCTTTGCAGGATGCACTCACCGAAGCAGAGGAAGCAACCCAGCGCGCCGAAGAGCGCGCCACGGAAGAGAAGCGCGAAGAGTTGCTTGCCAAGTATCGAGGCTTCCTCGAGCGACAAGCAGCGTTGCGCGGTTCGGTCGCGAAGATCGTGCCTGCGCAACTCGCGCCACTCGGGCGCCGCGAAATGATCGAGAGTCGCCGACTCGGCATCGTGCAGGAAGAACTCCGCAAGGCGATCGCTGCGGTGCGCGAGGAAGAGGCAGATGTCCGCGACTCGGATGCGCTGGTCGAGATGCACGACGCGATCGATGCCGCGTTGATCGATGCCAAGGACGGCTTGAGTGGTGGGCGTCCTACCGACGCGATGCCAGGAGAGGACGAAGCGGTCGAGGCACTCAGCGCCATCGTGGGTGCGCTCGATGAGGGAGCCGCACCCAAGGATGAGGATCCATTTGGTGAGCAGGAAGGTGAGCAAGGAGGCGAGTCGGGTGGCGAAGGCGGCGAGCAACCCGGCGCGGTGCCTCCCGAGGCGGAGATCCGACTGCTGCGCGCCATGCAGGAGTCGCTTGCCAAGCGCACCCGGAGCTTCGCGGAGTTGTCGGAATCTCTCGGCCCCGTCACCAGCGCGCAGCGTCTTGCAGAGATTGCCATGCGACAGCAGCGAGTTCTCGACCTCGCGACCAAGCTCGCGGAAAAACTCGCGCCGAGGAAGTCTCCCGCAACCATGAAGCCCTCGACGGGTCCAGAAGAGGCGCCGCCAGTTCCACCAAGCGGGGAATGGTCGCCGCAGCCTCGTCAAAAACGCCTAGATTTGCAGGGTGCGCAGCGATGACGCGCCGATGTTTGAAGCGGCAGGCAATGTTCCGCGCGAGTTTCACCATGCGTGTTCTGACCTCACGAGTTCTCTCTCGCACTCTCCTGCTTGGCATCCTCACCGGCGCGATGAGTGTTGGAGTGAGCACCACGGCAACAGGAGTCGTGTTGCGCGATCCACCCGCGTCGGCTCCGACCCAGGCGGATGAAGTGAAGGGCGCCGCGCAGGAGGCACCAAAGGCATCAGCGAAGGACGCCTCGCAGGACAAGCCCACGCCTCCGCAGCCTCGCTCACTGGACGACCTGCTCGGTGTGCCTGAGTCGCCAGCGAGCTCGTCGAGTGCTGAGGATGCCGCGCGTCGCGAACAAGCGAAGCGACTCGAGCGATCGTTGGATGAAGCATCGATGGAAGATCTTGCTCATCGCGCTGTCGACGGCATGCGCAATGCCGCAGACCGACTGACGGACGCCAAGGACGCTGGAGTAGGAACGCAACGCATCCAAGAAGATGTGGTGCGCACGCTTGATCGTCTGCTTGAAGAAGCGCAGAAGCAGAAGGGAAAGAAGTCGTCGAGCTCCAAAAAGAAGCAGTCAGGAAAGAAGGACGGCAAGCAAGACCCTTCGGAGAAGAACGGCCAGCAGCAGAAGCAACAACAGAAGAAGCCAACAGGCGCTTCGACAGGGAACGACAGCCAATCGGAGGTGGAGAAGTCGGACTCGCGCGACGATGCGGTCGTCGATGGTCAGGAGCTCTCTGAGTCGCGCATCGAGTGGGGACAACTGCCTGAGCGCGTGCGTGAACTCGTGCTGCAGGGCCGCCGCGACCGCGTTTCCACGATCTATGAGCGCTTGACGAGGGAGTACTACCGCAGACTCGCCGAGGAGGCCTCGCGATGATGGGCTTCTTGCACGCGCTGCTTTGTGTTGCAGGCACCATGCAGTCGATGTCTGTCGATCCAAGGTGGATCGCGAGCACGACAGAGGTGACCACTACTCCGGCGACCACGCTCGTGAGCCGACAGAATGCAGCACCAGCGACGCCTCCGTCCTCTGCGCCCTCGACTCCCGTCGCACCAGCCACTCCGCTGAAGCCCGCGCCACCAACAAGCAGCGCGCCAGTGACAGATCCATCCGCCCCCGCGATCGTGGTGAAGCCAACGGCGTCTGGAGCCGAGAACGCGCCAGTGGAAGAAGAGATCACACCAAAGCTTGAGGACTCGGTTCGCCGCGGCTTTGAGTATCTGCGCCGCCAGCAGAAGCCCGATGGGTCGTTTGGCGAGGGTCGCTACGGCGAGCACATCGGTGTGTCGAGTCTCTGCGCGATCTCCTTCATGGCTGATGGCAATGTTCCAGGGCGCGGGGACTTTGGTGACTGCGTGCAGCGCACGCTGGACTTCGTCCTCGCACACGCCAGTGAGACAGGCTTGCTGGTTTCCGATGAAACCCACGGCCCGATGTACGGTCACGGATTCGCCACGCTGTTCCTCGGCGAGATCTATGGAATGAACAGTCAAGACGATCGAGTGCGCGATGCCCTCGTGCGCGCGGTGCAACTGATCGTCGCGAGCCAGAATGATGAAGGCGGCTGGCGATACAACCCCGTGCCCGCCGACGCGGACATCTCGGTGACCATCTGCGAGATCATGGGCTTGCGCAGCGCGCGCAACGCTGGGGTGAAGGTGCCGAAGTCGACGATCGACGATGCGGTGCGCTATGTCCGCGAGTGCCAGAATCCAGATGGCGGCTTCCGATACATGCGCGACCAAGGCGGATCGCAGTGGCCGCGTACCGCCGCAGGGATCGCGAGCCTCTACTACGCGGGCGTGTACGAGGACGAGTCGATTCTTCGCGGCCTCGAATACCTGAAGAAGAGCGCGTTCCCGCGCGCAGGTGGCGGCGCGCCGCTGGGCGCCGGCTTCATGCAGCCGCACTACTTCTACGGTCACTATTACGCCGTGCAGGCGATGTACCTCGCGGGTGGCGAGCACTGGCGCGCCTGGTGGCCCGCGATTCGTGAGGAGCTGTTGGCTCGGCAGAGCGCCGACGGATCGTGGTCGGACGGCCAGAACGGAAGTGCGTACGGCACCGCAATGGCACTGATCGTTCTGCAGATGCCCAAGCGGTACCTTCCGATCTTCCAGCGCTAGTCGAGGCGGTCCGCGCAGACGCCCAATGAAGACAGTCGACCTCGGCGCAACACGATGGAGCGCCTCGCGGTGGATGGAACGACGGAGCCCACGATGGATGACCTCATGCAGCGTGTCAGATCCGACAACTCGATGAGGTCGATGGCGTTCATGCCCGCGGCGACTGCATGCGCGCGGGTGATGCTCTTCGCGGTGCTGTTGGGACTGACACACGCTGCGGCGGCGAGTTCTACGCAGAGCGAGACCATCGTCCGCGTCCTGTCGCATGATGGGCGATGGACGACGGGGCAGCTGCAAGCCGTTGATGCGGAGCGTTGGGTGTTGAAGGACGCGCTCGATGGCGTGGAACGCAACATCCCCAATCGCGAGATCATCGCGTTCATCGCGCAAAAGAGCGCTCTTTTTTCGGGTCGTGAGGCAGAGGTTGGACTCACCGCGCCTGCCCCACTCTCGCTGGGCATACTTGAGACGATCGACGGGCAGCGTCTTCCTGGCGACTTTCGCGCAGCGACGGAAGGAAACTACTGGGATCACCGTTGGATTGGCGCGATTCCTCTCTCGCTTGAGCGTGTGAGCCTGATGCGACTGAGCGGTTCGCGTACGCCGTCGCGGCGTGACGACGCCGACACCGTGCTCTTCACCAACGGCGACACGGCGGCGGGTTTCATCGAGAGCCTCGGAGCGGAACTCGTGTTTGAGCCACTCGACAGTCCTGAGCCGACCACGGACTCTGCAAACGAGCTCTCGAACGAGGGCACAACGAAACCAACCACCGAGCAACCGAGTGGCAAGAGGCGGATTCCGCTTGAGCGCGTCGCGGCCATCGCGTTGGCGAAGGTCGCGCCAGCGCGCGTTGGCGGCGACGAGCCTGCCCGCGGCGGACGCATCTGGGCCGTCGATGGATCGGTGGTTGATGGCGCGCAGCTTCGATTCGATCTGAACGAAGGCTGGGGCTTTGAACTGACCGATGGGCTCCTCTCGGCGGCGCGGCCAGCGAGGACCACTGACAACAACGCAGCCAATCCAGTCGCAGGAGTGTTCGCGGCTTCTCGACTTCTTCCGCTGGCGTCGCTCGGCAAGCCCGCCTTGAGCATTCCAAGCGCGAGCTTCCATTACGCGGCCGAGGGTGCGAGTCACATTGGTTCGAGCGAGCGCGCCTTGCTCGGACTTGCGTCGGTCGAGTTCGCGGGTCCCCTCGTGGCCGCGTATGAACTGCCTGCGGCGACGCGACGGCAAGGTGAAACCACCGTGTTCTCGTGCGAACTGGTTCTCGCCGAACCCGCGCCCGCTGATGCACGCGTCGAGATCGAGGTGCTCCTCGGGTCGACGCAGAGGCAGCGGTTCGTTCTCGATGCCACGCATCGGCGTCTTCCCGTGTCGATCCGCGACGAGGCAGCGTCCGCGCAGCGGCTCGAGATTCGAATCAGTGATGGTGGAAACGGCATCGCCGGTGATCGGATTGAGCTTGAACGCGCGTGCTTTATCACGGTCGCGGGCGTTTCGAAGTAGCGCCGCGCCAGCACTTCTCCATCCACCAGCCTCAGCCTGATCCCAGACCGAGGTGTGAAGGCGATTGTCCGCGCCGAGTTCGATGCGCACAGTTCCGTCGCGACAGGTGACCAATCGCGTGACGCCGCTGGGAAGATGTGCGGCGAAGCGATCGGCCTCGAAGCGCTTGTGCGCGGTGGACTGCAGCACGATCGATGGCGTCGCCGCCGCGATGTACTCGACGACCGCTTCACGCCAACTCCCATGATGTGGGAGCTCAGCGATGTCACAGGCGAGATCGGTCGTCCCTCGTTGCGCCGCGGCGGCCAGCCGCGCGGCGGGGACCGTTTCGATGTCGCCCGAGAAGAGCACGCGCGCACCAGAGACATGCTCAACACGGGCGACCAGCGAGAGATCATTGTCCCGCGTGCTCCGAAACTCGGCGTCAGGCCAAAGGAAGTGCCAAGTCGTCTCGCCGATCGTGACGACATCATCTGCCGCGACCGTGCGTACGAGGACACCCGCGCGCGTCACTCCCTCGAGAAGTGCAGCGACCGCAGGCATACGCGCGGCGGACTCCACGAAGGAGGGATGCACGATCAACTCGCGGGCACCAGTCGTGCGGGCGACATCAAGCAGCGCGCTGAAGTGATCGAGATTGGGATGCGAGACGACCATCGCATCGATCCGATCGCCCTCTCCAAGCACCATCGGAAGCAGTCCGCGCGAGGCGACACCACCGATGGAACTCGAGCCGCCATCAAAGAGCACTGTCGAGTGTTCGCTTCGGATGAGATACGCCGACCCGTCACCGACAGCGAGCATGGTGATTTGAAATCGCGGTCGCTTCTGTTCGAGTCGAATCGTTGCCGCGCCAAGTGCGACCACCGCCATGGCACCCCACGCGGTGATGCGCCAGACCCGGCGCCGCGCGAGAAACGCGGCGAACATCAGGATGAGCAGTGCGCTTCCGATCCACGGTGCCGCGACGCCGACCTGTACAGAACCACCACCCATCGAAACTGACTGCTCGACGAGCAACACTTGCAGCCAGGTTGGAAACCAGAGGAGCGGACCGACCGGGATCATCATCGCGGGCCAGACCGCTCCGAGGATCGCCTTGGGGTACGCGATCGCCAAGGTGATGGTTGAAAGTGGCGCGCAGAGCAGCGTCAGCAGCGTGCCAAACGGTTGGAGCGAACCGAAGTGCACCAAGACAACGGGAGCACTCGCGAGAAACGCAGCGAGACCTGACGCGAGTGCGCGTGCTGCGTACTCACTGCCGATGGCGACGGAGGCGCGTCGTCGCACTCGGCCGTCGTCTCGCGGCATCCAAGAGAGCCATCGGGCGCGAACGCCCGGCGCGAGATGGCGCAACGCCAGCACGCAAAGGAAGCTCAATTGAAACCCTGGCGCAGCGGCGTCCGAGGGGTCATGCATCAGCATGGCGATCGCGACGAGCGCGATGAGTCCGTCGCCATTCCAATCACGACGAAGCGCTTGTCCACTTGAGCCAAGGATCGCCATGAGGGCGGATCGGATCGCACTCGCGGCGGGCGCCATCACGCAGAGTGCGATCAACGCAGCGACTGCCACCGAGGCCGCGCGCCACCGCTCATCGCGAAGGAAGAATCCCGCGACGAATGCGATCACCCATCCAAGTACCGCGAGGTTGAAGCCCGAGATCGCCAAGATGTGCGCGAGCCCCGCTGCGCGAAAACTGTTCTCGATCGATCGGTAGCCCTCCTCGACATCACCAAGGACGAGCGCCACCAACATGGCGCGGATGCCATCGCCACCGTGCGCAGCGGTGTCGTTGTCTACCGAGCGCTCCGCAGGGGGTGCACTAAGCGTGGCGGGCGCATCACGCGATGTGGGAACACCCGCAAGCAGACCTTCCCGCAGCCGTGCACGCACCGATGCTCGCACGCGGTGAAACCAGTCGAGCAGTGGAGTCTTTGTTCTCCACGATGGCACAGGTGTGGCCAGCAGACTCGACTCAAGGACAAGCGAACCGACCGAGTGTCGGCGTGCAGCAAGCTCTGTGAAGTCCATCGTCGTCGGCAGTGTGCTGCGTGAGGGCGGCATGAAGCGTCCGACACAGCGAAGTCGATCTCCGACACGCCATGGAGGCGGTTGGTCGAGCACGAGCACTGTGAGTTCCGCGTGCGCGGGCAAGTCCAAGCGCGATCCGTCGTCGCCAACAAAGACGAGATCTCGCAACAGACCTTGGCTCCTAGGAGGCTTGCGAAAGTACGCAGCGAGGATGTCCGATCCAAAGCCGATCGGCATCGGAGTGCGAGCAACCGTCGCCTCGAGCGTGACCAACTGCCCATCGCCTTGGGTCGTGAGCGCGGGGACGCACGCGTCCATCACGGGCTGGCGAAAGCGCAAGCCCGCGCCAAGGGCGGTCGCTGCGAGCGTGATGAGGAGTGCCAGCGGAACTGACTCCCGCGGAAGAATCTGCCGAGTGGGTGGTCCGCGCTGGACGGCAGCTGTGCTGAGAGGCGCGGCTGCGGAATCGGCATGGGTCCAACGCAGAACGCGCGGCACTGCGAGGACCAGGAGCGCGATCCCAGCGCAGCCTGCGATTTGCAGGAACGCCACACTGAGTGGTCGCGCCGCCTCCGCGCGGGCGACGGTGGCGAATCCGCTGTACGACGCGAGCACGGACCCGAGCCATAGTCCGATCGCAAACAGACAACTACTCAGCGGCACGAGTGGCTGCGGATTGCACGCACGGGCAAGTGCGCGCCATCGTGAGGGCGTTCGCACGCCAACCACGGATTGAGTCTCTTCCTTCCCACCTTGATGCATGGAGTCGTCTTTCCCAGTTTGTCGCCGCGTAAAGAGGCAGCGACGCACGACACCTTACGGCGAAATCGACGGCCTTCAGAGCGTCACGCATTTTCCCCGCGAAATTGTTGGGCAGGCATGTGCGAACTCACCTCACGCGCGTCGCGAGCCTTCGCAGAGCGCCTCGAGCGTGGCGCGCGCGCGCTGATCGTCGATGACCATCGCAGCGCGCGTCATGCCGTCGGCCATCGAGTTGACCTCGCCCGCGACAAGGAGCGCAGCGGCTGCGTTGAGCAGCACCATCGATCGCCGTGGCCCTTGATCGGTTCCACCAAGGATCGCGCGAAGCATCGCAACCGACTCGTCGAGCGTCGAGGGCGCGAGCGAGATCGGATCCACGCGCTTGATGCCGAGTGCAACGGGATCGATCACCCACTCGCGCACGACGCCATCGCGAACCTCCGCCACGCGCGTCGGTGCGCCGATGGAGATCTCGTCGAGCCCATCGTCGGAGTGGAAGACGAGCGCGTGGATCGATCCGAGGCGCAGCAGTGCCTCCGCGATTGGCCGCACGAACTGCGGCGCGTACACACCCATGACTTGTCGACGCGCACCCGCGGGATTCGTGAGTGGACCAAGGAGGTTGAAGATCGTCGGGAATCCCAACGCCTTGCGCACAGGCATGACATGCTTGGCGGCAGGATGATGGTGAATCGCAAAGCAGAAGCAGAGGCCGATCTCATCGAGGCAGCGCGCTTGCACGGTCGGCGTCGCGTCGACATGCACACCGAGTCGCTCCATGACCTCCGCGGAGCCGCGGCCTGTGCGCGATCGATTGCCATGCTTGGCCACGCGCGCGCCCGCCGCCGCGGCGACGATTGCGGCGGCAGTCGAAACATTGAAGGTCTTCGGTGCACCACCCGTACCCGCGGTGTCAACGATCCTGTCGGACTTGGTTTGGCACGGGACCCGCTCGACCCGCGCGCGCATCACCGTGGCGGCGCCGACAAGCTCGTCGACGCTCGGAACCCTCGTCGCAAGGAGCGCGAGGAGCGCGCCGATCTCCGCGTGGTGTGCCTCACCTGAGGCGATCGCCTCAAAGGCGGCCCGCGCCTCGTGTTCGGTCAGCGCACTTCCCGACGCAAGTAAGGCGCGGAGAAAGGGCGTGAGGTCGCCAGCAGTGGTCGCGCGCGCAAACTCGGAGGGGCCCTTGGGATTCATGGCGTCTCTATCGGCGGATCGAGAGGGGTGGCCCGAGGAGTGGCGGGGCGGAGCGAGATAGGGCTTGGACCGACCTTTCTCGATGAGGCGACCACTTGGCCTTCGCGTCGCGTCCTCAGAGAGTTAGTCTGACAGGGTGGCATCGGCACCACGGAAAATCCCCTCGGGTGAATTGGCAGCATTGCTGCGGGCCGTCCGTGCGGAACCGTCGGTTGCACAGGCGACTACGCGGCACGCGAGCTTCACCCACCACACCAGCATCACGGCGCTCGCGTTGGCAATCTCTAGCGCGCTGGCGATTTTCCCGCACACCGATGCGTTTCGTGCATGGCCTCACTCCTCGGCCAGATTTCAGCATTTACAGCAAGGGGAGTTTCAGATGTCTCAGTTCAAGAGTGTCCTCGCCGTCTCATCGCTCGCCCTCTGCTCAGGCGCCACAGCGCAGACTGCAGTTCAGTGGCGCGCGGAGGATGGAGGGAATGGGCATTGGTATGCGGCGGTTGAGAACGGCTCCCTTATCACATGGTCTGCCTCGCGCGACGCGGCCATAGCGCGGGGAGGACATCTCGCGACCATCAGTTCTGCTGAGGAAAACGCGACGGTCTCGACGCTCGTCACCGCGCTGGGCGGAAATGTCTTTCTCGGCGGGTACCAACCGGACCCATCCTCGCCAACAAGCGAGGGTTGGTTCTGGATTGATGGTTCCCCGTGGTCGTACACCAACTGGAATTCAGGGGAGCCCAACGATCAAGGATCTCCCAACGAGAGCTTCCTCGAGATGTGGGGCGACACCTGGAACGACACGCCAGAACAAGGATCGCAATACAACACCCATCGGTACTCCATCGAGTGGTCCGCCGACTGCAATGCCGACGGCATCGTGGATTACGGGCAGATTTTGGATGGCTCTGTTGTCGACGCGAACAGCGACGGCATCCCCGACTGTTGCATCGACGGAACCGATTGCGGACCAAATCTCCTGGTGAACGGCAGCTTTGAGGGGTCGCTTCCAGCACCCTGCAATGGCTTCTTGACGCTCAGTGGCGGCAGCACGGCCATCCCAGGCTGGCGCGTCGTGAATGGTCCAAACATTGATTGGCAGTGGGAGAATGTGGTGGCAGGGTCGACCTGCTGTGACTCGGTGCCGCACGGTCACCGCAACATCAACCTCAATGGTTCACCGGCGCAAAACGGCGGAGCCATCGATCAGACGATTAACACTGTGGCAGGCGTGCGCTATCGCCTGACGCTTCGTGCGGTTGCCAACGAATGCTGCACGGCAGTGGGAACCGCAAACCCCCTACGGATCACCACCGGAGCCACTGTGAGTGAGCACACTCTCCTCACGCTCGCTGGGAATCCACAGTGCGACTTCGCGAGTTGGTCATCGATCGCGCACGAGTGGATCGCCGATGCGCCGACGACGCGCGTCGAGCTCCGATCTCTGCTCTCGAACAACGCAGGTGGACCAATCGTCGACGGCGTGGTGGTGATCGAGGTCGGACCCCACGAAGTCACCGTCCCCACCGACTACTCCACCATCCAAGCCGCCATCGACGCGGCGCCCGTCGCGACTCCATGGATCATTCATGTGCTCGCTGGTACCTATCACGAGTCGTTCCGCATGAACGGGAAGCATGTGGTGGTGCGTGGCGCCGCGGACAACGCGACCATTCTGGATGGGACAGACCTGACCGTCTCCATCGCGCAATGCATCGATGGCGAACCTGCGACGGCGGGCCTGGAGAATCTCGTGTTCCGCAACGGCATCGTCGGCTCGCGCTTTGCGCCTGAGTCGACCTTCACCATCGGTGGCGCGATCTTTGTGATGAACTCCGCTGCGCACATCCGCGACTGTCGCTTTGAGTCGTGCCGCGCCGACTTTGGTGGCGCGATCTACCAGTATGTCGGCGGCGTGTCGTGGGAAAACTGCGTGTTCACCAACAACATCGCCAACGTCGATGGCGGCGGTGCGCTCATCTACAACACCACAGGAATCGTGCAGGGCTGCACCTTCACAGGAAACCAGGTTGGGATGGAAGGACCAGGAAGCGGCAGCGCGCTCAAGGTTGTTGGATCCAACGGTGATCATGAGTCCGTCGTGCTGCAGAGCTGCACCATCACGGGCAACTTCGCGTGGGACTCGGGTTCCGCAGTGGAGGTCTATGAGCACTCCAAGTACCACCCTGTGGTGCTGCACATCGTCGACACGCTCATCACCAAGAACAGTTCGGGCGATCCTTTGCTTGCGGGTGCAGCGGGACTTCGCGTCCTTGGCGGCCAGTCGTCGTGTGTCGTGTCGGGGAGCACCAGCTTGTGCGGTAATGCACCGTTTGATGTGGATGGTCCGTTCCTGCTTGAGGACCCCGCCACGGTCTGCGGCTGCTTCGCGGACATCACGGGCGATGGGTTCATCAACGGTGGTGATCTCGGCATCGTGCTGAGTTCGTGGGGCGCGGCGCTTCCATCGGGAATCGGCGATGTGAACCACGACGGGTTTGTGACCAGCATCGATCTCGCACTCGTGCTTTCCGAATGGGGAACCTGTCCCTGACCACGAGATCCACCACGAGATCCACCATGGCTGACGCGTTTCCAACCACGCAGTCGATCTGGCTGCGCCACCGCATCGACGATGATGCGGTGGCTGCTCGGGCGCATGTCATGACGCGGTACTTCGAGCCGCTCTGTGCCTACGCGCGCGCTTCGGCCAATCTTCGAGCGCTTGGAGAACCAGCAGAACTCGTGAACGCCTTCTTCGCGGCGCGTCTTGCCGACAGCTCCTATCTACTGCGGTGGACCTCGAGTGACCTTGCGTTGCGACATTGGCTCGCCAACGGCCTGCTGATTCACTCGCGCAACTGCGCGCTTGCAGCGCGTCGGCGTGGCACACGACAAGAGACGGTGTCGATTGACGAGCTTGATCGCACTTCGCGCCTGCGTCCATCGGATCACGAAACGGACGCGCTGCTTGCCCTTGAGCGTCGATGGGCGGTCCGCACCGTGACCGAGGCACACGAGCAGATTCGTGCAGAGCTCGAGAGTGACGGTCATGCATCGTGGTGGGAGCTCTTCCGCCTGCACACGATTCAAGGCAAGACCTACGCCGAGGCATGTGCGATCACGGGCGTTCCGCTCACGAGCGCGTCCGGGACGCATCGTCAGGTCGTCGATCGGTTGCGCGCGGCGCTGGTCGCGAGGCTCGAACGCGAGGGCATTCGTCCAAGCGACATCGATGGCGAGCTCTCCCTGCTTCAAGATCTCCTTGAGAGCTAGGCGCGCAGCGGCGTCACGCTCATTGCTGAGTACGATGCCGCAATGCTCGTCCCCGTGTCTCTGCTTGCTGAGTCGATGTTGCACACACTCGACCCGTTTGTGTTTGAGATCACCACGGGTGTCGGACCGCGCTGGTACGGCGCTTCCTATTTGTCGGGGTTCCTGGTTGGCTGGGTGATCCTCCGCTGGCTGGCGAACTCGGGTCGCATTCCGCTGAACAGTCGGCAGGTCGGCGATCTCCTTACCAACGCGGTGATCGGTGTCATCGTCGGTGGCCGGCTTGGTCACTGCGTCTTCTACGAACGAGAGTTGCTCGTGCAGTTCACCAGTGGCTTTCCGTACTGGGGGCTGCTGGCGATTCACAAGGGCGGCATGGCGAGTCACGGCGGTGTGATCGGTGTCGCGGTTGCCGTCGCACTCTCGGCGCGGCGCGAGAAGATCCCGTTTCTCGCTGTTGGTGATGCCGTCGTCTTTGTCGTGCCGTGGGGCTTGATGTTTGGTCGGCTTGCCAACTGGATCAACGGTGAACTGTGGGGGCGCGCGCTTCCACTCGAGATGCAGGCGAACCCTCCGTGGTGGAGCGTGAAGTACCCACACGAGCTTGAGCAGCTCGTGCAGATTCCTCCGCAACTCGAGTCGCTTCGCGCGATCGCACCCGCGACGGAACGGGTGCCTGACGCGACCTTCATTCAGTGGATGGTCGCGACGGCATACGACCACGCCAACGCAGCACACGAACAAGTGGTGCAGACCATTACTCCCCTGCTCACGGCCTACTACCCGAGTCAGTTTTTTCAGGCACTCGCGGAAGGACCTGCACTCATCCTTCTGATGTCACTCGCGTGGTTGCGACCGCGCCGCGCGGGAACGATGGGCGCGATCTTCTTCGTGAGCTATGGCCTGCTTCGGTTCGCGACCGAGCAATTCCGCGAGCCAGACCAAGGGATCGATATGGTCGGCACACTGACGCTTCCGATGGCGCTGTCGATTGCCATGATCGCGGTGGGCGCGGGGATCTTCGCGCTCTCGCGTTCAGGCATTCTCCTAGGTGGATTGCTGCGACGGCGTGGGTGACGCGCGCGGTACAGTTCCGCACCGTGGAGTCCCAAGCGCTCAATTGTCCCGCGTGCGGATACAGCCGCGTTGGACTCGCCAACGAGGCGCGTTGTCCAGAGTGTGGCAGTGAAGGCATTGCCAACTGCGTCGTGCTGATCGGCGTGCGACGCACGACAGAATCCGTGCTGCTCCCACTCTTCTCCTTTGGTCTGTTCGGGATCTTCTATCTCGTGGTGCGACTCGTGATGTCGCTGCAACTCAGGCCGCCATCGGGACTCGCGACAGGACGCCGACTCCTGTACTGGACATTCGGAGCAGAGCACGCCGCGCTTCTCCTGGTGCTCTGTGTCGGGTGCGCGTGGATGGGTCATCGCATCTTCAGCAGGCGTCGCGGAGCCACCGCCGCCGAGCGCGGCCCTCCCTCCATCGTGTGGACGATTCATCCAACGGGCGTCGAGATACGGGAAGGCTTGAAGCGCTCCTTTGTGCCGCGTGAACAGATTTCCCGCATCGACCTCGCGGATTCGGTGATCGGATCGGTTTCGCAGGTGCAACTGATCCGGCGTGCCTCGTCGGTCGGTTTCATGAGCGGCACGACACCCGTGATGTATCTCAAGGGCACGAAGGAGGAGCGTCGTCGATCTTGGCGCGCAGCGCGTGAAACGCTCGGCATTCCCATCTAGGAATATCTTGGCAAAGGGATCGAAGCTGCGCATTGCTTCGGTGAGCGGGTACTTTTTGCGACGCTGACTTGCAGCGACCTCAACCAACTTCAGGGAGAAAGAGCCGATGATCGTCTTTACCGAACGAGACCGAGAGTGTGCACGCGCGCTCTATCAGGACATGGCCGACGCGATCGCTGCGGCCATCGAGCGACGCCGCACCAAAGCCTCCACCGTGTTCGTCGCTGCGCACCAGCATCGTCGCGGTGTGGAACTCACGGCTCATGCGACGCACGCGCAGGCCGAGGCGTCTCTCACAGGAGTCATGGTGCGCGAATGTGCGCGCGACCCGATGCTGCGAGATCGCGTCGTGGAGCGTTTCGGCGCATGGCCAGCACAGCAGATGCACAAAGACGAAGTGCGCAAGCTTGCGGCATCGTGGGGATCGCTGGCGGATTCCGAGTCGCTGTGGGTATCCGAGTGTGCCGTCGATGGCGGGCCGCACACAGCAACGCGCACGGAGAGGCGGCGTCACGCGCAACGCGAGGAGTCGAGTCCGCGTCAGCGCGATCACGTGGTGGCGACCGAGCGTGAAGCGACTCGGCGGCTGCGTCCATCGACCGTGGCGCGGGTCTAGTGCATCACTCGAGGCATCATTGGAGGCATCATTCAAAGCATGTCGCCTGACAAAACCCACGGGGCCGTGTGGATTCGATCAGGCGACGATGCAACAAAGATGCGTTGAGTTGGGTTCGCGGGCGGGGGCGAGTTGGTTCCACTCCAGAGCACGGATTCCGCATTCGACCTCGCCACGAGGCTGAATGAGGTGTGCTCCCTATCGAACTGTCTTAGCCCTTAGCTTTCACGCCTTCAAGATTCACGACGACGCGCACGGAATCGCCAAGGGCACCCTTCTCAACGCCGTAGTTCATGCCGAACTCGCTGCGCTTGATGGTGAAGATGGCCTCAGCTCCGCCGCGCGCTCCATCTTCAGCTTGGCCAGTGACTTCGATCATCGCGGTGATCGGCTTGGTGACGCCATGCAGCGTGAAGGCGCCAGCGACTTCCAGCATGCCGCTGGCGGTCTTCTTGGCCGAGGTCGACCGGAAGGTCATCGTCGGGAACTCAGCAGCGTTGAAAAAGTCGGGGCTCTTGAGGTGGCCATCGAGCTTCTCGTTGCTCGTGTCGATGGAGTCCACCGCGACATCCACGGAAAACGCACACTTGGCGGCATCATCAGCGAGCGTAAAGGTGCCAGAGACGCCGTTGATGCGGCCCCAGAACTGACCAGCGCCGAAGTGCTGCACGCGAAAGAGCGCACAGGAGTGGACATCATCGACGGAGTACTGGTTGGCGGCGGAAGCACTCGGGGCAGCTGCAGGCTTGACCTGAGCGGTCGCCGCGAAACCAGCGAGTGCGAGGGTGAGAACGGTTCCTGCAAGGAAAGTCTGGCGAGACACGGGAAGGCTCCGGAGGCGTTGACGCGAAACAGGCCACGAGACGCACGCGCGCCGATGTGGGGGGCGAGATCGTAGGTGCAACGGGTCGCGCCGACAACGACGCAGGTCCGCATTTCTCAGTTGTGCGAGAGACGCCAAGCATGACGCCCTGCCGAGCAAGTCGCACAGCGCCATCGTTAGCATGGGTGAATGTCTTCGTTGTTTTTGCCGTCCGTCGCAGTGATGCAACTCCTCGTCGTGCTTGGCGCGGATGCCGTGCCACCCTCGGTGCCTCCATCCGTGCCGCCGACGCAGCACGGCGATCCGAATGCGGCCAAGCCCGCAGCAGCCAACGCCGACACGCCGCCATCGCAAGAGTGCAAGATCCAACCGATCGCGGGCCTCACGAAGTCGACCGTCGCGGTCTATCCGCTGGTTGATGATCCTGTCGCGTTCTGCATTGACGAGCAGGGCAACTTCTATCTCGCGGAGAGCGATCGGCAAGAACGCGGCGTCGAGGACAACCGATCGAGCTCGTGGTGGTTGCTCGATGACATCGCCAGCCAGAGCGTCGAAGATCGCTTGAAGATGTACGAGAAGTGGTCCGCGAAACGCGAAGGCGGCATGGCGTACTACTCGAAGTACGACGATCGCATCGCGCGACTCGCGGATCGCGACGGGGACGGCGTTCCTGAATCACGCACGCTCTACGCGGGTCCCTTCAACGAGCCGCTCGACGGAACCGGTGCAGGATTGCTCGCGCTCGACGGCGAGATCTTCTACACCAACATTCCAAACCTCTGGCGATTGCATGATCAGGATGGCGATGGTGTGGCGGACTTCAAACTCAAGGACTCCACGGGCTATGGCGTTCGGGTGGCATTGCGCGGACACGACATGCATGGACTCGTGATTGGCTACGACGGCAAGATCTACTGGTCGATCGGTGACCGCGGCTATCGCGTGACGACGGCCGATGGCGCGATCCTGCACGACCCGCGCTCGGGCGCAGTCTTTCGCATGAATCCCGATGGAAGCGAGCTTGAGCTCTATTACACGGGTCTGCGCAATCCGCAGGAACTCGCCTTCGACAACTTCGGCAATCTCTTCACTGGCGACAACAACTCCGACGGTGGAGATAAGGCGCGCTTCGTCTACTGCATGGAGGGCGGCGAGACGGGTTGGTCGATGGACTATCAAACGCTCGAAGGCGCGAATCAACGCGGTCCTTGGAATCAGGAAGGGATCTGGCATCTTCGTCCCGACCTCGCGCCGCACAAGGTGACGGAGTTCAGTCCACTGCAACCCGCGTGGACCTTGCCGCCGCTGGATCATGTGGCCAGTGGCCCGTCAGGACTCGTGTTCTATCCAGGCCTCGGGCTTTCTTCGCGCTACGACAACCACTTCTTCCTCTGCGACTTTCTCGGTGGCGACAGCTACTCGCGTGTCCTCGCGCTCGCGGTCGAGCCTGTCGGTGCGGGCTTCAAGGTCGTCGATGAACATCCCTTCATCGAGAATGTGCTGCCGACCGATGTGGACTTTGGCTACGACGGGAAGATCTATGTTTCGGACTGGGGTGGCGGTTGGGAAGCTGGCGAGAAGGGCGAGCTCTACGCCGTGTGGGACGCCAAGCATCGCGCCGATCCGCGCATTGCAGAGGTGACACGACTCTTCAAGGAAGGCTTCACGCGTCGTGATTCCGATGAGCTTGCGTCGCTGCTCTCACATGCCGATCGTCGCGTGCGTCAGCGCGCGCAACTGGCATTGGCCTCTCGTGGATCCACGACGACCGAGTTGCTGGGCGACATCGCCGAGCACGCGTCCGATCGATTCGCCCGCGTCCACGCGATCTGGGCGCTTGGGCAACAGGCGAGTGCGCGCTTACGCGAGTCCAACGGTGGCGGCGTGGATCCGACGACTTTCGTGCTTCCGATTCTCGATGACCGTGACGACGAACTGCGCGCGCAGGCCGCGCGGATGCTCGGCGAAGCGCGTTGCGCTTCTGCAGCAGAGAAGCTCGGTGAACTCTGCGCGAGCGATGCGAGCTCGCGGGTTCGCGCCTTCTCTGCCTTGGCGTTGGGCAAGATTGGCGCACGCGACCAACAGCCAATGATCATCTCGATGCTCGCCGAGAACGGCGATCGCGATCCATTTCTTCGGCACGCTGGTGTTCAAAGTCTCGCGTGGATTGGTGATCGCGCGCGACTCGGTGAGCTTGCGGCAGAACCTGTCGCCACGCTGCGCATGGCTGCAGCGCTCACATGGCGCAAGTGGCGCGATCCGCGGATCGCTGCGCTTCTCTTTGATCCCGATCGCGCAGTCCGACTCGAAGCAGCACGCGCCATCAATGATCTTCCGATGTCCGCGCAGCGCGCTCAACTGGCGGCGTCACTGGCGCGCTTTGCCGGAAACGCGTCGGCAGGCGAAGCGGCTGTGCAGGACACCGCACCACTCAAGCACGAACTGACTCGTGAAGTGTGGTTGCTCGATCGGCCAGGAACGCTCGCCGATTTCAAGGACGCCGCGATCATGGCCAAGCCGCCCGATGAGACCACGACACTCACGATCGGTGAAGGCAAGCGCAACATCGGCGACAAGTACATCTCCCGCATTCGTGGCGTCGTTGAGGCACCCGAGACGGGCGACTACATCTTCTCGATCTGCAGTGACGATGATTCGGTGTTGCAGATCGGAACCTCCGACGACCCCGCGACACTTCGCGAAGTGGCCAAGGTCGAAGGCTACGCCGACCCTGGAATGTTCGATGCGCAACCAGGCCAATCGTCGAAGCCGATTCGTCTTGAAAAGGGCCGGCGCTACGCCATCCTCGCGCTCCATGCGGAGGGTGGCGGCGGCGATCACCTAGCGGTTGCGTGGCGACTTCCTGATGGAACGAGCGAACAGCCGATTGGGATGAAGCCCGTCGATCGCAGTGAGTTCCCGCACATGCGCCGCGCCATTGAGGCGTGTCTCGCGGAAGGCACCAATGAGAGCGCTGCGTTGCTCTGCGACTTCGCACTCTCGCCCGCGAACCCGTTGCCCATGCGCATCGAGGCACTCGACGCGTTGGCGAATTGGACTTCTGCCGCGCCGCGCAACCGCGTGAACGGCGCGTACCGCGTGCTCAACACCTCGGCCCGCGACCTCGAGTCGTTCAAGGGTGTGCTCTCGCGCAAGCTCGCGCCGCTGGCGGAGAGCGCTGATCCCCTCATGCGCGGCGCGGTGAACGACGCCACGGCGAAGCTCGGCGTCTCACTTGATCCTGCTGCATCGTTGCGCGCGGTGAACGACGCCACACTGCCGCCGTCCGAGCGCGTTTCAAGTCTCCGCGCACTCGCGGGCGACAAGGGTGATCGCCTCGCCGCTGCACTGACCGCCGCGTTGCAATCCAACGCGCCCGAACTGCGTGCGGAAGCGCGCACGATGTTGCTTCGCCGTAACGATGGTCGTGCCTTGCCATCCCTTGTCGATGCCACGAAATCAGGCGCGCTGCTTGAGCGGCAACGCGCGGTGCGTGATCTTGCCACGCTTGGCGCGGAGGCAGAGCCAGCGCTCGCGCCGCTCGCCGCGGAACTCGAAAGTGGCACACTCGATCCCGCGTTGCGGCTCGAGGTCTTCGAGGCGGGCAAGGAGCGCGCCAATGGACCCGTGCGTACGAGCATTGAGCGTTGGCGCACGGCCATCGGCACCGATCCACTGGCGCGGTACGACGCCTTGGCGTTGTCAGGTGGCGACTCAGTGCGTGGTCGCGAAGTCGTGCTTTACCACCTGAGTGCGGTGTGCATGAAGTGTCACACCATCGCAGGTAACGGCGGCAACGCGGCGCCTGTCCTTGATGGCGTCGCAACGCGCGGTGATGCGCGGTACCTCTTGCACTCGTTGGTGAATCCCAACGAGAAGGTCGCCGAGGGTTTCACCAACACGGGTGCGAGCGCGATGACTTCGATGCAGACCGTGCTCACCGACGCTGAGATTCGCGATGTCGTCGCCTATCTCTCGACGCTCCGCTGAGGCAGAGTTTCGGAAGCACAGAGAGCAGCGCGAGCGCACTCGGAGCAGGCACGACCTCTGGGGCGCTCAGCGAGTTGAACACCCATCCATCGGACGATCCATCGGTGACGAGGCGATCGCCAAACCCGATGAACGACTCGCTCCACGCCCCCTGCCCCGCCTCCATCGTCCAGTAGTGCCAGTAGTCGAGGTACTCCGGTGCGGTGCCGAAGCCCGCATCGCTGTCGCTTCCGATGGTGACTCCCAAGAGCGCATCGCCGAAGCTGAAGCTCTCGATTTGATACGAGAAGAAACCGGGCTGTGCCGCAGCGACGATCGTGAAGAGGTCGCGTCCGTGCAGTGTGTCGTTGTAGAAGACCTCGTAGTGGTAGGCGTTTCCATTGGTGAACTGGAACTGCAGCGTGCTGCTGTGGGCGCCAGTTCCCACGGTGTAGTTGCCAACGAAGTCTGCGTGGGAAACAGCCGAGGTGAGGGTGATGGTGAGAAGGACAGAGAACGAAACAGAAGGGAAACGCACGAGAGCACTCCAGATCAGGGCGGCATGAGCGGCCGCACGGCCCGCGACTCCATCGCGGAACATCAACGGTCTGACTCCGGGAGTTCCCTGCGACATGAGTGGTGCGTGTCAGCGCTGAACGCGCGCGACGGCACTTCGGCATGCCCCAGGAACGGAGGCAGGAAGTCATCGCGCGCGGAACTCGACCCGACTCGCCCGACCATGCAACGAGCGTTGCATGATGAGGCTTACGGTGACGCCTTCGTGACGGATTCACACCGTCTTCGGAACCGCGCGCGTGTCTCGGACATCGAGACGGGGCGATCGTAGCAACTCTCAGTGGGTTCGAAGGAAGGCAGCGATCGCGTCGGCAAGTGTGGTCGCGTTCGCTGCGCGCGCATGCTTCTCGAGCGTCTCAAGCTCGCCGCGCGCGGTCGCGAGGCCGTCGCGCAACTCAAGTGCCAAGGCGAAGTAGCGGAAGCTCGCATCGTCTCGCACGCTTTGAGCGAGTTGCCTCGCAAGATCGCGTGCCATCTCCATTTCACTTGGACCAAGTGACGCCTCGATCGCAAGTCCGAGGTAGCGCGCCGCCGTCGCACGAAAGACGCGCTCGTCAGAAAAGTACTTGCCACTCGTGATCGCGCGCAAGAGCTCGCGACGGCCGCCCTCGGCGTCACCTGTTGCCTGCAAGAGCGCGCCAAGATTCGCGATGGCGTCGGCGTCTTGCGGACTGAGCAACACCACCTGTTGTTGCTGCTTGAGTGCGTCGGTGTAGTCCTTGCGTGCGACGGCCAATGCGACGAGCGAGCGCCGCGCATCGAGTGCGCTGTCGCATCCTTCACACGCTGCACTTTCGTACGCGAGGCGCGCGTCGTCTCGGCGCCCAAGCTGCTCGAGAAGTCGACCACGCATCCAGCGAAACTCTGTGAAGTGCGGAGCGGTCGCGATCGCTGCGTCGATGGCGGTCAACGCCTCTTCGTTCCTTCCGAGCAGTCGGAGCGCCTCACTCTGATTTGAGGCATGTGTGAGCTCGTCAGGCTTGAGGTCATACGCCATCGTCGCGTGATGGAGCGCTTCGGTGGCGAGTGAGTGCACCCGATCGCGCTCCCCTGCCCCACTGGCTTCGCCTGCTTGTTCAAGCAACTCCGACGCAAGGTTGTTGTGCGCCAACCACGCTTGATCGTTGCGCAGCACGGTGTCGCGCCAGAGTGTCTCGACGCTCGCGTACTTCTCCGTCGCTCGCCACGACAGCGCGATGCAGGTCGCGATCGCAGCAACAAGGATCATGGAGAAGACGCGTGTCTCTTGTGCGCGTGCAGGAAGCAGTCTGGAGAGCAGCAGGACAAAACCAGTTGCGAGCGCGGGCATCGCCGCATACGCAAAGTGGTCCGCGACGAAGGAGAAGCGAAACGGCCAGACATCAAAGAAGCCGAGCGCTGGAAAGAGTGCTGCGCACAACCAGAGCAAGATGAGCATCGGCGCGCGTGAGTGCTTCCACTCGCGCACACAGGCTGTCGCGAGTACGAGCATGAGCGCGAGTGGCACCCAATCCATGATGGAACTCGGCATGATCGTCAGGCGTGGGTAGACGAAGATCTGCTCAGTCGGGAGCGCGAAGTGCGCGATGTAGAAGACCAGATTGCGTGACGCGAGCAGCACGCGCGCGAGAAGCGAGAGCTCGAACTCAGCACCCGTCGCACCAACATGCGTCTTCTCAACGAGCGCGGTGAAGAGTCCGAGCGCTGCACCGATGACGAAGTACGGAAGGAGGAGCAACGCAAATCGCCCGTCAAGGCGTCGTCGTTCATGGAGCGCGATCAACACGAGGACTGGTGCAACAAACACCGCCGTCGTCTTGGAGAGGAGTGCGCAGACGAAGAGCATGAACGCAGCGATGTGAAAGCCAAGCACGCGTTCACGCGTGGCGCGTTGCGCAGACAGGAAGCTCCACACCGACGCGAGTGCAAAGAGGAGTGAGAGGGTGTTCTTGCGCTCGGTTGCCCACGCGACTGTTTCCACTCCCATCGGATGCACCGCAAAGAGTGCGGCGATCCACAGGGCGTGCGGAATGTCGAGTCGCACGAGCACGCGCCACAAGAGCGCGGTTGAGAGCGCATGCAGCACCATGTTCGTGGCGTGATAGAGCGTCGGTGTGTCCGCCGCGATCGCGTACTCAACCCAGAAGCTGGTGAACACGAGTGGGTAGTACTGCGGGGTAGCTCCAGGAATCCACGCGGTCCACCAACCATCGTGCGCACGCAAGAGCGGATTGGCAGTGATGTAGTCGTTGTCGTCCCAGATCCAGCCAGCTTGCAACGCCAAAAGGTGTGCGAGGAGAGCCAGCGCGAGCAACGCCACGAGTGGAAAGAGCCGGCGAGTCATCACGCAACGATGCTACCAAGGCAGTTTCGTCCTATAACTTAGTTCCCCGTGGAACAACGCTATGCTGAAGTCAGTGCGAGGGTTTTTCTCAGGCTTCTGGTTGACAGTCCAGCAGGAGTCAGCGATAAACCGCCTCGTTCCCCGTGGAACATCTTGAACAGGAGACAGCAGTGACGCCATCCGATCCCATCAACAAGAATCCAGCACGCAAGCTCGGCCGCGGACTTAGCGCCCTGCTCGGTTCCCCTGTTCAAATCCAGGTTCCTCTCGCAGCCCCGCGCGCTGCGGTCGCACACGCGATGTCCGAGAGCGCGCCAACCCAGGGCTCTGTTCCCGCGATCACCCCTGCCGCGACTTCCGCGTCGGACTCCCCGCTGCGCGAGATCCCCGTGGAACGAATCAGTCCGAACCGCCGGCAGCCTCGAACTCAGTTCGACGACGCCAGCTTGGCGAGTTTGGCGGAGTCGATCAAGGCTGCTGGCTTGATGCAGCCGATTCTGGTGCGACCACAGGGTGATTCTTTTGAGCTCGTCGCAGGTGAACGGCGCTGGCGCGCAGCCAAGCTCCTCGGTCTCGCCACCATTCCCGCGCTCGTGAAGTCGATGGACGACCAGGCAGCTGCGGAACTCGCCATCGTCGAGAACATCCAGCGCGAGGATCTCAATCCGATGGACCGCGCGCATGCGATGCGTCGCCTTGCCACAGAGTTCGAGATGACGCACCAAGAGGTGGCAGACAAGGTCGGTCTCGACCGAGCATCCGTTACGAACCTGCTGCGTTTGAGCGAACTCGATCCGCAGTGCACCGAGTTGGTTCGGTTGGGTCGGCTGAGTCAGGGACACGGCAAGGCGCTTCTGGGCGTCACCGATCTCGGGGCGCGTGCGCAGTTCGCCGCGAAGTCCGTCGCAGAGAACTGGTCAGTGCGCGAGCTTGAGCGTCGAATCCAGATCGCGCTCAAGGGCAGGGCCCTCCCATCCGCAGCCACTTCGGCGTCTTCGAAGGTTCCATCGGCGCGCGATGCCAATGTCACGGATCTCGAGCGACAGTTGTCGGAGCATCTTGGGACGCGCGTCTCTATCCAGCTCGGTCGAAAGAAAGGGTCAGGCCGACTCTGCGCGGAGTTCTACAGCCTCGATCAGTTCGACGGGTTGATGCAAAAAATGGGTTTTGGCGGACGATGACCCGACAGAACGAGTCAGTCTAACGCTCGACAGCGCAGCGGACGACGCCGCCGACAACTCAAGCCGCGCGCTCAGAGACGAGATCACCAAGTTGGATGGCGCCTCCACGTTTCGGAGCGCTGTCCATTTCTTCGGCGTTTTTCTGGGCCCTGCTTGAGTAACCCAACCTTCGCGTCGATCGCTCTCTGGTGCCAACCGCAGTCCCGCGGGTGCCACTGAAGGAGCCCGTCATGGAACACCCGATGGAACACTCGATGGAAGCGCGGCGTGCCTCGATGCAGAGGCAAGTCAGCGAAGCAAACCGAATGTTCCAACGGGTGCTCGGCTCCTGGGCGAGTGATGTGCTCGAACTCCGTCGGCGCGACCTGCTCGTGCCACGGTGGGAGTCATCCCCGTCCTCGACCGACTGCCAAGGCCACATCGATGACGAGCCGATGATGGATGCGGCGTAACGCGGGCGCTGGCACACAGGTTGCGTGCCGTGGTTTCTCTCTCGGAGGACACGCATGTCTGGCCTTTCTGCTGGCGTAGGACTTGTCAGTGGCATCAATACTGCCCAGATCATCGAGCAATTGCTCGGTCTGGAGTCGCGTGGCAAGATCCCAATTCAGCGCCGGCTCGCTGCTATCCAGGGCTCGAAGACCGCGCTGATGGACATCAACGCGCGGTTGCTCAACCTCAAGAACTCCTCATCCGCGCTGCGCATCGGCAAGACCTTCAGGACGATGAGCGCGGTGTCGGCCGACGACACGATTCTGACGGCCCGTGCGTCGGCGGAAACGCCACCAGGAAGTTACAGCTTCACGGTTGGGCGCATGGTGTCGACGAGTCAACTGCTCTCGCAGGGCTTCGCCACCAAGAACGCCACACCATTGGGCCTTGACTCGATGACCGTCGAGTGGGGCGATGCCTCGCTCGAGCGTGATGCGGTCCTCGCGGATCTTCGCGGTGGCGCAGGTGTCGCGCGCGGCTCGATCAAGTTCACCGACGGACTCGCGCGGACCGCGACCGTGGATCTCACGACGGCGGTGACGCTCTCGGAAGTTGTTGAGCGCATCAACGCAGCCGATGGCATCGGTGTGACAGCCTCGGTTGTGGCAGAGCGATTGGTGATCACCGACGACAGTGGGGGAGCTGCGGCGTTGAAGGTGGAGGATGTGGGTGCGGGGCTTATCGCTGCAGAGCTCGGCATCGATGGGACCTTTGCGGGCGGAACTGTGACGGGAGACCAGCTCAACCAGATCGGTCTGACCTCAGGACTCGCCTCGTTCAATGATGGAGCGGGCGTGTTCGTGCGCGACAATGTCGCGGACTTTCGGATCCTCGTCGATGGAACGACCTACGACATCTCGCTCGGACGCGTCGATGAACCGATCACCGCCGACACGAAGCTCGCTGATCTGAACAACGGCGCGGGCATCAAGATCAACACCACGGACGCCGACGACTTCACCGTCGTCACCTCAACAGGCGTGAGCATCGGGATCAATCTTGGCGCGGTCGTCGTCGATGGCGAAGTGCAGGATCCTGCCGTGAAGACCGTGGGCGAAATGCTCGCGCGCGTCAATGCAGAGCTCGACGCGACGGTCACTCCAGGACAAGTCGTGATGAGCTTGAGCGCGGACGGAAAGAACTTCGTGCTGACCGACACACTCGGCGGCGCTGCGACACCGAAGGTCCTCGGCGCGGGACCACACACCGATACGACGGCGAAGAACCTCGGTCTCTACACGGGTGCCGCGGGCGCCGCGAGCAACATCGTGACGGGCTCGCTGGTTCGCAACAAGATCGCCACACCGCGTGCCGCCACTGTGCAGAATGTGATCGATCGAATCTCAGCGCAGACCAACGGTCTTGTCACCGCCACCATCAACACAGCGGGAACGGGACTCGCGCTGACGGTGGCACCCGCATCGTCGGTCGAAGTGCTTGGCGGCACCACCGATGGATCGAGTTTTGGTGCGAGTGTTGGTTCGCGTACCGCGCGTGACCTTGGTTTGTTCCGCGCAGCAGGCACAGGCTCGGTCGAGGGAACGCGGATCGCCTCAGGAATCTCTACCGTGCGAACGGCGAATCTCAACGGCGAAGCGGGACTCGGTTCGCCGACCGCGATCGCGCTGACCGATCGCTCGGGCGCGACTTTCTCGTTCACGGACTTCGTGAACCACGACACCGTCGACTCGCTCGTGCGCGCGATCAACACCGCCGCCACGACAGCGGGTGTCGACATCAAGCTCTCTGTCGCCGACAGCGGTCGATCACTTGTTGCTCGCGACACCAGCGGTGGGGCGGGCGCGCTGACGATCGCGGGTGATGGTGCCACAGCACTCGGCCTCGCGGGCGTGATCACGGGAAACGCGCTGCGCGGCAATGATCTCGATCGTCGTCACTTCGCACTTGGGACAGCGCTCTCGTCGCTCGGCTTCGGGAAGGGCGTTGGAACAGGGACCTTCCGTATCACCGATTCCTCGGGCGATACGGCGGTCGTCGACATCGGCTCCGACGCAGTCACCGTCTATGACATCATCAGCGAGATCAACTCACGCGGACTCCTCGTGGAAGCGCGCCTGAACGACACGGGCGACGGCATCACACTCATTGACACCAACGCGGGCTCGCCGATCAGTGCGATGAAGGTCGTCGATCTCAACGGCGCCGTCGCGCGCGGCATCGGCATCCTTGGAACAGCGGAAGATCCAGGCGACGACATCTTTGGCTCGCTCGAGAAGACCGTCGATCTCGATCTCTCGGACACCCTCGAAGATGTCGTGGGCAAGATCAACGATGCGAAGTTCAGCGTGAACGCCTCGATCATCAACGCTGGATCAGGGACCACGCCGTATCGACTCAGCCTTGCCTCGACGGTCGGCGGTGCGCGCGGCCAACTCTTCGTCGATTCGGGTGATGTCGATCTTGGACTCATTCGTGCCGCGGAGGGTCGCGATGCGTCACTCTTCCTCGGGACAGGCAATCCAGCGACGAGCTTCCTCTTCACGAGTTCAACGAACTCGTTCAAAGACATCGTGTCGGGTCTCGAAGTCGACGCGAAGAAGGCGGGCGCCACGACCGTCGTCGAAGTCACGCGCGACTTCACTCGCATCGTCACCGATGTGAAGCAACTCGTCACGACGATCAGCGACGCTCTCGGGCGCATCGACGACTACGACAGCTATGACCCTGAGACAGAGAAGCGGGGGCCACTTCTGGGAAACTCCACGGTAGCCCGCTTGCGCCAGCAACTCATTCAGACAGCGCAGGGCGCGGCCAAGGGAGTTGAAGGTCGCTACCGCTTTCTTTCGCAGGTCGGCATTCGCTTTGGTAAGGAAGGACAGCTGCTGTTCGACGAGGAGAAGTTCACCGCCGCCTACGAGACCGATCCTGCCGCCGTCGAGGAGCTCTTCACGGGATTTGATCTCGCTGCAACGGGCTCGACGACCATCATCGGTGGCGTGACGATCGACAACTCCAACGCGCCGCCGACCTATTCGAAGCTCGGATTTGGCGACCTGTTTGATCAACTGCTCAAGAAGCTCACGAACTCCGTGGATGGCGTGACCACCCTTGCAGATCGGAGTTTCCAGGAGCAGATGGACGGCCTTCAGGACAGACTTGAGCGCTTCGACAGTCGACTCGAGTCACGGCGTCTGCGCTACGAGGCGCAGTTTGCCGCTATGGAATCAGCGCTGGCCAAGATGCAGTCGCAACAATCGTCCCTTGGTTCGCTCGCACTCAACTTCGGCGCGCGCTGACGCAAGTCGGAGCACCGCCGCGCCGATGAAAGTCCCGATGGTCCCTCAATCGAATCACGGCTCGCAGGCGTATCTCAAGACCAAGGTGATGACGGCGACTCCCGCCGAACTTCGCCTGATGCTGTTCGACGGCGCGATCCGTTTCACGGAGCAGGTGCGCCGCGGATACACCGAGCGCGACTACGAGCTCGCCTACGACGGCACGACCAAAGCGCAGGCGATCATCATGGAGTTGCTCACAGCGCTTCGTCCTGATCATGCGCCTGAACTCTGCGTGCGACTGAGCGCGCTCTACACCTACATTTACAAGAGCCTTGTCGAGGCGAACTCCACCCAGGATGTGGCGCTGATCGACGATGTCCTCAAGCTTCTCCGCTTTGAGCGTGAGACTTGGAAGCTCTGCATCGACGGTCTTGCACGCGAGAACCAGAGCGCCGCGGGTATGCGCACGCTGCCGCGTGTTGCACCAACCAACCCTGGGGACTCGGCTCGTGGGACGATGTCGATTCAGGGATGAGTCGCTGCCCTCGTCGATGCCTCATCTGCACGCGCTCATACGACGGCGCGTCAACGAAATCTCAGCGATCACCCTCGGCCTCCATCGGCGAATGGGAGTAGATTGCGCGCCTGCATAGGCGAGCGATTCGTCGAGGAGATCCGTTGGAAACAGGAATGAACAGCGTGGCGGCTGACCTCTTGAGGCGCATCAATGCGTGCCAGGCGACGGTCGGTGTCATTGGTCTTGGATATGTGGGCCTCCCGCTCGCGCACGCCCTGCATGGCGGTGGGCTGCGGGTGCTCGGCTTCGACATTGACCAGTCCAAGATCGACGCCATCGCAGCAGGCCGTCACTACCTCGCCCATCTTGGAAGTGAACTCGTCACCACGCTGCGCGACAGCGCTCGCTTCGAAGGCACGACCGACTTCGGACGATTGGGCGAGGCCGATGTCATCATCATTTGCGTGCCCACGCCGCTCGGGAAGCACTCCGAGCCGGACATCTCTTACATCATTCAGACGGCGACGGCGATCGGCAAGACGCTGCGCAGTGGACAGCTGGTCATCCTTGAGTCCACGACCTATCCGCGCACGACGCGCGACGACATGATGCCAGCCATCCTTGCGACGGCTGCTGCGCGCGGGAGCACACTGAAGCTTGGCGAGCATGTCTTTGGCGCCTTCAGTCCTGAGCGCGAGGATCCAGGTCGCAAGACCCACTCCACGAGCACCATTCCCAAACTCGTTGGCGGTCTCGATGCGAACTCGACGGAACTGGCGTGCGCGGTGTACCGCAAAGGCGTGACCACGGTCGTGCCCGTGTCGAGCGCCGAAGTCGCCGAGAGCGCGAAGCTGCTCGAGAACATCTTCCGCTCGGTAAACATCGCCATGGTGAACGAGATGAAGATCGTGCTCGATGCGATGGGTATCGATGTGTGGGAAGTGGTGCGCGCGGCGAGCACCAAGCCCTTTGGCTACATGCCGTTCTTCCCTGGACCAGGACTCGGTGGTCACTGCATTCCGATTGATCCCTTCTACCTCACTTGGAAGGCGCGTGAGTACGGCCTCTCGACGCGCTTCATCGAGCTCGCGGGCGAGATCAACACTTCCATGCCGCACTATGTGATCGATCGCGCGGTGCGCGCGCTGAACGAGCACGGCAAGCCCATGAAGGGCTCGAAGATTCTCATCGTCGGACTCGCCTACAAGGCCGACATCGACGATGTGCGTGAGAGTCCATCCTTTGAACTGATCGAGCTCTGTCGTCATCACGGCGCCCATGTCGACTACTTCGATCCGCTGGTCCCAGCGACTTGGGCGGGGCGAAAGCACGATCTCAAGATGAGTTCGGTGGCATTTGACGCGACGACGATTGCGGCCTACGACTGCGTGCTGATCTCGACCGCGCACTCGTCCATCGATTACGCCTTACTCGCTCAGCACGCGAAGCTCGTCATCGACACCCGCGACGCGATGCGCCCGCACGAGCAAGTTCTGGGAGCGCGGCTCGTCCGTGCCTGATCCCATGGGCGACGAAGTCAGCGCATCAACGACACCAGCCGCACCGAAAGCGGGGTTCGCCTCTGCCGCAGCATCGGGTTCGGCGTGGACCACGCTGCAGACGGTCGGCAACAAACTTGTCACGGTGTTTGCGATGCTCGTGCTCGCGCGGCTGCTCACGCCCGCGGAATTCGGCTTGGCGAATCTCGCCGCGAGCATCGGCGCCTTCACGTTCATCTTCGCACCGTTCGTCATGGGCGATGTGTTGCTCGCCGAACCCAAGCGATTCGATGAACTCGCGGGCACCGCCAGAGCAATCGCCTGGGCTGCAGGCGGATTCCTGTTCGTGCTGCTGGCGGCGGCGGCGGTGCCGATTGAGTCGATGTCTGGAAAGGCGGGGCTGGCGCTTTTGCTCGCGGCGGTTGTGGCGCAGCGTCCGCTGGCGGACGCTGCGTTCATGGTTCCCAATGCGCGGCTGCGAGTGGCACTCGCGTATCGGAGCATTGCGATCATCGACGGCGGCGTGATTCTGTTCTGCACCATCGGTGGTGTGGCACTCGCGTACTTTGGCGCAGGTCCATCCGCGCTGATCTTCCCGCCGATCGCCATGATCTGGCTCCGCGCCTTCTTCTACGCCCGCGCGAGGAAGCACCCTGTCGCGCCAATCGACCGCTCACTCGTTGCGCCACTTGTCCGGCGGTTCTCGGTGGCCGCGAGTGCGCAGTACCTCAACAACATGATTCTGTGCGTCGATGTGCTGGTCTTGAGCTTCTTCGCAAGCGAAACAGAGATCGGTCTCTTTGGATTTGCAGCGCAGTTGGCCATGCAGGCAAATGTGGTGATCGCTCATCAGCTCGGTGCGGTGTTGCAGCCGATCTTTGCGCACATTCGAGGCGATCACCTGCGGCAGGTGGGTGGGTTTGTACGCGCGACAAGACTTCTTTCCGCGGTCGCAGTTCCACTCTCACTGACCCAGGCGGCGCTTGCGATTCCCGCGTTTACTTGGCTCTTTTCGGCGAAGTGGAACGGGTCCATCGCCGCGTTTGCCGCCTTGAGCGTCGGGCAGACTTTCGTGTTCGTCATGGCTCCGTCCATTGCACTGCTGAAGGCGCAAGGGCGCTTTCGGGTCTACTTCGTTCTGCAGTTGGCGCAGTTGGTGGCGGCGATGGTCGCGTTCGTGACGGCGACGACGATCGGCGGACCAGTGGCGCTCAAACTTGCGGAGGCGATCGGACTTCCCGTCGATCCCAACGCTGGCAGCGCACTCGCGCTGAGTCTTGCGAGTGCACTGGTCTGGGCAGTGAGTTGTCCCGTTGCAGTGTGGATCGCAGGTCGCCCTGCGCGTTTGGGGCTTCGGACTACACTGGCGATCTTTAGTGCGCCCTGGTTGGCGACGGCGCCGATCGCCGCTGCGCTTGTGTGGATCTGGTGGATGCTCCGATGCTCGATTTCAGCAGGGACCGCAGATATTCTGGCCGTCGTGCTTCTCGGTCCGATCGCGGCGTCCCTGTCCATCGCCGTATGCATCTCCATGCGAGCGGAGACGCGTGCAGACTTCCTGTCGATCCTCCAGCGCTTCTTGCGACGCAAAGCGAAGTGAGCGATTCATGATCCTGCACGTCATTGACAACCTCTATCCAGAAGCTGGCGGACCGACGACTGTGGTGATTGAGTTTGTGCGCCAGCAGGCTCAGATGGGAAAGCGCGTCGCGGTGTTGTGTGCTCATGGACCGCGCCTGCCCGCCCAACGCGCGGCGTTGGAGGAGCGATGGCGTGGCATGGATATCGAGTTCATCGAAGTAGGCACAGCTCCGCGCAGCAAGCGTGCGGGCGCGGCACGCGATGCGATTCGCAGGCTTGATCCGACGATCATCCACATCCACTGCGTGTGGGAGCCAATCGTCCGTCATGTCGCGCTGTACGCGCGGAAGAGTTCGATTCCCTATGTGCTGTCGACGCACGGCATGCTGCACCCCTACGCCATCGCCCAGAAGCGACTGAAGAAGTGGGTGTACTTGCAGGTGTTCCCCTCGATACTCAGGAGTGCTGGCGAGTTGTACTGCTTGAACAAGGAAGAGGCAGACTTTGTTGCGGTGAGATTCCAACGCCCATCGTCGGTGCTCGCGAACGGAATTGTTGTTGCGGACTACGAGCGGCCCGAGCAGGGCGTGTTTCGCGCCAAGCACCCTGCGCTCGCTGATCGAAACTTCATTCTCTTTGTTGGTCGACTTCATCCCATCAAGGGCATCGATCTGCTCCTGCGGAGTTTCGCACATGCGCGAGGGAGAGGAATGGACCTTGATCTCGTGATCATGGGTCCCGACTTTGGGGCACGCGCGGCGCTGGAGTCGCTGACGCAGGAGCTTGGCCTCGGCAAGAGTGTTCACTTCACAGGCGGGTTGTTTGGTGAGGAGAAGCGCGATGCGTACGCGGCCTGCACGATCTTCGCACATCGCCCACGATTCGAGGGATTCGGTATCACGGTGGTCGAAGGTCTGGCCTCAGCAAAACCAGTCGTGACGACCAAAGAGTGCCGACTCGATGGAGCCCCCGAAGCCGGGGCACTCCGTCAGGCATCAGATACTGATGAGGGCTTTGGAAACGCGCTCTATGAGATCGCGACATCGAGCGACCATGGCTGCGCGCTCGGCGCCCGTGGACAGGCATGGGTTCGAGCGGTGTTCGACTGGGAATCGCTTGCGTGCCGCGTGGACGACTCGTACCAGCGGGTCTGCGCTGCTGTTCCTTGAAACTACGCAGCCCTAGCGCGTCTTGCGCGCCATCACGATCAGCGTCGATCGAAGGAAGCTCGGTAGCAACGGGTGGACGACATTCATGATCCGGAACAGCCAGGACGAGAACTGCATGTACCACGGCTCCCCTTCGACGGCATAGACCACAGTTTCGAAACCCGCTTGACCCAACTGGCGCATGAGCGCGCGACGAGTGTTGGCGCGGTAGACGGTGGGGAAGACATCTTCCTCCTTGCGTCCGAGTTGAGTGCGACCGAGGACGCGCGCGTGCAGTGCGTTTGGGATGAGCCGTGCAGCGATGGCGATGTACGAGTTTCGGCACGGAGTTCGCGCGAGAAATGTCCCGCCAGGCTTCAGTACGCGCCGGAGCTCAGCGAAATACGCCGCGGGATCCTCAACATGCTCGAGCACATAGTCGCTGAACGCGAAGTCCACGCTGCCATCCTCAACAGGCCAACGGAAGTCTGGACCGATGCGGCGGAACTCATCAAGCCACGGATTCGAGGCGGCAACAGGATCGACATCGATTCCCAGCACACGCCGCCCTGGTGCACGAAAGTCGCGGAGGCTTCGACGGAACTCGCTGGCATCTTCGTTTCCTTGACCTCGTCCGCAGCCGACCTCGAGAATCGTGGTCGCAGCGAGCGCCATGGCCTGCGCGCGCGCGAGGAACGGCACAGAGCAATCGAGTCGGCTGAATCCGCCAAAGTCTAACTCTGGGTACACGCGCGTGACGAAGGGGGGCGGATTCATGAAGCGGAGTTGCTCGTCGGGGAGGGCCATACATCGGCGCAGTCCGTCCCACAGATTGAAGTGGGTGGAGGTTGTACGGCAAATCACAGGGGTGCGGGCGGCGGTTGGGCTTCGAAGAAATCTCAACGGAACTAGGCCGAAGTCGCGTTCGTGATCCTGTGTGGGTCGGAAGCTGGAGTCGTGTCTATAACTGCTCCGAGGTTGCCTCATCGCGCGGCGACGGACCAACTTCGCTTCGGATCACAATACTCAGCGTGTTCGTGTACCAATCGACTTCTCCGCGCCGATACAGAGGCAGCAGCGCTACTTCTCGCGAGACAGCCGCATTGAGTGTCTTCCTCGGAATCTACCTCGTCCTTTTCACGCTGGCGCTCCTCTGGATCATCGGATCGGATGCGCTGCGTGAACGCTGTCACCTATTCAGTACGCGGAACATCTTCCTCGCGGGCCTGATTCTCTTTCAGTCGGCCTCGGGCGCGGTGACCTTGTTCACAGGTGAAACCGAGCGCGGCGCGCACATGGATGATTTCGCCTTGCCGGGCCTTGGATTCAGTGTGATTCTCACAGTATTCACCGTGCTGTTCCTTTGGGTGTACAACCGGGCGAACGCAGCGGAGCGACTCGCGGCGCGGTTCACCCACATCCGCGTCACCTCGCAGACTCGGCTCGTGGTGGCGGGAATTCTACTTACAGGCATTGGCGTGGGACTCCGCTTCGTGGGTGCGCAGATTCCCTACGTCGCCATTCTGCTGCCTCAGCTTGCAGCAGGCTGCTTGTGTGGCGGTGTTGCCTTCGTCGCGGTGGCGTGGGCGCGCTCCGCGTTCAACATCCTGATTGCGTTCATTCTCTTGGGGACCACCGCTGCGAGTTCAGCGATCCTTCTGGTTGGCACGTTTGGGCGTCGCGAGATCCTTGGGATCTTGTTCAGCATCATGTGGTCGCTCTACTACGAGAAGTGGCGCCTGATGTCTGCGGCGTGGCTGCTGCCCCGTGTTGCGATCGCGTCGGCGGGGCTCTCGGTGGTCGTGCTCGCTGTTTCGTCATCGCGCGTTAGTGGTGAGAATGTCGATCGATCGCTCACGCAGCAGGTGGAGCGCGTCTTCACGATCGATCCGCAGAGTGTTCAGGAGAATGTGATTGCAGCGCTCAGCGGTCAGTTCGCAGGCGGTATCAGCATGTGGATCCTCGAAGCCCGCGTGCGGTATTCGGAGTACGACCCGCTGCACTCGCTGGTGTATTTCATCACCCTTCCCATCCCGCGCGATTTCTGGAAGGGAAAGCCTGAGGGACTGGGACTCATCGTGGTCGATGAGGCAGGAGTGACGGGCGTCTCAGAGGGTCACAGTTGGGGCCCAGGATTGGTCGGTCACCTTTCGCACGACTTCGTGTTGATCTCGTTGCCGATCTACGCGTTTCTGCTGGCGCTGACTTTTCGATACATCGACACGCGCGTGTCGCTCTCGCAGAATGATCCTCTGACAATTGCGATCTTCGGGAGCGCGCTGGGTCAGGTACTCGGTATGCCGCGCGGCGATCTGGGTCTTTTTGCGTTTAACATGGTGGCAGCATTCTCTGGCGTCTGGGTCTTTGGCCGGCTCGCCGCGAAGCTTTGCATGCCCATTGACCGCCAAGCCGAACTCGACGCGAGCAGCGACGAGGAGTTCAATGACGAGAGTTCTGGCGACGAGAACCACGAGACCTGGCCGTCCGACGGGTACGCTGAAGTGGATGAGCCGACAGAGCGTCCTTCCCGTACCTAAAGGAGGACTGTTGAAGTACCGCTTCTCCTGCCCCAGCAGGGTCTTGATGTCAACGCCAGCGCGATGCGCGCGTCCGCGCCCCTGCTAGCCGTCGACGGTATGCCCCGCGTCCCGCAGCGTCTTCTCCCGACTTGCTAGTTCGAGGTCATAGTCGACCATCATCCGTGCGAGCGCTTCGACGCCCGTGGTCGGAGTCCAGTGCAAGACGGTGCGGGCCTTGGTGGCGTCACCAAGCAGTTGCTCGACTTCGGCGGGGCGGAAGTAGCGCGGATCGATCTCGATGAAGTCGCGGTAGTCGAGCCCGACATGCCCAAAGGCGAGCTCGGCAAACTGCCGCACCGAGATCATCGTGCCTGTTGAGATCACATAGTCGTCACCCGCAGGTTGCTGGAGCATGCGCCACATCGCTTCGACATAGTCGCCTGCGAATCCCCAGTCGCGCATGGCGTCGAGGTTGCCGAGATAGAGCTTCGCCTGCATGCCGAGTTTGATGCGACCCACGGCGCGGGTGATCTTGCGCGTCACAAAGGTCTCGCCTCGGCGTGGGCTCTCGTGGTTGAAGAGAATCCCACAGGACGCGTGCAGGCCGTAGCTCTCGCGGTAATTCACGGTGATCCAGTGACCGAAGACCTTCGCGCATCCATAGGGAGAACGCGGCCAAAACGGTGTGGTTTCACGCTGCGGGACTTCCTGCACCTTGCCGAACATCTCGCTTGATGATGCTTGATAGAAGCGCACCGAAGTTCCGCTCGCGTCCTGATGGTTGCGCACGGCCTCGAGCAGCTTGAGGACTCCCGTCGCGTCGACCTCGGAAGTGAAGACGGGTTGGTCGAAACTCACGCGCACATGGCTTTGCGCCGCGAGGTTGTAGACCTCCGTCGGGCGCACGACCTGCAGAAGCTGCGCGAGCGAGTTGCCGTCGGTGAGATCGCCGTAATGAAGGTGGAGCCTCGCTCCCGACTCGTGTGGGTCGCGGTAGAGGTGATCGAGGCGCCCCGTGTTGAAGCTCGACGAGCGCCGAATGATGCCGTGGACCTCGTAGCCCTTCTTCAGGAGCAGCTCGGCGAGGTAGCTGCCATCCTGCCCAGTGATTCCAGTGACGAGGGCGGTCTTCGGGGTGGGGGGCATGGAGGGTCGACGGGTCGGTCAGAGGCGGATCAAGGGGAGACGGCTTTTTGCTCATCGGCTCGCGCGGGGTGGCCGATAGAAGATTCGCTCTCCATGGTGCAAGAAGACGGTCGATCCCCCCTCGTTGGCGCCCGCGTGGTCGTGACGGGCGGCGCTGGCTTTCTTGGCCGCGCAGTCGTTGCTCGACTGCGCGATCGTGGAGTCATGGACATCGTGGTTCCGCGCAAGTGTGACTACGACCTGACGCAGGAGTCGGACGCCGCACGCCTCTACCGTGACGCGCGGCCCGAGGTCGTCCTGCATCTCGCGGCCGAGGTCGGCGGCATCGGCGCCAACCAAGCCAATCCTGGACGCTACTTCTTCGCCAACATGGCGATGTCGCTCCACATGATCGAGCACGCGCGATTGAACAAGCTTCAGAAGTTCGTGCAGGTGGGAACCATCTGCGCCTATCCGAAGCACACACCCGTCCCGTTTCGTGAAGATGATCTGTGGAACGGCTATCCCGAAGAAACCAACGCGCCCTACGGCATCGCCAAAAAGTCCGCCATGGTGATGCTCGACGGCTATCGACGGCAGTATGGACTGCGTTCGGCGTATCTCCTCCCCGTGAATCTCTACGGGCCGTGGGACAACTTCGATCCCGCGACTTCGCATGTGATTCCTGCGCTGATTCGAAAGTGCCTCGAGGCCGCGCAACGCGGCGCACCGTTCATTGAGTGTTGGGGCACAGGAAGTGCGAGTCGCGAGTTTCTCTATGTCGACGATGCCGCTGAAGGCATCGTGCGCGCGGCGGAGCGACTAGAAGAGCCCATGCCTGTCAATCTTGGGACAGGCAACGAGATCACGATCCGCGAGTTGGTCGCGCACATCGCCCGCGGCTGCGGATTCTTTGGTGAGATCCGCTGGGATCCCACCAAGCCTGATGGCCAGCCGCGCCGATGCGTAGATGCCTCACGCGCGCGCGAACTTCTGGGCTGGTCGGCACAGACCGATCTCGCGGAAGGTCTGCGTCGCACCATCGCTTGGTTTACAGCGCAACGCGATGGTGCACGCGCACAGGCGGGTTCATCATGACTGACTCATCCCACAGTGGAACCTTGCGCACACGACGGACGAGCCCGTACTCCACGAAGGAGAAGATCGCACGCGTGTTGTGGGGATTGGTGCAGGCGACGCTTTTTCGCTGCTCGTTTCACAACTGGTTTGCGGTGCGGCGCGCACTCTTGCGGCTCTTTGGCGCGCGGATGCATGACAGCGCCAATGTGCGGCGCACCGTTCTCATCGAGTGTCCGTGGAATCTCTCCATCGGTGCCGAGAGCTCGATTGGCGATCGCGCGATTCTCTACTGCCTTGGGCCCGTCACCATCGGCGCGCGCGTGACGATCTCACAGGGCGCGCACCTTTGCGCGGGAACGCATGATTCTCGCCGCGCTTCGATGCCACTCTTGCGTCCACCGATCACCATCGCGGACGACGCCTGGATCGCGGCCGATGCGTTTGTCGGGCCCAAGGTTCAGGTCGGTGCGGGCGCCGTGCTTGGAGCACGCGGCGTGGCGCTGCACAATCTTGACCCGTGGATGATCTATCTTGGAAACCCCGCCGTCTCGGTGCGGTCGCGTGAGTTTGAGCGGTTCTGAACCAAGCGTCGCGACGCAGTCGGCTACACGCCGTTCTCTGACAGGTGTCTCTCTCATGGCCTTCCGCATTTACAACACGCTTTCGAAGTCGCTCGAAGAGTTCACTCCCATTCACCTCGGCGGTGAAGTGGGGTTCTACTCCTGCGGCCCGACGGTGTACGACGACGCGCACATCGGGAACTTTCGTTCGTTCCTCAACGCCGACACGCTGCGTCGCGCGCTCGAGCTCTACGGCTTTTGCGTGAAGCATGTGATGAACATCACGGATGTTGGACACATGACGGAGGATGACGCGGCTGATGGTGGTGGTGAAGACAAGATGGCCGTCGCGGGGCGACGCATCGCCGAAGCCAAGAAGTCAGGCAAGCTTCCTGCGGGAAGCGACATCGATCCAGCAAATCCTTACGCCGTCGCGGAGTTCTACGCGCAGCGCTTCCTTGAGGACGCGCGCGAACTTGGACTCAAAGTCGCGATCGAGGAGCGCACACATCCCGAACTCATGCCGCGGCCGACCCGCTGTGTGCCGCAGATGATTGCGCTCGTCGAACAACTCGTCGCGCGCGGTCACGCCTACGCAGCCAAAGATGGCGTCGTCTATTTCAGCGTGCAGAGTTTCCCGCAGTACGGCAAGCTCTCAGGCAACACGCTCGACAATCTTCGTGAAGGTGAAGGCGGCCGCATCAGCGCCGAGCACCAGGCTGTCAAGCGGCATCCCGCAGACTTCATGCTGTGGAAGCCCGATCCGACGCACCTCATGCGTTGGGCGAGTCCGTGGGGCGAGGGCTATCCAGGCTGGCACCTCGAGTGCAGCGCCATGGCGCGCATGCTGCTCGGTGATGAGATTGATCTCCACTCAGGCGGCGAGGACAACATCTTCCCGCACCATGAATGTGAGGTCGCGCAGAGTTGCTGTGCCACAGGCCGACCGCACTTTGCGCGCGTCTGGTTTCACACCCGACACCTGCAGGTCGAGAGCGAAAAGATGTCGAAGTCCAAGGGCAACTTCTTCACCGCGCGCGATCTGTTTGCCAAGGGCGTCACGCCTGCAGCGCTGCGTCTTGAGCTGGTTCGCACGCACTACCGAACGAATTCGAACTTCACGCTGCAAGGTCTGCGCGATTGCCAACGCATGATTGATCGTTGGAGCGCCGCGCGCGTGGCGCTCGTGGAGCGCGCGGGCGCGGGAGCAACGGGCACGACGATCCAAGGTCCGATGCAGCGCGCCTTCATCGAGTTCAAGGATGCCGTGGGCGACGACCTCAACCTCGCGCGCGCGATCGCGGCGCTCAACACAGCCATCACCGAGCCGATAGCAGGTGACGCCAAGTCTGAACTCACTGCCCTTGACGCGATGAACTCCGTGCTCGGCGTCCTCGAACGCAACACCGCACTCGCATCAGCCGCTGGTGATGATCTTGCCGCGAAGGTCGAGGTCCTGCTCGAGCGCCGCAAGTCGGCGCGCGCTGCGAAGGACTGGGCCGAGAGCGATCGCGTGCGCGATGAACTCGTAGCCCTTGGAGTGCGCATCAAGGACAACGCGCAAGGCACGACTTGGGAACGCGCGCTGTGATTGGAGATTTCTCTTGCAGCGCGTCTGAACCGACCGTATAGTCTTTGAGTCAGCATCCAGAGCAGCGGAGTCTTCCGCTCAGCAACCGAGTCCGATCCGACCACGGTGCCAAAACGATGCGGCCCAGAAACTGGCTGAAAACAGCCAAAACTGGGCACAATCAAGGGTCTTCGGCGCGCGCCTTGTTGGCGGCGCGCCCCTCCTGATCTTGACGATGGTGTTTGCGATTCGCGTGCGGAATCGTTCGTTGTTCGCCTGAGGGCGTCGACGACCGATCACGCGTGCGATCGCATGGAGGTCTTGTCATGGCATCGAAAAAGAAGTCGACGACGCAGTCCCCAGTACCTACAAAGAGAAAGAGGGAGCGGGGGTCTTGGGCAGAAATGGAAAAACTAGTTCGCGCAGCGGGAATAAAAATAGTGGGAACAGAGGAATTGATCCGCGCTGGAGTTCTTGGGTCGAGGCTGCTGCCCCGATCACTGAGACGCTCAGAGGTGCAAGGCTCGACCTCAGCACCGACACCACCGAGCGCTACTTGATCACCGCGGTGTTCCCTGTCGAACAGTCCACAAGCATCGGACGCTCATCGACGCGGAAGATCTTGATGCAGTAGCCGTTCGCAGCGAGCAGTTCCTCGGCCTCTTCGTCGGTCAGCGTGTCGAGCACGGGCGTGGTCGTCGCGTTGACGACGGCGAAATCCATGGCGAGTTTCTCGGCGTGCGGCCGGGGACCGACGATCGCGAAGTCGATGGCGAGTCGGGTTGTTGGTTGCGGTATGGCCACAGGGCGCGTGAGCAGCGTCACGGCGATGGCTCCCACGAGAAGGAGGAGCGTCGCCGTGACGAGGCGCGCGTTGCGCGTGCGACGCTGCGTGGCTCGTCCCATGGCGTCGCCTGCTGCTGCGAGGATCGCACTGCGTCGAGTGTGGACGGATTCAGAATTCATGATGCACTTCCTTCTCGCAGGCGAGTGACCAGTCGACGCAACGCACTCTCGATGGCGCGTGGCGTCGCACCGAGCGTCTGCGCGAGCGCGCGAATGGAGAGCCGTTCGACATGGCGGAGGCGGAGGAGCTCGAACTCTTCGGCGCTAAGACGAGTGAGTAGTTGCTCGGGGGAGTCGGTGCTTTGAACGACTTCCAGCGTCGCAATGCCACCGTGTCGCTCTCGCACGCTGCGTCGCTGCTCCGACACGATCATGGTGCGCGCGGCGTTGAGTGCGGAGAGTTGCATCCACGCGAACAAGGCAGCGCGGGTTTGGACGATCGGCGGATTGGCGGCGAGCCTCATGAACATCTCCTGCAGGCAGTCCAGGGCAAACGATTCGTCGCGACGCGTGGTGCGTCGCAGTGAGGAAACGATCTCATCGGCACAGCGATCGTAGATTTCGGCGAGCGCCTCCCGCGAACCAGAGCGGACCGCACGCGTGACGCGCGCGGCCCACTCGTCGTTCGACTCGGTGGGGCGCTCAGTGGGCACTACCTGTCCTTCACGATGGAAACGATCTTGGAGATCAACGCCATCGCGTGCCGTGGTCCCTTGACGAAGAGCAACTTCGTCGGCTCGTGGTAGCGCACCTTGACCTCGTCGGCGCATCCATCGGCCTGCACCGTGAAGTCGATGGCTTCGATGAGGGACTTGATGTCCTTGACCGAAGTGTCACCGTTCGATGGATGCATCCCCACATGACCAAGGTCGAAGATCTGCTCGACGCTCGGATCGTGCTGACTGGTCTTTGGGGTCTTGATGATGATCATCGGCCGTGATCGTTGCGCAAGCACGGCCGTTGGTGCCTTGCCTGACTCAACCGTTGCTTCTGGAGGCGCCACGACATCGACCGTGATGGACGAGCCGCCCTCGAGCGGAATGTACTGAAGCGACTTGAAGAAGACTTCCGGGAGCACACCGCCAACATGCAGCTTTGGGATGGTGATGTCGGCGACCTGCGGATCGGCCAGCACCACATTGCACACGACACACGCGCGCACCTTCTCGATGAGATCGCCGAGCTTGCCGCCTTGCCAGGTGACGTTCACGGTCGTACTCAGGAACACTTCATTGGCCTCGCGCTCCCGATCACGGCGCGCGTCGGCATCAGCCTTCGCCAACTCCTGCAGTCGCCCGAGATAGGCAGGAAGCGCTTCTTTCAGCGCGATTTTGGCATCCTCGACCTGCCAGCGCATTCCAGTGAGGCCGATCATCGCCAACGGGGAGTCGATACCGATCTCGACCTCGGAACCCTGCGCACTGAGATCAGCCTGCACCCGCTTGGTGAAGTCGAACAGGGGATCAATGATGCGACCGCCAGGCGTGCGGTTTTGCGCGGCCATGAACAGAGCCACATCAGTGGCGCGCGCTGTGGCAAGAAGACGCGGATCAACCGGAACGCGCTCAACGACCTGCGCGGACGCGGGGTCGAGCCGCACCTCTGCTTGCACACGCATCAACTCCTCCTGAAGGTTGGAGCGCCCTGGCGCGTTCGCGGCGCTGAAGGCCAACTCTTGGGTGATGGCCATCGCGCGCTTCCACGCCGCTCGCAGTTGCTCGGGTGGCGTCGGCGTGGCGGGCGGGAGAGGTGCAGATGCGCCAGTGGGAACCGGCGCTGCGGCGGCGTCTTCTCTCCCACGCTTCTTGAGCTCCTCAAGAACCAGCTGAAACTTCGTCGAGAGTGCTTCTTTCTCTTCTGGAGTGAGCGAGCTATCCCTGCGCTCAATCGAAAGTTTGGACACGAGCTTACGGAGGTCCGTCGTCGACATCGTGCTGATGGCATCCGCGTCCTGAGACAGGGCACGGACCGCCGTGGGCGCGGTCGGCGAATCGGGCTGCGTCGCGAGCGCGCAGCTGCAGGCGAGAAGTGCGGTGCCGAGCAAGGTCGTGCAGTGGAAGGTGAAGTGGTTGGTGTGTCGAAGCATGGTTGGTGCCTTTCAACGGACAAACCACGCCCGCGCGACGCGTCCGCTGCGGGATCGTACGATTTTGTGAGATTCAGCCGCTCAGGTCGTCGGCGCATCCACGCGCATGAACGGCGCGCACTTGGCGATCGGCGTGCCCGCTTTCAATCCGCCCCAGCGCGCTGCGGCGAGCATGCCGTCCGAGGCCTCGATCGGAGATCCGTAGGCCGCAAGCACTTCGGCACACTTGGTGGGCATGATCGGGGTGAGCAGCACCGCCGCCACCCGCACGCCTTCGGCGCAGGCCGCAAGGATCTGCGCCACCCGCGGCAGATTCGCTGGATCCTTCGCCAACTTGAACGGCGCGGTCTCGTTGATGAGAAGGTCGACGCTGCGCACGATCGAGAGCGCGGTGTCGGCGGCCTCGGCGAGTTCAAAGTCGGCGTAGTGCTGGAGCGTCTTACTTGCGGAGTGCGCGGTGAAGGCGCTCCAAATTGGTGCGCCTGATGCGTTAGAGGTCGGCATCGAGCTCGTGTCCGCCGTCGGCATCGCGCCTGCAAAGTACTTCTCGATCATTGAGCTCGTGCGGCTCGCGCAGTTGGCGAAGGTGTTCACGAGGTTCGCGGTGTAGACCTCGTGAAAGTGCTTGGGGCTGAAGTCAGCGTCTTGCGTACCGATCGGTCCTTGCGTGGCCATGTACCAACGCCACGCGTCGAGGCCGTACTTTGCGAAGTACGACTCGATGGTCGGGAGGTCGATGAAGTTCCCAAGCGACTTCGACATCTTCTGTCCATTGGAGATCCAGAACGAGTGCGCATACACGCACTTCGGCATCGCGATGTCACACGCCATCAACAGCGCGGGCCAGATGACCGCGTGGAACCAGAGGATTTCTTTGCCGATCACGTGGTACTCGGGTGGCCAGAACCTTGCGCGGTCTTTTGCCAGCGCGCTGCTGCCGTCAGCGAGTCCCAGCGCCGTCGCGTAGTTGAAGAGCGCATCGATCCAGACATAGATGACATGCTCCGGTGCGTTGGGCATGCCGATACCCCAAGTGAAGTTCGTGCGCGTGACGGGAACATCTTGCAGTCCCTCACGCACGCGACCAAGCACTTCGTTGAAACGACCCGCGGGTCGCACGAAGCGCGGATTGGCCGCGAAGAACGCTTCGAGTCGCGCTTGGTAGGCGCTGAGGCGAAAGTAGTAGTTCTTCTCGGTGGCGCGCACTAAGGGCTTGCCCGAGATCGCGCTCTTGTAGTCGAGCTCCTTGGCGCGCGTGTCGGTGATGTACTCCTCTTGGCCCTCGTCGTACCACCCGACAAACTCACCGAGATAGATGTCACCTGACGCGAGGAGCTTCTCGACAAACTGCTTGACCTGCGACTCGTGTCGCGGCTCAGTGGTGCGGATGAAGTCGTCGTTGGTGAGTCCGAAGAGACCCATGACCTTGCGGAACTCCGCGGAGTTCTCGTCAGCCAAGGCTTGCGGAGTGATGCCGCGCTCCTTAGCGCTCTTCTCGACTTTGAGTCCGTGCTCGTCGGTTCCCGTGAGGAAGAAGACATCCCTGCCATCAAGTCGCATCGCGCGCGCCCAGACATCGCACAAGGTCGTCGTGTACGCGTGCCCGATATGCGGGCGGTCGTTCACGTAGTAGATGGGCGTGGTGATGTACGCAGGCAACGAACGAGACATGTCGGGAATCCTACAGACCTCAGCGCAGTGGCCTTTGCAATCGGTCGTACGATGCGATCGTGACACGCGATGAGTCCGAACTCCCGCAGCCTGAGCCCACGGAGGGTGCTTCGCTTGAGGCATCCGCGCCCGCTCCCGCGCCGACGCCCGCGATTCGTGCGCGCAAAGAGACCAGCGGCAGCGCGATCGCTGCGACCGTGGCTCTCGTGCTGTTCTCCGTGTTTATCGGCGTGTTTGGACCACGGATCGGGAATCGCCAGCAGTCGCCCTCGGGCGTCACGCTCATCGAGTTTGCCGAAGCGGTCGTTTCGCGGACACAGCAGGGCTTCATCGATCTCGACATGGGGAATGCTGTCTCGCGGATGACCGAGGAAGAGTTCGCGCTCAAGCTTGACCGCATCACCGAGTACGGCGTGGCGCTTCCGTCGCTTGCGAAGCTCCGACTCGAGGCGACTTCTGTGCAGAGGGTTCGACTGCCAGGCGGAAGCGGTGGGCTTGCGATCTTGCGTCGTGACGATGGCGGCGCGGTGGCTGCCTTGGCTGTGGTGCTCGACGAGGATCGCTTTCTCGTCTACGACCGTTATGGCCGCCCGATTCCGCTGCCCGAAGGCGAGCAGTTTGCGATCGGAGATGGCGTCGGTCATGGCGCGGGGGCGACCCAGGGCACCGTCGAGGTCTACCGCGAGGGTGGGTTCGTCATCGCGGTCTACGCGCGCAAGCACGAACTCGCGCGCGAGCTCGTCGGCGCGCTAAGGCTTGCCGAGGTGGAGCGCGCCGTGCGCCGCACCGCGAACGACTCCTGAGCGCGCGGAGAACGAGCGCCGCAACCCGCAAGATCTCTTGCCTTTCCGCAGAGTGAGCCGATACTCCAGTCTCGCGAGTCAGGTGACTTGCGGAAGCACCATGGGACCGTGTTGCGCAGCAGCACGCCGAAAGAAACCCGAGTTCCGCATGCGTTTGATCGACCCAACTCTCGTTCTTCCACACGCCCGCGCGCTGCGCCCGTTCGCCCTCTTGGCTGCGGCGTCGTTGGCGCTCGCCGTGGCGCAGGCCAGTCTCGCACAATCGCAAGTGCAGGGGACGCGCGTCGGCACGCAGATCGGTGGCACGCGCGTGGGCGGGAGTAGCGGTGGCACCTTCCAACCGTCGCAGTTTCTCGGTGGTCGCGGCCAAGGACTCGGTGACGGAAACGCGCTCGGTGGTCAAACCTTCCGCTGGTCGCAGACGACGGGTGCGGGTCGTGCCGCTGGTTCAGGCAATGTCCTCGACGCCAACTCGCAACTTGGTTCGGGTGGCGCGAACTCGAGCCTCGTTCCGTTGGACTACAACTCGCGCAATCTCCTCGTAACCGGCTCGGTCCCTGGCGGTCGAGGCTTCCGTGGCTCGGTCGGCTACACCGCCGACACCGACTTCCGAGCGCGCGTCGGTTCCGACGACAGCTACGCCTTCCGTGCCGACAGCGCGTTCTCAAATCCTGCCTTCGTGACCTCGCCGATCGCGCGCGATCGCTTTCTGGTCTCGCAAGGACTTGGCGTGTTTGAGTATCGACGGGAGAGCACACCGCTTGGTGGCGTCGCTCCTGTGGTCGACCAACCCGACAGTCGATTGCGTCTTGATCGCGCCAACGCGCAGATGTCCTTTGGTCGCTTGAACCGCGAACTCGGATCCGATCGTGAGATCGCCACAAGCACCAGCTCGACGGGCGTTCCACTGCGCTATGTGATGTCGCCACTGCGCGGATTGCAGATCGAGGCGATCGGCGATCCACTCGCGCGCTCAGGGCTCAGCGTCTACGAGCGCGCGCGGGCACGGCAAGACATCGCCGCAGGGCTCGCAACGATGGACGACTACAAGCTCGTCCGCGACGGCATCTCGATGCAGGCGCCCGACTCGCGACGGGTTGATCTTCGTCTCAAGGGAGACTCCGCGGCGGATCGTCTGCGCGCAGAGTCAACCAAGGTGCTTCCCAAGTCGTACCTCGACATCGTGGACTCGATCAACAAGACAGGAAGCAACACGAACAACGCGACGACGAATCCTGCGGATCCCACGAAGCCCGTTGATCCCGCGAATCCGATGAATCCCAGCGACGCAGCCCAGACACCGCTCGATCAAGTACGCGACACGCTTGCGCCGATGCGCCCGAAGTTCACGCGTCCTGGCGAGCTCAAGCCTGAAGCGAAGCCTGAGGACAAGCCGAAGCCAGCACCCGGCGACCTCGTGGTTCCGCAAGGCATTCCGGTGCAGAACACCGAGACGGGCGTTGAAGCGAGGCGCGCGCCGATTCTCTCGGTGGAAGACGCCGCGCTCATTCTTCGGCACGGAAAGAAGATCGACACGCTCAGCCGCGACGATCGGCGTCGCGTGGATGAGCTTGTCCAACAAGGTGAGAGTGCGCTGCGTGACGGCGACTACTTCCGCGCCGAGCGCCGCTTCGAGCAGGCGCAGGCACTCGCGTCAGAGAATCCGCTTGTCGAAGCAGGCATCGCGCACGCGCAACTCGGCGCGGGGCTCTATCTCTCCTCATCGCTCACGCTGCGCAATCTCTTTGTCGCGTTCCCTGAGTTGATCGACGCCAAGTACGACCGCACACTGCTTCCTTCGCCTGAGCGACTGACCGAGGCGGTGAAGTTGATTCGCACCCGCATGATTCCAGGCCAAGACCAGCCTGGGTACGGGCTCTTGCTGGCGTACATCGGCCACCAAACTGTTGACCGCGCGATGGTGGAAGAGGGACTCGCCGTGATCGCTGGCAGCGAGAAGCTCGACCTCTCGCGGAAGCTCCTTGAGGGCATCTGGCTTGGTCCGCGCTAGCGTCGCGTGGCGTTCGTCGCGGAGCACGCCTTTCTTTCTGGTGGCCGCGTGAACGGCGTGCAGCGCGCTGGTGCTTGGCATGAGGCGCAGTTTGGTCGCGCCAGTGAAGCGTGCGGCGTTGCCTCTGGGCGCGTCAATCTCATTGGTGATCACATTGATTATGCGGGCGGAACGGTGTTGCCCATGGCGCTCCACGAGTGCACGGTGGTGGCCTTGGCGCGGGCGACTTGCGATGTGTTCAGCAGCGCCTCGACCGTCGATTTGCTGTGGACGCGTTACGCAGCGGGGGTGCTGACTGAGTTGCGCGCCAGTGGAATGGCCGTTCCTCCTGTGAGTGTCGCGGTCGTGAGTGATCTCACGATCGGCGCGGGACTCTCGTCAAGTGCTGCTCTTGAAGTTGCGGTCGCGCGCGCGGCGCTCACGCTGGTCAACGCCACGATGGACGCGGATGCGCTCGCACTTCTCTGTCAGCGCGCGGAACATCGGCACGCAGGGACGCCGTGCGGGATCATGGACCAGTGGTGTGTCGCGCACGCCAATCCTGGCGAAGCAATCCTGCTCGATTGCGCACGGCTTGATTGGCGACGCCTCGCGCTTCCACCAACACTGCGCATCGAACTGATCGATTCGGGTGTTCGCCATGCGCTGCGTGATGGCGGCTACGCGTCACGGCGCGCCGAGGTCGAGGAAGCGGCGCAACGACTCGGTGTGGACCAACTCGCTGCGCTGCCCGCCGCGCGTTGGAGTGAGATCGATCAACTTCCCGACCGCCTAGCGCGTCGCGCTCGACATGTGGTTCGTGAGTGCGCGCGCGTCCATGAGGCGGTGAGAGCGTTGGAATCGAACGACCTCGCGCAGTTCGGGCGATTGCTCACCGAGAGCCACTGCTCGTTGCGCGATGAGTTTGATGTCTCGACACCCGAACTGGACGCGATCGTCGCGGAGGCCTGCGTCCATGGTGCGTTGGGTGCGCGCATGACGGGCGGAGGATTTGGTGGTTGCGTGGTCGTGGCGCACCGCGCGTGACGGCGAGGCTCATCACACCGCCAAGCCATCGCGCATCGAAGCGATCGCAGCGATGCAACGCGCGAAGTGCGCGTCCTCGTTCACAGCGAGCTCCGCGACTCCTGTGGCGATGTCGTCGCGCGAAACCGCCGCAGCAAACGAGGCGTTCTTGAGCTTCTTGCGCACACTGGCGGGTTCAAGCGTCGCGACGCCATCGGGGCGAACTTTGCCACAAGCAACGATGAATCCTGCGAGTTCGTCGACTGCAAACAAGTGCCTCGCCATGGCGGTGTCGCGCAGGGTTCCCGTGTACGGCGCGTGGGCCATGATGGCGTGGAGCACGCTCTCATCGACCCCGCGCTCGCGCAGCAACGCCACACCAACGCGGGGATGCTCCGCCTGAGTTGGGTGTCGCTCCCAATCGAGATCGTGCAGCAGTCCCGCGAGCATCCACTGCGCGCGATCAGCGCCTTGGACGATCTCCGCGTACGAGCCCATGCACGCAGCAACCGACTCCATGTGATGACGAAGCGCGGGATTGGAAACCCACTCATGGAGAAGCACGCGCGCGTCGGTGAGTGTCATGTCCGATGTGCTCATGTCAGATCTGCTCATAAAGGATGTGCTCAAGCATCTCTTGCCGTCCACTCTCGACAGGCCACGCGTGCTGCGTGAGGGCGAGTTGCTCGAGTTGGGCCATCGTGGTGGTTCCTCGCTCGATGCTGCGGCCGAGTTCCGAGTCCCAGCTCGCGTACCGCTCCTTCACGAACGAGGCGATGCGCCCGTCGGCGCGCACTGCGGCAGCAGCCTTGAGTCCACGGGCAAAGGCATCCATGCCTGCGATGTGCGCGTGGAAGAGATCGACAGGTTCGAAACTCTCGCGTCGTCTCTTGGCGTCGAAGTTGAGTCCGCCCGTGGTGAAGCCACCCGCCGCGAGAAGTTCCAACATGATCTTGGTGGTGAGACGCGGATCGGTCGGGAACTCGTCGGTGTCCCATCCACAGTGGTCGGTGCCTGCGTTGGCGTCGATCGAACCAAGTGCGCCCGCCGCGCGACACGCCGCGAGTTCGTGTTCGACCGAGTGACCAGCAAGCGTGGCGTGGTTGGTCTCGATGTTGAGCTTGAGGTGCTCGAGCAAGCCAAACTCCCGCAGGAAGTCGAGGCAGGCCGCGGTGTCGGAGTCGTATTGGTGCACGCTTGGCTCGCGTGGCTTGGGCTCGATGTAGAACTGTCCCTTGAATCCGATGGACTTCGCGAAGTCGACCGCGAGATGCAGGAAGCGACCAAGATGCTCGCGCTCGCGCTTCATGTTGGTGTTCAAGAGTGTGGTGTATCCCTCGCGTCCGCCCCAGAAGACATAGCCCTCGCCACCAAGTCGATGAGTGACTTCGATGGCCTTCTTCACCTGCGCGGCGGCGTGCGTAAAGACCTCGATGCGCGGGCTCGTCGCGGCGCCCGAGACATAGCGGGGGTGCGCGAAGAGACACGCCGTTCCCCACAAGAGTCGCTTGCCGCTGGCGCGTTGCAGTGCCTCGAAATGCGCGACGATGACATCGAGATCCCTGTTGCTCTCTGCAAGCGTGGCGCGCTCAGGAGCGATGTCGCGGTCGTGAAAGCAGTAGAAGTCGATGCGGCACTTGCGGAGGAACTCAAAGAACACCTCGGCGCGTCGCTTGCAGTTGTCGATGGAATCCGAGCCGTCATCCCACGGTGTGCGGGCGGTCGGCGCACCGAATGGATCGGCGAGTCCGTTGCGCATGGTGTGCCAGTAGCACGCCGCGAAACGCAGATGCTCACGCATCGGTTTGCCCTCGACGAGTTCATCGGGGCGGTAGTGACGGAAGCCGAGCGCGGCTTTCGAAGTGCGCTCAACGAAGGGAATCGACTCGATGCTGGGGAAGGCGTCCTGACTCATCCCGACAGCGTAACGGTAAAGGCACAGACTCCGAGGGCCATCGGAGCCTGTGCTGGTTGGGCGGTCTGAGGAGAACCGCCGACCGAACATGAAATGCGGGGAACGATGTTGCGCGCGCGTCTCTAGAACGCGCGACGAGCAGACAACTCACTCCGCGCACGCATGGTCGGTCTCTCAGCGATGCAGCCAAATCTTCGATGATCGTGGGTGCGTAACGAAGACCGCGCCGCGTGCGTGACCCAAGGTCTCGCAAGCGGCGCGGAAAGTCGGAGCAAGTGTGTGCGCGTCGATTAGGCGACGCGGCGAATGCTTGGGGTCGTACTTGTCCATCGCTGGTTTCGCGTGAAGGTCGAGGAGACAAGCTTCTCAAGGAGATCACGCGGCGAAGTCGCCGAGAGGTCCGCACCGATTTCCTCATCGAGGCCTGGTGCACGGTTGAAGATGCCGCCACCGACGGTGATCTGCATGTCGGGGTGTCCACCGTTCTCGCGGATCAGGTCGATGAGCTCGCGGATGAACGGCGCGTCCTTCGCGCTCGAGGCAAAGAGCAGGAGCACATCAGGCTCGCGCTGGCCGAGTTCCTCGCGGATCTCGTCGTTCGCGACGCCGCCACCAGCGAAGGTGACTTCGTAGCCATCGGCTTCAAGAAGATCAGCCACCATTTGACCAGCGAGTTCTTCGGTCTCGTTCGGGCCGCAGAAGAGCGCGATGCGCCGATTGCGCGACGGCGCCATGGTGTAGCGCGCCTGAGCCTGGTCCACGAGCATGCGCAACATGCGCGTCGAGTAGTGGTGTGAGAGCGTGGTGATCTGGTCGCGACGGAACATTCCAGCGATGGTCTCGGTCAGCGGCCAGTAGAGGTCCTTGGAGATCGTCTCAGGAGTGATGCCAGCGTCGAAGAGCGTGTCGACCAAGGTGCGTGCCGCGCGACGCTCGCCACTGACGAGGTGCGAAAGAAGTTGGGCAGCGACGCGATCAATGTTCGGAATGGAGTTCATGGGATCCTGTTTCTTGCGCGGCGCCGGCACATCCACGGCTGCGCGCTTCGTTGAGCCACTGCCAGGATCCTCCTGACGCTTGCCATTGCACGATGCGTTGGCAGGCACTCTTTCGGCGCGCGCGAACGCATCACGATCAGGAAACATGCGCAGGTGAATAACCGCTCCGATGCGGGTTCGATCTGGCCGATATGAGGACCTACACTCGCGATCGCACTCGCAGGACCGACCCGAGATCGCGGTTTCAACTGAGCAACGCACCATGACACGACGAACCATTCTTTGCGCACTCTCACTCAGCCTTGGCTTCTCCTCGAGCGTTCTCGCGCAGGAGACGGTGATTCAAACCGTGGAGCGCATCGTGGACATCGCCGCTGCGAAAGCGGAGGGCCACGCCGAGCGCATCATGGCCGAAGCGTCGAACGGTTCGATTGAGTTGGTCGTTGATGCCACGCTCGATGCGCCACACATCGAGGCGACCTTCACGGTGGAAGGCGAAGATGAGAAGGATGTGGCGCGGCGCGCGGAGCTCGTCAAACTCTTCGCCGAGCGTGCCGCCGATCAGACCCTCGTGGTGCGACCGATCTTTCCAGGAAAGGAAATGCCTCGTGACACTGTGCGCGTTCGCATCGTGGTTCCGAAGTCAGGTGACTGCACGCTGCGCAGCGCCAACGGTGCGCTCACCGTCACAGGCACTGCAGGCAAGCTCAAGTTGAACGCGAAGAACGGCGCGATCCGCGTCGAGCGACACACGGGGAGTGTCGATGCCAACGCAGCCAACGGCGCGATCGAGATTCTCCACGCGGGCGGCGAGGTTCGCGCAAGTGCAGCCAACGGCGCGATCACGGTGTCGTTGGCCGATGGCAATGACTTGCCGTTCGAGATCGAGACACGAACGGGCAGCGTGCGTGTCGAGGTCGGCACCGACTTTGATGGCATCGTGAAGATGCACACGACGGGCGGAGAACTTTCGGTGTCTGACTCGGGCAAGCGTGCGCGCACGCCACAGTCGACCGACCACGCGCGCACCATCGAGATCGGCGCCGCAGGCGTGACCTCCGAAGCGCGCAGCACGACGGGCTCCGTGAAGCTCACGATCCGGGCGAAGTGATCAGAATCAATCAATGCAAAAACGACCAGCGGCCCATCGCATTGATGGGCCGCTGGTCTGTCCTGTGTCCTGTCGGTTCGTCGCGCAGCGGTCCCTGTGCTGCGTCGAGATTTAGGCGGCACTCAGAGCTTGTCGGTGTCGACCTTGAACTCGAAGACGTCGCCGTCATCAAAGCACGCGCTGAAGGAGACGGTCAGTCGGCTGTAGAGGTCGCCGATCAGGGGGTTGCCAGCGAGGATGACTGCGCCGTCGAGGTTGATGGAGGCATTCCACATTCCGACGAGGCCCGCTGCACCACTGGTGGGATTCAGTCCTTGGCCTGAGCCTGGGGTGCCAGGATTCGGCAGCGTGAGGTCGAAGCCGCAGCGCGACGCGGTGGAACCGATGGTCACCCGACGGATGCCGCAGGTCACCGCGGTCGCGGCGATGCGGAAGGAGGTCTGGGTGTTGTTCAGGACGGTGGCCCTGATCTCGTAGTCGACACCCACGGCAACGCAGCTGTTCGCGTTCACCATGACGAACACTGGGTAGTCAATGGTTCCGTCGCAGCGATAGACGGTGAGGGGCAGCGTTGCGGTCACGCTCGCGTTGCTGATCTGCGACACATTCATGGTCGTGCGCAGGGTTCCTGCGACGGCATTCCAACCGGTGTAGACCGCGGCATCAGCCTGAACAGCGCACAGCAGCGAGGTGGCGGCGGCGAGAGCGATGGAAGTCATGGAGCGCATTGGAAAGTCCTCATTGAAGTGCTGGTCTTGGGAGCAGACGAGCTCCCACCACTACTACGCAATCGCGCAGAGCATCTCGCAGCACCGTGGAGAATTTTCCCTACTCAGCTTTGGACGCGTGCGCGGCGGGGAGCTTTGGCTTGATCGCTTGCGAGAGCACCACACCTGCGAGCATCAGAAAAGCACCGACATACTTCTGCGCGTCGGGCCGCTCATGCAGGAAGAGGATTCCGCTGATCATGCCAAACACGCTTTCAAGGGAGATGATGAGCGCGGTGTGCGTTGGAGGCGCATGGCGCTGCGCAATCATCTGCAGCGTGAAGGCGACTGCAACAGGAAGGACTGCGCCATAGAGCACGGCCCACTTCGCGGCGTCAAGTGCTTCGTGTGAAAACTCGCCGCGCGCGAAAGCGATCGCGAGTGCACCGACACCTGTGATGCCAAGTTGGATGAGTGAAAGCCGAATCGGTTCCGCATCGCGCGAGTAGCGTCCAACCACCGACACATGAAACGCCCAGAGCACCGCGCAACCAAGGATCCACGGGTCGCCCGAGTTCCAGGTGAAGTCAGGCTCCACTCCAAGTAAGAGCAGTCCGATGAGCGCGATGAACACGCCTGTCCAGACGGGCCACGCGATGCGTTGTCGCGCGAAGAGTCCGATGAAGGGCACGAAGACGACATAGAGACTCGTGATGAAGGCGCCGTTGGACGCGGTGGTCGAACCAAGTCCATGTTGCTGCATCGTGGCGGCGGCGAGCATGATGAGCCCCGCGATCCAACCGCCGCGCCATGTGGCGCTGCGTGAGACCGCGCGATCGACATGCTTGGGCCACGGCGCGAACCAGAGCATCGGGAGCAACAGCAGCGCTCCGATGGCGAAGCGGGTTCCTGTGAACGCGAAAGCGCCGAGGTGCTCGCTTCCCAGTCGTTGCGCGACAAAGCCTGAGCCCCAAATGATCGCGGACATCAACAGCAGGAGATCGGCGCGAAGCGTCGTGAGGCGCATGGGTCAGCGTCGATACGCCTCAGCGGGAACGACCGACTTCTTGGTCATGCCAGGCGTGATCCAAGAGAGGCGCAGCAAGTCTTGTCCTGCGGCCTCGAACATCTGGATCGAGATCGGATGGAGTCCCTTCTCGAGCGCGATCGCGCCCGACGCTTCGGTCGCGCTGTGCAGACCATCGTTGTTCACGACCGTCGCGTCTTGCAGGAACAGCATCGCGCCATCGTCGGCGTCGAGGAAGAAGCGATAGAGCCCCGTGACGGGCGCATCGATGAAGCCTGTGAGCACCAGCCCGAAAAATTCTTCGCGCGGCTTGATCGCTTCGGTGGGCGCGCTGGTCCAACCTTCTCCGACCTTCTTTCCGTGGGTGATCTCGCCGCACTTCTTGATCGACTCAGGCACCTCGTACGCCGTCCACGCGAGGCCTGGATCACTCTTGAATGTCTGCACACTCGGCAGTGGAACCAGTGCTTCAAAGGTCCGCGAGACGACAGGCGTCACCGCGCGATCACCGACAAAGCCGCGGGCTTTCACCGTCGTGGTCTTACTGAGCGTGAAGGGCTTTCCTGCCAAGGCGCACTGCGGCGTGGGGTCGCTGCCATCGATGGTGACATGGTTGACCACGAGTGAATCGCCGTGCTGACCAACGGCCACGAGCATCGAGCCGACAAACTTGTCGTCGGCAGCGCTGATGACGGGAGGCAGGACGATCTCAAGCTTGCCAGGAAAGTCGACCGCCACCACGGTGCAGATCGGATCAAGCGGTGTCGTGGGAAGATCAAAGACCAACGCGCCATCTTCGCGTCGCGCGGGCCAGAGATTCTTGGTGCGCTGCCCGAGGATCTGCACAGAGCGCGGCACGCCAAGTAAGCCCGTGAGTCGAAGCTTGCCATCCTTGGGCCAATCAAAGACATGGAGGTAAAGCCGCTCGCTGCCATCGCTGTTGCGCGCGCGGGTCACGCGTCCCCACGACGGCGGCTCCGCAAACGGATTGGCCTGCGTGCCGTAGATCGCCTGGCTGTTCACCGTCATCCACTTCCCCATCGCAGCGAGACGCTCGACACTTGGTGCAGGAATCTCGCCTTCGCCCGTCGGACCCACATTGAGCAGGAAGTTGCCGCCCTTGGACGCGATGTCAACGAGCTTGTGAATGAGATCCGCGTCGGACTTCCACGAGTGGTCGTGCTTCACGAAGCCCCAAGTCCCATTCATGGTCATGCAGGTTTCCCAGTCAACACCAGGAGGAAGTCCCGTCGCGGGGATCTGCTGCTCGGGAGTTCCGTAGTCGCCGCGGTAGTCGCCTTCACGGGTGATGCCCTCCATACCTGAGCGGCCTGTGTCGACGCGGTTGTTCACGATGATGTCGGGATCAAGCGCACGAACATAGTCGTAGAGCGCCGCACCTTTGGCGTGCGTCCAAGTTCCTTCCCACTCGCCGTCAAACCAGAGGATGCCGATCTTTCCGTAGCGCCCCGAGACGAGCTCCTTGAGTTGCGCGCGCATGTACTCCTCGTAGCGGTCGTACTGCGCGCCTTCGGTGGTTCGCTTGTCCCAGGCGCGCCGCGGCAAGTAGTCGGGGTGGTGCCAGTCCATGATCGAGTGGTAGAAGCAGAGTCGAATACCCGCAGCGGTGCAGGCATCGGCGAGTTCCTTCAAGGGATCGCGCGGCGCGAAGGGCGAACCGCCGACATCCCAGTCGGTCAGCGCGGAATCCCACAAGCAGAAGCCATCGTGATGCTTCGAAGTGATGACGATGTACTTCATGCCCGCGCTCTTGGCGATCTCCACCCAGCGCGCGGCATCGAACTTCACAGGATTGAAGCGCGATTGGAGCGGCTCGTAGTCGGCGACGGTGATCTGCGCGTTGGAGAGCAGCCACTCACCAGCGCCACTAACAGGCTTGCCATTCCACTCGCCGCCCGCCGTTGAGTAGGCGCCCCAGTGGATGAACATCCCGAACTTCGACTCGTTGAACCACTGCATACGCGCGTCGTGTTGCGCGGGAGTTTCGTTGACGAGGTTCACGCCGCCATGGCGCTGCAACTCCGCCTGTGGCGCGGCGCGCAGTTGCGTCGATTGGAAGAGAGGAACCGCAAGAAGACTGGCCACGAGCATGGTGAGCGTGCGCATGAAGCGAATGGTACTCGCGCACCGAAAGCGTTACCGTTGCCGCATGTCCATCGTGAAGGATCTCCAGTCGACGGCGCGGCGCATCTTCGTCACCGCTGACACGCACTTCGGTCATGCGGAGGCCTTGCGCATCTTTGCGCGGCCGTTCGCCGATGTGACTGCGATGGATGACGCGTACATCGAGGCGATCAATGCCACGGTTGGACCCAAGGACATTCTGCTGCATCTCGGCGACTTTCTCGGGCCGCGCTCGTGGGATCGCGGCGTGGTGCGCGAGGCCGCAGCATTGCGCGAGCGCATCGCGTGCAAGCGCGTGTACCTCGTGCGCGGCAACCATGATCCTGCGGACGAGCCCGAGTTCGACCGCCTCTTTGAAGGCGTGAGCGATGTGCTCTCGGTGCGTGGCCTCAGCGGCATCGATGAACGCGTCGTCTGCTTTCACTATCCGATTGAGCAATGGCAAGGCCGACCCAACGGCGCGTTTCATCTGCATGGCCATGTCCATGGTCACACGGCATCCACAGGAACGGTCGTGACGCGGCGTCGCGATGTGGGTGTTGATGTGGATCTTGGTGACGGACTGTCGCCAACGCGCGGCGCGCCATTGGAGTTGCGCGCACTCCTTGATGCGATGCGCGTGCACGCGCCCTCAGGGTTCGTGCGCGTGAAGTAGCGGCGCAGTGTTACTGAGGCTGCGTTCCTGAGGCCGTGTCACGGGGCCGAATCAGTTGGGCTTGGCGATATCCGCCGCGCGAACCTCAGGCACCGTCTCCGGCACATCGGGCGCGGTGCGGACCGCGCGACCGAGCCGCATGGCCAGCTCGTCCATCCGTCGCCGTGAAGCGCGCACGAGCGAGCTCTCGGCGCTCAAGGCAGTGCTGAGAATCGAGTGCGCCGAAGCGACCAGCGGCTCGGCCGCGTCGGCGCGGCCCTGAAGGTAGAGCGCTTCGCCGAGCGCACTGCGTGTCGCTGCGATCCAACGGTGCCCCGCGGGAAGCGTCGAAGTCTGGGCGGTGAGCAGTTCATGCGCGAGCAACTCCGCCTCGCGAGCGCGTTGGAGAGCAAGCAGTCCGTCGATCTTTCCTGCGCGTGCGGCATTGACCAGTGCGATGTGACCAATCGAACGCGGCGGTGAGCGATCAATGGACTCGTTGAAGTCCGCAAGCGCACGCTCGTTCTCGCCGGACGCGAGGGAGGTGAGTCCCACTTCCAGCGCGTGCTTGGCATGCAGCGAGGCAACCTCGATGGACTCAGCGCTGCTGGAGTCACTCGATTCGTGCACGCGCTCAAGCCCGAGGTGCAGTTCCTCAAGCGTGGAGCGCGAACGCTGAAGATCGCCTGCTTCGCGTGCGATGGCAGCCATGAGGAGTTGCGCACGCAGCGTGGGGAGCGGGTCTTGCGCGCTCGTGGGGCTGGCAAGATCCGCACAACGCGACGCCTCCGCTTCGGCACGATCAAACTCGCGCAGACTGAGGAACGCGCGACCAAGATGCAGGCGAAGATCCGCTTCAAGGTGCGGGTCGATGGCCAGGGCCGAGCTGCGCGCGGAGATCTGTTCAAGCCGCGTCTTGAGATCCATGCGACGCGTTCCTGGCGCGCTCTCGGTGTACTCGTCACGGAGCAGTCCGACGAGAAGCTCAAGCATGTCGACGGTGGCGCTTTGCGCGTCGGCCCGCTGCTTCAGTGCGAGGTAGGAGTCACTACGCGCGCGCGCGGCTTCGAGCGTGCGGACCACGGCAAACGCGCTTGCCGCGAGTACGACACACCCAGTGAGTGCGCTCAATGCGATCACCCTGCCGCGTCGACGCAGGAGTTTCTGCGCGCGGTAGAGGCGGCCTGCGGGTCGCGCCCGAATCGGCTGGTGATGCAGCGCGCGCACGAGATCGGCGCTCAACTCAATCGCGCTGGCGTAGCGATCGCTTGGCTCTTTCTCGAGTGCCTTACGCACGATGCCATCAAGGTCGCCGCGCAACTTCCGCTCGAGCGCGGCGACCGTGGTGCGGCGCTCCGCGGCCACGGCGTTGGCGCGTTCAAGCGGCATCGTCGCAGGAAGATCACTCGGAAGCGTGGGATCGGCGTAGGTCGCGGTCTGCGTGAGCATCGCACCATGCAGGCCGCGTAGGTCGAGCGGCAGCGCGCCTGCGAGGAGTTCGGTGAGCACGACGCCAAGCGAATAAACATCGGTGCGCAGATCAACGCTGTCGCCTGAGCCAAGGATTTGCTCGGGGCTTGCGTAGGTGGGTGTGCCGACAAGTCGACCTGTCTGCGTCTGCTCGGGCAAGGACGCATCGTCGCTGTCGAGCCCGTCCATCGCTTTGGCGATACCGAAATCGATGATCTTGGGGGTCGGAGTCGCACCAAGCGAGATGACGATGTTCGTCGGCTTGATGTCGCGGTGGATGATGCCGCGCGCGTGCGCATGCTGGATGCCGTCACAGACCGCGATGAACAGCGCAATGCGATCCTCGATGGTCAGCCGCGCGCCGTTACAGAACTCGATGATCGAAGGCCCATCGATGTACTCCATCGCAAAGTACGGTCGCCCATGCTCCGTCACACCCGTGGTGTAGACATGCGCGACATTGGGATGATCCATGAGCGCCAAGGCCTGTTGCTCGGCCTGAAAGCGCGCGACCACGCGCGGACTGTCGTTGCCCGACTTGAGCACCTTGAGCGCCACGAGTCGACGCACGGGCTTGGCTTGCTCGGCGAGATAGACCTGACCAAACCCACCCTCACCGATGCGCGAGCGAATGGTGTAGGGACCGATGCGCTCCACAAGCGGGGCGTCGTCAGGAGAAGGAGAAGATGGGTGTGCGTTGGCGTCCATCGTGCAGTGCGCGTCTTGACAACTCAGCTGCGAGCATCATCGGCGTGACACCGAGGCGACTCGAAGAGTATCGCGCAGCAAAGGTGGTGAAGGCGTGGCGCGAGGAGCGAACGCGAACCGTCAGACGACGAGTTGTGCGGGCGGGGGCGATAGTGAGGCGCGGTGCAGCGAAGCGTTAGGGCAGAGGTCCCCAGCTGCTCAACAGGATCGCGAGGTCCGCGCCAGCGACGATGCCGTCGTGGTTGAGGTCGGCTTGTGGGGGATTCACAACACCCCACAAGGTGAGAAGCACCGCGAGATCTGGACCACTGATTTCGCCGTCAAGGTTGAAGTCGCCTCGGGCGTATTGGCAGCTGTCGAGCACTCCATTGCTCTCCGCGTCTTCGGCGCCTGCCGCGATATCGCACCAGTCGAGTCGCCCGTTCCCATCGCAGTCGCGGGCGGGATCTTGGGCGATCTCGCACGAGTCAACGGCGCCGTTGCCGTCGCAGTCGAAGAGATCGCTTCTCGTCCGAACATCGCATCCATCTTCGAATCCATTGCCGTTGCAATCGACTGGGAACTGGGGGACCTCAAGCTCAAGGGCCAGTGAGCCTGTCGCACACTGCGCGGCGTTGACAAGGGCCGATGTCTCGACCAGCACATTGAGAGTGCCATCCGCCGCCCACGCTGCGTAGTTCTTCGCACTGATCGTGATAGTGGCGCGGTTGGGCTCGACAGGACAGTCGCTCGCCGCTCCAAGGGTGGAGAAGAGAATCGTGCCTGGCAGATGCCCGTCGATTGTCACGATCAGGTACTCGGAGGCAAGATCAAGATCGCCGCGAGCGATGACCTCAAGCGTGACGTTCCCGTTCGAAGTGGGCGGCAGCGCATTGAAAGTGTGGGTCTTGCCCGCGCCGAAGCCAATGCTTCCGAGGTCGGGCGATTGTCGGAGGTCGATGTCGACTCCGCAGGGGATGGTCATCGAGTGGTAGAGTCCAAGACTGAGTTGTCGCGTCGCTGCCTGTGGAGGTGGAGAAGACTGCCCGGCGTTGTTGTATCCCCACGCCACGACAGTTCCATCGGACCGCAATGCCGCCGTGTGCGCCACGCCTCCAGCGATTGCAACAACCTCCGAGAGCGTGGCTGGAACGTTGCATTGGCCAAAGTCGTTCCACCCCCAGCAAAGCACCCGCTGCTCAGTTGTCAAGGCGATGGAATGGGAGCCACCCGCAGCGATCGCACGCACGCCCGACAGGTTTGATGGGATTTGGCACCAGCCCCAGCAGTAAACGAGCCCACTGAAACTGAGTGCCAGCGCGTGGTCTCCGCCCGCAGCGATGCGCGTGATCGGGGGCAAGTTTGAGGGGACACCTTGCCCCTGCGCTTCCAAAAACCCCCATTGATGGACGACGAATGTCTCATCGAGTGCAACGGTCGTTTCTCCGCCGGCTGCGATGGCTCGGATGGAAGGGAGATTCAGCGGAACACTCGACTGCCCGATTCCGTTGCTGCCCCAACAGACGACTTGCCCACTCGACTTCAGCGCGACGCTGTGCGCACTTCCAGCCGCAACATCAATCACACCATCAAGCCCACTCGGTGTCGTTGTTTGACCAGACGCGTTTGCTCCCCAACACACCACCGTCCCATTCGGCCTCAGCGCAACCGTGTGTGTCTCTCCCCCACACACCGCGCGCACCTTGCCAAGCCACGCTGGTGGCGTGCACTGGCCCGATGTGTTCTGGCCCCAGCACACGATCTCTCCATCCGCCATCGCGCCATCACTCGCCACCATCCCGCCAAGCGCGACAACGACACTCACGAGTTGTGTTGAACAGATGCGTGACATCCCGCGCGCGCTGCAAGATCCAAATGCCATGGGAATCAATCTCCTTGCGACAGGCGCCAAGCGCCGCCGTCAAGCAGAACGCGTGCCACGGACGCATCGTGGAATGCGTGGCGCCTGCAGCCGCAGATTCGTTGTTCGTACCGCAAGCTCACGCACGCACCGCCCGAGCGCACTCACGCGTGGATCGCGCGGTTCTCCGTCGCAAGTGCTGCTTCGTGCAGTGCTTCGTGCATCGTGGGATGCGCGTGCACTGTCGAGATGACATCTTCGATCGTCGCTTCGACGCGGCGGGCGAGGCCCATCTCACCGATGAGTTCGCTGGCGTCTTCACCGATGATGTGCGCGCCGAGGATCTCGCCGTAAGGCTCGCTCACGATGAGCTTGACCAGTCCTTCGGTCGCGCCGACGGCGATCGCCTTGCCGTGACCCTTGAAGGCGTACTTGCCGACCTTGTACTTGAGGCCCTTCTCCTTGGCCTGCTTTTCCGTCATGCCGACCGAGGCGATCTGCGGGTTGCAGTAGGTGCAACCGGGGACCGACGCGTAGTCGACGCCAAGGGTGTGATGACCCATGAACCGCTCGACGCAGGCGACCGCCTCTTCACTGGCGATGTGCGCGAGCCACGGTGCGCCGATGCAGTCGCCGATGGCATAGACGCCAGGAACCGAAGTGGCGTAGGTCGGCTCCTTCTTGTCCTTGTAGTCGGTCCAGATGTGGTTCTTCTCGATGCGCAGGCCGAGGTAGTCGTCGCAGAGACCTTCGAAGCGACCCTTCACACCGATGGCGATCAAGGCGCACTCTGCCTCGATGGTCTCGGTCTTACTCTTGTCGGCAGCGAGCACGAGGGTGAGCTTCACGCCGTTGGCGTTCTTCTCGACGGCCGAGGTCATGGTGCCGACCTTGAACTCCATGCCCTGCTTGGTGAAAGCGCGCAGCGCGGCAGCGGAGATGTCTTCATCTTCGTTGGGCAGGATGCGGTCGAGCATCTCAACGACGGTGACCTTGGTGCCGAAGGCGTTGAAGAAGTACGCGAACTCCATGCCGATGGCGCCGGAACCGATGATGACCATCGACTTCGGTTGCTTGGCGATGGTGAGCGCGTCGTAACTCGAGAGGATCGACTTGCCGTCGCTCTTGGCAAAGGGAAGTTCGTTGGGCGCAGCGCCCGTGGCGATGAGAACGCGCGTGGCGGTGAACTCGTCGACCTTGGCGCCACCCGTGCCGTGGTAGTAGTCGGCGTCGGCCTTGGAAACCTGCACGCGGCAAGGACTCGTCGCGGTCTTGCCGCTCACGATCTTGGCGTGGCCTTCCATGTGTTCGATCTTGTTCTTCTTGAAGAGGAACGCGATGCCGTTGTTCAGAGTCGAGGTGATGCTGCGACTGCGGCCGATGACCTTGGCCCAATCGACCTTCACGGCGCCTTCAGGAATCTCAAAGCCCCAGTCCTTGCCGTGGCGGATCGCTTCCATGTAGAGCTCCGCGTTATGGAGGAGCGCCTTAGTTGGAATGCAGCCCCAGTTCAGGCAGACGCCGCCGAGCTTGCCGCGCTCGATGCAGAGGACCTTTAGTCCCATTTGCGCTGCGCGGATGGCGCCGACATAACCCCCGGGGCCACCGCCGATGACGATGAGGTCGAAGTGCTTGCTCGCGGACATGGAGACTCCCTCAGGCTCGCCGCAGGGCGCGATCGGGAGTTCGATTGCGCCGATCCCGCGGGAGGGGTCGAGAGAATAGCGGCGATTTGGGCTGCCGAAATCGGGTCTCGATGAATCAGGAGGTCCCGCGGGTCGATCAAACGATGCCCCGCGAGACAGTCGCGTTGCGTCGCAACGCACTGTGCGCGTGGGGATGAGGAGCGAGGGCCCATGTCGTCGATGCCGTTCAAGCATTCTGGCAATCACCCACACCACATCGAGTCCGCGTCGGATGCGTGGCGCGCGGCTGTGATCACGCCGTCAGAACTCGACACCCTTGTGGGACGCCTGAGCCTGATGCTCGACGCGCAAACGCAAACCGTCCGAGAACTCGAACAGGCTCGCGCCGAACTCAACCTCCGCACCAACGAGCTCGACCTCGCTCGCGCCAAGGCTGAGCGCGCGACGGAAACGCTCGCGACCTTTCTGCGCGCTCTTGGTCATGACATGCGCACGCCGCTGGTGTCGGTCGACGCGGCATTGCAGATCCTCGACGACGAACTGCGCGAAGGCAACAGCACGGTTCCTGTCAGTGAGCGCATCGCAGAGATTCGTCGTACCGCCAGTCATGGACTTGGATTGCTTGATGACCTCTTCGAACTCATTCGTTCGGACGGCGGCCAATGGCGTGTCGAGTTGCAGCCCGTGCGCGTGAGCGAGATTCTCGCCGACGCGCGCGCAGTCGTTGCACCCAAGGCGCATGCGAAGGGACTCGTCGTGGAGACGCGTCTCGTCGGCGCGGGGATCGACGGCAAGCATTTCGTGCAGACCGATCTCGTGCGCATCCGCCAAGCGCTGGTCAATCTCGTACTCAACGCGATCAAGTTTTCGCAGCACGGCTCAATCGTGCTTGAGGTTTCGCGCAGTCGCGGTGAGACGCTCTCGTTTCGCGTGCTCGACAACGGTCCTGGCATCGACCCTGACGCGCTGGACTCGATCTTCGAACCATTCGTGCAGGGAAAGCGCACCGCGCGCTACGCCAAGGAAGGCGCTGGGCTCGGCCTGGCCATCGTCCGTCGTTGCGCGAGACTTCTCGGTGGCGATGTCCGCGCGGAAAATCGCGTGGGCGGCGGAGCGGTCTTCACCATGGAGGTCGTGGCGCCGCGCGCCGCTGCGCCGATTGATGAAGTCGTCTCCGATCGCATCATGGAGCGCGTCGCCGAACGCGTGGCCGCACGCGTTGCCGAGCGCGTGGCCGAGCGATTTGACATGCGCGTCGAAGCGCAACTGAAGTCCGCACCGATTGTGATCCCAGTGGTTGCTGCGGCGCCTCTGATTCCTGTCGCGCCCGTCGTTCCTGTTGTGGTGGCACCACCAGCACCAGTTGTGGCGCCAACACCAACTCCGATCCCGCAGCCAACACCCGTCTCGCAACCGACGCTTGCGGATGCGCCGGCGACTCCGCCCGCGGAGACTCCTGCGCCCGTTGAGTTTGGTGCGTTCTTCCGCGGGAGCGCAGGCAACGCGGCTCCGTCGAGCCATCACGCGCCAAGCGCACCTTCGTCGCATGGCCACGGCGCTTCGCATGCGAAGGGTCATGGACATGCGCACGGACATGCACATGGCCATGCACATGCTTCGACACATGCTTCGACACATGCTTCGACACATGCTTCTACGCATGGCCACGGCCATGCACACGCACACAGCGCCAAGTCAGCGCCGTCGGCGGCGCAGCCTCATCATGCGCTCGTCGTGGACGCTGCGCCTGACACCGCCAAGCACCTCGTTCCACTGCTGCGCAAGTGCGGCGTCGAAGCGCTCGTGGTGAAGAGCATCGCCGAGGCGCGTCAGTCGATCTCGCAGCGCCGACCCGATCTGATCATCAGTGAGCGCAAACTTCCTGATGGTTCAGGTCTCGAGTTTCACGACATCGCGCCAGGAACCAACCTCGTGATCCTGAGCGCGAGCGCCGATCCCAACGAATACCCCTCGGGCACGCGACTCCTCGCCAAGCCTGTTTCGGCGCGCACCGTTCAAGAGATGCTTCGAACTTCGCTGAACCGTTCGGTCTCGATCAAGGGATGAGACGAGCAAGGGATGAGACGAAACTGAGGGCGGCGGTTTCCCGCGGGACTGCTTCCACAGCGGCGACCTCGGCACAACGCCTTGCTACGATCCGCCCCTTCCTACGGGCCGCCGGATGTACGAAGCATGCGTATTGCGATTGTCAGCGACATTCACGCCAACCTCGCCGCGATCGAGGCAGTCATTCGACACGCCAAGAGTGTCGGCTATGACTCGATGATCTGCCTCGGCGATGTCGTGGGCTACGGCCCCGATCCGTTGGAGTGTGTCGACATCGTCCGCTCGACCTGTGAGTGGTCGTTGCTGGGGAATCACGACTTCGCGGCGCTCTACGAGCCAACGAACTTCAATCCCGTCGCGCGCAACGCCGCCTTCTGGACGCGCGCGCAGGTTTTTGGAACGACGGCGGCCGCGCAGATCGAGGAGGTGCTCCGCGGTCTCGCCGCGCGCCAGGCCGCTGGAGAGATCGACGCCGCCGATTGTGCGACGCGTTCCACGATGTTGCGTGACCCGAAGGCGCGTGTCGACTTCCTGTTCAGCATCTCGCCGCGCCATGTGTTGCTGGATCGCTACATCTGCGTGCACGGTTCGCCGACGCGTCCCGTCAACGAGTATCTCTTTCCGACCGACGCGGAACAGAATCCGCATCGCATCGAGCGCAGCTTCCGCATGCTGACGATGCCGTCTCCCAACGGCACGCCGCAACGGGTGAGCGCGCTTGTCGGTCACACTCATGTTCCAGGCTTCTTTCTTGAGGATCGCGAGTTCGCTGATTCCTCACCGAGTGGACGCGGACGCAGTGATGTTGCGGTCGAGTGGGTCGGTCTGCCCGTCGACATTGACTCCTGGACACCTGGGGAAGATGAGATGCCGCGTGGCATGCGCTTCATTCTGAATCCTGGATCCGTCGGCCAGCCGCGTGATCGTGATCCGCGCGCGAGCTACGCGATTCTTGAGACGGGTGACACCACCTCGGGTGAGCCTGATCGCTTCACCTTCCATCGCGTCGAATACGACATCGCGCGCACGCAGAAGAAGCTCCACGACTTGCGTCAAGCAGGCGCGGATCTTGATCCGTGGCTTGCCGAGCGTCTTGAACTCGGCCAATAGTCCTGCGGTTTCAGGCAAGGATGCGGGCGCGCCTGCGTGGCGACACCGAACCACGGGCTTCGGTACGCTCTGCGCCCTTCACGCGCGAAGCACGCACCACGGTTCAACAGCATGTCGCCCACCATCAAGAAGTTTCTGTTCACGAGCGGACTGACGGCGCTCCTCGTTTCGATCGTCCTGATCTGGAGCCAAGGATCGACTCCCACTCCAGCCACCGCCAACGCTGCGATCCAGCCCGCGGCGTCGCAGGAGACGACGGTCCCACCAACGACTCCGTCGCCAGCGCCAACCGCTGCAGCGCCCGCCGTACCAGCGACGCCCGCCTTCAGCGCGCGCGTGCCCGCAGGACTGACCGCCGTGACGGCGCCGCAGCCACTGGGTTCACTTGATCCAGCCGTCGCGCCGTATCAGATTGAGTTCGCCAAGAGCGGCGCGGGCATCGCGCGCATCACCTTCGCGGACTTCTGGCAGTCCGTCGATGCGTCGATTGCAGCCAAGCGCTCGCGGGCGTCAGGCGGAACCAAGCCGATGCCCGCCGATCGGGATCGGTATGTGCTCATCGAATCGCGCAAGCTGCAAGGGTTTGACATTCCCGTGTTGGGCATGCGCGCCATCGAACTCGACGGCACCGTGGTCAGCGTCTTTGGCGCGGTCTGGGCGGACGACGCCGCGCGCCCTGGCACCTTCACCACAGAAATCGTCGATGCCGCGGGCACTCCGGTTTTGCATCTCACGCGCGCGTTCAGCGCGGTCGGCGCGGGCGGTTCCAATCCGTACTTCCTCAGCATCGCTCACACCATCACCAACAAGGATGGCAAGGCGCACGCGGTGCGGTTGGTCCAGTACGGACCAAGCGACATGCCGCGCGATCCGACGAGTCTCACGGAAGTTCGTCGCTTCCACTTTGGCTATCTCTTCCCGCCCACGCGCGATCCTTCACAGTCGTTCGTGACCGCGAACGGTCAGATGTACGAGCGCGCCGATGTGGAGAAGCAGTTCGCGGCAGGCGACCTCAACCTTTGGCCGGGCACGGTTGCGCGTGATTCGAAGTTTGGACTGGTCTGGTACGGCGTGACCGATCGCTACTTCGCGTTTGCGGTGCACTCGGCCAACGGCGCGAGCACCAGCAAGCTCCTCGACTCGGTCGAGACCGTGCGCATCAACACCAACGGCCTTGCAGCGCCTGATGACATCCTCTTCACCGAACTGTGGAGCCCGCTGGCCACGATCGAGGCAGGCGCCTCGAGTACGCACGCACTTGGCGTCTACGCAGGCCCGCTCGATCCCAACATCCTCGGAGGGTTGCAGCCCTACGAGTCCCTGCAGATGGAAGGCCTCATCGTCTACCTCATGGCGGGATGCTGCACCTACTGCACTTTCTCCTGGCTTGCCGACTCGCTGCTCTGGTTCCTCACCTTCATTCACAACTACCTGGTGTTTGACTGGGGCCTGGCGATCATCGGACTCGTCGTGGTTGTCCGTGTGGTCCTCCATCCCGTGCAGAAGAAGTCGCAGATCTCCATGCAGCGCTTCTCGCGCGCGATGACGGCGATGAAGCCTGAGCTTGATCAGCTACAGAAGAAGTTCAAGGACGAACCAGCGCGCATGCAGCAGGAGCAGATGCGCATGTTCCGTGAGCGCGGCGTGAGTCCTGCGGGCTGCATCGGTGGACTGCTGCCGACCTTCGCGCAGATGCCGATCTGGATGGCGCTCTACGCGGTGCTCTACTTTGCCTTTCCGCTGCGTCATCAAGCGCCATTCTTCGGCGTCTTCCAGAGTTTCGGCGACTGGAGTTTCCTTGCCGACCTCTCGGCACCCGACAACTTCTATCGGTTCGGCACGCCGATTCCGATGTATCTCTTCTCGCTGTCGGCGATCAACTTGCTGCCTGTGTTGATGGGCATCGTCTTCTACATCCAACAGCAGTACATGGCACCGCCCGTCACTCCCAACATGAGCGAGGAGCAGGTCGCGCAGCAGAAGATGATGAAGTGGATGATGGTGTTCATGTTCCCGATCATGACCTATGTGGTCCCGAGCGGATTGACCCTCTACATCCTGACTTCGACCTGCATCGGCATCGTCGAGGGACGCATCATCAAGAAGCAAGTCGACGCGATGGATCTCACCGCCAAGCCTGTGGCGGGGAAGAAGAAGCCCGACCTCCTCGGACGCATGTATGAGAAGGCGCTCGATCGGATGAAGGAGCGTCAGCAGACGCAGAAGAAGTTCAAGGACCGCTAGCGGCGTGCTCGTTCAAGAGACCATCGTCGCTGTGGCGAGTCCTCCAGGACGAAGCCCGCGCGCCTTGGTTCGCGCTTCTGGTTCGGGTGTTCGCGCGGCTGCTGCGGCGGTGCTTGGTGTCGTGCCCACGCGCCGCGGCGTGACGCGTGCTCGCGCGCGGCTTTCGGTTCTCGGTGGTTCTTGCGACTGTCCGGTCCTCGCACTTTGGATGGAGGACGGCGCGAGCTTCACTGGTGAAGACGCGTTGGAACTCTCCTGCGTTGGCGCACCAGCGATTGCCGCAGCGGTGGCAACGGCGCTCGTGGAGGGCGCGCGTGCAGCGGGTTTCGATGCACGATTTGCCCGCGGCGGTGAGTTCGCGTTGCGCGCGCATCTCGCAGGACGAATCTCGATCGACGACGCGGAGTCGATGGCCGCGCGCATCGCGGCCACAAGCGACGCCGAGATCGCAGCAGCCGATGAACTCGCGCACGGCAACACAGGATTGCGCGCTGCCCTCTTGCTGCAAGAGACGGCTGAACTTCTCGCCATCGTCGAAGCGGGCATCGATTTCACGGACCAGGAAGATGTCGTGGCGATCACGCCTGAACAACTCGCGACGCGGTCGAGTCGGCTGCAGAAGGCCTGCGCCGAGTTACGAGGGACGCAAGATTCGGCGCACGCGCGCGCGGTGCCACTCTGTGTTCTTGTCGGCGCACCGAATGCAGGCAAGAGCACGCTCTTCAATGCGCTCCTGCAACGAACGCGCACCGTCACCAGCGCGCTCTCAGGAACCACGCGCGATGCCATCGTCGAGCGACTCACGCTTGGCGCAGGTCTCGAAGTGGACCTCGCGGATGTCGCTGGACTTCAGGCGCATGTCGACGAGGGTGTGAGCGAGGCATCGATCGCGGGGCAGATGCAACGCTCCGCGCGCGACATGCTGCGCAGTGCCGATGTGGTCGTTCGTTGCACGGCACCGAACGAGCCGCGTGTCGAACTCCACGAGCACTCGGGCGCAGCGGCGGCCGTGGAGGCCATCGAATTGATCGAGGTCGACACGAAGTCCGATCTCATCGAAGCGACGACGCACCCTCGCCGCGCCGACACGATCGCGCTGAGCGCGCAGACGGGCGTCGGCATTGAGACGCTGCGTTGCGAGATCGCCCTTCGCATCCGCCGCGACCGAGCGCTGCGCCGCGCGCGGCTTTCGGCGATCTTGCCGCGTCACGATGCGGCCTTTGCTGGTGCCGAGCGCGCCTATGCGGCGGTCGCGCATCGCGCCATTGAGTGCGGTCCAAGCGGGCGGCTGGTCGATCTCGAACTGCTCGCCACGACACTTCGAGTGGCGCTGGATCACCTTGGCGAAGTCTCTGGGGCGGTGCATCCCGACGATGTCCTTGGTCTTGTCTTCTCACGCTTCTGCATTGGAAAGTGACCATGCCTCGCGCCACACGCTCACACTTTGATGCCTCGGTCCAGCTTCCGTCGCTCGCGACTCACCACAGCGAGATACGCGCGCGCTACCCCGAGTGCGATCCGATGGGTGTGGTCCACCACGCGGTCTATCCCATCTGGTTTGAGATCGGTCGCACCGAGATGCTTCGCGCCCACGGTCGGACCTACCGCGACCTTGAACAGGAGGGCGTTTTTCTCGCGGTCGTCCAACTCGAGGCGCGCTACCGCCGACCAGCGCGCTACGACGACCTCCTGCGCTTGACCACGCATCTGCTCGTCGCGGGACCCGTGAAGGTGGAGCATCGCTACGAGCTCTTTCGGGGCGAGGAGCTCCTTGTCGAAGGTCGCACGGTGCTCGCGTGCCTCGATAAGTCCGGTAAGGCTCACGCACTTCCAGAAACTTTGCGCTTGGGGTAGGTCAGTAAGTCCGTCGGACAAATGGGCTTACAGCGGAAACCCAGTCTTGTGGCCACGCAGAGGCCTCTTGCAGAGCTCCAATTCGCAGCGGTCTTGCGCAGAACAGCAGGCTGAATCTCTCTTCTCGTCTGTCAGGGTTGGCTCTCTTCTCCCTCCCCTCCCCCCCCTTTAGGGCTGGTCCTGACAAAGACAGGTTTGCGAAAGCGACCTGTGAAGGGCGACGCGCGAAAGTGCGTCAACCGTCGGACAGCGCTCGCGTGGCGCTCCCCTCGGTCCCTCGAGCTTGCGGTTGTTTGGGTTCCCGCCCGCACCGCAGACCGAATTCCACGTTTGCATCGTCGGTGCCTCGGATTCGTCCGTGGCGCCGACGATGTTTTTTTGCGCTCAGCGATAGGATGCGCCGCATGCACACCCGTTCTCTCGCGGCCTGTCTTGCGCTTGCCGTTGTTCCTTCGCTTCTGCTCGCCTCCTGCACCGCGACCTCGGTCTATCCACCCGTTCCTGGGCAGACCGTCTCGACACCAAGTGTCTCACCAGGACCTGAGGTCATGGCGGGTGCGATCAGGGAAGCGCACCGACTCACCGCTCCCAACACGCCGCTGATCTACAACCTGCCAGCAGGACTTCCTGAGAACACTTGGAATCGCGTGGCGTTCCTTCTGCCTGACAGCGCGCGCTCGATGGAGCCTGGCGATGACGCCGTCTACTCCGTGCAACAACTGCGCATCTCTGGTGGCACTGCTGAGATCGATGTGGTCTATCCCGATCGCGGCGTCTTCCAGCTCATGACCGTGAAGCTTGCGGGCGGACCGCTCACTCCATGGTCGGTCGCGTGGAGCTACCGCTGGATGATTCCTGCGGAGAAGCCCACGGTCAACGATCCGCTGCAGAAGGCGGAGATGGCCGCGATCGAGTCGGCCAAGGTCGAGTCCGCCAACAGCGCGGCCAACGAGACCGCGCCTGCGTCGACCGACGACGGCATCAAGTAACGCGCGTCAAGACGCCGTTCAGTAGGCCTTGGCAAACACGGCGCGGCGCGTCGATGGTTTGCCGCTGAAGATGCACTTTCCTGGCTCTTCGGCGCCGTCGATCGGCAAGCAGCGGCAGGTCACCGCGAACTTCGTCTTGAGCTCTTCTTCGATCTTGGGATCAGGGCAATAGTGCGCCAGCGCGAAGCCGCCCATGACGACACTCGCGGTGCCGCCCGCGCCGTCTTCGGCTTCGGCGTCGTTGCGCGCACCGAAGAACGCTTCAAACTCACTTCGGCTGTCGACGCGCTTGGTGTTGTGTTCGCGATGCGCCTTGGCGCGCGCGAAGAGCCCCGACTGCATCTCCTCAAGAATCGTGGTGATGGTCGCGACGAAGTCGTCACGCTTGAGTGACTGCTTGTCCTTGTGCGCGCGATCGCGACGCGCCATGAACACGGAGTCTTGCTCCATATCGCGCGGACCCACCTCGACGCGCAGCGGAATGCCCTTCTTGATCCACTGCCACGCCTTGTCGCCGCCGCGAATGTCGCGCGCGTCGACTTCGACATCGATCGTGCGACCCGCGTACGGAATCCGTCGCAGGTCTGCCGCGAGACGATTGCAATAGTCGAGCACTGCTTGCGCAGTCTCAGGCTTGTGGGTCACAGGGATGATCACCACATGCGACGGCGCGAGACGCGGCGGAAGCACCATGCCATCATCGTCGGCGTGGGTCATGATCATGCCGCCGATGAGTCGTGTCGAGACGCCCCACGAAGTCGTCCACGCAAACGAGACCGCGCCGTTGGCATCGCTGAACTTGATGTCGCTGGCCTTGGCGAAGTTCTGCCCGAGGAAATGCGAGGTTCCCGCTTGCAGCGCCTTGCGGTCTTGCATGAGTGCTTCGATGCAATAGGTGTTCACCGCGCCAGGAAATCGCTCGCCTTCGGTCTTCTCACCCTTGAGGACAGGCATCGCCATCCAGTTCTCGGCGAAGTCGGCGTAGACCTCAAGCATCTTGAGCGTCTCAACCATCGCCTCTTCACTCGTGGCGTGCGCGGTGTGGCCCTCTTGCCAGAGGAACTCGGTGGTGCGCAGGAAGAGGCGCGTGCGCATTTCCCAACGCACGACATTGGCCCATTGGTTGATGAGCAGCGGAAGATCGCGATAGCTCTGCACCCACTTTGAGAAGCTCGCGCCGATGATCGTCTCCGAGGTCGGACGCACCACGAGTGGCTCTTGCAGTTCGCCTGCAGGAATCAAGCCCATCTTGCCGTCGGCCTTCTTCCCTGGAGCGAGTCGGTGGTGGGTGACCACGGCGCACTCTTTCGCGAAGCCCTCGACATGCTCGGCTTCCTTCTCGAAGTACGAAAGCGGGATGAACAGCGGGAAGTAGGCGTTCTTATGCCCCGTGTCCTTGAACATGCGATCCAGCACGCGCTGGACATTTTCCCACAGCGCGTAGCCCCACGGCTTGATGACCATGCAGCCGCGCACATCGCTGTTCTCGGCGAGGTCGGCCGCGCGAACCACCTGCTGGTACCACTCGGGGTAGTTCTCCGCGCGCGTCGGCGTGATCGCCGTGGTTGGAGCAGCGGACTTGGAGTTGGACGCGTTCTTCTCGGTGGGCTTTTCAGTCGACATGATGGAGGTCTCGCGGTGCAAGGCGCAGGACCGAGAAGGTAGCACGAACCACAAGACGCCGACAGAACATGCTGAATCGCCGAGGTGCGCCGCTACATTCACAGCATGGAGCATGAGTCGGACAAGGCCCACCACCGCGCCACCACTGCAAGAACGCAGTTGGTGGACGCGTTGCGCACGGCGGTCACGCTGGCCGCGGGGTCGCTTGACACCGTCGACACTCCTGCGAGTCGACGCGAAGCTGTGCGCGGCGCTCGGCGCGCGTTGAAGTCGGTGCGCGCGTTGGCGCCCTTGTGTCGCAATGGTCACCGCGAAGGCGGCGTCGATCAGGCGATCGCCAGCGTGCTTGAGTTCAGCGCCAAAGCAAACCAGATGCTCGGCCCGTTGCGCGATCGCGACGCGCTCTTGCGCTCGATCCATCGCCTCGTCGATCGATTCGCCGATGCGCAGACACGCACCGTGGCGCGCACCGTGCTCGTGGCGACACTCATCCACAGCGAAGGCGAACGACGCGACGACGCGGCCTATGCGGGCGTTTCGATCGAGCGCGCGCACCGTGCCCTGCGCGCGGCGCGCGGTGCGGTGGCACACCTTGGTATCGAGGGCGCGTTTGATCCCGCGCACGCGACAACCCTAGTGCTGCGCGCGTTTCGCGATTGCCGTACCGAACTCTCTGCGGCGCTTGAGGCGAGCGACCTCGTGCGTCTGCATGACTGCCGCAAGATGGCGACCTTTCTCGCGCTGGCGTTGCGACCCTTTGAAGATGATGTTCCCGCTGCGGTCGCTCGCATGCGCAGCCGCGCCAAGCGACTTGCGGCGGCACTCGGAGAGGATCGCGACCTCGCGCTGCTTGATGTTGAGATGAGCGCCGCGCGCGCGCAACTGGCGGGTTCGCCGTTGGCGACGGCGATCGACGACGCAGTTCGACTGGCACGGATCGAGGCACTCGCGCGCGTCGAAGATGCCGCTGCCTCGTTCCTGCGCGTTCGTCGCGGTGGTGTTCGCCGCGGCGTGCGCGAACTCCTCGGCGCGTGAGTTGGCCGTATTCTGCGCGGGTGATTGATCCCGCGACTGCGCCTCATCCGAAACCTAGCGTCAAGCCACCGATCATCGGGATTGCTGGTGGGATCGGCAGTGGCAAGACCGCGGTCGCGCGCGCGCTTGCGGCGCTTGGTTGCGAGGTCTGCAACTCCGACGATGCTGCACGCACCGTCTTGGCGTTGCCCGAAGTGTCCGCTGCGATCATCAAGCGGGTGGCGCGCGAGGGTCGAGGGGTCGCGCTGAGCGACGGCTCGGTCGATCGCTCGGCACTCGCGCACGCGATCTTCACCGACCCTGTGTTGCGCAGGGACATCGAGTCGATCATGCATCCGCGCATCGAGGCGCTTCGTCGCGCGCAGTTTGCCGCCGCGAGCACCACGGCGCGCGCGCTGGTGATCGATGCGCCGCTTCTCTTTGAAGCAGGACTTGATCGCGAGTGCGATGCGGTTCTCTTTGTCGAAACTCCGCGCGCGCTTCGGTTGGATCGATTGCATGTCGCCCGCGGTTGGAGCGACGCAGAACTTGCGCGTCGTGAAGACTCCCAGCTTCCTCTCGATGAGAAGCGACGGCGCTCAAGTGATGTGGTCGAGAACCACGCCGACGCAGCATCGCTCGAACGGGCGGTGGCGGTCGTGTTGGGGCGCATTCTTGCGCGAGTCGAGGCACGGAGTTCACGCGCGACGCCATGACTTGACCGACCTCGTGGTTTCGGTCATGATCCGTCGGTCGCGAAAGCGGCGGTTGGGTGCGCGCGGCGTCGCGTGCCCCGGAAGGCGCGGATTGCCGCGGTTCCGTCGAACACCAGTCCCCACGCGGTCTCCACCGACTCCGCGCGGGTGCACAGTTCGAACGACGCCATCCCTCTCACACAGCATTAGGTCAATGAGCGAGGCGAAGCGCCGCGTTCGGGAATCAGGAGTATCGAGATGAGTCACAAGACCGGTCGTCGTCGTCGTGGTCGCAAGGGTGATGGCAGTGGTGGCGGCGGTGGTGGTGGTGGTGGCGGCGGTGAGCGCGCCATGCGGCCCTTCCTGCCCTCGCCGCGCCTCGAGCCTGGACAACTTCCAACCGACGAGCAACTCGTCGCCGAACTCGCCGAGATCGAGAAGGAGCTCGAGGGCAAGTACGACATCGCCAAGAAGGACGATGTCAATCTCGCCAAGTTGCAGAAGATGACCATCGAGCAGCTTGGCAAGCTTGCCAAGCAATCGGGCATTGAGGATGTGAACCAGGCGCGACAGAAGCTGGTCTTCGAGATCCTCAAAGTCCGTGCGCAGAAGCAAGGCCTGATGATCGCCGAGGGCACGCTCGAGATCACGCCCGATGGTTACGGCTTTCTTCGCAGCGCCGACTACTCGTACTGCCCATCGCCTGATGATGTCTATGTCTCACCGATGCAGATCCGTCACTTCGGGCTGCGTCGCGGCCATGTGGTGAAGGGCATCGTTCGTCCACCCAAGGATCAAGAGGTCTACTTCGCACTCCTGCGCATCGAGAGCGTGAACGGCCGCGATCCGTCGACGCTCCACGACCTGCCGACCTTTGAGAACCTCACGCCGCTCCACCCCAACAAGCGCATTCACCTTGAAATGCTGGGTTCGGGCAAGGTCGAGACCCGCGTCATCGACATGGTGACGCCGCTGGGCTTCGGTCAGCGCGCTCTGATTGTCGCGCCACCGCGCACTGGTAAGACCGTCATCCTGCAGCAGATCACCAACGCGATCGCGACCAATCACAAGGATGTCCATGTGATCGTGTTGCTCGTTGATGAGCGTCCTGAAGAAGTGACCGACTTCCGTCGCAACACGCCGCCGCATGTGGAAGTGGTGGCGAGCACCTTCGATGAAGAGGCGATCCGCCACATCCAAGTTGCCGAGATGGTGATGGAGAAGGCGCGTCGCATGGTCGAGTTTGGCGAGCATGTGGTGATCCTGCTCGACTCGATCACGCGTCTCGCGCGCGGCTACAACAACGCGCTGCCCAACTCGGGCAAGATCGGTTCGGGCGGCGTCGACAACGCTGCGCTCATCAAGCCCAAGAAGTTCTTCGGCTCGGCGCGCAACATCGAGAACGGTGGCTCGCTCACCATCCTCGGCACTGCGCTCGTGGACACTGGCTCACGCGCCGACGAAGTCATCTTTGAAGAGTTCAAGGGCACCGGCAACGCCGAATTGCACCTCGACCGCAAGCTCGTCGAGAAGCGCGTCTACCCAGCGATCAACATCGGAGCCTCGGGCACCCGCCGCGAGGAACTGCTGCTTGACCCGAAGGAGTTGGAGCTCATCATCCGACTCCGAAAGGTCGTGTCGGACATGAATGTGGTGGACGCCATGGAATTGCTGCGCACCCGCGTGGCCAAGACCAAGTCCAACGCGGAGTTCCTGATGACCATGGCGCTCGGTTGAGCCGAAAGTTGGGTGTGGTTCGTCGGACACGCCGTAAGTGTCCAAACCGCGTTCGGGGCTCTGCGCTTCAGACTCACGCAGCCCCTCGGTAGGATGTCCGAATCTCTCCCTCGCGAGTTCCGCATGCGCCATCGACCCAACCTCCGCGGCATCACCATCGTCGAAATGCTCGTTGTCATCGGCGTGATTGCTGCGCTGTTGGCGATCCTGCTTCCCGCACTCAATGTCGCGCGCCGCAATGCGCTCTGGGCGACGAGCCAGGCAAACCTCCGCGAAATCGGCCAGTTGCTCGTGCTCTACTCGGGCGACAACCGTGAAGCGATCGTGCCGACCGCGTTTGACTACAGCCAGAGTCTTGCACCAGGCAAAGCGCGTTCGGCGTCTCCTCCAGGAACCGTGCCGCCGATTGGCCTCGTGAGTGTTGGAACTTGGGCGGACATTCTTTGGACGGCCGCGAAGTTCGGCCCCGTCGCTTCGAACATCGATCCAGGTGTCACGGCGTGGGATTACCGATTCGATTCGCCCGACGCGTTCTTGTACGAGTCGGGTTTCGAAGGCAAGAACATCTTCCGCTCCGCCGAGACCATGCAAGCGATTCCTGATGGCGGCAGCGGCGCGACGCCGTACGGAACAGGTGCGCTCATCACTGAGAAGGGCGAGCCCGGCTACTTCGGCGGCAACCCGTTCTTTGACGCGCGACCGCCAACGGGCTCGCACCCCTACTCGGGAACCTATTGGGTTACTGGACAGATCAAGCGACCCGAGGTGTCGATGTATTGCATGGACAGTTCGGTGGGCGAGTTGCTCACCGTGAACGATCCGACGCTTCCAACCACCTCGGCATTGAATCTGACAGGCGTCGAGTGGCGTTATTCGGGCGGACAGGCACTCAGCCTCTTCCTCGATGGTCATGTCGCGGGTGTTGCCGAGTGGGACTCGCTGCAAGAGCTTGAGATCGATTACGGCGTTCGCGTCTTCGCGCTCGATCAGAATCGATTCTTCCCAGCGCCGTGAGTCACGGGACTCAGAGCCGCTTTGCCTCGGCGTCATGCTGATCGACGAGGCGCGCGCACGGTCCGATCGCTTGCGCCCCCTCTGCGAATTGCTACACTTTCCATCCCACCGTGCCGTTTGGCACGGTTTTTCATCGGGGCCGATGGTGTCGTTTCACGACGCTGCTGTCGTCCTTCTGAGTGTGACTGGCTTGGTTGTCTGCGTTGCCCGCATTCGCGTTCGGGCGTCAGACAACAGGTGCGACGGCACTGCAAGTCTTCACGCCTTCGAACCGATGAAGGCACGCGCTCCGGCTGCGCGTGTCTGGGATAGACGGCCGGACTGGTGCAGCGTCTACGAGCGTTGCCTCAGAGTGGTGGACCACACAGTTTTTCTTTCGTACATCACGCCACCGTAGCTCAGTGGTAGAGCACACCCTTGGTAAGGGTGAGGTCGAGGGTTCAAGCCCCTTCGGTGGCTTTGGCAGCGTCTTGGATGACGCTGTCGATCCAATCAGTTGGCCTTTCCCGCGTGGGCAGGGTCCACATTCTTTACGGCTCACCGCGTCTCGTCAGTCGAGACAACGGCGCGGGCGAGCAACAGCCGGAGATCAAGAGTCATGGCCAAAGAGAATTTCAATCGTACAAAGCCCCACGTCAATGTCGGCACGATCGGCCACGTCGATCACGGCAAGACCACCCTCACCGCTGCGATCACCGCGGTCCAGTCGGCCCGTGGCTTCTGCAAGCCCGTCGCCTACGACCAAGTTGCCAAGGCGTCGGAGTCGGAAGGTCGCCGCGACCCAACCAAGATCGTGACCATCGCGACCTCGCACGTTGAGTACGAGACCGCTCTGCGCCACTACGCGCACGTCGACTGCCCTGGCCACGCCGACTATGTGAAGAACATGATCACCGGCGCCGCGCAGATGGACGGCGCGATCCTCGTGGTCTCGGGCGTTGACGGCGTCATGCCGCAAACCCGCGAGCACATCCTCCTTGGTCGCCAGGTCGGCGTGCCAAAGATGGTCGTGTTCCTGAACAAGTGCGACATCGCTGACGCCGAACTCCTCGACCTCGTCGAGATGGAAGTCCGCGACCTTCTCACCAAGTACGGCTACCCAGGCGACGACACCCCAGTGGTTCGTGGCGCTGCGTTCCCTGCTCTGCAGAATCCAAAGGATCCTGTCGCGAGCAAGTGCATCGGCGACCTGATGGACGCGATTGACACCTTTATCCCTGAGCCGACCCGCGAGACCGACAAGCCGTTCCTCATGTCGATCGAAGATGTGTTCTCGATCAAGGGCCGCGGTACCGTCGCAACGGGTCGTATCGATCGTGGCATGGTCAAGGTTGGCGACGAGTGCGAAATCGTCGGCCTCCGTCCCGATGTCAAGAAGACCACGGTCACTGGCGTCGAGATGTTCCAGAAGACCCTCGACAGCGGTATCGCAGGCGACAATGTCGGTCTGCTCCTCCGCGGCGTTGAGAAGGCCGACATCGAGCGCGGGCAGGTTCTCTGCAAGCCAAACTCGATCAAGCCGCACACGAAGTTCAAGGGCCAGGTCTATGTCCTCACCAAGGACGAAGGCGGCCGCCACACTCCGTTCTTCAAGGGCTACAAGCCACAGTTCTACTTCCGCACGACCGACATCACTGGCAAGATCGAGGAGCTCGTGGGCGCCGAGATGTGCATGCCAGGCGACAACGTGCAGGTCATCGTGGACCTTGAAGGCAAGGGCGTCGCGATGGAGCCAGGCGTGCGCTTCGCAGTGCGCGAAGGCGGCCGAACCGTGGGTTCGGGCGTCGTGACCGAAGTCGTGACCTAAGAGTTGTTGGATTCCTCAGAGTGTTTCGGCCGCTGCGGGGCGGTGTAGTTCCGTCCCGCAGCGCGCCGTCTTCAGCGCGTGTAACGCAGAGAAAGCGAGTAGACGATGGCGAAGAAGTCCATGGATCGTGAATGGGTGTGGCTCGTGTGCACGGAGTGCGGCGATATGAACTATCGCACCAACATCCGCGTCAAGGGCGGCATCCTTGAGCGCGTGAAGGAGGGCTACATGAAGCATTGCCCGAAGCTCCGCAAGCACACGCTGCACAAGATCAAGCGCAAGTAAGGCCATGCCTCAGGCACGGTGCGCGGAGGCAGTTCACGCGTTCTCGTGCAACGGTGGCCGTGGTGAAACCTCGGTCTCCGCGGCTTGGCAATACGCAGTCGCATTACGCCGGTAGCTCAGCTGGTAGAGCAGCGGATTCCAAATCCGCAGGTCGTGGGTTCGATCCCCCCCCGGCGTGTTTCATGTGGAAGGCGCGCGAAGTCGTGCGCAGTGTCAGACGAAGTCGGCGCACGCCGACCACTGGACGAATCGAAGGAGTCGACAATGGCAGAGATCAACGACATGCATTCGAGTGGGAACGCGGCCGCGGTCGCAGAGCCCTCTCGCGGTTTCAGCGTGTACAAGCCTGGACAAGGCTATTTCACCCGCTCGGGCACCGTGGTTGGATGCGCGGTCCTTGGACTTCTCGGTATCGACTGGCTCTGGGAAGGCATGAAGGGCATCAAGCTCGGCGCGCCCGACACTGCGCTGGGCGCGGTGAATCCCCTCTATGTCGCCACGGCAGGAGCGATCCTCGTCGGTGGCGTGATCACCTTCTTCGTCTATTACCTGGTCTTCGTGAAGCCGCGCTCGGTCGACTTCCTGATCGCGACCGAAAGCGAAATGAAGAAGGTCAACTGGTCGACGCGTCGCGAGGTCATCGGTTCGACTTCCGCAGTCATCGTGACGGCGGCCGTCATCTCGATCTTCTGCTACGGCATCGATCGCGTGTTCTTCTGGTTCTTCGCGCAGATCAAGGTCCTGGACATCTGAGCATCGTTGCGGCCCCGCGCCTAAGGCGCAGGGACGGAGCGGTTCTCCTGACACGGCAGCGATACGAGTGCAACCATGAGCAAGACTAAAAACGAGAAGGCCGAATCGGCTTCCGAAGAATCGCCCAAGACGCTGATGCGCGGCACCGATGCGCGCCGCGCTGTCGAGAAGCCGCACGAGGTGCAGGGCGTCTCCACGCAGTTCATCGCCGACACCCACAAGGGCAAGGCAGGCGAGAAGTCCAAGCTCGAGCAGACCGAGACCTTCGACCCCGCGACCGATCTTCCGATGTTCCGCGAAGGCATGAATTGGTTCGTGCTGCGCGTGGCAAGCAACAAGGAGCGCTCGGTGCGCCAGACCCTGCTGCGCAAGGTGCAGATCGAAGGCATGGAAGGTTTCGTCGGCCGCATCATGGTGCCGACCGAGAAGGTCAAGACGCTCAAGGGCAACAAGCCGCGCATCACCGAGACCATGCTCTACCCGGGCTATGTGTTCGTTGAGATGCGCCTCGAGCCCGATGGCCGCATTCCGCAGGACATCTTCTTCCTCATCAAGGAAACCGACGGCGTCGGTGACTTCGTGGGCACCGCGGGTCGGCCGACTCCGATGGCGCAGCACGAAGTCGAGAAGATGCTCTTCGACTCGCGCAAGCCCGAAGAGGCGCCGCAAGTCAAGATGGAGTTCGTCAAGGGCGACAAGGTCACCATCGCCGATGGTCCCTTCCAGAACTACCAAGGCGAGATCGACGAAGTGCTTCCCGAGAAGGGGCTCGTCCGTGTGCTCGTCACGATCTTCGGCCGTCAGGCTCCGATCGAGCTCGAGTACTGGCAAGTCCGCAAGGGCATCGAAGAGCTGCCGTAAGCGCGTCGCGCGTCTTCACAACGAACTGTTCATTCGCGCGCGCTCAGCCGCCGCTGGTTCCGATGCGCACTTTGATGCGTCGCACCCGCGAAGGGAATCGGTCGAGCAAGAGGCGCTCAAGACCATTGCGAAGCACTCGAGAGAGCTCATACGAGGCGGAAGAACTGTTCGCCGTGAGCGTGAGCGTTCCCTGCGCAAGACCCGCAATCCCCGTGATGTCGCGCACCACCGGCGGCGCGTGCTGGTTCCACACATCGATCACATCGCCGAGCGTCTCATGGCGCTCACGCAAGGTGCGTTCGATGGCAAGGAGCGCGTTGTCGATGCTCACATCACGCTCGTGTCGACCGCGGAAGGGGCGCATGCTGTCGATCCACGACTGCCGCCGATCGACGGCAAACTCCACGACAGCGTTTGGACGCGGCTCGGGCGAGCGTGCGTCCTTCGAAGCGCTGCTCGCTCCCTCGCGCGTTGTCGATTTGGTGCGCTTCGCCACGGCGCCATGCTACCCGCTACCTTGTGCGAATGACCGCGATTCGCATCGAAGGCCTGGTCAAGAAGTTTGGCGCCGCGCCCAATGAGACGACTGCCGTGCGCGATGTCACGATTGACATCCCGTCGGGGAGTCTCTTCTTTCTGCTCGGACCATCGGGCTGCGGCAAGACCACGCTCTTGCGGATGATCGCGGGCTTTACCGAGCCGACGAGTGGGCGCATTCTGTTTGGCACCCGCGATGTCGCGCGTGTTCCCGCCAACGAGCGCAACACTGGCATGGTCTTCCAAAACTACGCGCTGTGGCCGCACATGACGGTCGCCGAGAATGTCGCGTTCGGTCTTGAGGTGCGCAAGCTGTCGAAGGCGACCATCGCCACCAAGGTCGCGCAGGCACTCGAACTCGTGCGCATGGGCGAATACGCGCGCCGCAAGCCCGCGGAACTCTCGGGCGGACAGCAGCAGCGCGTGGCGCTCGCGCGTGCCGTGGTGATTGAGCCCAGCGTGCTCTTGCTCGATGAACCGCTCTCGAATCTCGACGCCAAGCTTCGCCTTGAGATGCGTCTTGAGATTCGCCGCATCGTCGACACGCTGCGCATCACGACGGTCTATGTCACGCACGATCAGGAGGAAGCGCTCTCGCTAGCGGACGGGATGGCCGTCCTGAAGAACGGCGAGGTCATCCAATGCGGCGCGCCGCGGGCGATGTATCGACGGCCCAATTCGCGCTTTGTCGCGGACTTCCTTGGCGACACCAATTTTATGCCGGCGATTCTCGTGCGCAGCGACGCCAATGAGGCGCTCTACAAGACGGCCGCGGGAAATCTTCGCTCGACGGTCGCGCCGTTTCCCAAGGTGGCGGAGCTTTCGCTTTCGCTGCGTCCAGAGGCGTTGCG
>CANLHK010000006.1 GCA_947490615.1 Planctomycetaceae bacterium | reverse complement strand
TTCGCCGCTTCCAATCCCTGCACCTCGCCCGACACGATGAGCGGGGCGCCGGCCCCGATCGCCTCCGATGTGCTGTACTTGGCGGTGTCCAATCCCAGGCCGAGCCAGTGGTGCTCGTAGGCCATGTACACGAAGCCGCTGAACGCGATTCCGCATGTCAGCCAGACAATGGACCATGTCACCGCCTCTTTCATCTTGACTTCATGGGCTTCGCGGTGAAAGACGCCAAGGTCGAGCGCGAGGAACACGATTACAAGGCCGATGAACGCGACATACGCCCAGATCTTTAGATCGGCGGGATTGGATGTTGCGGTGGCAGCGAGCAGCAGCAGGTCATTCATGAGGAGATCACAATCTGAGCCTGAACCTGCTCAAAAGCAGGCACAGAACAGGCACGGCTCACGCCGCGAAAGAATGTTGGTCTCGCCAAGGGCAACGGTCGGCCATCACAGAGGACGGTGACCAATGCCGCAGAAGGACCGGAGTGAAGCGCATAGCGTTCCACTCGTGTTGACGACCCTTCTCACCCGCATCGGCGGGCGGCTACTCCCCAACAGGAAGTAAGGCCGCACCATAGCAGGCAACGCCGCATCGCGCCGCAATCGACGAAGGGAGAAATACCTGCAGCACACATCGCGGGCAGAGACTTCATGTCAAACCATTTACGCAAAGTTGATGGAAACTACATCCATCGCCAACAGCGCGCGTCCCGTACGACCGATACGGTGCACATAGGACTCTGGCGAACTTGGCACATCGAAGTTCACGACGTGTGAGATGTGCTCGATGTCGAGTCCACGCGCAGCAACATCGGTTGCGATGAGTAGATCAAGCGCCGCTGCACGCGCCTTCTTGATCACGCGGTCTCGAATGTTCTGCGTCATGCCGCCGTGCATCACTTCCACGCGATAGCCACGACCAACCATGCGCTCCGCAAGTTCATCAACTTCGATGCGGGTTCGACAGAAAATCAGTGCCAGCGTCGGCGACTCAAGATCGAGCGCAGTGACCTTGTGTGCGCGCGGCACAACATACGCAGTTTGACGAACTTTAGGAATCGCTTCGAGGATGAGCTCGAGATCTTCCGCAAAGCCGATCTCGAGCATTTCGTCTGCTTCATCAAGCACGACGGATTGGATATCGCTGAAGTCAATCATGCCACGGTGCATGTGATCAAGCACGCGACCTGGAGTTTGCGGGTATCGCCTACCAAGTTGCAGGCAAGGGATTCGTTGACTTTCACGCACTGCGCAAGACCTGCTCGACGCTGGTGGCTGCGGCAAATGTTCCTGCTCGCGTACGGCAAGCGGTGATGCGTCACTCCAGCCCAGAGCTGACTGAAACGATCTACATGGATGAAGATCAACTCCCGCTCTACGAGCACATCGCTGGGATGAAGGGTTTGGTTGCTTGAGCAGGCCCGACCCTCATCATTCAGACGATTTGATGTGCGCACACTTTTGCACACAACCGTGTCTCGCCGAGTCAATTGGTGTCCATAATTGTCACCCTCGTCATTCAGTCTCCCGCTTCAGAATGTCTGTTTATTGCCAGCGGTAAAGTCTGTTAAATGCCTTGAAACAAAGAACATTCAGCGACAGCGGTGGACTCAGCACGCCACACACCGCCACGCACGCAGAAAGCGGACAAAGGGAATCGAACCCTCGACATTCAGCTTGGGAAGCCTGTGGGCGTGCAACGAAAACACCTAGAAAACAAGCGGATCTGAGACTGCGCCCGGTTTTGCACGACGAGGGCCCGTACGAGTGGAGGTGTCGCGCCGCGCCTGTCGACTCTTCCCGATCCTCGCTACGAGTTTCACGCTTCCGGTCTGTCGGCTCTCCACGGGACCGTCCGCCCCAGCAACTCGGCGAGGCGTTGGTCGTGCGGCGCGTAGTACTCCTCGACGACCCGCCGTTCTTCCGCCGTGATCTGCAAGCTCGAATCGAAGTTCGCGTGCCGCTCGAAGGCGCGCACATCCGGAGAGTCAAACTCGCTCAGCCCGAGGAACCGATCGATCGCATGGATGAATTCGACGGGATTTTCCTCCAAGTGGTCGTAGAAGAAGACTTCCAGATTCTCTCCTAACTGATATCGCTCGAGGAATGGATTGAGTTGCTCGGCGTAGTGGCCCCGCGAAGCCGTTTGCCGGAACCCGCGCTTCTGCGCATCGAAGGAGAAGAAGACATCGAGGAAAGAGTGTTCTGGACCGATGAACTTGTTGTCGCGACCCATCCGATACTGCGAGAAGGCGCGCTCGACGGGGTCACGCAGAATCGCGAGCAGACGGGCGTTGGGTAGCCGAGCCTGCATCTCCGCCGCGGCGCCCTGTTCGCACATGTAATAGGGGGTCACATCCCCAGTCACGAAGCCGTCGGTGCTTCCAAAGAGCGCGAGATACTCCTCCCACGACTGAGCATTCGGCTTGTACCAAGGGAGTTGGCGAGTCTCCAGTGAAATGAACCACGCGATCTCCTTGATGTGCGGCATCCGCACGCCAGGGTGCTTCTTGAGTTCCTGGTACAGCCAGGTGGTTCCTGATTTCATGGCACCGATACAGATGAAGTCAGGAGTTTTCAGGTGCTACCTCTGCGATCGATGCAAGCGTTGGCGAACCAAGAATCGAGAAGGTGCCACCGGCGTAGCCCTTACGACAAGAGCCGAGGGCGGCACAACGGTCTACACATCGGCGGTGAATTCACCAAAGCGGGCAAAGGGATTCGAACCCGCGACATTCAGCTTGGGAAGCTGACGCTCTACCAACTGAGCTACACCCGCGAAGGGGCGGAGTGTAGCGGGAATGAGCGGGAAATGACCTGCGAACGCGCTATTGGTTTTGTTGGCGGGTGGTGAGAGAGGAAGGAGGCAGCCGGCGCTGCGTTTCAGAGCGCCACGACCAGTAGCATCACGGTCCCGCCATTGTCGACGCGGCGCCCGCAACGACGAGCACACCAATGTCTGAAGAAACCAACGACCGTTCCCGCGGCGCCAGGCTCGCCGGATGCGCAACCGACACGAATTGCGCAAGCGACGCGCTGAACATGCCAGCCGAAGTTCGCGCGGCCAACGCAGCGTGGTTTGCGCAACGAGCGCACACGCTGAGCGGCAACAAGGTGTTGTTGGCAAGCGATGGAAGTTCGCGTCCCACCACAACTCTCGCTCGTCGCGTCGAGTTTCCTCAGTCTGCGCAAGAGATTGCCGACCTGATCAAAGCGACTCCTGCGACCACTCCCATCGCGTGCGTCGGTGGTGGTCACGAGTCTTCCAACGCAGCCACGGTTGCGGGCAGCGGAACCATCATTCTGGACTTGGTGCATCTGAAGTCCATCGAGTTTCATCAGGACGCGCAGGGGATGCTGGTCACCGTTGGTGCGGGTGTTGTCTTTCGCGAGTTGGTCGAAGCGGTGCGATCAAAGCACGGCGCGCTGCCGGTCGGAACGGGTCCTGGCGTTGGCGTCGTGGGCTACATCGTCAACGGCGGATTGAGTGGCTACTTCACCAAGCGGCTCGGCTTGTTGGGCCAGCGTGTGGAGAAGCTCACCATGGTGACGGCAGCGGGGGGTGATCCGCGTGCTCACGCGCAAGGACGAACTGCTCACTGTGATGATGGGAGCAGGGAGCGCGCTTGGAGTCGTGGTCGATGTCACGATGCGCGTGGCCAACGAGAGCGTCATCCAGAGCGCGGAGCAACGGGTGTTCGTGTTCGAAACTCGGCCGCAGGCTGTGGAGTTTTCGCGCAGCGCGCTTCGCCTCATGCGGGAGCATGTGCTTTCCAACGACGCCGTCTCGATGGAGCTCGTGGTCACTGGTACGAAGGCGCTTGTTGCGACGATGGTCTTCTATGACTCCTTCAAGGGAAACGCCATGGAGTTCGCCAAGCGCTTCGAGGATCTCGCTGCGAGCCTGAAACTTCCGATGGTCGCGCAAGCCCACTGGGGTTCGTGGTACGAGACGGCGGCCGCGTTGTGGCCTGTCATCCTCGGCATCAAGGGTGATCCTCTGGTCATGCTCTTCCATTGCGTGGGCACCACGGGCCTCCCTGAGGACAGCGCCCTTGCGTTCGTCAGCGACACACTCGTTGCGGAAGCCCCGCTCGACGAGGCAGGATTTTCGCTTGTGGAGATTCGCACGCTCGGTGGTGCCGCACTGTCGCAACCAACGCTGCCGAGCGGGAACTGTCAGCACACCTTCTTCGTCGATCTCGTGACCATGTACGACGCGAAGAACAAGACGACGGACGAGCGGCAGACCATCGTTGATCTCACCAATCGCGTCATGGAGAAGGCGCGCGCGGTGAACGGACTGACCGTGGACTTCAGTGGGACGCACTCGCAACCCGACGATGTTGGTATGAGCGCGTCGCCGTCGGTCATGTTCGGGACCGTGGCCATGGCGGAGAAGGTCAAGGCGCTGAAGCACAGCATCGATCCGAACAATCGCTTCAGATTCCATCCGTACGCGAAGTTCGTGTGAGTGCGCATCGCGGCTGTTGAGCAGGGTGAGCTGCATCACAGTGGCCTTCGTCCCGCTCAGTACACTCGCGCGCCATGACCGCAGTGTTCTGCTCTCCTCTCCGTTACACCCAAGGGCCGAATGTCACGCGGCGCATCTGGAGCGAGATGGAGATCCTCGGACTCGGCGGACCCGCGCTGATCGTGACGAGCCCACAGCCGCGCCGCCTCTTGGAGGCGACCTGGCAGACCGCGTTCAATGAGGCGCACATGGGCTTTCAGGTCCACCTGTTCGCGGGCGAGTGCACCGACGCCGAAGTGAATGCCATCGCCTCCGCAGTCCGCGCGGCAGGAAGTGCGACGATCATCGGCGCTGGTGGTGGGAAGACCCTCGACGCGGCCCGCGCAGCCGCGGCAGACTTGCAATTGCCCTTTGTGGCCTGTCCAACCATCGCTTCAACCGACGCGCCCTGCAGTGCAGTGGCCATCATCTACGACGCCTCGGGCGTCTTTGTCCGCGCGCGGATCCTCCCCAGAAACCCAGCGCTGGTGTTGGTGGACACGCAGATCATCGCGCAGGCACCCGTGCGAACTTTGATCGCTGGCATGGGCGACGCGCTGAGCACGATGTTCGAGGCGAAGGCGTGCGTGCGGTCGGGAGCGCTCAATGTGCGCGGCGGTTCGTGCACGCTGGCTGCGATGGCTATGGCCGAACTGTGCTACCGCACACTCTTGGCGGATGGCGCGCAAGCACTCGCGGATGCAAGGGCGAACCGAGTAACTCCCGCGCTGGAGCGGATCATCGAAGCCAACACGCTGCTCTCAGGACTTGGATTTGAGTCCGCGGGTCTCGCCGCTGCACACGGCGTGCACAACGGGTTGACCGCGGTCCCAGGATCGCACGCGTTCATGCACGGAGAGAAAGTCGCTTTCGGAGTCCTCACGCAGCTGATGCTTGAAGAGGCGGATGAAGCGACGGTGGATGAGGTGCTGCAGTTCTGTCAGTCGGTCGGTCTGCCCACGACGCTGCGAGAGATCGGCTGCGCGGAACTTTCTGGAACCATGCTCGCTGCGGTGGCCGCGCGTGCGACGACTCCTGGTGAACTGATCCACAATGAACCCTTCACGGTGACTGCGGCCATGGTCGAAGCAGCGATTCTTGCTGCGGATGCGCGAGGTCGAGGGTTTGCGCGCAAGAATTGAGGCTCTGCACATCGGAGCAGTTCAGCAGCGATTCCTCTCTGCGTGGCAGGATGCGAGGCAAGCGCCAGACCCGTTCCGATGAATCCGCAAACGTGTCGCGCGTCGACCTTCTCTGCTCACTCGATGCCGCGCGCACCGCAGCGGCGTCACCTATTGGCACTCGTCAAGGCCACGGCGATATTCATGATCAGCAGCAGCCCGAGCCACGAGAACGAGAGGATTCGTACTCGGACCGAGTACCCCGCACGAAGCGTGAACCACGCCGCGACATAGGGGCAAACGACCAGACACACGATGAAGAGTGTTGAAGGAGATTGGCTCCCATCGGTAACGGCGGCTCCAGGCGGCAGGGCATTTCGAGCAGCTGGAGACAGGCCTTGGCTGAGGGCCGGCGTCGAGAGCTGCGCGGCGAGCTCGGCGAACTGCTTGTACTCGGGCAACGAATGATCGACGAACCCATCGATGCCGTTGCGGATGGAGACCACCAAGCCCACAACCGTGTGTTGCAGCAACTTGATGTCCTGAATGTCGGAGAGGGAATTGACTGCCACGGCCGCGCCGCCGCCGACTCCGCCAAGTGCCGCAAGTTGCACAAATGTGTTGGAGGACGACACTCCCCCAACAGTCGAGACCAACGCGAGTGCTCCGCCGAGCAGCGTGCGTGCCTTTGCCTGGTGCCCCTGATCGACACTCGCCAGCAGGATCTCGTAGTACCGAGTGACGACGACGGTCGCATGCTCCATGCAGAGCCTGTCAACATCATGAATTCGATTCGGTTCCACCCTCTTGGCATGCGAGAAGGCGTGCAGAGCTTCGTCCACAGTCCTGCCGTTGGCGAGTTGATACAGCTTGCAGATCCCGAGCGCTGACCACGCGTCACTGAGTCGCGGATCATCCTTTGCCGCTGCGAGGAAGGCATGCTCAGCTTCCTCGTGCCTCCCTCCCTTCAGTGCCATCACGCCCGCTTCGAACGAGACATTGACGGCGGCAAGGGGAGCAGACTGAGGACTCGCTGGCGGGACGGCGAGCTCTTTTTGTCGCGACTTCCGCTCGAGGTCGAGTCGACCAAGGATGTCCTTCGCGGTCGCGCGATCCTCAGGCGTGGCGGCCGCTGCGGCAAGTTCGGAGTACTTGGCGATTTGCCGCGCGAGTTGTGCATCGGTGAGATCTGGGATTCGGACCATGCAGGCGCACCCCTGTTCGAAGCAGCAGAGCGAGTCAGCTCTGTGACCCCAGAGCCCAAACGGATGCTATTGGAATCTGCGCTTGCAAGAGTCCCGTCGGGCTCAATCCGAGAGGCAGCGCGGCGTCGCGCAGGTCAGCTCTCGCTGACTCCGCCTCAACCACTCCAGTTCGACAGCACCACCGCAAGATCGCGTGCGTCAACAGCGCCGTTGTCGTCGAAGTCCGCGGGGCACGCGCCTTTGGGCGGACACGCTCCCCACGCTCCGAGCAGGATCGCGAGGTCAGGCGCGTTGACGGCGCCATCGCCGTTGAGATCGCCGAGGATTGGCGCAATCGTCCGCGTCACGCGGATGTTGTCGAGTCGCAGTGTGAAGTCGGTGAAGCCAAAGGCGAATCCTGGCTGCAAGGTCGTGAACGCCATCGCATCGACGCCCGCAAGCACATCGCGGAAGGTCACGCCTGGTGGAAGGATCGGGTTGCCTGTTGGAGTCTCGGCGCCGTAGCCGCCCCAACCTGCTGGAAGCTGCGTTGCCGAGGGATCGAAGGTCACCGTGAAGGTGGTCCAACTGCCGGTGTTTGCCACAGAGATTGGCGCGAAGAGGAACCACACACTCTTCCAGGGATAGCCCGCGGGAGGATTGGTGGTGTCGCGCAGTTCAACGAGGAACGGTCGGGAGACTTGCGTTCCAACGAATGCCAAGTTCTCGACGCGCACATCGATCGAAAGGGTCACGCTGTCGGCAGTGGTGAAGTCGCCGCGAAACGCTGCGTTGGTCGAGTTGAGGAAGGTCAGTCCGAAGTTGTTGAAGACCGTGCGCATGTTCGCGCCTGGATTTCCGCCGGCGGCTTGGATGGTGGTGGCGCCGCCCGACGGGCCAACCCAACCCTCAGCTCCAGCGTCAAAGGTCACCGTGGTCGTCTGTGCCACCGCCGTTGATGCAAGGAGCGCGGTCGAAACCAACGCAACAGTGGTGCGGCTGGAGGTCAGCATCATCGAAGACTACACACGGACAGCGCGAGGTTTGCCATCAATCTCGGAGGGTGCCAAAAACAACTGCGCGGAGTCAGGCGCAATTCTCCAGCGCTTCTCGCCCGAACGCTGCAGCGCGCACGGCACGATCGATTTCGGGGACATCGAGTTCTTCGCAGGCCCGCGCCACGGTTGAAGCGTTGAGTTCGGGCGCTTCGAGCGATGCGACAAGCTCACGCGGACCCACCACAAACGCAAGCTCCGCGAGAGTCGTCGCGCCAGCTTCGCGCCAGAGCTCGCCAAATCCGCGCACGATGATCGTGGCAGGAAGCAGCAGCGCTGGTTGGGTGAGCGGCGTCCGCGCGAGTTCTTCGTTGAGAAGGTCGAGCACCAGAATTGGCCGTGGTGCGCGTGAACGCAGCAGCAGGAGTTCGCGCGGCGTGAGCGCGGTCACGACGCGGCCGCCTTGAAGAAGCGGACTTTGCAGCGTGACCACCGCCGCATCGCGCGCTGCCGCGATGAGCGCATCGAGCGTTGTCTCGTGCGTTCCCGACAACGCGACGGTGCCACGCCCGAGCGCAATGCCCGACGCGATCGCGGCAAACGCCGCTTGCGGCGAAGCGAACACCGCGACCTCATCGAGCGAGCAAGAGACGCGCGCTGACAATCGCGCGAGGAGCGGAAGGTTGGCGCTCGTCGCACTGGCGCGCAGCGGCGTGGTGAAGGAAGAGTTGGAGAGAATTGCGGTCATGGTGGAACTCGGTTTCTGCCAGGTTGTGGCTGCTGTCCGTCCAACGCGACGCTCCAATAGCGACAGACGCCGGACTTGCCGGCGTCTGTTGGGGAGTGAGAACGATGTGCTTGGACCGTTCAGTTCGCCAAAAGCGCCGGGAAATACCCGTGCTTATGCATGTGCTTGGACATGGAAATGTCCTTGCACAGATGCATTGGCGTGCGCTTGAGTGTGAGCTGAGCGGTCATGAGGGTCGGCACAATACGATTCATCGTCATGCTGTCAAGGCGTCCGCGAGTTGAACTCGTGGTTTCCGCGGCGGTGCGAGTGATTGGGGTGGTTGCTCACGGGTGGTGGGTAGTACGCTGCGCGCATGCTCACCACATTCGCCATCGCCTCGGTCGTGCTCCTGACTTCTTCGCAAGCGGAAAGCGCCAAGCCGAGCGCTCCGGCGCAAGAGGTCGCCGCACCCGCGCCCGTGCCGACGCCACTGGATCGCTTCAAGGCACTCAAGGGAACTTGGGATGCCGACATGGATGGCGACGGCAAGAACGATACCGCCGTCGAGTATCGCGTCATCGCGGGTGGCAGCGTGGTCGCAGAGACGCTCTTCCCTGGTACTGAGCATGAGATGATCACGATGTACCACATGAACGGCAAGGAACTCATGTGCACGCATTATTGCGCAGCGCAGAACCAGCCGCGTCTCACCGCCACCACCATCAGCAAGGACTCGGTCGCGTTCACCTTCAAGGACGCGACAAATCTCCCTGACCTCAAGGGGATGCACATGAACGCGGTGACCTTCACCTTCGCGGCTGACGGAACCATGCAATCGCATTGGACGAGCGTCGAAGATGGAAAGCCCGGCCACTCTGCGGACTTCCGCATGAAGCGTCGCGCCTGAACGAGTTTGGACCTCTCAACCGCGCAGCGCGGCTTCGGCATCGAGCTCGGCGGGTGTGAGTGCTGCCGATTGCGTTGCTTTCGCGGCTTTCGCTTTCGCTTCGGCGGCTTCCTTCTCTTCGACCGTTTCGTGGTAGCCGCCGAAGGCTGCGATCAATCCGTCGCCCACACCGAGGAGTGCCCAGCCTGCGATGAGTCCTGCGCAGACGGCTTCCTTCGAGTCGACCCAGAGCCGCCAGCCGAAGGTCCCGATTGCCTTGTGATACTTGCGCTCAAAGAACGCAAAGATGCAGGCGCCCGTGAACATCATGACCGTTGACTCGGGCGGCAGCACGATGCCGAGTCCGATGCCAACCGCGCTGAGCGGGAACTTGCCCTTCGTGGAGATACGCGTGATCTCAAAGACGAGCGCGATGATCGCGGCAACGAGCATGGCCCACGCCGCGCTGACTGGCAGCACACCCCAGAGCCGCGCGACATGGTCCGAGCCCGTGACCACGAGCTCGACGCCTTTCTGGCCCATCGCTCCGATGACATCCGAGATCGCAGCCCATTGGATCGCACCAGGAACCGCCCATCGCTCAGTGATGTGATCCTTCACCGTGGTGGTGGCTTCACGGTTGGTCATGAAGAGCACGAAGAAGAGCGGCGTCGAAGCGAGCGCGCCCGCGACGATGCCGATGCAGTGCCCGATCGCCTGCTGGCGCGGCTTCGCGCCGAGCATGTAGCCAGGCTTGATGTCCATGAGCAGATTGGATGCGTTGGACGCGACTTCGGTGGTGACGCCTGCCGTCATGAGATTTGTGGCAGGGTTCGTCGGTGCCATCGCGCCGAAAGTGAACTGGGTGATCTTCGAGAGTGAACCCGTTGGAGTCGTCGAGGTGAGCGCCGTCGCGTTGGCTGCGATGAGCGTGAGCACAATGATGAGCGGGATCGACAGCGCGCCGAGCCACGGATTCACATCGAACCAGTACCAGTTGAGCCAGATGATCGCGGCCGACGCGATCGGAATGCCGATCACGCTCCATCGAATCGGAAACTCGATCTCGCGCAGGCAATCGTCGCTCACAGGTTTCTTCGAGAAGAGGCCTGTGAAGGCGCTGACGAGCATCTTCGGCTTGGCAAAGAGTCCAACCATCGAAGCGGTGACCATCATCGCCACGCCCCACCAAAGGCACCAAGTGTTGGTGAGATGGGGGCGATTGAAGACCGCGTCCGCCATGGCGTAGGAGCCGTCAGCCTGCGCGATCTTCGCGTAGTTCTTCGGGACGATCTCGCCCGCGGCGATCATGATCGGCGCGACGACGAGGAAGTTTGCCACCATGCCGATGAAGATGCTCGACGCCACGCGCATGCCCATGAGGCCGCCCGCACCAATCATCGAGAGGTCAAAGGCGAAGGTCACGCCGAGGTCGGGGAGCTTGGTTCCACCGATGTTTGGAACCCATGTGCCTGGTGTCTTGGCTGCGAGTGTGTAGTACCACGCATCGAGGTACTCGGGGATCTTCCACATCGTCTCCTTGACCTTGGAGGTTCCAAGCACAGAGATCTGCAGCATCGCCATGTAGCCACTGGCCACGAAGAGCTGGAGTCCCGCGCCGAGTCCTGCGGCGACGGCGAGTGCCTTCGCCTTGAAGACTCCCGCATCGACGCCACTCTCTGACGCCGCGGCAACGCGCTCCACAGGCGAGCCGTTCACCATGTTGTTGGTGCCGCCTTGTGGAGCATGCGGATAGAGCGAATCGAGCACGACTGCGCAGGCGCGACCTTCAGGGAAGGGTTGCTGCTCATCGTTGATGAAGCGGCGCTTCATCGGGAAGGCGACCATCACGCCGAGCAAGCTCGCGATGACATTCCAGATGAGGATCTTGTGCCACTCCATGGTGGCGTTGGTCACGAACATGTAGGCCATGAGCGCCGAGATGAGCGGGCCTGTCATGTAGCCCGCCGCGGTGGCGATCGACTGCACCGCGTTGTTCTCGAGGATCGTCATGTCCTTCGCGAGCCGCATGCCTGAGATGGCGCGGAAGATCACGAACGACAAGATGACGCTGGTCACGCCGACGCCGAGCGTCCAACCCGTCTTCGCGCCGATGTAGAGGTTGGTCGCGGAGAGCACGCCACCAAGGAAAAATCCCGTGAGCGCCGAACGCAGCGTGAGCTGCGCCATGTCGCCGCGAAACACATTCTCCAACCACCAGCGGTCCTTTTGTGCGCGCGTCCAGGTGCGGGTCTGCTCGTCGGTGAGATGGGGAAGTGCCATCCGCGCAATGTAGAGGATGGACGCGAAGGGCTCCAACCGCCCCAATCGTGCGAGCGGTCTACCGAGCGCTGAGCGCGAAGAGCGCGCCGTGCGATTGCCAAACATGGGCGGTCATTGGCGGCCGCGATTCATAGCAAATGACCAGATCCCAGCTCGCTTCGGCCTCGCCCACCCGAGGCTCGACGGGCTCAATCGACTGCACTCTCAGCACGCTGCCGAACCAGCCCACTTGGAGATCATGGGTCTTGACGCAAGCTTCGCGGGCGCACCAGAGAGCGATAGGCCCGATGAGCAGCGATGGATCGACGGCCGCCAGAACGCTGCGTTCGTCGGCAGAAATGGCCATACGCAGGAGTGCCTCGGCGCGGTGACGGTCGATCTCTTCGACATCAATGCCGAGGGCTTTGCAACTCCGCTGCGTTGAGACCGCTGCGACTGCGCGGATTCGAGTGTGCGCGATCGAGAGGCTCGGCGCATCCGCCCACGAGGGTTGCGGCCGCCCGCGCGGATCCCGCAGGATGGGCATGCGGTTGGCGCGCGAATCTCCATGTTCCGCGAGTGCCGCATGCACCGCCAATCGGCCCGCGAGAAACGAGTCACGGCGCGCCGCCGCAGGAAACGACGCGGCCAAGGTGCGCTCGGCTTCATGCAGACGCGCCGCATCCCGCGCAAGAAGCGCAGACTCGGGAGTCGTGAGCTCGACGATGATCGCCTCACCGACCGTGCCCCCGAACTCAGTGCGCTCGACGCGCATCATCGCGTGGTCTTCTTCCGTGGTGCGCGAGATCGGCGCGTGAGACCGCCGCGCTTGGCGCTCGTCTCTTTGGATCGACGCAGTACGAGCACGACATCTCCCGCGCTCTTTCGAAACGCGCGAGCGGGGAGGCTCTCGTCGGTCGCGTCGTGGCAGGCGAGGACTTCGAATCCGCCAGCGGCTGCGAGAATGTCCTTGAGCATGGGAAGGGTGAAGGTCAGCAAGTCGTATTGCTCAGCGATGACCGCGGGAGTGTCGGGAACATTTGCCGTGATGGTGATCTGGCGAATGCGCTCGCAACGCGTCGTGGGTTGCAAGCCGAGACTCTCCGTGCGCAACGCTGCGAATCCGCCACCTTCGATATCGACGGGGCCGCGCTCGTACACGAGTCCCGTGTGGATCGAGTCACCATCTTCGCGCAGCGCGAGACCGACGAGGTAGATCCCGCGATCAGTCATCCTCTGACGGATCGAGGCGAAGTGCTCCGCGACATCCATGTAGTCGCTCAGGTGACCGATCGAATTGTCGAGGTTGATCACGCAATCAAATCCAAACCCGAGTTCGTCGGGAGGGCGGCGCATGTCTCCAACGACGACGCGGGCACCCCGCGCGGGGAGCGTCTTGGCAGCCATCGCGATGGCCTTTGGCTCTAGGTCGGAGCCTGCGACCTCCGCGCCCTGAGCCAAAAAATGCGCCAACCAAAGGCCTGGACCACAGGCAGGGTCAAGGACGCGCAAGGGTTTGCGCCGCAAATGCCTGCGCGCGAGTCGATCGACGGATTGACGCATCTCAGTCGACGGAGTGAAGAAGGCTGCATAGAGCGCGCTGCGCGCGTAGAAGGCGTTCATGGTCGGGGTCGGAGCCTAACACGGTGGGCGGACTCCTGCGGACTCGGGCGCATGCCCACTCTTGGACCTCCTCGGAACCGATGACCGATACACTAGGCCATCGGCAGTGACGGCAAGTCGGACTACATCTTGGGGCGAACAATGCAAGAAAAGAATCGGACGAATGGCGATCGCACGGCGATCGGCGGTGAGGAGACCCGTGGTTTGTCGGGCGGTGCGCGTGGCATCGGCGGGACGAACCAATCGAGCCATGTTTCGCTGGCGAATGGAAAAGTCTGGGACGCGCTGCGCTCACCATTGAGGCTGCAGCTGTTCGAATCCATTTGGAGTTGCCCTGGCACCGATGCGCGCGTCCTCGCGCAGAATCTGAAGACCAGTGCGCCACGGCTCCACTACCACCTCAAGATCCTGCTCGAGGCAGGTCTGATTGGTCTCTCGGAGGAGTCGGGCAGACGAGGACGGCGCGGACCAGCGGGGATGACCTACTGCGTCGCCCACGATCCACTCCCCAGTGATTTTTACGACGCTGACCCAACAGCAGTGAGCCGCCGCGGGACACTACTGCGAGAGCTGGCCGATGTTGGCTTGCGCGACACACCACCCGACGGCGTGCTCGCGCACTGCACCTCCGACTTCCGCCACGAGGCACTCTCGCTCGACGAGCTCGAACAGATCGCAGAGAGTATGGCGCGCATTCGACTGATCCTCTCGGCCGCGCGGTCACGACGCCATCAGGAGCGTGCCCTCGCGCCCGCGACTGCGTTTGTTGGAGTCTGCCTCGCACCCCTGAACGGGACCTCATTCCCGCACGGCCTCCCTCATTGCGGAGATGGCGCGAGCCACAACGGGGTCGCGCACTAGCGGCGCGGCAGCGGCGGCTTGGCTCACCTAGAAATCCCCCTCGAATGGGGAAAATGGGGGTTGCGCGGTCCTGATTCGCGGATATACTTGTCCGTGATTCGGCGAATCGCTATTCCCCAGACCATTCCGAGGCGCTCCATGTACGGCAAGCAAACTGAGACCGCAATCGCAGCACTCTCCCGCCTCGCTGAGGTTTGGGACGGAGGCAGCACCCGACTTTCCGCAGCTGAAATCGCCGACCAGCGTGGACTTCCTCGCGCGATGGTCGCGAAGATCTTGTCTGCGCTTTCGCAGGCGGGACTTGTCAGCGGTTCACCAGGACCAGGCGGCGGTTACGCGTTGTCGCGCCCGCCTCACCAGATGCGTCTGCGTGAGCCGTACGACATCTTCGAGCGCGAGGATGTCAGCAACAACTGTCCGTTCGGTGGCGGCGTGTGTGGCGTGGGCGAGCCGTGCGCGATGCACGATCGACTCAAGGCCATGCAAGCGGCGATTCGAAAGTTGCTCGAAGACACCACCTTCGAGATCTTCCGCGTCTCGGTGCAAGAAGAGGGTCTCATTCCTGTGGCCAAGGGCGTGCGCCCTGAACTGCCGCGAGATACCTATCGCGCAGCGCATCCGCGTCGTAAGCGCGCCTGACGCGCCTGCGCAACATGACGCGTCGTCGACCGATTCGTCGTACGCGTTACCGAACAGCGATGAGGCTCGCCGCCATCGTTGCGATGGCCCGTGCATCGTTGGCGGTCTTGCCGTGCGCGAGCACCACGCCCATGCGCCGATGCTTGCGCGTCGTGGGTTTTCCAAAGATGCGCACTTCGACGGACGGGATGGCCATCGCCAACTCAATGCCTTCGTAGCGCGGCATCCGCGCGGAGTCGCGCGTGGCCAACACGACGGCCGACGCCGTCGGTCCCGCGTAGCGAATCTCAGGAATGGGAAGCCCGAGGATCGCGCGCAGATGCAGGTCAAACTCCGACAAATCCTGCGAGCGCAGCGTGACCATGCCCGTGTCGTGCGGCCGCGGCGAGAGCTCGCTGAAGATGACCTCGCTGCCGCGCACGAAGAACTCGACGCCGAAGATGCCCGCTCCGTCTTCGCCTGCGAGTCGGGTGACAACCGCTTCGGCCATCTCTTGCGCAGCGCGTTTGGCGGCAGGTTTCATGGGGCAGGGCATCCACGACTCCTGGTAGTCGCCGCGCTCCTGTCGATGTCCGATGGGCTCCACGAACTTCACGCCGCCACCGCGTGAGGCGCGCTCTTTGATGGTGAGCAGCGTGATCTCGTAGTCGAAGTCGATGAACTCTTCGACGATGACGACCGGTCGATCGCCGCGCATGTTCTTGATGGCGTACTTCCACGCCGTGGCGATCTGCGCTTTGGTGCGCACCACCGACTGTCCCTTGCCTGATGAACTCATCGTCGGTTTCACGACGCAAGGAAGTCCCGTGCCGCTTTTCCTCGTGATCGCGTCAGCGAGTTCCTTCGCACTTGCGGCGTAAGAGTAGCGCGCGGTTCGGAGGCCAAGTTCTTTCGCAGCGAGCTCGCGGATCGCGTCGCGGTTCATGGTCATGTGCGCTGCAAACGCACTGGGCACCACGGAATGTCCCGCAGCCTCAAGCGTGAGGAGCGCGCTGGTTCGAATCGCTTCGATCTCAGGCACGATGAAGTCGGGCTTGTGTTTGCGCACGCAGCGCCGCAGCGCAGCGCCGTCGAGCATGTCGATGACCTCGTGGCAGTCTGCCACTTGCATCGCTGGTGCTCCTGCATAGCGATCGACGGCGATGACCGTGCAGCCGAGCCGTTTGGCGCTGATCGTGCACTCCTTGCCGAGTTCGCCAGAACCGAGGAGGAGGATCTTCGCGGTCATGGAGCGGTCGTGCCTTTCGCGGGAGTTTGGCTGACTTCCGAAGCAGCGGGCTCAGGCGGCTTTCGCGCAGGATGCGTGGCGCGGAAGGTGGCGAGCGCCCTGTCAAAGTCGCGCGCGAATTGTTCCGTCGTCTTGGAATCGAGCGCGCGTCCGTAGCGAACCACGCGATTTCCGACGGGGAAGTCCACCCATGCCTGCACATCGCGCAAGAGGTTCTGCTCGGGCAGGTCCACATCGACCTGAATGAACGCAGCGCCGTCGCCGTAATAAACGCTCTGCGTGTACAGAAGATCGATCTCACCTGCCGCGCGATCAACGCGCGGCCGTTCGCGTCCTGCGGGGATCGACTTCGGCATCACTCCTTGGAGGCGAAGGACTTCAAGTGTGTCGCTCCAAACCTCGTCCGCGGTGCCTTGAATCTGGACCGAGTGCCCGCAGCCGACGAGCACCATCACGCAGAGGCCAAGCGCCAACGAGCAGACTCGGGAAGTCACAAGCAGGCACAGTGCAGAGACGCGCGCAATCATCGCCGCAGCGTAACGCATCGCGCCGACCGCGCCGTGCGCGCCAATACCAAGCTCACTGTCCCAGTGCGCGCAGCAGCACCGTGGCGTAGGCGCCGCGCGGAAGTTCGAAGCCGACGGTGCAGGCCATGTTGGCACGCACTCCGAGGGTGAACTCGTCGACGAAGGTCTCTGAGATGGTCCACGCGCGCGCTTGGGCGATGAACGGACGATCGCCTCCGCCGAAGTAAGGCCGCGCCAGTCCGGGGATTCGCAGAGCTCCGAGCGTGAGCCCTTCGTCGGCGAGAATGCCCGTGACGATTTCTGAGAGACACTCGGGCATGATCGAGCGTGGCGAGGGAGTCGGAATCGACATCGCGCGAAACGCGGGAGTCAGCGCGGCCACGCGCGGAAAGAGCAGTGGACCAAAGTTGTCGGGCGCCTCAAAGATGCTCTGCGCCGTCGTCTCACTGAGCGCGTGCGCGAGTTCGCGGGCAATCGCATTCCAGAGATGCGATTGGTACGCCTCGACGCAGATTTCCTGAGTGAACTTCGGCAGCGCGCTGAAGGCTTCGAGGAACGACCCGCCGCGCGCCAGCGTTTCGATCGCGGCGCGTTCGGGCATCTTTCCAAAGCTCGCCAGCGCCTCGTCCCACTTTCCCCAGTGGGTGGCGAGCGCGCGGGTGAGCGAGCGCGTCTGCCCCGAGTCTTTGCGCGCGGGAGTCCCGATGGCCAGTCGCAGCGCCTTCTCAAAGTCGCCATCGACCAAGGCGCGTCCGACAAATCCTTCGCCGTGACGGGCGCTGCCGAATCGCTGATCGCCGAAGTAGTTCACGAAGAGAAGCGCACCATCGGCGTCGAGCAGGAGCGCGGCTCGGCGATGCATCTCATCGAATTGTCGTTGATCAAGCGCGCGCACCACGATCGTGAAGCGATTGGCTGCGATGACCGAAGCGTCGGCAGCGCGCGGCACGAAGCCGAGTCGCGTGAGGCGCCAATCTTGCCCTTCGAGAAACCGCGGCGGACGCACGCGCAGCGCGGCAGAGTCGACGGTGATCGTCTGCTTGGTGAGCGCGTGTCGATCCTTCAGTCCAGCGGAACTGACCGAGGCGCGCGTGACGCCAAGGTCGCGCGCGATGAAGCCAAGTGCATCGGGGGTCGCCAGTGAAACCTTCTCGAGTGTGTACGCGGCGAAGGGATGCGACGGCATCCAATCTTCCACGAGTGCAGCGCGAAAATCGCTGCTGGTCAGCTCCTCGACACGGAAATCCTCTGGAGTGCGGCGAATCATCGAGTCGCGCACTGTACCGCGGCAGCGGCATTGCTTGCGTGCTGCGAACACGCCGGTCCTCTCACACCGCATCGCGCATGGCGTCGGTGCCTCTCCTGTATCCTCCGTGCGTGATATCCGCGCCGCTGCTTGGAACTCTTCGCATCATCGAGCCCATGTTGCGTGGTCCGAGCGGACACTATGCGGAGTTTGTGCGCGCTCTGGCGTCGCGTTCGGACGGACTCTTCGACGAGATTGAGGTGGTCGGTGGACCACGATCCGCTGGGTTTGTCGGGCAACTTGGTGGCGCGGTTGCGGTGCGGTCGCATCCGCTTCCTCGTGGGGGAGCTGCAGAACTGCGAGCGATTCGCGCGTCGCTCGTCGAGAAGCAGCGCACGCTCGTTCTCACGGCCAACGCGTCGCACGCCTTCTTGGCGGCCAACGGAGCGCTTCTCTCGAGCGAGTCCTTGGCGCGCCTTGCACTCTTCGTGCACTGGCCGCTGACGAAGCCGAGCGCGCGGCTCGCGCTTGCCTTTGCTCGAGGCACTCGCAAGAGAGCGATGTTTCTCGCGCCCACACGCGGCGTGTGCGATTGCCTGCGCGACGCAGAGTGCGCCTCGGTTTACCAAGTGGCCTATCCCGCGACGCGCGCGGCGGGATGTCGATTGCGCGCGCCGTTTCGCCATCTTCTCATGGCGGGCGCTGCGCGGATCAACAAGGGGCTTGATGTCGTCGCCGAGCTCGCGGAACACTTGGCGCGTGAGGGTCGCGATTTGCCGCTTCTCGTGCAAGTGTCGCCCAAGCATGTCTCGGATCGCGGTGCCGATCGTCATGGCTCCCGCGAAGACGCGGTCGTCGCGCGACTGCTCGGCGCGCAGTACAGCGGACTCGTTGCGGACCCTGTCGCTCCCCAGCGCAGCGAATACGCAGCGCGCTTCGAGGGAGCGCTGGTGCTGGCGCCGTACGAGCGCGCGAAGTTCGCCGATGGAGTGAGTGGCGTCGTTCTCGATGCGCTTCTGCATGGCGCACCTGTGGTCGCGACGGCGGGCACTTGGGCGGGTGATCTCGTGGAGCGTTTCGATGCGGGTGTGGCAATGCGCGAACGCAGTGCCGCGCAACTGATCAGTGCCGTCGATCGTGTGCTTGCCAACTGGGATCGCTACGCAGGGAACGCAGCCCGCGCCTCCGACGCACTGGCCTTGGAGCACGATCCGCGCGCGTTGGCGCGTCTCCTCGCTACATTGCCCACGCGCGCGTCCTGATCTGCCGAGAGCTCTCACCACCATGGCGAACATCATCTGCATGAAGTGGGGGACCAAGTACGGTCCCGAGTATGTGAACCGCCTCGCCTCGATGGTGCGGCGGAACATGACGATTCCCCATCGGTTCGTCTGCATGACCGACGATCCAACGGGGCTCGACGCAGGCATCGACGCGCGTCCGCTTCCCGACTTCGACGATCCAGGTGGACCCGAGCGCGGTTGGCGGAAGATCTCGACCTTTCGCAGTCCGTTCTTCGATCTCGAGGGCCCGACGCTCTTCCTCGATATCGACATCGTGATCGTCGGCAACATCGATTGCCTCTTCTCGCATCCTGGCGAGTTCCTCATCATCAAAGACTGGGCGCGCCCGTGGCGTCCCACGGGGAACTCTTCGGTCTATCGCTTTGAGGCGGGCGCGCATCCTGAGTTGCTCTCACGGTTCATGACTGACCACGCGGCGATCCGCACCGAGGTGCGCAATGAACAGGAGTACATCTCACGCGAGCTTCATCGCGCGGGGAAACTCTCCTACTGGCCGAAGGAATGGTGCGTGAGCTTCAAGTATGGATGCATGGCGAAGTTCCCGATGAACTGGTGGCAAGAGCCGCGCATTCCGCCTGATTGCCGCATCGTGGTCTTTCACGGTCATCCGAATCCGCCCGACGCTGTTCTTGGCATCACCAAGAAGATCACGCGGCATGTTCATCGCACCCCGTGGGTCGCGGAGCACTGGCGCTAGCGCGCGTTGCGCGGCGCCGCTTCTTGCTTGGCGCGGGCGGCGAGTTGTGCGACGAGTGCCGTATGTTTTGAAGCGACATCGGATTGCTCGTTCGAGTCGTGTGCGAGATCGAACAACTGCCAAGGCGGATCGGCCACGCCCTTCTTCGCTGCGGCATCGAGCTGTTGTCGAACCACTTTCCAGTCGCCATCACGCAGGGCTTCTTGACCGCCGTAACCAGGGAACGGCCAGTAGAGGACGCGACTTGATGGCGCTTCGTCGAGCAGCAAGAGCGGCGTGAGATCGCGGCCGTCGGTGTCGGTTGCGGTGACGCCAGCAATCGAGGCAAAGGTCGCGCGCAAGTCCACGGTCCACGCAGGCGCCGTTACGGTGCGACTCGCGCTGACATGGCCAGGCCACCAAGCAATACACGGCACGCGTAGGCCGCCTTCCCACACCGAACCCTTGCGTCCGCGCAGTCCACCTGTTGAATCGAAGAAGACCGTGTCGACTCCGCCCACATCGTGCGTCGGACCGTTGTCACTCGTGATGATGATGAGCGTGTTCTGCGCGAGCCCGTGTTGTTCGAGCGCTTCGCGCAACGCGCCGACCTCTGCGTCAAGGCGCGTGATCATCGCGGCGTAGCCTGCGCGCGGCGTCGGATGCGGGAGGTAGCCTTTGCCGCCGACATACGGTTGCTCATCAAAGCGCCCTTGGTATCGGCTCACATCGGCCGCGGTCGGCTGCATCGCCATGTGCGGCATCGTGGAGGTGTAGGCGAGAAAGAAGGGACGGTCCTTCGAACGCGCGATGAACCGCTCTGCTTCCTTGAGCATCAAGTCGGGCGCGAAGATCTTCTCTGCGCGCGTCGCAGGATTGTTGCCATCGAGCGTGACCTTCTGATCGTTGCGCCAAAGGTGCGTCGGGTAGTAGTTGTGCGCTTGACGCTGGCAGTTGAAGCCGAAGAACAAGTCAAACCCATTGGCGTTCGGATCACCAGTGGATCCAACAAATCCGAGTCCCCACTTGCCAATGCACGCCGTCGTGTAGCCAGCGCGCTTGAGATCATCGGCGAGCGTGGTCGCGTCAGCGGGCAGTGGACCTTGGCCTTCGGGCTGCACTTCACTGTTGTCGCGGATGGCGCAATGGCCGAGATGAAGTCCCGTCATGAGTGCTGCGCGTGAGGGAGCGCAAACAGGTGCTGCGCTGTAGAACTGTGTGAAACGCGCGCCTTCCCGAGCCAGGCGGTCGATCTGCGGCGTGTCGATCTTGCTTTGTCCGTAGCAGCCAAGTTCGCCATAGCCGAGGTCGTCCGCGAAGACGAGCACGATGTTGGGTCGTGTCGGGCAAGCGATCTCGCGCTGCACGGGAGCCGTGGCTTGGCACGCGCCGATGAGAAGACACAGCACGCAGAGTACCGCGCGATGCACGAGCGTCATGGCGTTGAGCTCACACATCGCAGAGGTCAATTGCTTCACGCAGGCTCGTCATCGGATCGCGGCGCGGGATGAACTCCTGCGCGAGGAAACCCTTGAATCCCGTGGCGATGATTGCTGAGCAGATCGCTGGGTAGTAGAGCTCCTGCGTCGTGTCGATCTCGTTGCGCCCAGGATTGCCTGCGGTGTGGTAGTGACCGATGAAGGCGTGGTTGTTTCGGATCGTTCGGATGACATCGCCTTCCATGATCTGCATGTGGTAGATGTCGTAGAGCAAGCGGAAGTGGTCGCTGCCGACTTGCTTGACCAACTCGACGCCCCACGGAGTGCGATCGCACATGTAGTCGCCGTGGTCGACGCGCGAGTTGAGCAGCTCCATGAGAATGGTTACGCCATGCCGTTGGGCGATGGGCATGACGCGCTTGAGTCCGATGGCGCAATTGCGAAGTCCTTCGCTGTCGGACATGCCCTTGCGGTTACCTGAGAAGAGCATGAGGCTCGGCACGCCAGCTTTCGCGGCAAGTGGAAGCATGCGCTCACACTCCTTGACGACGCGGTCGTGGTTCTCGACGCGATTCATGCCATCCGAAATCGTGGTGGGACCGTTGGCGAGCGCGCAGATCATCCCGAACCTCTTCGGTGTTTCCCATTCGTTCTCGTTGAGAAGGTCGATGCCTTCGATCCCCATCGCGCTGGCGTGGGTGCAGAGGTCTTCGAGCGACATGCCGCCGAAGCACCACTTGCTGACCGAGTGGCGCAGGTGTCCTTTGCGCTTGGCGATCGGCGGCGGGGCGCTCGCGGCTGACTGGGCGGCTTGACCGAGGCTGGTCACGAGAGGAATAGAGGCTGCTGCAGAAACCGATGTGGCGATGAAGTCGCGGCGTTGCATGCGCGCACTCTATCGCAGGACTGCTTCCACGCGCCACGAATAGGAACCGATCTCCGTTCCGCCGCGCTTGGCGATGATCTCAATCGCCCGATCGTTGCGGTCGTATTTTCCCGTCAACTGCACCGATCCTGCCGACGAGGAGAGCGAAGCGCTCCCTGTATGACGGGTGCCCAGCGGATCGATCGTGAGCGTCGTGGTCGCACTGCCCGACTTGAACTTGAAGTCGAAGCCCTTGCCAAAGGGCGCGTCCTTCGCTTCGACGGAGAGTCCCGCAGGTGGCGTCGATCGAATCGGTTGAAGCAGCGTCGCACCAACGCCATGCGTCGTGGCTCGGGAGAAGTCGGCCAAGCCATCGCCGATCATGTTTGGAGCGGCGCTTTGCAACGCCACGAAGGCGCTGAGCATGAGCAGGAGACTCATGCTGCACCATGCAGGGAGATGCAGACGCGACGGAGTGCGGTGGGGCGCAACGGAGATTGGAAGATTCGAGCGCATGGTGGGTAGCCTACCGAATGCGTCTCGGAGTTCCGACAGGTATCGTCGGGCGATGAGCGAGATCTCTGCGCATTCGTCCCCGTTGCCGTGGCATCCTCTGCTGCGGGTGCTCTTTCGCGTGGTCGCCCTGTGGGTGCTGTTTGCCTTCTTCTCGGCGCTGACACAGTTGGTGCCGATGCTCGGCATGGTTGGCTACGAGCACGATCAAGCGGTGCGTCCTTTCTATGTGTGGGTCGGAAAGGTCGTACTCGGCGTCGACATCACTGTGTTTCCCAACGGTTCGGGCGACACCACCTACAACTGGGTTCAGGCTGCTTCGCACTTGGTGTTCGCACTCATCGGTGCCTTGTTGTGGAGCGCGATCGATTGGCGTCGTCCCTCGTACCCGTGGCTGAAGGATGGACTCTGGATCGGCATGCGATTCGTCCTCGCGAGCGCGCTCTTCGGTTACGGCATCAACAAGGTCTTCGCGCTGCAATTTCCAGAGCCAGGATTGCAGCGACTCACGCAGGATTACGGCGACTCCAGTCCGATGGGATTGATGTGGACCTTCATGGGTGCCAGTGCGCCCTACACGATGTTCGCGGGATGGATGGAGACGATCGGTGGCCTGCTGCTTTGCTTCCGTCGCACGCAGCTCTTTGGAGCACTCTGGTCTGCGGCGGTGATGGGCAATGTGTTCGTGTTGAACATGTGTTACGACGTCCCCGTCAAGATCTATTCGTTTCAACTGCTCATGCTTGCGATGCTGATCGCGGCACCCGATGCGCCACGACTCGTGCGGCTCTTCGTGCTCAATCGACCTGCGCCTCGCGCTGACCTGCGCGGACCGTGGACCAAGCCGTGGCTCCGTCGCACCGCGCTCTTCGTGAAGCTCGCGTGGGTGCTCTTCACCGTGCCGATGATCTGGTCGCAGATGTCGCAGGCGCAGTACCTCTACGGTCCCTTGGCGCCGAAGGGCGAACTCGACGGCACTTGGGAGGTCAAAGAGTTTCGCCGCGATGGCGTGGAGCTCCCGCCACTCATGACCGACGCGGTGCGATGGAGATCACTCACGCTGATCGACCGTGCGCAATGGAAGCAGGCAGTGGTCACGCACATGAAGGGGCCCAACGGGCGTTGGTCGTTGACGACGAAAGAGGGCGCGTTGGAGTTGCGCGAGATGACCGCCCCCGCCGCCAATGCAGAAGCCGCAGAGGTGCCGGTCGCGGCAACGCTCGCCTATGTGCGCGAGGGTGAGAAGGGCCTGCGCGTCACGGGCGAGATGAAGGGCGCGCGCATCGAGGTGGTGTGTGAGCGACAGGAACCGAAGGATTTCCTGCCGATGAACCGCGGATTCCACTGGATCAACGAGTACCCGTACAACCGCTGAGCCGGTGCGCCGATCGATCAGCAGTCGTCACTCAAGAAAGCGAGCGCGCAGCTCGTTGGTCGGCACCATGCAGGTGTCGCGCCGTCCAAACCAGCGCGCACGATTGTGCGCGATCAGGCGATAGACGAGGTCGCGCAGCGCGCGCGGGACGATGCGGAACGCGCGGAGCAACGACCACGGCAACGGTAAGCGCGCAGCAATGGCCAGCGCGGCGTCCGAGCGCAGCAAGGCGCGACCATCCTGCAACACCACGATCGAATCAGGAGCAGCGGTCGAAGTGATCGCCACACCATGCTCGGCGCAGAGTCGTCGACCAACCTCAGTCTGAAGGGCGGCAAAACGAAAGTGACCCGACGAATCCCTCTTGATGACGAAACGCACCGTGCTGTTGCAGAGGTTGCAGACTCCGTCAAAGAGAATGATGGTGTGGTTGCGCTGCATCAGCCTTTAGAACGGCTCAGGAGGTCGCGTCTGCCACGAGCTCGCATCCGCGCCCATCTTGGCGCCGAGGTCTGCGAGATTGCGCATCGTTTCCTCGACAAACACGCCCTCAACTGGTGGGCGCCACGCATCGGGGATCGCCACCCAACGCACTTCGAGCGAGCCGTCGCCGTGCTGGTTGACCGCTTCGGCATGAGTAAACAGGTGGCGAAGCGAAGTGACCGTCGACGCGCGAATCGCAACTTCGACGCTGCGACCAAGGACCGCAAGCCAACCCTGCTGGACAGTTCGCGGAGTCGTGTGCACCTGGTTGTTGATGATCACCCAGTAACGCATCTTGATGCCTTCCTGCTGCGGGAAGTTCTTCTTGAAGCGATAGAACAAGGTCTCTTCGTAACTCGCGGGCGCGCCGTAGAGGATGTTGGAAGTCACGCCGCCATCGGCGTAGAGCGTCCCATCAATCAGACGCGGCGGGAAGACTCCAGGGATTCCCGCGCTCGCGAGAAGGATGTCGTGGAAGCGATCAATGCTTCCTGACTCGACGGCGAGCTTTGCAGCGTGGGTCATCTCGAATGGTTGCGCGTGGCCGTGATCGAGGTCAGTCGTATTCGCGAACAAGAGTCGTCCGCGCGCGCCTTGCTCGGCGATGCGCCGCACGAAGTCCTCGTCGATCTCAGCGCGAAGCTCACGCTCGAGACCAGGCACTTCGGCAAGGCTCGCGTTGTCAGGCAAGAGGCCGAGCAGGCCACGCGAGCGAATCCAATCGTCCTTGGGATTGCGGTAGAGGTCCTCGCACGCCTTGAGTTCCTCATCACCGCCGAGAAACGCAAACGGCGCGATGAGCGCGCCCGTGCTCACTCCCGACACCATGTCAAACTCAGGCATCGGTTGCTCGCCGCCTCGGTGTTTCCAAGTGCGGAGAAACGCAGCGCCGAACGCGCCAAAGTCGCCACCACCCGAGAGAACAAGGATGTCGATGGTGCGTTGATCGCCCGATTCGCCCATGACGCGAAAGAGGACCTGTCGCGTCGAATCCATCATCTCGCCACGGAGCTTCTCTTTGTTGGCAGCATCGCTTGCGATCAGGTCTGCTTCAGGAGTCAGCGCGCGTCGCGGCGCACACGAAGGAGAGAAGGCAAGGATGCAGGCGAGCGTTCCGATCGAGACAAAAGGTCGAATCATCCGCGCAGCATACTCAGTGCGCGCCGAGGCTGGCCTGTGAATCAGTCGTGCGCTGGAAGTCATATACCGATCCGAGCTCGAGGATGGTGGTGAGCTCATCGAGTGCGTCGCGCGACTCGCGCAAGAGCGCGGGATCCGCGTGTTCTTCGGCGCGCAGCGTCTCTCGATACCGGCGCTGAACCCATGCGCGCAGAAGCGCAAGCTTGGGAGCATCCACCAACGCCGCGCGGTTCATCGACGCGAGCTCTTGCGCCGTCATAGGGACGCGAAGCCGCAAACACGCAGGTCCGCCGCCGTTGCGCATACTTTCGCGGACATCCATGAAGAGCGCCCGCGAGAGCGGATTGCCAGCGTCCGCCACCACGCGATCGATCGCCGCGCGAACTCTGGGATTCTCTGCACACTCCGACGGGCAGAGGAGCGTCATCGATCCATCGGGAGTCGTGAGCAACTGGCTGTTGAAGAGGTAGCTCTGCACCGCTTCTTCGAGCGTCACTTCGTCACGGGTGACCTCGGCGATACAGAGTGCATCGCCTCCGATCGCGCGTCGAAGCGCTGCGTGCGTCTCTTGGCGATGCTCGAACGCCAGCTCATGGCAGAAGAGCATCGACCCATTGCCGACGGCAATCACATCGTTGTGAAAGACTCCAGCGTCGATCGCGTCGGCGTTCTGCTGGGCGTAGACGCAGCGCTCAGGATCGAGTGCGGCAAGCTGCGCCACGCGTTGGCTCGCGGCGCGGGTCTGACGCGCAGGAAACTTTGCAGGAACGCGCGCGCTGTCGGCCGCGGCGCCATAAACGAAGAAATGCACGCCGTTGACCTCACCGCCGTTTGTGGCGCTCGTGGTGAAGCGCGTGTGGTTCGCTGCGCCTTCGTCGCCAAAGTCGGCACTGAGATCATTGCTCTTGGCAGCAGGAAGCGCCTCATGCACGGCCACTCGCGCGCGATCAGGAAAGACTGCCGCGAGCACTCGTGCCGTTACGGCAGGCTCGATGGCGCGATGAAACATCTCTCGAAGATTCGCGGTGATGAAGTGCAGGCGGCCGTCACGCGTGTCGGCGCTGGGCAGCACGGTGGCTGCGTTGGCGGTCCACATGGCACTCGCGCTCGAGACCCGTGCGAGCAACACGGGATCTTCGCGCGCGACCTTCGCCAACACTTCAGCATCGCTGCCCGAGTAGCCGCGGGCGCGGAGTGTTGGAAGATGCGGGCGTTCGTGCGGAGGCAGGACGCCTTGCACCAATCCGAGTGCGGCAACCGCTTCCATCTTGGCGAGTCCCTGCAACGCAGCCGCGCGCGGGTAGCTCACGGCACCTTGGTTGTTCGAACTCGCCTTGTTGCCGTAGGACAATCCCGCGTAGCTGTGGGTGGGTCCGACGAGGCCATCGAAGTTCACTTCGGGCATACGGTCACCAGCGTTCCGCTGCGCTCTGCGGTGCGAGCGGCCATGGTTGCCCCTTCACACCGTTGATCGTCGTGTTGCCGTGGACACCGGTTGAGATCGTCTCGAGGAATTGCTTTGGAAAGACATCAGGCGGTTCGGTGAGTCGATTGAGTTGCGCGGTTTCATCGGCAGTCAGACGCAGTGCGCAGGCGCCGAGGTTGTCGTCGAGTTGCGCGAGCGTTCGCGTTCCGATGATGCTGCTGGTGACCTGCGCGCGATCCATCACCCAACGCAACGCCACTTGCGCGACTGTCGCGCCGTGGGCTGCGGCGATGGCGCGCAGATGATCGATGATCACGAAGGTGTGCTCGGTGAGGTGCTTGGACTCGCTCTTCACGCGCGTGCTGCCATCGTCCTTCGGTGCGTGCGTTCGATCAAACTTTCCGCTCAGCACGCCGCCGCGCAGCGGACTCCATGGGGTCACACCGAGTCCCATCGCGCGGGCCATGGGAATGAGTTCAGACTCCACGGTGCGCTGCAGAAGCGAGTACTCGATTTGCAGCGCAATGAGCGGCGTCCACGAGCGAAAGATCGCTTCCTGCTGCGCCTGCACGCAAACCCACGCGGGGTGATTCGAGAAGCCGATGTAGCGCACCTTGCCGTTCTTCACGAGCATGTCGAGCGACTGCATCGTCTCTTCGATCGGTGTGTGGACATCCTGGAAGTGGCACCAGAGCAAGTCGATGTAGTCGGTCTTCATCCGTCGCAACGAGTGGTCGACCGCGTTGAACATGGCTTTGCGACAGGAACCGCCGCCGTTGGGATCGCCCGGCCACATGTTGCCGCCAAACTTGGTGGCGATCACCATGCGGTCGCGTTTGCCTTGACCTGCTCCCGTCGTGAAGTACTCACCGAGAATCGTCTCGTTGTGTCCCTTGGTGTAGATGTTCGCGGCGTCGATGAAGTTGCCGCCGTGTTCGATGTAGCGCGTGAGCATCGCGGCGCTGACATCGTCGGGGCAACCGAATCCCCATTCGAGGCCGAAGGTCATCGTTCCGAGGCAGAGTGGCGAGACGCGTAGCCCTGACCTGCCGAGCGTCGTGTAGTGATCGAGTGCGGTGCTTTGCGCGGACATGCTCGCAGGGTAGCGGGAAGTGCGGATAGCCTGCGCGGATGGCCATGGTTGCGCACGCGGATGATTCCTCAACTTGGTGCGACGCGCATCTGCACGCGTGGGACTCTGCGCGGCTGCAGCCGCCGTGGCTCGTTCACGCGCCGCAGTGGCTCGGCCGATTCGATGGACTGCGGTATGTCCGCGAGGGCGGCGTGGGTGGCGGAGTCGTCCTCGTTGAAGCCGATGCGGCGCCGAACGATCGTGTGGCCGAAGCGGCATCACTCGCGGAGTTTGGCCGCGAACTTGGGCGGCCGTTTTCCATTGTCGCGGGCGTAGAGCCTGCGAGTGACGAGTTCGAAGTCACGCTCGAGCGTGTTGCCGCGGGAACCGTGACTGGCGCGCGTCGCGTCCTCCATGGTGGTGAGATCGCCTGCAACACCGAGCGATTTCAGCGCGACCTTGTTGCGCTTGGTGCGCGGCGCATCTCCTTTGATTTTTGCGTGCGGTGGACAGACCTCTGGTTTGTCGAACAGTGTGCGCGCAGCACACCGACGACGACCTTGGTCCTCGACCATCTTGGCAATCCGCCACTGGCTCTCGGTTGGTCTTCACCTGAGCGTCTGCAGTGGCAGCGACTCGTGGCAGCGGTTGCTGCGTGTGAGAATGTCAGCGTGAAGTGGTCGGGCATGTTCGAAAACGCGGGGCGCGCGCTGTCGGCGCATGAAGCGCGCCCGTGGTTCGAGTGGTGTCTGACCTGCTTCGGCGTGACGCGCGTGCTGTGGGGTTCGAACTGGCCTGTGTGTTTCGCCAACGCTCGACTCACGCAGTGGATCGCGGTTTCAGCGGAGATCGCCCGCGAGCGCAGCGTCGACGAACAGGCTGCAATTCTCGGCGGAAACGCGCGCCGGCTCTATCGACTCTGACCGCGCGCGACATCGCGCTGCTCACATCGTCCATCCGCCGTCGATGACATGGATCGCGCCTGTCGTGTAACTCGCCTCATCGCTCGCGAGGTAGACGGCGAGATTGGCGACTTCTTCAGCGGTGCCGAGTCGTCCCATCGGTTGACGCGCCACAAACGCAGCGCGTGCAGCGGTCGGGTCGGCATTCTGATTGATGCGTCCTTGGAGGCTTGGCGTCTCAACGGTGCCTGGACAGATCGCGTTGACGCGAACACCATGACCAACCGTGTCGGCTGCGACGGCTTTCGTGAGCCCGATGAGTGCGGCCTTGGTGGCGCTGTACGCGGCACGATTCGGAACGCCGCGAATGCTCGACGCGACGCTGGCAACGGAGATGATGCTTCCACGCTTGCGCGCGATCATTCCAGGCAAAAACGCGTGAAGCGTGCGGTAGACGCTCTTCACATTGAGGTCGAAGGAGAAGTCCCACGCGCGCTCGTCACACTCGAGGAGAGTCCCCTGATGGACAAAGCCTGCTGCGTTGAGCAGGATGTCGATGGAACCTGTCGACGCCGCAGCAGCACGCACCGCAGCGAAGTCGCGAGCGTCGAGCGTCTGAACCACGATGCGTGGATCAAGTTCTCGCAAGCTCGCGAGCGCCGCCTCGTCGATGTCCGTCGCGATGACCTGCGCGCCTTCACGCGCGAAGGCCAGTGCGCTGGCGCGACCAATGCCTGCACCCGCCGCGGTGACAAAGGCGCGCTGACCTGAGAGTCGTCCAGTAGCAGTACTCACCGTGATGCTCCGTTGTGTTGGGCAGACTTGGCCGCAGCGCGGCGTGTCCATTCTGGGCCATGAGGAAAGGCAAAGGCTTCGAGCGAAGCGCGCTTGATTTCAGCGGAGTATCCAGGCAGTTGCGGTGCGAGGTAGCGACCGCGCTTCACGACGCAGGGGTCGACAAAGTGCTCATGGAGATGGTCGACAAACTCGCACACGCGGCCATCCATCGTGGGATTGAAGCGGATGTAGTCGACAAGAATCAGGTGCGCGACCAACTCGCAGAGTCCGACGCCGCCAGCGTGCGGGCAGACGGGAACGCCGAAGGTCCGCGCGAGAGCCATGATGGCGAGGTTGTCGTTCACGCCGCCAACGCGGCAGGAATCCAGTTGGCAGATCTGCATGCCGCCTGAAGCAAGAAACTGCTTGAACATCACGCGGTTCTGGCACTGCTCACCCGTCGCGACGCGGATCGGTTGAATGGCGCGGGCAATCGCAGCGTGACCAAGGACATCGTCGGGACTCACGGGCTCTTCGAACCACCAGATATCAAAGGGAGCGAGCGGACGAATCCACTCGATCGCTTCGGCCACATCGAAGCGCTGGTTCGCGTCAACCATGAGCGTACTCTTGGGCCCGATCTCTTGGCGAATGATGCGCGCGCGTCGGACATCGTCTTCGAGCGACTGCCCGATCTTCATCTTGAAGTGTGTGAAGCCGTCGGCCAGCGCTTCGCGACAGCGCGCGCGCACGACCTCATCGGTGTATCCGATCCATCCGCAGCTTGTGGTGTAGGCGGGGAAGCCATCTTTTTGCACGCGGGCAATGCGCTCGGAGCGCGTCGGGTCGTTGGCATGCAAGATCGCAAGGCACGATGCTTCATCCACCGCATCGCGAATGCCATGGAAATCGATCGCAGCGACGAGCTCTTCCGCGGGCATCTCGGCGAGGAGTCGCCAGAGCGGCATGGCCGCCACGCGCGCTTCGAGATCCCACACTGCGTTGATCACCGCGGCCAGCGCGAGTGCCATCACACCTTTCTCTGGGCCTAGCCAGCGAAACTGCGAGTCCTGCGCGAGACTTCGCCAGAAGCCGCGGCGATTGGCGCGAATCGTGGCGAGGCTCCGTCCCACCACGAGCGGTGCGAGCGAGCGAATCGCCTGACAGACGATTTCGTTGCCGCGCCCGATGGTGAAGGTGAGTCCGTGCCCTTGATGCGCGGAGTCGGTGTGCAAGATCACGCACGCGGCGGAGTAATCAGGATCAACATGCACCGCGTCAGAACCGTGCGCTTCTTCGCTGGTGGGAAAGCGAAGGTCGATGATTTCGATGTTGGTGATCGTGATCGGAATCGTGTTCGCGGGACTCGCGATGGATGTGGTGCGCGTCATGGTGCGGTTCTCGTTGGCGGATCAGGCACGCGCTCGCCGAGGTTGGCACTGCGGTAGCAGGTCTCCACGAGCGCCATCGTCCTCCACGCATCTTCGAATGAACTCTCGATGGTCGCGTCAACGCCCGTCGCCAATCGTTGCAGCGCATGCATCGATCCAGCGAAGGCGTGCGGGAACCAGTTGCCGCGCGGCGTGATCCGTTTCCACGCGCCGCCGTCTTGGGAGAGATCGATGTGGTCCGCGCGCCCGCGTGGGTAATCGAGGTTGACCCCGAGCTGTGCGACGATGGTCCCGCGCGTTCCTTCGATCTTGAGATGCGACGCATCGTGGCCTTGCGGCGCGCGATGGTGGTGAAAGGTCGTGACGACCGCGCGACGCATCTCACCGAAGTTCATGACGGTGGTCGAGCGCGTGTCGGCAAGATGTTGAGCAAGCGGATGGCGCGCAATCGAGCACCAAATCCCTGCAGGCTCGCCGAAGAACGCGCGGACGAGGTCGAGGTAGTGAATCGAGTGCATGAGCACTTCCATGCGCTCCATCCCAACCATGAACGGCCAAGTCTCCCATGGCATCGTGCAGACCACTCGGAGCTCCACATCAATCGCCTCACCAATCGCGCCAGCGTCGACGAGCGCGCGGACTTCCTCGACGCAGGGAGCGTGCCGTAACTGGAAATTTACGGCACCGCGCAGTTGGCGCTCACGCGTGATCTCAAGAAGTTCAGTGGCCTCTGCGAGCGTTCGGCCAAACGGTTTCTGCAGCAAGAGCACCGCGCCCTTCGGCGTGGCGCGCAGTGTTTCCGCCATCGCAGCGGGGGGCAGCGCGAGGTCGAGGACGCCCGCATGCTCGACGCACGCGGCGAACAACTCTTCGCGTGTCTTGAACGCAACGATTCCCGTTTCGCGTGCCAAGGTCTCGGCGCGTGCGGTGTCGATGTCGAAGATCCCCGCGATGGGAAACCCAGCATCGCGATACGCGGGAAGGTGCGCATCACGCACGATCGAACCCGCGCCGATCACATAGATCGGCCGTGCCTGAGTGACGAGTGACTTCGAGGCGGGCTGCACGGCCTGAGAATACGGCAAAGTGCTAGCGCAGGCGCGCGGTGGGATCGCCGAGCAAGACGAACTTCATGGGTTGGAAGTAGATGCTCGGCGGATACCAACTCTCCGACGGCGCGAGGTCGCGCAGGTGCTCGCGTTGGATGTACTGCTTGAGCGCGTGACTCCACGCGCCACCCACGCTTTGCGCCGGTTCTCTCGCGAGGCACTCAGCAAACGCGTCGAGCAGCGTGTGCGCGCAGGGTTGACTTCCTGTCACGCAGCCGATGTAAGCGATCGCGCCACCTTCGCTCATGCGCACACTGGTCGCGCCGATGCTCGCGTGGGAGAAGGCGCGCGGTTGCAGACACGCTGGTGGTGGAGGTGGCGCGAGAAAGACTTCGCCAGCATTGGTGCCGAGGTGGTCGGTGCCGTCGGCGTCGCGGTACGCCTCATAGGGTGGCTGTGGCGCGACGACAGCGGTGGAGCAGCCGATCGAAAGGATGACGGGAGTCGTCGGCTCGTGTCGCGTGTGCTCGAGATCTTCGAGTCGCAGTCCATCTTGCCATCCATGCGGCTCACCGTGACCAGTGTGGAGAATGAGCGATCGCCCCGAGTTCATCGCGTCGACGACGCGCTGCGGATTCGGGTGACGCGCGGTATCGGTGTCGAAGTAGCTCAAGAGCGAGACGGTGAATCCCGTTCGCAGCGCGTCGGACACGCCACGAATGCGCGCGGCGTTGTCGATCCATGCGCCGCAGGCGACGACTTCCACAGCGGCCGACGGTGTGACGGCGCCGTCGTGCCCACCGCGCCGCCCTGCGAGCACGCGCGCGTCGTGGGCTTTCGTCTTGGCCGCCAGAGCGCAGGCTTCCTCGACCGTCGCGGCAGGAAAGCGTCCGAGTGCGATCTCGGGAACGAGGCCGCTGCCGTCCGCATCGATGGGGCCGTCCTTGCCTGATTCGCCATGCACTTCACCGATGTAGCGCGCGTGGATTCCGTCGGTGCGCGCGTTCCAATTCTCGAAGGCGCCCGCGTCGTCGGCGAGATCCGCGTAGTAGAGATCGCTGGCGTAGAAGGCGACATCGCAAGCAGCTTTCGTGGAACGATCGAGCATCATGTAGCGCGTTGGCAGCACATGCATGTCGCCAACGAGCAACACCGCGTCCACTCCGTCGTCTCCATCGCGTTGCCAGCGCTTCCACATTCCTCGCTTGAGGCGCTCGGCTTCGTCGCCCTCTTTCGCTTCGGCAGAAAGCGACTCGACCGAAATGACAGTGCAGGAGCGGATCCACGGCAGCGTGCGCTTGTGCGCAGCGAACGGCTCGAACGCCTCGCACCACGCAGCAGGCGCCACGATGAGAAGTCGCTCAGAGGCGGGCGTTTCCTGCGTTGCTGCGAGTGCGAAGGCGGTCAAGAGCGGGACGAAGTGCATCGTCGCAGTCTAATCGGCCTCGCGAAGAATTCCGCATGGCGCCGCAGGCTCAGTAGAGCGTCAGCAGCGTCGGGAGTGTGCCGTTGGCGTGCGCGAGTTCGATGCCTTGCGCCGCGAGAAAGGCCAATGGCATGCAGGCGGCCTCAACGAGCACGCGACGAAACGCCGGGATGCCGACCGTCACTTCGTCCGCGGGAACGCAGAGCGAGAGATTCGGCAAGAAGCGGGGCACGCGGGCGCAGTACTCCTCATAGCTCTTTCCAAACGCGCCGCGCAAGAACTTTTCTTCCGAGAGGATCGTCGGCCAGTGGGTGATGAGGAAGACCGCCAGAAAGATCGCGCCAAGCGAGAGCGAGTCGAAGCAGAGTCCTGCGCCTGTGAAGGCAAACATGCTGAAGAAGTAGAGCGGATTGCGCATCACCGAGAACGGGCCGACCGCCACGAGGTCGCGGTTCTTGCGTCCAGCGATGTGTGCCGCGCACCAGACTCTTCCAAAGGCGCCGAGCAAGAGAAGCACGAGGCCCGTTGACTCCAGTGCCATACTCGCAGGCGAGTGTGGCGCCCACGCTCGACCCGTGACGCAGGCAAAGCCGACCGCACCCAAGAGAAGTGTGCGCGAGGCTGCGAGGCGGAGGTTCATGCGCGCACCCTATGCGAAAGCCCGTGGGGGCGTGTCACTTGGGAGCGGCAGACGGTGCGGGAGTCTTCGCGTCAACGCTTGCGGGAACTGGCACGGGGATCGGCACGGGGATCGGCACTGGGATCTTCACGCGAATCTCCGCGCAGAACATGCCGTGCGGATCGCCGCGTTCGGCGAGCGTGGTGCGAAGCACACTGACCTCACGCGCGACAGCGCCCTCGAAGAGCGTCGCTTCGCCAAACATGACCTTCACGGGCTTGTCGAGGTCGAGCATGGAGTCATCGAGTCGAATCGCCAACTCCTCAACGGCGCTGGCCTCGAGGATTCGAATCGTCTGCCCGTCGCGTTCTGCAACCACGCGCTGTCCACCTGCGGGATGCGCGTTGGCCAACCAGTAGAAGCGCGTACTCGTGACATCGTCCTGCAGCCAGACGATGCGACTTGGTCGCAGATCGCGCGCGTACTTCGCCATCCACGGCACCGCGACCGCGTCCTTGCCCTTCATCCAGTGGCCGTCCTCTTCGTGGATGGTCACCTCGTGCTTGTAGCCACCAGGATCTTGCGTCGAGAGCTCGTCGAGCTTGGTCTTCCACTCACGAGCGATTTCGTTGCGACGGTACGCCGCGTCCTTTCCGCCCATGAACAGCGCAAACGGCAGGTTGCGAAGGCCATCGGGGCGCGTCTCATTGGGATGGCCCGCCATCATCGACGCTGCGGCAAACGAATCGGCCATGCGCGGCGCGAGTTGAAAGACGCCATCGCCGCCAGCGCTGTAGCCCATGAGGTAGACGCGATCGGGATCGACATCCTCAAAGGCGATCATGTCGGCAATGAGCTGACGGAAGAGCGGATCGATGTGACCTTGATGCCAGAGATTCCAACTGTCCGACGGCGCGCGCGGCGCGACATAGACGCCTTCCTCAGGCTTGTAGAGTCGCTGCTGGTTCTTCCACTGGCCGTCGTTTACTTCTTTCGGCGCGCCGCCGCCGCCGTGCATCGAGATGTAGAGACTGCGGCCTGCCTTCGGTTTCTCGCCGTAGACCGTGTACCAGAAGGGCATCGTGGCGCCGTCGGCCGTGAGTGCCCGCGCGTCAAACGCGGCTTTGTCCTTGGTGCGCGTCTCTTCGAGCAGCTCTTTCCAGAGTCGTTCGCTCTCGCGCTTGGCATCCGCTTCGGTGAGAGGCGCGATCGAGGCTCTATCGCGGCTCTTGGTTGCAGCGTCGTCCACGCGCGCCACGGCGAGCACATCGGGCGGGAGCCACTCGCTCAATGAGGTGGCGTCGTCATCGCGCATCGCGCCCGGCGCTGACTTCGTTTGCTTGGCGCCGTCCTGGAACAGCGTGAGCAGTTGGGTTGAGTCTGCGGTCGCTGTCGCCTTGCCTTCCGTGGGGAAGCCGTCGACGAGATAGATGAGCATGCCATCTTGTGGCACGACGAGTTCAAGGTGATCGTTGAGATCGAAGCGTTCATCCTTGGTCGCGCCTGACGCGACGGGCTTGCCGTCTTTGCCGAGGACTTCCACGACTGCAGACACGCGCTGACCCGTGCGTGGATCGCGCACGCAGACGCGTACGAGTTTCATTCCTGCAGTGAGTGGTGCCGCCTTCGTGGCGTAGCGATCAGTCACATCGACAGCGCGCGCGCGCGGCCGTGAGGGATCGAACACCATCGGGAACTCCACGCCCGTTTCGCGCCACGAGACTGCATAGATGGCGTGCTCAGGCTTGGAGCGATTCTGTCCAGCCGCGCGACCGCTAAACCAGCCAGCGTCAAGTGCGTCACCCGAGGGTTCCGCTGCGCCTGTGTAGCGCCAACGCGTGCCGTCCCAGATTTCGACCCACGAGTGATTGCCGCTGCCGTCGGTCCAGAGTGGCACGCCGACAAAGCGCGCGGGCACACCAAGCGATCGACAGGCATCGATGAGCAAGATGGAAAGTCCTGTGCATGAAGCGAGGCCTGAGTCCATCGACTCGCTCGGCGACTGATCCGCGCGCGCGCGCTTGGTGGAGTACTGCACCTTGAACTCTGCGAACGCCTTCTGATTGAGCAGCACTGCGGCCTGCGCAGGAGTGGTGGCGCCCTTGATGAACGGTGCGCAGCGCTCGCGCAGCGTGGGTAACCAGAGCTCCCGACGCTCACTCACACTCGCGTAGGGGAGAATGCCATCGCGGTAGGTCTCTTCATCCACGAGCGCGTGCCATGGCGCGTTCTTCCAAGCGTGGTAGGCGCCGTCGACATGCGCGAGCAAGAAGCGCGCGTCGAGCGTGCGCAAGTCCGCCGTCGGCATGTGTGAGACCAACCACTCCATCGAATTGAGTTGATCGCGCGGCGCGGCAGCGACCGCTTGCTCAAGTTGCGCGCGGTTGGCACCCGCGGCCTCGTAGGCCTTGGTGAGTCCTGGCGCGCGCACACTCTCGACGCTGGCCGTTGGTGACGAGAGCAGCAGAGCAACGAAGAGGGGCGCAAGCGGCATCGGGCCACTGTACCCGAGGAGGTTGAACGATCACTCGCTTGAAGAGCGTCGGCCTTGCGTCTGCAGAGTTTTCGGGCGTGCTGACGCGCGTTCTCGGCACGCGTCGAGAGTCCTTGAGGTGGCCGGATCACGCGGAGGTCATAAAGATGTTTGAGAGCACGAGGAGGACCGCAAACCACACAGCGGGAACAACGGAAAGAGCTGGGCGTGCATCCATCAAGGCAGATTACTTGCGCGGGCGCGGCGCGGAGTCAGGCATGCGCGCCGCAACCACGATCCCCAACGCTGCGACCGCTGCGCCACCGAGAATGGCAGCACCGATCGAGGTCGCCAAGCTTGCGCCCTGCGTTTGCGCGATGCCACTAATCGCTGCGGCGAAGGCCACGCCGAGCGCGCCACCAACTTGCCGACAAGTCTGCACCAATCCCGAGACTTGTCCGCGCGTTTCATCGGTGACATTCGAGAGTGTGTCGGTGTTCGCGGGCGACATGATGAACGCGACACCACAACCAAGCAGCACCATGCCTGTGGCAATGACCGAGTAGTTGTGCAGGATCGAGCCGATTCCCCAGCAGGTCAGTCCGCTCGTCGCGATGATCGTTCCGCGCCGAGCCAATGGGCGCACACCAAAGCGGTCATAGCGGCGTCCTGCCACCGACGCGAGGAAGATCACGGGAACAAGCATCGGCATGAGACTCGCGCCCGCTTCTTTGGGCGTGTAGCCGAGGACATCCTTGGCGTAGATCGCGCCTTGCACGATGAGCGATGCCATCGCAAACTGCATGATGCCGACGAGAAGCACATTGGCGCGCAGTCGTCGGTCAGAGAAGAGATCGAGCCGCACGAGCGGTCGCGGGATCGAGAGTTGTCGGTAGGCGAAGAGTGCCGTGAGCATCACGCCGCCACCAAGAAGCGCGATGAAGGGAGGCTCGAGCAAACGCAGGCCGCCATCCGCTGATGGCGAAGCGCCTTCTTGGAGCGCGAACACAGCCAGTGGGAGTCCCACCGCTAAGAGCACCGCCGAAAGCGCATCGAAACTGCGGTCAGTACTGCGAAGATTGGCGATGCGCGCGCGAAACGCCAAGGCGACTGCTGCGAGCGCGATCGGAAGGTTCACATAGAAGACCCAACGCCAACCCGCGTACTCCGCGAGGAGTCCACCAAGGAGTGGACCAAGCGCGAAGAACGACATCGGGATGCCGATGTAGATGCCCATCGCCTTGCCGCGTTCACCCGCAGCGAAGTTCTCAATGACCAGCGCGGCGGACGCGGGTTGCATCAGGCATGCAGCGATCCCTTGCAGGACTCGGCCGATGAAGAGCGTCGAGGAATCGGGTGCCGCGCCACAGATCGCACTGGCTGCGGCAAACAGAGTGACGCCGCCAAGAAACGCGTTGCGCTTGCCGATGAGGTCGCCCACGCGTCCGCCGATGGCCATGAGCGCCGCGAGCGTGACCATGTAGCTCGTCGCGATCCAACTCACGCCGTTGGTGTCGAGTCCCAGTGCTTCGCCGATGGCAGGTCCCGCAACCGCGGTCACGGTCATGTCGACGAAGATCATCGACAGGCTTCCAGTCAGCGCGAGCAGCACGAGCCAGCGGCGCGGATTGGGCGCGATTGAGGCGAGCGCTTGCGTGGGCTGAGACTGCATCGGCAACGACATCGCGCGCAGCGTACCGCTCTTGGCGCGGTCGTCGCGGCAAGCATGAATGTCTGCGGATACAACACCCATCCATGGCAGCTCTCATCAAGTCGCTCCGTCGCGGCGTGCTTGCGTCGTTCACACGCGCGCGCGCGGCACTTCCAGCGAGCCTCAATGATGCTGCGTTTCATCTTCCCACGAGGGTGATCGACGACACGCCCGCACTCGCGGACGCGTTGGGATGGCCGTGTGTGGACCTCGGCCTCAACGCCGTGATCTTGCCAACGGTGATCGAACGAGGCGCCGACACGGATGCGTTGTCGCGGCTGCGTGCGCGCGTGGCAGAGCAGCGACCAAGCAGCCGAGCCTTCGCAGCGCGCCTTCCCCGTGGAAGAGTCCTTGGACTTGGTTGCAGTGCGATTGCCCAACCGATTGCCCAACATGGCGTGGTGTTGGCGGATGTGAGTCCGCACTTCGGCGAGCCGATGGCGCGGCATCGCGCGCTGAGTTCGTTCTTGATCGCGCCTCCGCCGCGGCGCCTTGCTGGAGTGGGCGCACTCATCGGCGCGATCGGTCACGACAACTTCTATCACTGGCTCTTTGATGTCCTGCCGCGCATTGGACTCCTCCGCAGTGCGGGGTTCGGCGCTGTCGATCATTGGATCGTGGCCGATGATCGCCTGACTGTCGCCCGCGAACTGCTTTCGCGGGCGGGCATCGAGCCGTCGAAGGTGCGTTGTGTTGGTCGAGGCGGACACTTGGAATGCGAAGAACTCGTGGTGACGAGTGCGCCAGGACGCATCTGTGAGCCAACGCCGCGCTCGGTCGAGTTCTTGCGCGAGTTGTTTGGTTCGGAGAGTGCAGCGATCAACTCAGGCGGCGCAAGCGGACGGCGCATCTATGTCGCACGGCGTGGACGGCGCAAGATCGTCAACGAGGATGAGCTCGCGCCCGTCCTCGCGCACCATGGCATCGAGCAAACTTCGATGGAAGGCCTTTCGCTGAGCGAGCAGATCGCGGTGTTTCGCGGGGCAAGTCTCGTCGTCGCGCCGCACGGAGCGGCGCTCTCGCACCTCGTGCATGCTGCCAAGGGCGCCACACTCGTCGAGCTGCATCCGCCGAACTATCTCAACCAGGCCTACTTCGTTCTTGCGGGTGCGTGCGGAGTCCGTTACTTGCCCGTGGTCGGTTCGCCGTTGCGAGTGGGGGACAGTGGTCGCGATGCCAGCGTTGCAGACTTTCGCATCGAGGCCGCGCAACTTGACCGCGCGCTGCGCGAGGTCGAGCCGCACAGCTAGCTCATTTTTTTCTTCTGCGGAATGTGCGATCGCGACGGTGTCGCGCAAAAACCAGCGCGGCGACCCCATCTCACGAGAGGATCGCCGCGCTGGAGTTGTTTCAAACGATTCGTGAGACCGGGCGGACTCAGGGATTCGCAGCTGGACGCTCGACGCTGTTTCCGCCGCGATTGGCGCGGCCGCCGCGGCCTGGGTTGCCTTCGGGGCGCTCTTCCTCTTCGTTCTTGAAGAGGTCGTGGCCTGACTCCTCGGCATCGTGGATCTTTCCGACGAGCGCCTTGGCTTCGGCGGTCTTGCCGTCAAGGATCGCGAGTTCAAGTTCCATCGCGACCTTGGCCGACTCGATCATCTTGCGACGGAAGGCCGTCGCGAAAGCGCCTTGGTCCTCGCCGAACTTCGTCTTGGCTGCGTCCGACATCTTGAGGCCCGCGCCACCCTTGGCGCCGACGATGCCCATTTGCAGGCGCTGCACGGCTTCGAGATCGGCAGTCTTCGTCGAGGCATCAAGCGCAGAAGCCTTGAGCGCCTTGTACGCGCCGTTCATCTGCTTCATCGCGCCTTCGAGGTTGACGGGGCCGCCGCGCTGCGCGCCAGGACCGCCAGGTCCGCCTTGACCGCCGGGTCCGCCTTGTCCGCCAGGACCACCTTGTCTGCCTTGTCCTCGCATGGCACTCGACTTCACGAAGGACTCGATCTCCGCCTTATCGAGGAAGCCGTCCTTGTTGGTGTCGGCGCGATCGAACATGCGCTCGGCCTGCTGAGCTGGGAGTTCGTCCTTGGCGATCTTGCCGTCGCCGTTGGCGTCGGCCTGCATCATGCGCTCAATGAACTGGGCTGGATCGCCGCGGTTTGGGCGCTGTCCGCCGTCGCCGCCACCTGGTGGGAAGGTGCCGTCCTGTTGAGCAGAGGCGAGTGTGGTGAGTGCGAGGACGAGCGCGGTCGAAAGAAATCGTGCGGTGTGCATGGTGCGCGGCGCGAGGCCGACTCCGAGTGGAATTCTTCGCATCAGCCGTTCCGACATGGAGGGCTGCGCGAGATCGAACAACGTATCCGACTTCGTGGGATTGCAGTGTTCGCTCGGGAAACGCAGCGGAAACCGCGTGCCCGACTCCTCGGACCTTCGCGTTACGGACAGGCGCCCCACGAGCTGAGCATGATCGCCAAGTCGAGCGCGCCCGTCGTGCCATCGCCATCGAGATCGGTGATGCCATTCGAACCCCACGCGGCGAGCAGCGACGCAAGATCGCCGCCGTTTACCACGCCATCGAGGACTGCTGGTGAGATGTCGGCGACGCACGGTGCAGGAACGCTGTTGGCGTCTGCAGGATCACTTCCAGCGTCGAGTTCGTCGCGATCAAAGAAGCCATCGAGATCGCGATCGACACCCAGTCGGGTTTGCGCGCCACCCGACACGAGCGTGTAGGTGAGTTCACTTCCAACAGCGGCGAGTGCGAGAAGCGCCGCAGGCGTGCGCGTGGGTTCACTCGCGCGATCGCCGCGGAAGTTTCCGCCTTGGAGCATCCAGCCGCGCAGTTCTCCATTCACGCGACCCTTCACGATCAGCGCGGGACCGTTGCCGCCTCCTGCGATGGTGAGGAACTGGTTGATGCGCGCGGTGTCGTTGGCGACACCGTTGGCTGTGGTCTGCTGACCGACACCAGCGTGCGTGCCCGAATTGAAGCTCATGCAGAACGCTTCCATGTCGCGACGCTGCTGCTGACCTGTCGGGTTGTTTGGAAAGAGGAAGCCAGCAGTGATCGCGTCTTGAAAGGTTGCCTTCTCACCGTTGTGTTCGAATCCGAATCCACGGAGCGCCGTGGTGGAACTCGCCGTCGCGCCGACTTTGCGCCAGAGTTCGCGCAGATGCACGATCTTGCGATTCTGCTGCTCGCCGCCAGGAGCGGGAATGTCGACGCGATTGTTGGTTCCGATCGCGCCGACATGGCACGAGACGCAGGTCAACCCTGGCGTACCAGGAGGTCCGGCGAAGAACTGTCCCGTCGTAAAGAGCGTCTGCCCAGTGACGGCGTTTCCAACGACATTCGTGCCCGTCTGTGTGCCGCCGAAGATGGCGACGCTCGTGCGCAGCGTGTTGTCGATGTTGCGATTGGGATTGGGCGGGAAGACCAGCGACGCGACATAGTCGGTCATCTGTGCCATCTCGAGCGTGGTGAGTTCCGCAGCGCGTCCCTGCAGGTGCGTGAACGCCGCATTGAACTCGGTGAGGTCGTTCTTCTCGCCGCGCCAGTGGAAGGGCTCGTTGCCGATGATTCCTTGCAAGGTCTGTGTCGTCATCGGTCCCTTCATGGGATGCCACGAAATGCACGCGCCAGGCGCGGGAACTTGGCAAAGCTCATCAAACGCCTGGACCGCGCCCGTTGGATCGCCAAGATCCCAACCGAGTCGATCGCTGCGCCCGTCGATGTGACAGGTCGCGCAGGCCACATGGCCAAGGCCCGAAGTCTGGTGGGTGTCGAAGATGAACTTCCGTCCAGTCTTCACGCTGCTTGGCGTGGCGTCGTGGAAGGAAACTCGACCGAGCTCGACGAGCGTCGTGGTGCTGATCGCACTGATCGAGCCTTCGAAGCGATTGAGCGCGTAGACGAACGCGCCGTTGGGTGAGGCGACGAGTCCGCTTGGTCCTTCACCAACTTCGATGCGCGCGAATCGCGCGCCCGAGGGCGTGAGTCCGACGACGCAATTGGAGCCGAGCGACGCAACAAACGCAGCGCTTCCATCGGGAAGCCACGCAACACCGCGAGGATCGCCCATCGATTGCAGTCGCTCGAGTTCAGGAATCGAGGAGCTCGCATAGGTGAGGTGCGCGTTCAGATCGAAGAGCGTGCTCGCTCCCGCGCCGCCTGCGGGAACGAGTGCCCCCTGCATGCGCGCGAAGACGCCGTCGAGCACCGGCTCGAAGCGAGTCTCATTGCTCGCTTCGATGCCGATCGCGAGGATCGTTCCGTTGGGCGCAACGCCGAGCGAGGCGACGGTCGTCATCAATCCAGTGGCGTAGGTTGTCGCCAGTGAGCCAGCGTCGAGAATCGCGAGGTCGTTGTCGACGACATCCCAACCGACCTGCGCAGTCCAATTGTGCGCGTTGTCGTCCATCCATTGCCCGAGCGCGTTCTTGCGAACGATGTGCGCCACGCGCGGCGGAAGCGGTTGGCCCGCAGCGCGAGGAGGATCGAACAGCGTGCCGTTGTTTGGCGGCGGGTTCACGCCCGCGTACGGGCTCGACGGAAGATTCACCGTCGCGCGCGGCAGCACGGTGGTCTTGTTGCCCGACTCAAAGACCGCGCAATAGACCTTGGATCGATCAGGACTCGTGGCCAGCGCGCGCGGCGAGCAACCCTGAATGACCGTCGAATTCAACACGGGGGCCGTGGCATAGGGATCGAAGGAGACGATGCGATTCGAAGCGGCCAGCGAGACAAACGCCCGCACGGTCTTCACGCCCGCGAAGACCACATCGGCGGGCTCGTCGCCAACTTGGATCGTCCGCGTGACGCGCATCGTGGGGAGGTCGACGACACTCACCGAATCCGAAATCTGGTTGACCACCCACGCCTCGCCGTTGGTGCGCGCGCGCACGGACACAGGATCGACGCCAACGGCAATCGATCCACGGCGCACGGGGTATCCGCCAACAAGATCGAAGACTTCGAGTTGTCCATCGGCGGTGTTCACCGTCAGGAGCGTGCTGCCATCAGGCGTGACATCGATCGGGTGAACCTGCGGCGACTCGAAGTTCACAAAGCCACCAGTTTGGGCCTGAAGCGCGGGCTGCAGGAGCGAAACGGCGACAAGCGCTGCACAGGTGGTTGCGGCAGTCGAGCGATGGGTCGGTGGGCGCATGAGCATGGGACGAGGTCGGGTGGAAGTGAAAGTCTCGAGCAAACCGTCAGTGCCGCCAAGCGGCGAGCGGTTGCCGCGGTTGTCCCATGGTGACGCACGGGGGACGCTGAAGTCGTGCCAAGCGGGGAATCTGTGAGGAATGATCTTTCCGCGCGGCGTGCATCCCTCTCGCCGAGCGGGCACTCACCACGAAGAGTCCGAAGTCACGCTACCTTGCCGCCCGAGGTTGTGGTCGTCTGCGTCGGCTCTACCAAGTTCACAAAGGAACGCCGCCTGCGTTGCGAGCGTTGCATGAGGTCCGTTCTATGGAAGTCGAGCAAGGCGGCAAGCTTGAGGAAGGCCTCGAAGACGACCTCGAGAATCCTGAGCGCGGCTCGCGACTCGTGGAGCGCATCGGGTTGTTCGCGGGAATCGTGCTCGCAGTCACCGCGTACTTCACGGGGCCGATGCTGGGCCTCACGCACGAAGCGACTTGGGTGTTCGCGCTCTTGGCGCTCATGGCCTCGTGGTGGATCACGCTCGCCGTCGATCCCGCTGTGACGGGATTGCTCCCATTCATCGCGCTGTCACTCTTGGGGATCGGCACGCCCGGAGAGCTCGCGGCGCCGTACGCCAACGATGTGATGTTCCTCTTCGGCGGCGGCGCGCTCTTGGCCTTCGGGATTGAGCGGACGGGCGTTTCTGCCCGTGTTGCCACAGAAATCGTGCGTCTCGCTGGAACCTCACCGTTGCGGGTGTTGGCCGCGCTCATGCTGGTCACGGCGCTCATGAGTGCGTTTGTGTCGAACCTCGCGACGGCGGCCACGATGCTGCCGTTGGCGATGGCCTTGGGTAAGCGCGCGCACAACGGCGCGGTCGACGACGCGCAGCGTGCAGCGTCGAGGCGCTTCGCAACCTCGCTCCTCCTCGGCGTGGCCTTCGCCTCGAGTATCGGCGGCGCGCTTACGATCATCGGAAGCCCGCCGAATCCGATCGCGGTGAAGTGGCTCACGAACAACGGCCACGAGATGGACTTCTACCGTTGGCTCTCCTTCAGCGTTCCCGTGACGGCGGTCTTTCTTCCCATCGCGGTGGCGATCCTTGGCTTGTGGCTCTTCCCCACGCGCGGGCTTGTCGTGTCGACGGCGTCGCTGCGGAGCGCTCCGATCGAACGGGACGGTTGGATGACGCTCGCGGTGTTTCTTGTCGCCGTCCTAGCGTGGGTGACGCGACCGCTCTACAGCAAGGCGTTTCCCGTCATTCAAGACGGCACCATCGCCATCGGATGCGCGAGCGTGCTGTTCCTTATTCCGAGTGTGGCGCGGCGCGGGCGCGCACTCCTTGATGGCAGCGCGTTTGCGCGCGTTCCTTGGCGCGTGCTCATTCTGTTTGGCGGTGGACTCTGCCTCGCCGATGCCATGCAGCGCTCGGGGCTTTCGAGTGCGCTCGGGACGGCGATCTCCGCAGCGGGTGCGTTGCCATCGTTTGGTGTTCTTGCCGTGATGGTCACCTGCATGGTCTTGGCGAGTGAGGTTGTCTCGAACACCACACTGGCGGCGATGGCGGTGCCGATCGTGGGCGCGCTCGCACCAGGACTCGGAATCCCACCAGAGCGCTTGGTGATTCCTGCGGTGTTTGCGGCGAGTTGGGCCTTCGCGCTTCCTGTGGGGACGCCTCCCAATGCTCTGGTCTTTGCCTCAGGGCAGGTTCGAACCCGCGACATGATGCGCGCAGGGATCGTGCTGGACATCGCTGCCATCGTGGTGATCGTGGTGATGGCGCAACTGCTTCTTTGAGTTGGCGAGAGGGAGTTGGTCGTCGATAGGTGGCGGTGGGTGACGGCGCCCCCGAAGGAGCGCCGCCACCGCCATGTCGTTCCGCGCTCGATTTGTCCGCCGCGCCCTTTCGGACGCCGACGGGCCGATCGAAGTGCCTTGCAGTCGGTGCGCGGGCGACGAAACCCGTTCAGTGCAGCGCTGCAAGCCAGAAACCCCTGATGCTCCTGCAAGGCCGGACGATGGGCGTTGCAGGCTTCTTCAGAGGGTGTGAGTGCCATCGCAGTCGCTGTCGCGACGAACAAAGACACTCATCAACCACCACAACGGCCTTGGGGACGACTACTGCGGCCATGTGTTGTGGTGGAATCCATGAGGGGATCGCATGAATCGCAGATCCCATCTTCAACTTTCAATGGTGTCGACGGCGGGCGGCCTGTGCCGTGGTGCCGAACTCGAGCGAACTTCAATTCTCGGGGCAGAACACTGAAGCCAACGGTGGGTTCGAAAGGGAACGCAGTCTCATGCGCGCAACGCGCGGGTCGACCGCTTTCCCTTCGATGTCCGGAGCTTCGCCGAAACCGTATCTCCAGTGCGGTCGCCTGCCAATCGAGTGGCGCAAGTACCTGGAAATCAAGTATTTCGGACGAGTATTTCGAGACTTATGAGGACTCAAAACGAGGGAAAGCGCAGAGCGGTGGTGACCGCTCTGCGCTGGAGTCCCTGTCGAGAACGATGTTCGTGGCGTTTGTCAACCTCAGCGACGACGGCGCGCTGCGAGCGCTGCGAGCCCGAGGAGCGCAATTGCGCCTGGAGCTGGGACTGCGTTCACGCCGTGAAGCGTGATCGTGCCCGTCCAAGTTCCCGAAGTCCCTGCTGCGCCGTACCCGTTGCCGATCCACACCGACATCGTCGGGTTGGCAGCCATGTCGATACCCGTGGTGAAGTTCACGGTGCCGATCGAAGTCGTGCCGACCGCATCAGAACCACCGTTGGGCCAGAAGTACCGTTCCGCTGCAGTGAGGTTCGAGAAGCCGCCGCACTGCAGCATGCCGCCGGTCGCGAGTGGCGAACCCGCGACATAGATGCAGAGGTCGTCGGCGTAGGTGTACGAGGTCGACGCGAGCAGCGTGACATTGATGGACGCGCCCGTGAGCGTGCCTTCGAGGCTTCCCGCCGCAGCGCTCTCCGAGAAGTTGAAACCCGTGTAGGTCTGGTTCGTGAGCGTGTAGGTGACATCGGCCGAAGCGGCAGAGGCGAAACCCACAGCCAGCGCGGCTGCGGACGAGAGTGTGGCGAAGTGTGTGAGTTGCATAGGTGTTCCCCAGTGGTGGTGTGTTGTGCGGTGAATCAGAGTCGTGCGCTCTGTTGTTGATCTTGAGTGGCGTCAGCGGCGTCGGCGTTTTCCGATCACGCCAGCGGCTGCGAGAAGTGCCAGCGGTCCTGGCGAAGGAACTCCCGTGAGCCCGTGGAGTGTGATGGTTCCGTTCCAAGTGCCCGTGGTCGTCCCGCCGCCGTAGCTGTTGCCGATCCACAGGCGAAGTTCATCGTTCGAGACATTGATCGGGCTGGCAAAGGTGATGTGGCGCATCGAGCGGCGCTGTTGCGCGGGGATCGTGTAGCGCTCCTCCGCGTCGTAACGGTCGGTGCCACCAATCTGCAGCGCTCCGCCGAGCGTGAATTGATCGCTGGTGTTGAGATAAATGCAGAGGTCGTCGGCGTAGGTGTAATTGGTCCACGCGGTCATGACGATGTTGATCGTCGCGCCAGTGAGCACGCCGTCGAGGTCGCCCTCGCCAGCAAAGCGCGTGAGTTCCGATCCTTCGATGCGGAAATTCGTCAGCGAGAATGTCACATCAGCAGTAGCCGCAGATGCGACCACCGCGGCCGCAGAGGCGGCTACGAGCAGCTGGTTCATTTCTCTTCCCCTTTTCCAATCGAGATGGCGTGGCACTCGGTTCGACCCGCGGCTCCCTCACCGCGGCTCGAGGCCGAAGCCCCAACATGCCGAACATGTCGCGCCTCGCTCCGAGTGCAACCACTGAGCCACGAGCGCAGCAGTTTGAGGGTCAGGCTGCACCGACTGATCCGCTTGGCGCGCTTGTCGCAGTGAGGGCGAGAACGCGGAGCCGCCGCTCACTGAGCGCGCGTCCCCTTCAACGGCTGCACCACCGAAAACGAGAAGAGCCCCCGATTGCTCGGGGGCTCTTGCTTGTCTCCGTATTGTCTCTCAGGAGAGAATCGATTGCTCAGCGACGACGACGGCCAGCGAGGCCAGCGAGTCCGAGGAGAGCGATCGCGCCTGGGGCTGGGACTTCCACGCCGTGAAGCGTGATCGTGCCCGTCCAAGTTCCCGAAGTCCCTGCTGCGCCGTACCCGTTGCCGATCCACACCGACATCGTCGGGTTGGCAGCCATGTCGATGCCGGTCGTGAAGTTCACGGTGCCGAACGAGGTGGTGCCAGGAGCCGAGGAGCCGCCGTCCGGCCAGAAGTAGCGATTGCCAGGGGTAGCGTTGAGGTTCGAGAAGCCGCCGCACTGCAGCATGCCACCGAGCGCCAAAGGCGTACCAGCGACATAGACGCAGAGGTCGTCTGCGTAGGTGAACGACACCGACGCGTTGAGCGTGATGTCGATCGACGCACCGGTGAGGACGCCAGTGAGCGAGCCAGCGGCGGCGGCTTCGGAGAAATTGAAGCCGGTGTAGGTTTGGTTGGTCAGGGTGTAGGTGACGTCGGCCGAAGCGGCAGACACGACGGCAGCGGCGAGAACGCCAGCAGCGAGAACGGACTTCATAGGGACACTCTCCGAGTAGGGACAGGAGGGACTTAACAGGCCTTAAAGACTTGACAGACTGTGGGGCCGGGACAGAACAGGATGAACCACATTCACGGCGTTCAAAGCCAGCGGGATGGTGATGCTCCGTGGGATACGGATCGAGGCACCGATTCGGCTGTTGCGGCGTTTGAGCGCGGTCTCAGACCCGTTGCGGTGGACACCGCGACGGCCCTATTCCAAGACCTCCGAAACTGAGAGTGCCTCGTGAGGTGTGGGAGTCAAGGAGAACGCCTACTTTTTTTGCGGTGGAGTCTTCGTTGGAGCCGCAGTCGTCGCAATGGTCCTTGCAGCGATGCTTTCAAGTCGAGTTCTCCAAGTCGCTTATGGAAAAACATCGCGGCCGCGCCAGAGAGGCGCGGCCGCGATGCTTGAGCTTACTTTTTAGCGACGACGGCGGGCGACGAGGCCTGCGAGCCCGATCAGGGCGAGCGCGCCAGGAGCTGGAACGGCGTCGACACCGTGCAGGGTGATGGAACCAGTCCACGTTCCGCTAGTCCCCGCTGCACCGTAGCCGTTGCCAAGCCAGATGGCCAAGTTTGGAGTCGTCATGTCGCAGGCGCTCAGGAAGGTCACCGAATCGATGACGGTGGTGCCGACCACATCGGAAGCGCCGTTGGCCCAGAAGTAACGCTGGGTCGCGCCGAGCGCGCTGTATCCACCGACTTGGACCATTCCGACGGTGGAGAGTGGGAGCACGTCGATGTACACGCAGAGGTCGTCTGCGTAGGTGAAGGCTGTGGAAGCGAGGAGGGTCGCGCTGACCGAAACGCCCGTGAGCGAGCCCGAGAGGGCGCCAGGCGCGGCGATTTGTGAGAACTGGAAGCCGGTGAAAGTATCACTGAACGACACGATCACATCAGCGGAAGCGGCGGCCGAAAGTGCGGAAACAGCGACGCCACAGAAAAGCATGCACCTCATGGGAACCTCGAATTGTGGAAGGGACTTGAGCCTGGACGGGCTCTGGACAGGAAAGGGACGGGTTGGAAAGGGACTTCCGAGTACCCTGTGCGCTGTTGGACGACAAGCGCGCAGGCCCTGTTCTCTCAGTCTCCAGCCCGACAATGCATCGCACAAGGCCTGAGTCAACAGTCAGTTACGAAGATGTGCTCGGAATCGGTCTCCCAAGATTCAACCAACTCGTGCGAATATCAAACTCATGAAACCGGCGCGATCGACCCAACCCGCAGAGCTCAGTCAGATCGAACTCCTTATCACACAGCAGCGCTTCGCGGACGCGACGGCATTGGCGGAGAAGTTCATCGCGCACAACCCAAGAAATCCTGCGGGTTATGGTTCGCTCGCCCGTGCGTCGATTCCAACGGGCCGTCTCGCACGAGCCAATGAGGCAGCCGAGCGCGGGCTGCGCATGGCGCCATCCGACGCGCAACTCAACCTGCTGAAGGGGATCGTCGAACATCGCCTCGGTCAGAGCGCCGCTGCGATTGCGCGACTTTCGGCGTTGCTCCAACGCAAGCCCGTCAACGAGGTGGAAGTCTCCTTCGCGCTGGCGGAAGCGATGCATCGTGCTGGTCGCAAGGACGAGCTCGATGCGTTTGTCGCGCGCGGCGGGGAGTGGACGCGCGATGAGCGCGCGGCGGTCTTCACCGCCCGTTCGACGCTGCGGAAGGACCGATCGCTCGCGATCGAGCAGCTCGAAACGACTTCGCGGGCCGCCCGTACGCCACTCCTCAAGCGGATCGCGGGCTTCGAGGCGGTCCGTTTGCTCGACCAGGATGGGCGCTACCACGAGGCGTTTGACCTCGCGACCGCCCTTCATCGGGACACCACGCCGACATTCGATCTTGGGGCGATTGAGTCGGATGTCGCTCAGCAGCTCCGACTGCTCGAGAAAGGCCAGCCATGGTTCACGCCCAAATCCACTGCTGGTGAGGGCACCACCTTCGTGGTTGGACTCCCGCGCAGCGGCACGACCTTGCTTGAGCAGATGCTCGATCGACATCCGCAGGTCGGAGGCATTGGTGAGTACGAAGGCGCGTTCGCCATCCATGAGGGACTCGTGGGGCTCGGGCTCTGGCCCGGAAACCTGCGAAACCTGCGGGATGCCGAGGCACTGCGCTTGGCCGAGGAATACAGCGGTGGGGCGCTCTCTCGCCGCCGCGCGGGTGCGGACATGCTGTTCGACAAGACGCTGCACGCCTGGCGCATGCTGCCCGCACTTGCGGCGGTGTTGCCGCGAGCGTCCTTCGTTCGCATCACGCGCGATCCGCGCGACACCGCGATCAGCATGTTCCTCTCGAATTTCCACCCGCGATCCTGGGGATTCACGGCGAGCCTCGCTTCGATTCGGCGGGTGATCGCCCTCGAGCGCACGCTCGTGCCACTGGCGTGCGAGGTCTTACGGCTGCGTTGCGCGTCGGTGGTGTACGAGGAACTCGTCGATGAACCCGAGCGCGAGATTCGTCGGGTTCTCGAGGCGCTGGAACTTCCGTTTGATCCCGTCGTGCTCTCGCCTGAAGGCAACGCACGCACGGTCCTGACGCTGAGCTATGAGCAGGTTCGTCGTCCCATCAACCGCGTCGGTATCGGGCGTTGGAAGAATTACGCCTTCGCCTTTGATCCCGCAGCAGACTGGTGAGTGGAGGACTGCGGTTGCACGGCACGAAGGAGTTCGTCGTGGAGCAGCGGGTGGCAGGAGATTGCGTTGCCTCCGCGTATGTCGGGCTTGCCACTCCAGTCAGTGAAGACGCCACCTGCCTCAGTGAGGATCACTGGAAACGGACCGCTATCCCAAGGGCGCATGACGGGATCGATCGTGGCGTCGACGCGTCCAGTCGCGACGAGTGCGTGACCGTAGCAATCACTCCAACCGCGAATCTTGCGGCACGCTTGGGCCACGCGCACGAGGGAATCTGTCGTGTTCGAAGACTCGAAGTATTCGAGCCCCGTCGTCACAACCAGCGCGTCCTTGAGTTGCGAGCAGGCGCGCGCGCGGGCAACCGTGCGAGTGCGATGAGCGACATCGTGTGTCGTGCGATCCCACCACGCTCCACCGCCGCGCACTGCCCAAAGTTGCTCAGAAAGCGCTGGAAACGAGCAGATTCCCGCTTCAATCGTCGGCGCGCCGTCACCACAGTGTTCGAGAGCGATGAGCGTTCCAAAGAGCGGGACACCCGCAGCAAACGAGACCGTTCCATCGATCGGATCGAGGATCCAGCGCCAGCCGCTGCTGCCGACGACCTCACCGTGCTCTTCACCAAGAAGCGCATCGTTGGGGAACGCAGCGAGAATCGTCTCGCGCAAGTAGGACTCGATCTCGCGATCGGCCATGGTGACGGGTGAGTCGTCCGACTTCGTCTCCACAACCAAATTCGTAGATTGGAAGTACCGCAGTGCCACGACTCCAGCGCCTTGCGCGAGCTCAAGCATGAGTCTCACGCGCGGATCGTCATGGAGTAGCAGCGGCATAGGTTCATGGTACTGAACGAGGTGCGAGGCTGATTCGAGGAAGAAGTTGGCGCAATCTCGTTGGAATCGAGAACACCAAGTTCCCTCAGAGTCGTCTCGAGTGGATGCGCCCGAACCGATCGTTCCTCGTTGTCTCTGCCAGCTTTGGCGTCGCTCTCACGATCGTTGGGGGCGCAGGGGCGCACGCGCAACTCACAACAACAGACTCAGCGTGGACCGTCGAGTGGGAACAGACGATGCAGGGCCAACTTCCCCAGTACGACGCAGCGGCGTGGTGGGGCGACGCGGTGGGTGTGCTCTTCTCGACGCGCGCCTTCGATGTGGCGCGCAACCAGAACGGCGCGCGCGCTCTCTCGACGGACCTGTGCGGTGCGTGGCGCGTGCAGAGCGCGAGTTCGAGCAACATCGATCTGCTTGCAGGCGCCCGGGTGTCGCCGGTGGATCAGTCGCTCGAAGGTGACGCGCGAGAACCCTCCGCGCCACCTTCACCGATTGTTGGAGTCCGCGCGAGGAGTCTCGTGGCGCCTGGGGTTGAACTCACGATGCGCGGCGAAGTCAAGGCGCAGAGTCGGGAGGGGAGACTCGATCAGCAACTCCTCACCGCGCAGTCCGCGTGGAGCGTTGGAATCGGCGCGCGTGTCGAACTCGACAATTCATGGGATTTGACACTCGACGCCGCGCTGCTGGAGTCTGGTTCCGAGCACGGCGTGTTCCGTCTCGGACTGTCGCGAGCTTTCTAGAAGCGTGTGGTCCACGCGGCGCGCGTGTCACATGCGCAGTGCTGCAGCGGTGGCGAGGCTGCACCAGATTCCTAGCAGCGCAGTACCAATCGCGTAAACGAGAAAGCCGCGGCGTGGGGCGCGTGTGGCAATGATCCACGCGACGATCAACCAGCACACCAAGGCCAGCGCGGCGAAGATCAAGGCGCTGTTTCCGCGCGCACCAAGATGTGCAGCGATCGGAATCGCGGGGATGAGCGGATACCAGACGAGGTAGTTCGCAACGCAGTGCGAGCATTCGGTGAGCGGACCAACGCCAACAAGTGGGATCACTGGCGGAAGCAACCACGCCGCGCCAAGCGCGAGCCAACGACGAAGTGGACTGGGGCGATCCACGCATGCCGCTAGCGAAGCGGCTTCTCCGTGAGCGGTGTGCCGTTGGTCGAGAGAATCTGCACCTCGTGGATGCCAGAGCCAGTGGGCTCGGTGAAGGTCCAGACCACCTTCTTCTCGCGCGTGACTTCCAGCAGCTTGGTTCCCCCATCACCGATGGCGTAGCTGCAAATGACGGTGTTTCCGTTGGCAAGCCGCTGCGCGCCGCACGGGTCGTTCAGTAGAGGGCGGTCAAAGTCAGCGTTGGTGAGTCGCCACACTTCGGTGCCTGCAGCATCCACCTCGATCACCATGTTGCCGTGCGTACAGGTGATGAGCAGGTTGCCGCTTGGAAGACTGATCGCCGTGAAGGGCCACGCATCTTTCGGCGCGTCAGGCGTCTTGACTTCGCGCACGACTTCGCCCTTGGGCGTGTATTCGCGCACGACGCGATCGAGCAGCTGCGGCACGAGATAGTTCCCGTTGGCGAGCTTTCGCGTCATGCGCGATTCCATGTGGTGGTTGTCGCTTTGGCAGCGAATCGCGGTCTCGCTCACGATCGCGCCCTTCGGGTCGACTTCAAGAATGCGCGGATGCTCGCCCGCTTCGACGAGCATGGTGTTGCCGTTCTCGAGTCGCTGCGCGGTGTTCACTTCACTCTGCGTGCCGACATGCTCAAAGACGATCTTTCCTGCGTCGGAGCCCGACCGCTGCACTTCGACGACCGCGCCGTGTGGGCGCTTCTCGCTCTTGGAGAGGACGAGCAGGATGTTCCCGCTCGCGAGCATTTGTCCGTCGCGCGAACTCTCGGGAAAGGTCCACGACGCGGAGCCATCGGCTTCGACGAGTCGCGTCGACGAACCAAAGGCAAGAAACCGATGTTGGATTTCATCAGCGAGCGCGCCTGCGCTGAGCGCGGGCGAAAGTGCCAGAAGCGCCGCAAAAAATGGGCAGCGCGTGATCATCGTTGCGTCGTCGCTTCCGTTGGCGAGGTGCTTCATCGAATGGTCTCCGCAGGAAGGTCTACACACCAGCCCGTGCAGAGATCATTACCGAACGCAGCCCAATCGTCGAGCATCCACACGACTTTCTTCTCGCGGGTGACTTCGATCATCTGCGGATGCCCTGGACCTGCGTGGGTGTTGCCGAAGATGATGTTGCCGTTGGGAAGTGCCTGCAGCGTCGTGACCCAGCAGAGGTGAATCGCCCGACCATCGGGGCGCTTGAGTTCGTCGCGCTCGATCGACCAGACGACCTTCTTCGAGGGATCGACCTCCATGACGCGGTTGTTGTTGCCGCCAGCGATGAGCGTGTTGCCGTTCTTCAATCGAATCGCGTTGAAGACGCAGGTGCCGTGGCCGTCGTGACCACCCGTTTCGGGTTGGCCGTTGAGGTCAATCGCGTACTCCCAGACGATCGTGCCCTTCGCGTCGTACTCGCGCACGAGTCCGAGGCCTTCATGGCAGACGAGGTAGGTCCCCGCGTCAGTCTTGCGCACGCGTCGCGTGTCGCGGTGCGGATCGGGTCGCTCGACGGTGATCGGCACGCTCTTGATCACTTCGCCCGCCTTGTTGACTTCGATGATCCGCAGATTGCTCGTCTCGGCGATCATCGTGGTCCCATCAGGAAGCCGCTGAAATCCGTGGATTTCGACGCGTTTGGTATTGGGTGCGACGGGCTTACTCGTCCATTCCCACACGACGGCCTTGGCGGGTGTCATCTCGACGATGTGGTCGGGCGCGAGATGAAGCAACAGATTTCCGTTGGCGAGCACCGCGAGGTCGTGGGAGTTGTGTCCGCAGGGCACTTCCCATTCGACGGCGCCCGATGGTGCGATGCGAACGACGCGGCCCTTGTCTTGGCCAATGACGCGATGCTCGACGAGTCCGTACTTGGCGCGCAGCGTGGCAAGAGTTCCGTCGGACTCCATGCGCGCGAGCTCGGCGGTGATGGCGTCTGCGGCGGCGCGATCGCTCGCGCGCAGTGCGAAGACTGTCGGAGCTGGCGCAAGACGAATCGCTGCGAAAGCGGGATCGCGCGTGGCGCGCGCAGCAAGCGCCGCGTAGTCGCCGAGAAGCGCATCGAGTTCTCCGCGCTCGACGCGTTGGGTGCGCAAGGCCACGAGACCGTCGGCGGCGACGATGCTCGCGCCTGTCGCGTGCTCGAGCGCCCATGATTCTTCGGGCGTTCCGTCGGCGACACCGATGCGACGGCTCGAAAGATCAGCCACGCCGCGAATCGGCGAGTCCTTCTTCATCAGCGCGCCGATGCCGCTGCTCTGGCAGTAGGGCGCGGTGAGCGCGAACTCTGCCGCGCGCTCATCGGTCTTCAGGAATCCGTTGGCGATCAAGTCGACTTCGCCGCTCTTGAGCGGAGCGAGTTCGCCTTCGAGTGGAATCGTCTTCTCTTCGATCTTCCATCCGAGTCGTTTGGCAAGTTCTGTCACGACCTCTTGGTCGAGTCCGCGTGTCGGATCGCGCCGCGTGGAGGGCTTCCAGTAGGGCGGATTGACGCTCGGCCTTCCCACACGAAGCGTGCGGGTTCCAGCGGCGAGTGCCGCGGGTTCGAGCGGCGAGAGGTCATAGCGCGCACTCATCTCGCGGGCAAAGACGCGCACGGCGCCTGCCACGAGCGCCGCAGTCTTGGCTGCGAGTTCTGCGTCAACCTTGTCGGCGTGGTCGGTGACCTTGTGGTAGTCCTCGTGGTCCTCGCAGCTGAAGAGAACCGCAGGGATCCCCGCAGCGAGAAACGCGCCCTGATCGCTGCGCTGCAGCCAATCGGGATGGGTATCGACCTTGAGTTCGATGGGCACTTGCGGCGCGAGGCGAACGAGAAGATCGACGAGGATCTTGCCCTTCGGTCCGCCGTCGAGGCGAATCGCGCCGTCGGGTTGACGCGAAATCATGTCCATGTTGAAGACGCCGCGGATGCGCGCGGGCGCGATCGTCTCTTCATCCACGAAAGCGCGGCTTCCGACAAGTCCCGCCTCTTCGCCCGTAAACGCCACGAGCACGACGCCAACATTGAGCTTGTCGTTGCGCAGCGCGTGGGCCACGGCGATCACGCCGCAGGTTCCGCTGGCGTTGTCGTCGGCGCCGTTGTAGATGCGATCCTCGCCCTCTACGGCGCTGGACTTTGGTGGCAAGTGGTCGTAGTGCGAGCTCACGAGAATGAACTCGCCCGTGGGCTTGTCGCCTGCGGCAGGAATCCACGCCACGACATTCGGGCTCGCCGCGGGCATGCGCTCGATCGGCAGCAGCATGGAGGTGCGGCCATCAAGCGGCTTCGCGCCCGCAGCGGCGAGTTTCTCGGCGACCCACGCTGCGGCGCGCTTTCCATCTTCGGAACGAAACGACCGACCGTTCATTTCATCCGAGGCAAGGTGGGCGATGTTCGCCTTGATCACCGCGGCATCGATGGTTGGAATGTCTCCATCTTCGGCGGCAGCCAAGTGCGGTTGGAATGTGAGCGCAGCAAGCGATGCTGCGAGCGTGACGGAGAGAACCCTGCAGAATCGGAGCATGCGCGCAGAGTAGCGGCGACCGAGGATCGCCATGCTGCGCGGGCCTTTCGCAGCGTCACTACTTCGGAGACGCGATCGGCTTGGTCATCTCGTCGACGAGTGCGCCAGCGCCATAGACCGTGCGCATCGCCTCCAACATTCCGCGCGCATCGACGGCGACCGCGCGATTGCGGGTGATGTCAAACACGACATCGCCCGCGAGGCTGTCGAGGTTGCCGTCGAAGATGAGCCCAACGATTTCGCCGTCGGCATCGACCACGGGCGAACCTGAGTTGCCTCCGATGATGTCGTTGGTCGTCACGAAGTTGAAGGGGGTGTCACTCTTGAGTTTGGTCTTCGCGGCGAGCCAAGTGGAGGGCAGTTCGAAGGCAGGATCACCTTCGCGCTCCGTCGCGCGAGTAAAGGTCCCGCCGAGCGTCGTACAGGGAGCGATCTCCTGGCCTGCATCGGTCGTCCACCCTTGCACGGTGCCGTAGCTCATTCGAAGGGTGAAGGTCGCGTCGGGATAGGTGCTGTCACCTAACGCAGCAAAGCGCGCTGTCGCAATCTCTGCGTAGCCGAGTCGCTGCGGACTCTCGACCTCATCTTCCCACGCCTTGCGCGCGCGGCGCGCTTCGGCGTCGAGCAGCAGCGCGAACTGGATCATCGAGTCGGTGGCGTCAGCGAGCGCGCGACTTGAGAGCGCGACATGCGCCTTGCGGGAAGCGACCTCTGCGAGCGCGGTCGATTGGACCAGCGCCGTGGCGCGTGCGCGCGGGCTCATGCCAGCGAGCACCTTGCGGACCAGCGGATCGTCGAGGCCGCGTTCTTCGGCAAGGCCAGAGAGCCACGAAGTCAGCCGCTCAATCTCGAGTGCCGCGTGAATCGGCGCGGGCGAGTAGAGCATGGTCTCGAGCGTCTCGCGACCCGCATCACCATACTCAGGAAGGCGATCCGCGCTGGGCTTTCGTTGCTCGCTGTTGAGCCGCACAATTGTGCGCGCCAACGCAGCGAGATCACCCGCGCGGAAGCGTCGTTCCAAGGGGAGATAGTCGCGCGCGAGACGGGACGATGCGTCAAGCGACGCTCGCACCATGGCGCGGCCGCGTTCAAACTGCGCTGCTTCGGGCTTTCCCTTCAACCTGTCAAGCAGCGCCGCTTCTTCCGCGCGCTTTGAGGCAACCAACGCGGGATCTTGCAGCGCGTCGACGAGGCCCTGCGTCGCCTTACGACTGTTCTGCGTGCCAAAGAAGTCTTCTCGCGCGATGCGGGCGTTCTCTGCACTTCGGCCCATGAAGGTCATGAGGCGAACCTCATTGCGCCAGAGTCGGCGCAAGGACGCGGGCTCTTCGATATCGCGCAAGAAGGCCACATGGTCGGCGGTGTAGAGCCGATTCGTAGAGCCAGGATGGCCCCAGGTAAAGACGAGTTCGTTCGCGTTGGCGCCGTCACGATCCCACGACAAGAAGTGCTCGGCCTGCAGCGGCGCGCCCTTCTCATAGATGCGAAAGAAGCAGCAGTCGAGATCAAAGCGAGGGAACTCGAAGTTGTCGGCATCGCCGCCAAAGAACGCGATCGCGGTTTCGGGTGCGAACACCAGTCGAACATCGCGGTAAGTCTTAGAGCGGTAGAGGTGGTAGCGACCGCCTTGATAGAGCGTCACGACTTCGCTCTTCAACGCTGTGGTCTGCTCGCTCTCGTCTTCGATCTGCGCGACGGCCTTGCGTTTCGCAGCGCCAGCAGCGGCGGCGTCGCTCAGCCCCTTGGCGGCGTCGTGCACACGGGCGGTGACATCCTCGATCGACCAGAGGACATCCAACTCGATGTCAGGGCAGGGGAGTTCTTCCGCGAGTGTCTTGGCGTGGAAACCCGTCTTCAACAAGTCGCGTTCGGGTGTCGAGAGTTTGGCAAGCATGTCGCTGCCGACATGGTGGTTGGTCATGACGAGGCCGCCCGCAGACACGATGGATCCCGATCCGCCCGTTGAAACGCGCACGGCGGATTTCTGCAGGTGTTCAAAGAGCTGCGGTGTGCCCGTGAATCCGTACTTCGCCTTCAGTGCTTCCGCAGGGATCGCGTTGGGAAGCCACATGCCTTCCTCGGCGTGAGCAAGCGAAGCCGTAAGAACCAGGAGCGCGATCACGAAGCGAGAGCAGGAGAGCATGGACGCAGCATATCGAGCCGCGTCGCGTGCTAACTCGGCAGGCCCTTCTCGGCGCGCGCGAGTTCCCGCATCTTCACCACGATCATGTACTCATAGATCGCCTGCAGTCGGCAGTAGGTGAAACCCGCATGTCCATCAAGGAATCCGCGCTGCACGAAGTAGAGGTAGCAAAACTTCAGCAGGGTTCGAAACGGCAATCGGAAGCTGAGTTCCTTCATGGCGCGGCGGCGCGCGAAGCTGTCGCGCGAGAAGAGTGCGCCAATGCCAGCGCGCTGTTGGCCGCGCAGCTTCATGCCTTCCATTGCTTCGAAGAGGCTGTATTTGTTGTGCTTGTCAAACCACTCGGTGAGACCCTTCGAGAAGTTGTAGTGCTCGAAGTAGTTCTTGAGGTAGCCGTGCGGTCCGCTGAGCACGGGGACTGGATTGACCAACCGCTCAAAGCGAATGGAGCGCGGTCGGAAGAAGCGCATGATCATCCCTGGCGGCATGGCATGGCGGATCCACTTGCCCATGAAGAAGTTCATGCGGCCGCAGTAATACGCGACTTCGGTGCGGGACGAGTCGTTGGCGATCGCCAGGATTTCGGCGCGTAGGGCGGGTGTCATGCGCTCATCGGCATCGAGGTAGAAGACCCACGGGTGGCGGAAGTCGATGTGATCCATCGCCCAGTTCTGGTGGGCAGCCCAGTTGTCGAAGGGACGCTCAACGATGCGTGTCCCGCGCGCGAGCGCGATCTCTTTGGTGCGGTCCTTACTGAGACTGTCGAAGACAACGATGTCGTCAAAGCCCGCGAGCGAGTCGATGCAGGCGCCGATGTTCGGCTCTTCGTTCAGGGTGAGGATCAGGATCGAGATCGACATGCGGGCGCGATCCTACATCGGCGAGCGCGCGCCTCGCAGTCGGAAAAAGAAAGGCGCCTCCGTCACGAGGACGGAGGCGCCGGGAGTTGATTGGGTTGGCTGCTCGTGCCGCCGTCAGTTCGGCGTGCCGCGAAGCGTCACATTGTCGATGTCGCCGCGCTCGTTGGTCGCGCTGGCATTGGTGCGGAAGCGGAACTTGAACGCTGCGTTGCCTGCGGCAGCCGCGGGCAGATTCACGGTCTGGGTCACCCACGCGGTCGTGTTCACGGTGCCAGCCGAGGTCCACGCGCTGCCGTTCCACCATTCGATGGTGAGGAACTCACCAGCATCCATGCCCGAAGTGCGGCGGCCGAACACAAGAGCGATGGTGTTGTAGCCCACGGTCGAGCGCGACTTCTCAAGCCAGCTGGTGCCTGTGATGCGCGCACCCCAGGTTCCCGTTTGGCGCCCAGCCGTGCTGGCTGTGGCCTGACCGTTTTGCGTGACCCAGCCGCCAACCGTGAGGTTGCCTGATTCAAATCCATCAGTGAAGAGGGTCACGGGCGTTGGCGGCGCGGTGGGCGTCGCGAAGGCCTGGATCGAGTTGCCAGACTGGTTGCCTGCGGTGTCCTGGGCGCGAATCACATAGTAATAGGTGACTCCACCAGTGAGCCCCGAGTTCAGGAACGCGGTGCCCGTGACGAGTGCGGTAGACACTTCCACATAGCCCGAGCCGTTGGTGGTCGAGCGATAGACGCGGTAGCCCGCGAGATCGCTCTCGGAGTTCGCAGCCCAGTTGAGGCTCACGGTGAGTTGGCCTGGCGTCGCCAACAGCGAGACCGGCGCCGCAGGCGGCACGGTGTCGCCGCTGACTGGTGGCGTGGCCGCGATGGCGGCGCTGGAATTGATGCGGCCGTATCCGTAGAGGTCGTCGAGTCCGGCGGTGCCGAGATCGGTGCAGGAACCGCGGATGATCGACTCAACCTGCGCTGGAGTCAGCGTTGGATTGCGCGACCAGATCAGTCCGCAGAGTCCAGCCGTGATCGGGCAGGAGAAGCTGGTGCCGCTGACCGACGCGTAGGAAGTGTCGCCTGCGTTGGAGGTCGTAAAGATGCTCACGCCAGGAGCGACGAAATCGACGAGTGAGCCGCGATTCGAGAAGCTCGCCAGGAGATCATTGGAATCCGACGCGCCGACGATGAGGACATCGTCGTTGCGGTTGCCCGTCATGGTGGTGGCTTCGTTGCCCGCCGCCCACACCAGCATCGCGTTCTTGCTGCGCACATAGGTGCCCGTGGAGTTCACGGTCGAGGAGGTGACGCCGCTGTAGCTGACGCTCGCGACGCGATCACCTGCATCAGCTGCAACACGCGCTGCAGTCGTGAGGTTGGAGATCGACGCGCTGCCTGTGGCGAGGTCGGTGACGCGCATCATGCGATGGCCGAGATTCCAGCCAATTCCTGAGATGCCGAGAGCGTTGTTGCCGTTGCCCGCCGAGCATCCCGTGCAGTTGGTGCCGTGACCGTTCACATCGTTGATGAGTCCGCCCGCGGATTCCCAGCGCGCTGCAGTGACGTTGTATCCCTCGCGGCGATTGAGCGTGAGGTCGACATGGCGCGTGCGCACACCCGTGTCGCAAATCGCGACGACGACGGACGGTGATCCTGTTTGCAGATCCCACGCTGCGCACGAAGCCATGCGCGTCGCGCCGTGGTGCCACTGCGAGGCGAAGTTCGCGTCGTTCGGGCAGCCGACTGGATACACGGTCCAGTCGGGCTCGACATACTGGAAGTTTCCCGTGGCCATCAGTTTCGCGGCGACGGAGTTTTCCGTCTCGCCCGCGGGCACCGTGATCTGGTACTCGTCGGTCTCGGGCACATAGCGCTGAATCTCATAGGTGGTGAGATCGCGGATCGCGCCGTCGATCGCCGCGTTGAGCTGGCGCATCGTGAGGCTCAGACGATCGGCATCGGAGTTCTGCAACGGCCGCGCTGTCAACACGCCGCGGAACTCGCGGACGCCAGGGATGGCAATGAACATCTCGGGCGCTGCCTCGGCGTCGATCGCAGGACCTGCGGGAGCAGGTGCGCTTTGCGCGGATGCAAGTCCGCTCGCGTGGAGGTTGAAGAGGACGGTCGAGAGGAGGAAGACGGACGCGCGCATGCATGCTCCTTCAGAGTGCAGGTTCAGGGGTGCCCCACAAGTGAGCACGCTCGGGAGAGCGTGATACGACGAGGGTAATGAGATGTCTCGAACGGGCAAGGGTGTGTTCGACTATTTTCAGGCTCGATTTGAATGGACAGTTTGTTCTAGCGAGTCCCGTATTGTCGTCCGCGAGGATCGAGGAGCGGCGTTCGGGGCGCCCAAGTGCCTACCGAGATTGCTCACCAACGGGATCAGATTCCAATCTGGCAAAAAACAGGGCCCGAGTCGCAAAGCGGCCGCAGACTACCAGTCACGCACAGCGGTGGTCGTCCCCCGTTGGGTTGCCCTCTTTGGCGTCGGTGGCACCGAGGATTGTCAATGTCCTTCATCAACAAGCACGTTTGCTCACGGCGCTCGTTTGCGAAGTTCTCTGCGCTCACTTCGGGCGCGTTCTTCATCAACACCAAGCACACGCGCAACCTGCTCTCGGATGCACCCGCGAGTCCGCCGACCACGCCGTTCATTCAGCGACTTGCCTTCGCGCCGTTTGCGGTTCCTCTTGCGGAAGGTGTTCGACTCGACCCGCTGCCAATCCCTGAGGCGCACCAGCGCTATGACGAGTTCGTCCCCACCAAGTACTACGAAATGGTGGCGCGCGAAGTGCAGGCACGCCCGCATCCGCAACTTGGGTTGAGCAGGTTCTCCACTTACGGCGGCAGTGTTCCTGGCCCGACCTTCATCTCCCGTTGCTTCGACCCGATCATGGTTCGCTTTCGCAACGAGATGCCGCATGTGATGCAGGGCTTTGGAACACCAGAGATCATCACCCATCTCCACAACGGGAACAACGCGCCCGAGTCCGACGGCGCGCCGTGGGAACTCTACGGTCCTGGCCATTTCAAGGATCACCACTATCCCAACTGGCCGAGCAGTGGTGACATCAACGAGTGCAAGGGCACGCTGTGGTACCACGATCACGCGCTCGATTTCACCGCACAGAACACCTACCGCGGCCTCGCTGGCCTCTATCTGAACTTCGACGCGATCGACAGCGGCAACGAGCTCGATCCAAACCCAGACGCGCTGCGCCTACCCAGTGGCGTGCCCAATGGCCGCGAGACCGACAATTGCCACGACATCCCGCTGGCGTTCGTCGATCGCCGCTTTGATTCCAACGGCGTGCTCACCATGGATCCGATGGATCTCGATGGGTACCTCGGCGACAAGTGGCTCGTGAATGGCCGCGTGCAGCCGTTCTTCGAGGTCAAGCGTCGCAAGTATCGATTCCGCGTGCTCGACGCTGGTCCTGCGCGCTTCTGGACTTTGTGCTTCTCCAATCAGATGGAGTTCAAGGTCATCGCCAGCGACGGCAATCTCTTGCCGCACCCGATCGTGCAGACCAAGGTCGAGATGGGTCCTGGCGAGCGTTGGGACATCGTCGTTGATTTCTCGACCTTGCCCGCGTCGACCACCGAGGTCTACATCGTCAACCGACGCGAGCACGACACGGGCCGTGGTCCGCGTGACACACTTCTTCCGCTCAACGCCTCGCCGCGTGTCCTCAAGTTCATCGTGCAGCCTGGAGCTGTCGCCGATCCGAGCCGCGTTCCCGAGAACCTTCGCCCGCTGTTGACCATCCCGACCGCGGGCGCCGTGCGTCGCGACTGGAAGTTCGATCGCCGCAACGGCATGTGGGCTGTGAACAACAAGCTCTTCGACGAGCATCGCGTTGACGCGACCGTCGTGCAGGGCCGTCCAGAGATCTGGAAGTTCAGCACTCCTGGTGGCTGGGCGCATCCGATTCACTTTCATGTCGAAGAGGGTCGTCTGCTGCGCTACAACGGGCAGAACATCAACGGCGGTGTCCTTGGAGGCCGCAAAGATGTCTTTAGTCTCCATGGAGGCGACGAGATGGTCGTCGCACTTCGTTTCCGCGATTGGATCGGGCAGTATGTGATGCACTGCCATAACGGGGTCCACGAGGATCACATGATGATGATCAAGTTCGAGATCGTTGCCAGCGGTCAGTAGAGTCATCACACTGAGAGAGAACGAGAGACGGGCATCGCGCGCTTGCCGCGCAACGCCCCACATGCTTTCCAGAGGTGCCATGCACGCCTGCGGTGCGCCTGGTCGGTCTTTGGAACAATTGCCTGCCGCAGCGGGCAAGTCTTTCAGTACTGCGCTTCGTCAGCGCGGGAGATCTCTCCATGGTTCCTGGGTCATCACATTCACGCCGTGGGTTTTTGCAGTACTCCGCCCTGGCTTCGGGCGCGTTCTTCATCAACACCAAGACTTCGGCGTTTCGCCTTTCGGATCCACCAGCAAGTCCTGCGACGGCTCCGTTTATCCAGCGCTTGGCCTTCCCGCAGTGGATGGTGCCAACGACGCTCTCGCCGACTGATCCGCCAGTCATTCCTGCAGCGCACCAGCGGTTTGATGAGTTCCTTCCGCAGAAGTACTACGAGATGTCGGTCCGCTAAGTGGCGGCGCGTCCGCATCCGCAACTTGGGCTGAGCAACTGGTCGAGCTACAACGGCTCCGTTCCAGGCCCGACCTTCATCGCCAAGTATGGCGAGCCGGTTCTCGTGCGCTTCAAGAACGAACTCCCCGCCGTCATCCAAGGATTCGGTTCGAGCGAGATCATCACCCATCTCCACAACGCGAGCACCGCGTCGGAGTCCGATGGCTTCCCGACGGACTTCTATGGTCCAGGGGAATTCAAGGACCACCACTATGCCAATCATCCTGCCGGTGGCAATGAAACTGAGTGCAAGGGCACGCTCTGGTACCACGACCACTGCATGGACTTCACTTCGCAGAACACCTACCGCGGCCTCGCGGGGTTCTACTTGTTGTTCGACGAGCTCGACACGGGAAACGAGAACGATCCCAATCCCGACGCGCTGCGGCTTCCGAGCGGTGTTCCCAATGGTGCGAACACGCAGGACTGCCACGACATCCCGTTGGTGATCATGGATCGCCGCTTCAATTCCAACGGCATCTTGACCATGGATGTGCTGGACATGGATGGCGTGCTTGGCGACAAGGATCTCGTGAACGGCCTTGTCCAACCCTACTTCGAAGTCAAGCGGCGCAAGTACCGACTTCGCCTCCTCGTCGGCGGGCCGTCGCGGTTCTACAACTTCCAGTTCTCGAACTCCATGACCTACCAGGTCATCGGCAACGACGGGAATCTGCTCGAAGCGCCAGTCACCGCGGTGAACTCGCCGATGGCACCTGCCGAACGCATCGACCTCGTGGTCGACTTCTCAACGCTTCCTGCTTCTACGACGACGCTCTATCTCGTGAACCGCGCGGATCAGCCTGATCCACGCGGGCCGCGCGACAAGATGCTCCCGCTCAATCAGTCGCCACGCGTCCTTCAGTTCCGCATCCTCCCAGGCGCGGTGGCAGACCCGAGCCGCGTTCCAAGCACGCTTCGCCCCTATCCCCCGATTTCGGAAGCGGAACTTGCGAGCGCCGTCCGTCGCACCTGGCGGTTCAATCGCAGCAATGGACTCTGGACCGTCAATGGCAGGCTCTTTGATCCGTCGCGCGTCGATGCGACCGTTGTGCAAGGACGCCCCGAGGTCTGGACCATGTCCACCTCGGGTGGCTGGTCGCATCCCGTCCACTTCCATCTTGAGGAAGGTCGCATCCTGACCTCGAACGATGTGGACGAAGACGATCCCGTGCGCGGTGGACGCAAAGATGTGTTCCCGTTGCACGGGGGTGACGAAGTGGAAGTCTTCGTGAAGTTCCACGACTGGATCGGGAAGTACCCGATGCACTGCCATAACACCGTGCATGAAGATCACGCGATGATGGTTCGCTTCGATGTCGCCGCGCCCTAGCGCGCTGCCGCTGTCGGCTGCCGACTTCGTTCTGATGGACATGCACACGAAACAACGCGCCGTCGGCATTTCTGCCGACGGCGCGTTGCGTGTGGATGGACAGTTGAATCGATTGTCTTAGCGGCAGGGTCCCCAGCTCCCGAGGAGGATCGCTAGGTCGCCGCCGTCCACGAGGCCAGAGCCATCGATGTCGGCGCGACCAGCCTTCTTTCCGCCGCGATTCCACGATGCGAGCACTTGCGCGAGGTCAGAGCCGTCGACCGCTCGGTCATCGGTGATGTCGGCGATGCACGGGAGCACACAGGCGTCGAGCACGCCATCTTGGTTGGCATCGAGCTCGGGGGCGCGGGTGATCTCACAGGCATCGAGCAGACCGTTGTGGTCGCAGTCGCCATAGAACGGATCGGTGATGTAGAGGTATTCTGCGAAGGTGTGCAGCCGTGTCGCGCATGCGGCGGCGCGTCCATCGGCGCCGATGGCTGGCACGGTGCGGCCATCCGAGAGTTCAAGCGACGGATGATCGAACGGCGCGCGCTCATCGCGGACACGCTCGTCGGTCAGCGTGCGAAGGAACGCTGCAAGGTCGGTGATGTGCGACTCGTTGAGTCCGAGCGCGAGGATCGACGGAGCCAGCGTCTCCACATTGTCGTCGTGGAAGTCGCCGCCACGGTTATAGAGGCGGATGACATCCTCGAGCGTCGCGACGCCACCGTTGTGGAAGTAAGGACCCGTGAGTTCGACATTGCGCAGCGACGGCGTCTTGAACGAGTTCTTCACGGCAGGAAGATGTCCGCTCGGCGTGGTGACGGGCATGAACTCCGCCATGGTGTTTCCGCCGAGGAGACGCATCGTGCCCGAGAGCGGCACGCCATTGGGATGTGAACCGTGGACGCCAGGATCTTCGCCCATCGGACGCACGCCGATGTTGTAGAAGCCTTCGTCGTAGATGCGGAATGGCTTGGATTGCAGCACGCCGCGCTGCACGCCATCAATCGTGACCGTGTAGTCGCCGAGTGGGAAACCATGGATGCCGATCACGAGTGCGAGTCTGCAGTTGATGACCTGCGCCTCGACGATGAACTTCGCCATCGGCGCGAGTTTCGTCAGTGGCTTCACGGCTTCAAAGAGGAAGCTGCACGGCATCGCCGAACGCGCTGGCAGTGGCACATGGGTGAGGAGGACGCCATTGGGGTCGTAGAGATCGATGCCGCCACCGAGCAGCGGGAAGTCGAGTGGGATCGCGGTGGGCTCGAAGCCCATCGGCGGTTCCTCGAAGGTCATCGCCATCGCGAGGCCTCCAGCGAGATCTTCCATGAGGGCGATGGGGACGGGTGCGAACACGCCGACGCCTGGAGCTGGTTCACCGAGACCGTTGTCCTCATCGAGCGGGAAGGCGTCGGTGAGATCGGGGATGCCGTCGTTGTCGTCGTCGAGATCCAGATTGTTGCCGATGCCGTCGCGGTCGGTGTCGAGCCACTCCGCGGGATTGAGCGGGAACGGATCGATGAGATCGGGGTAGCCGTCGCCGTCGGAGTCCATCGCGCCAGGAAAGACACCCATGCCGAGATTGCCGACGAGCTTGGTGCCCTTGCCGACATAGGTCGCGACGCTGAACGCGGGGCCAACATGGCACTCGCGGCAGTTCGTCGGCGGCAGCAGCGGATCAACATTGAAGAAGAGGCGCAGCCCGCGGAGTTCTTGATTGCTCAGGAGACCAGGCGCGAAACCGTTTGGACCATCCTGATCGATCCATTGGTCATAGCGAGAGTCGTCGCTGATAAGCGTCGTCTCATACGCCTGCACCGCAAGACCGAAGTAGAACGACATGTTCGCCTCGGTGACGGAGAATCCATCGGGAGTCGCGGCGTTGGAAACCCAGCGCGGCTGAAACGCTTGCTCAATCAGCGTGCGGTAGGTCGTCGTGAGGCCGCCATCACTCGAAGCGAGCGCGCCGAGCTGGCTGTCGTTGGCGCTGACGCGTTGTGTCGCGAGAGCGCGGCTGTCGAGAAGCTTGCGAGCGAGGTCGGTCCAATTGCGACCGTGCGCTGCCATCTCAACCGAGTTGTTCGCGGGTCCGACTGCTTGCGAGGCGAGGGACGCGTGGTCGATCGCGAGTTGCGTCTGTGAGGGAGCGCCCGTCTTGGCGTTCACTTGCCAGACGCGCGCCGTCGAGTCGACACTGCCGAATGGGTTCACTCCGTTGAACCACGCATTGGCGCGTCCATCCCAGAACTGGCGGATGTTGAACGCAGCGTTCACGACCGAGGGCGTGTTGCGTCCCGTCACCTGACGCTCGGGTCCTGCAGCGGAGTTGAAGATCGGCTCTGGGTCGAGGGTCACGAAGTCCGCGTTGGTGCCATTGCCAACAAAGGTCGAGCGCAAGATGCCTGCGGATCCTGCGATGTCGTCCACGCTGCGTGTTCGACCGCTCGCGCGGTTTGCAGGGTTGTTGAAGGCCGTCATCGGGAAGTGGCTCGCAGGCGCTGGAGTGCCTGGCGCAAAGCCCGCGCTGAACGCGCCGTCGGCGCCAGGATTCGCGATGTTGCTGACCCGCGAGTCCGACCCAGCCTGATGGTGGCAGGTCGCGCAGGCGGTCTTGCCATCGGTTCCGACACGGACATCCCAGAACAGCGCTTTACCGAGACGAATCGCAGCCTCGCGGTCTGCGATGTAGTCGTTGAGTGACAGCGGCTCAGGAACGGGGATGGACTTGAGCGAGCGCTCGAAAAAGCCCTGTCCAGAAGCAGAGTTCGTTGTGAACGCGCAGACGGTCAGCGCGAGCGAGAACAAGGTCGCGCATGGCGCAACCAGCCCTGTGACAGGGCCCCGGGAACCAAGATGCATGGAACACCTCTGACGTGAGTTGGACAGGCCTTGGGGATCAAGGCACGATCGAATCGGTGACGAGCCGAGATTCGAGCTGCACGCACTCACAGCGCGCACCGAGAAAGAAGGTAGAGGCCAATCGGGGCGAGTCAAGCGCAAGCGGCTGAGATGTAAGGTTTTAGAGAGCCTGCTTGTACCGCCGATCCAAACCGTGCAGACGGTGGGCTCTCACGGCGGAGGGACGCGGGCGGTAAAAAAACACCCAAGAGTCCTCGCGGACTCTTGGGTGGCGGATGGAAGCATCGCTTCGCAGTGGCCGGGACGATCGGCGTTGCTGAGCGGCATCCTTCGCAGTCGGGAAACGCTCGGACCTTTCGATGGTCCCTCGGCGGCCTTCAATCGCCGAAGGAGTCTCTGGGTCGGAGGTGTGATTCGCGCGCTGTTTGTGGTCGCCTTCGGTGGGGATTGGATCGTTGCCAAGGCGCTCGTACGGACGCGCCCACAGGCACAATTCGCTCCTCGCCAAATCAAACAGCGTGTGCCGCGCGTCGCCTTCCAGCTCGACGCAGCACGAATCTTGCTCCGTTCCTGCACGCTTGAGCGACCGAGGTCCCGTGCGGGTCTCCTCACCAACCCGGTTCATGGTGCTCGCTTCTTCAGAGCGCGTGGCTCTAACTCAAGTACCCAAAGATACTTAGAATCGCAGAAAATTGCGAGGTGATCCGCTCGTGGGCGTGCGCACCCGTAATCCGCGCCATTGGAGCAGGCGGCGGCGCCCCAGACCATGCGGCTCCTCCGTTCGGTGGCCAGACCCCTCAAAACGAAAACCCCGGGCACCGCGCGGTGCCCGGGGTCGTTGCACGAAGTGCACTCACTCTCTCATTCAGTTGCAGCGGCCCCAGCTTGCGAGCAGGATCGCGAGGTCGGCTCCGTCGACCAAACCTGAGCGATCGATGTCCGCACCTTCTGCACCGTTGGAGGCGAGCCCCCACGATGCGAGCAGCGTGCCGAGATCTGCTCCGTCGACAAATCCATCAAGCGTGATATCCGCGGCGCAGAGGTTCTGGCAGGCGTCGAGGATTCCATCGCCGTCCAAGTCGAGGCGCGCGTCGAGAGCGATCTCGCAAGAATCGAGTTGCCCGTTCTCATCGCAGTCGCCTGCAAACGGATCTTCGTTGGCCAGTGCCTCTGCGAAGGTCACCATAGGTTTGCCACAGCTCTCTGGGCGACCACCTGCACCAACGGCTGCCAATGGGGCACCGTTGGGAAGCGGAAGTGCTGGGTGATCGAAGGGCGCTTGCTCAGTACGAACGCGCTCATCGGTCAGCGTGCGCAGGAACGCTGCGAGCGCCGAGATGTGCGTCTCCGAGAGACCCAGCGCCATCATGTCGGGCGCGAGGTTGTCGACATTCGCCTCATGGAAGTCACCGCCGCGGTTGTAGAAGCGGATGACCTCTTCGAGCGTAGACATGCCGCCGTTGTGGAAGTAGGGACCCGTGAGCTCGACATTGCGCAGCGTGGGAACCTTGAAGGCGCCGACGACACGCGGTTCGATGCCGACGGCGTCCGAGAGATCGCCGTACTCGGTGAGATTTGGATTCGACTGCACGCGGACTGAAGGTGAAATTGGAACGCCATTGGGATGGGTACCGCCGAGGCCGAGGTCGTCGGTCTGCGGACGCACGCCGATGTTGTCGAAGCCCGCCTCGAACAACACCGAAGGCGTTGCGCCGAGTGTGCCGCGGACCACGCCGTCGATCTTGACGATGTAGGTCACATCAAGTGGCGCGTCGGAAATCTCCAGCGTCATGGTCATCTTGCAGTCGACGATCTTGAAGTCGACGATGAGTGCTGCAAACTCGCCGATCGCTGGCGCGGGGACCACAGTGTTCTGCTCGAGCGTGCAGGGATAGGCGCGTCGTGCCAGCGTGTTCATGTGCGCGAGGACGGTGCCCTTCTTGGTGCAGAGATCGATGCCCTTGCCGAGCAATGGGAAGTTCAGCGGTCGCACCGTCGGCTCGACGCCCGTCGGTGGCTCGCGGAAGGTGATGCTCGATTGCGAGACTTGCGCGATGTTGTGCTCGATCAGAATCGGCCCTGGCGGATAGATGCCGCCTTCGTAGCCGCCCTCTTCAGGGATGTTCAGTGGATCAAGCGGTGCTGGGTCGTCGGCATCGAGAAGTCCATCGTTGTCGTCGTCGGTGTCAGCGTTGTTACCCGAACCGTCGTGATCGCTGTCCAGCCAATCGGTGGGATCGGACGGGAATGCGTCGGCGACATCAGGAATGAGATCGTGGTCTGCGTCGGCATCGCCTGGGAAGATGCCGATCGCGGGTTGATCGGGTCCTTCGCCGCCTTCGCCTGCGTAGGTCGCGCCCGTGAAGAGCGCGCTCATGTGGCAGAGCTGGCAGTTCGTGCGCGGCAGACGCGGATCCATGTTGAAGAAGAGGCGCGCGCCCATGAGTTCCTGATCAGTCAGGAGCTGTGGCGTTTCCCATCACGCCGTCCTGCTCGATGAACTGGTCATAGCGCGAGTTGTCGGAGACCAGCGTGGCTTCATAGAGCTGCACCGCGAGACCGAAGATGAGCGACATATTGGCTTCGGTGAGTGTGATGCCAGGCTCGACTTCCGCGTCGCCGCGCCACGCGGGGAGGAACGCAGCGTCGATCATCTCTGCGTAGGTTTGATTGATTCCGCTGTCGGGCTGCGCAAAGCTCCCGAGCACGCTGTCGGAGGAATGGACCTTCTGTGTCATCAGAGCGCGAGTCGGCATCAGTTTGCGCGCGACATTGACCCATTCGCGGCCGTCTGCGGACATTTCGTCGTCGTCGGTCACAGGACCAACCGCCTGCGAGGCGAGCGATCCGTGGTCGATGGTGAGCTAGATCTGTTCGGGAGTCCCCGTCTTTGAATCCATGTGCCACGCCATCGCGGCGTCATCGACGGGACCGAAGGGATTCACGCCGTTGAACCAAGCGTTGGCGCGGCCATCCCAGAATTGTCGGACATTGAAGACGGCATTGATGACCGATGGAGCGTTGCGGTGCGTCACTTGACGGTGCGCCACGCCGTTGTGGTCGATGAAGATCGGCTCTGCCACGCGCTTGCAATCTTCGCCGCCCTCGGCATTGAGTCCCTCGAAGTCCTCGCGCATCACACCAGCTGAGCCTGCGGCATCATCGATGCTGCGCTCCACGGTGCTGAATCGATTGGCGACATCGGCGAACTTCGTGAGCGGGAACAACGCAGCGAGTGCGTTGGTTCCTGGCTCGATTCCAGCGCTAAAGATCTTGTCGGCGCCAGGACCAAAGGTGCTCTTGATGCGCGCATCGGAGCCACCTTGGTGGTGGCAAGTCGCGCAGGCGGTCACGCCGTCGCTGCCGACGCGGGTATCCCAGAAGAATGCTTTGCCGAGTCGGATCGCAGCATCGCGATCAGCGATGTACTCGGTGAGCGTCGAAGGCTCAGGAATTGGGATGGTCTTGAGTGAGGGTTCAAGGTGATTCTGCGCCAAAGCAGAACCAGCCGAACACAAGGCAATGGCAAAAGCCAAGCCAGTGCGCGTTCGCGCAGGAGAAAAATGAGACATCTGTGCCACCTCTGGCGTCGATGAGAAACATGGTTGTACGAGACCCCGGGACGAGCGGAAGACCGCACAGTGCTCGCTTGACGAAGCGAGCCACCGCAACACTCGCTCCAATTTGCCGCGATGCAAGCGGCTCACTTCAACTTGGATTTGAATCGGGTTATGCCCGCGCAGCCCCCATGATGGTGCCGCTCAGTGGCACGGACCCCAACTGCCCAAGAGGATCGCGAGATCTCCTCCGTCGACAAGGCCTGAGTGATCGATGTCCGCGTCGGCGGCTGCGGAAGCTGGTTGGTTCCACGCCGCGAGAAGGATTGCGAGATCGTCACCGCCGACGAGCGCATCGTTGGTGATGTCCGCTGCGCAGAGCGGCTGTTCGCAGGCATCGAGCAGACCATTGCCGTTGCGGTCGACGCGGTCAGCGTGACGCGAAAGCTCGCAGGTATCGAGCAATCCGTTGCGGTCACAGTCGCCGAGCCATGGATCGGTCACGAGGAGGTTGTCCTCAAACGGGAGAAGCGGCGGAGCGCAGCCGTCGGCGCGACCCTCCGCACCGATGGCGGGAACTTGGCCACCGCTGGCCAATGGCATAGCAGGGTGATCGAAGGGTGCGCGCTCGTCGCGCACGCGCTCATCGGTCAGTGTGCGCAGGAACGAGGCGAGATCGGTGATGTGTCCCTCGTTGAGGTCCATCGCCAACATCGCGGGCGCGAGGTCGATCTTGTTGGCGGTGTGAAAGTCGCCGCCGCGGTTGTACAGACGGATGACATCTTCGAGCGTCGCGGCGCCGCCGTTGTGGAAGTAGGGACCCGTGAGTTCGACATTGCGCAACGACGGTGTCTTGAACGAGCCATTGACATGGTTGGCAAGATTGCCGCCACTCCAAAGCTGCCCGAACTCAGGGAGGAAGTTGTGCACGAGCAGTCTGCGCGACGCCGCGAGCGGTGTGCCATTGGGATGCGCACCACCAACGCCGAGATCCTCTCCCGTTGGCCGCACACCGATGTTGTAGAAGCCCTCGTCGTACATCGTCAGCGGATCGGAGACGAGCGTGCCGCGATCGATGCCGTCGATGGTGACGCGGTAGCTTCCGAGCGGGCAGTTGAAGAGGGCGATGCTGAGCGACATCCTGCAGTTGACGGTGCGTGCGTCGATCAGCAACGCTGCGGTTGGCCCGAGCGATGGAATCGGCACCTCAGGCGCAAAGATGAAATTGCACGGGAAAAAGCTGCGCGGGATCATCGGCACATGGAGGACGAGAGCGCCGATCGGATCGTAGAGCCGCACGCCATCACCAGTGAGCGTGAAGTCGAGCGGTCGCACCGCTGGTTCGTAGCCCATCGGTGGCTCCTGAAACATCATGGTGCGCTTGTGCATGCCCGCAAGATCGGGCATGAACGCGATCGGCTGCGGTGCAAACTGCGCGTTGGGAAAAGTCCCGGCGCCCTCTGGCGTGTTGAGCGCGTCGAGTGGAAACGGATCGACCGCGTCGAGCATGCCGTCGTTGTCATCATCGGGATCAGCGTTGTTGCCGATGTGATCGTGGTCGGTGTCGAGCCACTCGGTGGGATCCATGGGGAACGCATCGATGATGTCAGGAAAGGTGTCGCCGTCGCTGTCGACTGCGCCAGGAAAAGCACCAGCGCCGTTGTGTCCGCCACCGCCGCCGACTTTCCCCGCGTAGGTCGCGACCGAGAAGAGCGCGCTCAGATGGCATGCTCTGCAGTTGGTGTCAGGCAGCGTCGGGTCGAGATTGAAGAAGAGCCGCATGCCGCGGAGTTCTTGCGTTGTGAAGAGATCAGGCGCGCCACCGTTGGGGCCGTTGCGCTCAATCCACTGGTCATAGCGGGAGTCGTTCGACACCAAGGTTGCTTGGTATTCCTGCACCGCAAGGCCGAAAAACAGCGGCATGTTGGCTTCGAGCATGGTGAGGCCTGCCGTCACTTCGATGCTCGAGCGCCAGTGCGGATGAAACGCTGCAGCGATCATTTCGTCGTAGCGCAGCGTGAGCCCAGTCGAGGGAGCCGCGAGCGCGCCGAGGAGACTGTCGCGCGGGCTGACTTCCTGCGTGGCGAGCGCTTTCGTGTTGAGCAGCTTGCGCGCCACATCGATCCAACCGCGGCCATGCGCGGCCATCTCGACATCGTTGTTCACGGGACCGACCGCCTGCGAGGCAAGCGAGGCGTGATCGATCGAGAGTTTTACTTGCATCGGAAGTCCCGTCTTGGCGTTGACGCGCCAGACCCGCGCAGCGTCATCGACGGTTCCGAAGGGATTCACTCCGTTGAACCACGCGTTGGCGCGGCCATCCCAAAACTGGCGGACGTTGTAGATCGCGTTGATCACGGAAGGCGCGTTGCGGCCCGTGACTTGTCGGTAGGCCACGCCACCAGCAGTGAACACTGGTTCTGACAGGTGTTCGCACTCCTCATTGCCATCGGCGTTGAGGCCGAGGAACTGCTCGCGCAAGACGCCTTCGCTGCCGACGACATCGTCGATGTTGCGGAGCACCGTGCTGAAGCGGTTGGCCGTGTTGGCAAACTGCATCGTGGGAAAGATCGCGGCTGGGGCATTCGCGCCCGGCGTGACAGCGTTGGAAAACCCGCCATTGGCGCCAGGATGCATGGTGTTGGTGCGGCGCGGATCGGCGCCAGCCTGATGGTGACAGGTGGCGCATGCGGTGGCGCCATCACTCCCAAGCCGAACATCCCAGAAGAGCGCCTTGCCTAAGCGACGCGCCGCATCGCGGTCGGCGATGTAGTCGCCAAGCGTCGTGGGAACAGGAACAGGAATGCTCTTGAGCGACGGCTCAAAAACGCTCAGTGGGTCGACCTGCGCCAAGACGGGTGCGCAGTGAAGCCAACCTACTGTTACAAAAAAGACAGTTGGACGAACGAGCACGCTGCTCAACTTGAACATGCGCCACCTCTGGCGTCTCGAAGTGCATAAGTGGTTCGGTCGAACTCGCCGGGACGAGCGGAGGTCGATCGGTTCCTGCACCCTGTGCAGGAACTACCGAGAAGTTGGCGCGGATGTGGACCAAGTCAAGCAGCGCTTCACAGCAGCGTGAGAAATCTCTAGAGCAAGACGAAGTCCACGCGAAAGCGCCGCGCCTCTCCGGCTCACTCCTCGTGCTTATCCCTCTCCCTGCGTCGAAGGTGGCAGCGGCTCAAAGTTGGGAATCTTCCGAGCAGGATGCGCTTGCTTGCGATCGAGCGCGGCGATGTACGGACGCTGATCGGAAGGAAAGAGCGAGACGACACTCCGCGCGGTGAGTTTCGGATTCGCCAACGCAGGGCAAGAGCTCCATCGATCCAGACGGTGGTTGCCAAACCGCGCCATGCCAGTGTGCGTGGTGAGATTCGAGTCGAGCTCTTCATCCGCGTCGAAGAAGCCAAATCCCCAGCGAATGTCGGTGATGACAGCCTTCGGCGCAGTGAGGAACTTCCATCCAGGCCGACCATAGAGACCGCGCGCTTCCATGTAGCGCTTGAGCGTGTCAGACGAATCTTGCGCGAGCGAAAAGGTGTAGAACTGCACGGGACGCCCCATGATCGGCTGCAGGAGGTCGTAGGCCTCGGTCATCTTGCCCGTCATTTCCGAGCAGATTCCCTTGCAGTCCACATACATGAAGGTCGCCGCGAAGATCTGACCGCGGATGAGATCATCCTGGTAGCGCACGGCGTTGCCATCTTGATCGTGCAAGAGATGGTTGCGAAACGACCGCGTGCCGTCGCTTTCCATCTTGGTGGCGCCAAGCTTGGGTTCAAAGCCGAGCTCATGGTCGGTCAGCGCGATCGTGGGTTGGCGCTTGGCGTTCTGTGAAGTGGCGCAGCCCGCGGCGACTGCCGCGGCTGGAAACACCAAGGAAGCCAGCAGACTGCGGCGAGTGAGTGCACGGTGAACCGCGTCCGAATCTGGCTTCGCAGCGTCGCGATGTGACATCGTTGGTCTCGCTTCCCTCAGCTTGAGTGGATGGGTGCCTCGCGCGAGAAGTGTAGCGCCTCACCAAGGCGAGGCAAGCGCGACGGCGGAATCACGCAGCGGCGCGACCTGCAGCGCTTGCACAATCGGCATGACGCGGATGTCGGACCTTCATCGGCCTAGAGGCTTGGCGTTCCTGGAGCGGCTTGACCTTCAAGCGGCTTCGCGGGAACCCAGTCCTTCATCCGATAGGTTGGTGCTGCGGCCTTGGACGCGATGTTTGGAAGTTGCGGCCGCGCGTTGGCGGGGAACATGCGGACCATCAGTCGGGCCGTTGCTTCGGGACTCCCTTGAGCAGGGCAGGCCGACCACTTGTCGAGGCTGTGATTGCAGAATCGCACCATGCCCGTGTGGCCCGCAAGATTCTGGTCGAGCTCTTCGTTGGGATCGCCAAAGCCGAAGGCCCAGCGAATGTCGGTGATGGCTTCGTTCGTTCCAGAGAAGAAGCGCCAGCCGGGAAGTCCATAGACGCCGCGCGCCTGCATGAACTCCTTCATCGCAGCAGGCGAGTCGCCTGCCAGTGAAAACATGTAGAACTGCACGGGGTTCCCCATGATCGGCGTCATGAGGTCGTACGCCTTCTTCATCTGCTCGGTCATGTTCGAGCAAATGCCTTTGCACTTGGCGTATTGAAAGGTCGCGCCGAAGATCTTGCCTTCGACGAGATCGTCTTGGAAGCGGACCTTGTTGCCGTCTTGATCGACGAACTCATGGTTGCGAAACGCGCGCGTTCCATCGGGACGCATGACAAACGCACCGCGACCTTCGGGGATCTCGACCTCGGGCTTCGATGCCGATTTCAGGGAGCTCGCGCATCCACCAAGGAGGATGCCTGCGGCAGGAAGGAGGAGTCCACCAAACGCGCTGCGACGCGTGACAGGCTCTCGTTCAGGAACGCCGTGATGGGGGCTGGACATCGAAGCAGACCTTTCTTTTCCGCGCCTTGCGCGCCTTGCTCTTTGTGATCAAGCCGTCCGACCGGCCTCGCGCACCAGGACGATGTGGTGCACGAGGACGGTCAGCGCGGTACTTGAAGTGGTGTGAGTGAAGACGAACTCTCAAACTCACTGACTCAGGGCACAACATCCCAGCGGAACATCATCGCGTGATCTTCGTGCGTGAGGTTGTGGCAGTGCATCGGGTACTTCCCGAGCCAGTCGCGGAACTTGATGTAGACCGAGATCTCGTCACCCGGATAGAGAGGGTGCGCATCCTTCCGGCCTTGCATCACGGTTCCCACGACAGATTTGCCGTTCCGGGAGAGCACACGCGGCTCTTCCATATGGTTGTGCACAGGGTGAGCCCATCCGCCCGCCGTGCTGAAGTTCCAGATTTCTGCGGTGCCGATCTTGCAAGCGGCGTTGCAGCGATTCTCGTCAAACAACTGTCCGTTCACAGTCCACATGCCGTTGGAACGGTCGAAGTGCCAGTCGCGGGTGCGCGCAACGGGAACATCCATGGGAGGAAGTTCACGCAGCGCGGTCGGTACGCGGCTGTTGTCGACGATGCCAGTCTGCGGCCGAATGATCAGCTTGAGCAACTTGGGCGCGGCGTTCATCGGGAGGGTGTTTCCCGTTGGGCCGCGACCATTGGTCTGCTCCATGCGATTGACGAGATAGATCTCCGTCGTGGTCGCGGGGAGCTGGCTGAAGTCGACGACGATGTCGGCGCGTTCGGCCACGCCGAGCTTCACATTCTGCAGTGTCATCGGCGCAGGAATCATGTTCCCGTCGTTGGCGATGTACTGGAAGGTCATGCCGTTGGAGAACCAGACATCGTAGAAACGCGAGATACCGCTGTTGAGGATGCGGAAGCGATACTTGCGCCGCTCGACCTCAAAGTATGGCTGCACGCGGCCGTTGATCAGGTTCTTGTCGCCGAGCTGGCCATCCATCTCCATGGTGTTGAAGACGAGGAATCCGTTGGCGTCGTAGCGACGATCGGAAATCACCAGGGGGATGTCGTAGCGATTGCGCACGCGCTTGCCGTCGGGAACACCGCTCGGCAGACGGAACGCGTCGGGGTTGGTGTCGTTCTCGTTGCCGCTGTCGAAGTTGTCGAACAGCAGGAAGAACCCAGCGAGTCCGCGATACACATTCGCGCCAGTGAAGTCGTGGCAGTGATCGTGGTAGAAGAGCGTGCCCTTGGCTTCACGCGAGTCGGGCTGCCCCGTCGCGAGATCGGACGCGTAGACATTGGCCCAGTGGTGATCCTTGTAGATGCCTGGGCTGTAGAGGTCCCATGGGCCGCCGTCGGATTCTGGAGCGTGGTGACCATTGTGCACATGGGTGACGACATCACAGCTGCCATACGAGGGCATGACCGGAGGCATGCAGTTCTCGAAGCGTGTGATGACGGGCTGCCCATAGCGCATCATGAAGGTCGGGCCAGGGCACATGCCGTTGTAGGTCGTGCTCGGGCTGAAGGCCAACTGCGGGTGCGGGCAGTGCAGAGCTTCGCAGATCTGCACCTTGTACTGGTGCGCCGCTGGAAGCTCGTCGTAGCGCTGGAAGTTGTCGAAGTTCACATCCGCGAGCGGCTCGAAGGCAGGGAGCGGCACGTTGTAGGGCGTGAAGGCCAAAGGCTGCGCCCATGGCGTGGTGAACGGGCTCGATGGCTCGTCCGCGAGGCGAAGGTGCGTGAACTTCGAATTGATGAAGAACGCACCAGTGGTGAGCGCACTTCCTTTGAGGAAGGTGCGGCGGCCGAAGCCAGAGTTGAAGACGGAATTGGGACCTGGGTCGCTCACGAGTTCATGTCTCCGATGGGGGAGGAGGCATGCGTGAGGTGAGCGTTGTCGAGCGAAGAACTCGAGAACTCAGGAGCCGATACCGTGTACACGCCATGTGACGACAACATGGGGGGCACTCCAGATTGTGGGTGTACGGCACATCCAGCCGGGACGACCTGCAGTGCATGAGGCTAGTGGACCTCACGCAGCACCGTACGAGTTGGAAGATCAGCCAAGATCCCCACAGAGCAAACGGTGGCGTTCGAATTTGAGTAGAAATCGTCCTCTACAGACACATTCATCCGAGACGCAACTGGCGTCGATCTCGGACTGCGGTGAGGACTTGCGAGTTTGATGGCGTGACACCACGCAGGGTGCTTCACCGACGCCACGAGATGGCGCGGGAGCACGGCTTCTTCAACTCTCTGTTCTATCAAGGGTTACGCAGGAGAGCCTTGAGAGCCCCGCGCTGATACATCGCGCCGCCGATTCATGCAAAGGACGGCGCAATCGGGAGGATTGAACAACGAGGCAGTCGAAGTTCGTCAATGGTGCGCCCGAGAACGGTGCGGATCTCGGACGCGCTTCTCGGAAAGTTCGCAGCGAGCGAGTCCGCCCCTCAGAGACGCGATCAGAACTGCGGTCCCCATCGGTCCAAGAGCATCGCGAGATCCGCAGGTCCGATCGTCCCATCACCATTGAGATCACCGAGCGGAGGATTGATCGCGCCCCACGCATCAAGCACGATGGCGAGGTCGCGCGAGCCGATCGAGCCATCAAGATCAAGATCGCCGAATCGGTAGGCGACGCAGTCGGCGATGCCGTTTCCATCTTCGTCGAGTTGGAACGGTCCGCAGACGCAGTGGGCCACACCCGTCCAAGTTGAGGAACATGGTTCGGAGACGATAGCGCAGGTCCATGGCCCAGCGACGACGCGCGTGGCGAGTCCCACCATCATGCTCTGCGAGTTCTGGCCAAATGCGTTGGAGCCCCACACGACGACCAGTCCGAGATCTGTCAGCGCGATGGTGTGTTCGGCGCCCGCAGCAATGTCGACGCACGGGCGCAAATCGGGCGGTGGGTTGCACTGCCCGCTGTCGTTCCAGCCCCAACAGACGGCGCGGCCATCGTTGCGGATCGCCACGCTGTGGCTCAAACCAGCTGCGACCTTGATGACGAAGCCGACTCCCGCGTGCGGCGAGCACTGGCCACGACTGTTGTCGCCCCAGCAATTCACCGCAGAAAAGCCGTCAATCGCGAGGGAGTGCCGTTCGCCCGCTGCGATGTCGCTCACGCTGCGAAGCGCTTTGGGAACTTCGCATTGACCTGCTGCATTCCATCCCCACGCCTTCACGCGTCCGTCGGAAGCCCGCGCCATGGTGTGGTATCCGCCACAAGCGATTTGCTCGGCGACGCCGAGCGAGGCGGGGACATCGCGCTGCTGAAAGGCATTGCTGCCCCAACAGACGACGCGTCCATCGGCATCGAGCGCTGCCGAATGATCCGCGCCTGCTGCGACGGCGCGCGGCTGTGCGATGACGGGCGGCGTCGACTGTCCTGAGTCATTCGAGCCGATGCACCGAATCGCACCGAGTGCGTCAAGCATCACATAGTGCCGATATCCCGCGGCGATCTGTACAGGTGTCGCCATGTCGGCGCTCGTCGTGCATTGGCCGGTGTCGTCGCGTCCCCACGCCACGAAGGAGCCATCATTGAGCAGTGCTGCCGAGTGTTGCACTCCGCTGAACACGGCGACCGTGGGGGACGCGAGCGTCGGAACCGAGCATTGCCCGAGTCCATTGAGTCCCCAGCACGCGACCGAGCCGTCGGCCTTGCGAGCGATGGTGTGATCAGCGCCAGCGTCGATGGCGGTGAGCGGACCGAGACCCGACGGCGGAACACACTGTCCGTATTGGTTGTTTCCCCAGCAGGTCAGTCGACCATCCGCGCGCAGTGCGATGGTGTGGAACGAGCCACAGGCGATGTCGATGACGGTGTCCAAGCCGATTGGAGGAGTCGATTGCCCAGCGGAATCGAATCCCCAGCAAACGACCGTGCCATTGCTTCGCGCGACCGCGGTGTGAAACGATCCAGCGGCGACCTTCACCACGCCCGAGAGCCCCGCGGGAGTCGTCGCTTGTCCGTTGCCACTCCAACCCCAGCAGACGACGGTTCCATCGGCGCGCGCGACGACATTGTGGCGGAAGCCCGCTGCGATGTCCGCCACCACACCAAGTGCTGGCGGTGTGTTGAGTTGGCCGTAGTTTGACTCGCCCCAGCCGGTGATCGTGCCGTTGCCATGGAGTGCGAGCGTGTGTCGTCCACCAGCCTCGACCCGCACCGCCGTCGCCAGTCCGTACGGGACTCTGCACTGCCCGTGGCTGTTCTCGCCCCAACAGGCGACGGTGCCGTTGGGTAAGAGGGCGGCCGCGTGGTTGTCGCCAACCGAGAGTTGACTGACTTGCCTCAAGTGTTCCGCGTTGGAGAAGGCCAAGAGCCCCCAAGGCTGAACTCCTGGAGAAGTTGGTTCATCGGCGAGGCAGAGTCCCACGGGGATCGTCGCTGTTGCGGCGATCGCTAGGAGCAGGCCTCGAGGATTGCACGCGAAGGCGATCTTTGACCGTGGGTCTAAGCGCATGACGCCATCTTCAGGAGTTGCCCGGCGTGCCGTCAAGCACGATCTGGAGATTTGCCAACGGTCGCCACAAACGAACAACGGAAGGCGCAGGGCCTTCCGTTGTTCGAAGTTTTCTGGTTCTCAACCGAAGCGGGTGAAGGGATTCGAACCCTCGACATTCACCTTGGCAAGGTGACACTCTACCACTGAGCTACACCCGCAATGCCTGCCGCAGTGACCTGCGGGCCGTGAAAGATAGCAGATCCCGTTGCATCGGCAAGTCGGTTTGCCAAGCGCGTTTGAGTCGGCGGGGCGCTCTCACAAAACCGTTGGTTGCACGGCAAATATCGCTGCGTACCGCCGAAGGGGCGCAGGGCGAACGCGCCTCTCGGACCGCGCGAGACTCGCCGCGGTCAGCCGCCCGGACAGACTCCCCACGCACCAAGCATGGTCGCAAGATCGAGCGCGTTGGTGGTTCCGTCACCCGTGATGTCCGCTGCGGCGGTGCCCCAGCCGCTCAAGAGCGCGGCAAGATCTTGCGCATCGACATCGCCGCTTTGATCAAGGTCGCCTGGGCACGGAGTGGCCTCCTCGATCAACTGGAATCCTTGCAGCCCGACATTCGGTCCGAACTCCACGAGTCGCAGGTCGCAGATCTTTGCGGTGAGGCCATGGAAGACGGCGTAGCTCGCGCGGGTCGCGCTTGCGCTGTTTCGCGCCGTCGCTTCGACGAGGGCGTTGTAGGTTCCACTCGGCGTGGCGTCGGTCTTGAAGTAGATCGGCGCGAGGCCGTTGGCGCTGATCGATCCGAGTCGATCGGCAACCTCGGCGCCAAAGTACACGACGGCGGAGTAGCGGCGGTAGGGCACGCTTACGACCGAGACACTGAGGCTTGCGAGTCCGTTGGTATCGAGGAATCCTTGCCGCATGCGCTCGGTGTCGTTCTCGGGGAACGAGAAGATGCGCCATGTGTTGTTGACCGCGAACTGAACGCTCGAGGCAGTGGCAGTGCCGTGACCATCGCGCAGACCCACGGGAGAATCGCCGAGTCCTCGAAGTGCAGCGGCCGTTGCCGCAGCAGTGTTGGCACCAACGAGGTTCGACCACTGCAGTGTGCCGAGCGACGCCGCTCCTGCGGGAAACACCGCGGTTTCGACGCAGTATCCGCCATCACTCCCGTCGACGAGCGTGCCGCCGACGAAGTTCACGCTGATCGAATCGAGGCTCACGACATCGGGAGTCGGATAGGCAATGAGCGTGGGGATGCCCGCGCGATCTCCCTCCGCGGAGCCGATACGGATGAGGTACGACTTGCCAAGCACGAGTGGCAGCGTGAGCGTGCACTGACCGTTAGAGCAGCCGATGAGCGTGCGCGTCGCTTGGTCGTAGACAGCAAGCGCGCCCGCGAATCCGTTTCCGCAGGCCACGACATCAAAGTGTGCATTGCTCGTGGCGACGAAGGAGTACCAGCGGTCGTAATAGATCGATGCTGTGCACGACTGAGGGTCGGATGAGGTCGTCGCGCCGACGAGTGACACCGTGTTGAACTGCCCAAGTTCTAGAGGAGTCGCAGTGGAGGCTTCATCGTTCGAGGGCGGCGCAGCGCCACCAGGAAGTCCCGCGACACCGAACTCGATGATCGCGTTGGTCCAACCGCCTTCGTTGGCGTGGTCGAACCAGGACTCACTGGTGGCCGTCGCGGCAAGTCGTCCAAAGTGTTCTTGCGAGAGCGCGTTGTTGGGCTCGCCCACGCTCCAGTGAGTTCCGCGCAGCGCCGTGCCATCAATCCACTTCCACGCCCCAGCGGGTTCGATGTAGTTGGCTGCGCCGAGGTCCTGATAGAGGCCGATGGCGACCGCGCTCCCTGAACTCATCGCGGCGCAGAGTGAGCCAAGAAGTCGGCTTTCTGCCGCAGAATTCGCGCATGCGAGCGTTCCGCCCAGAGACTCCGCAGCTGTCTGGAGATCAGTCCACGAGGCGCCTGGTCCGACATCGTATTGCGCGTACCAGTGACCGTTGCCTCCAGCGGAGACTTCCCATTGGTGTGCACCTTGCAGCGTGAGTTGCGCGTGAAACGACTCGATGGCGAGCGTGCAGGGACCAACATCCGCTTCGCTGTATCCGCCGACAAGGATGGTGTAGCGCTGGCCGCCGAGAAGGTCAACCGAGAGGATGCTCGTGAACGACGCGCAGTTGTCGCCATCGTCGTTGCATCCGATGACGCTCTCTCGTGAGCAACCCGCGAGTACCGCGATGCGCGAATCAAACGGCGCGGTGTTGCAGGTCGTAAAGGTGTAGCGCTCGGTGACGGGCGGTGTCCAGGTCAAGATCGCGCAGTTGTGCAGCGTGTCGTCGCCAAACGGACCTGGGTCGCACAGCCCAGCGAGGTTCACATCGCGCATGGCGCTCGTGGTGGTGAAGACGGCACTCGCACCACTGATCGGGACGGCGTTGGAGCAAAGACAATCGGCCGCGGCGAGTTGCGCATTGCAACTAGCATCCCACGCGACGCTGCAGCAAAGCGGGTTGTTGGCGCACACCAACGCACAGCAACCTGGATCGATCCCAGCTGCGGTGCAGGCGTTTTGGGCACAAGCGGGAGTTGCTGAAACTATGAACAGCGCAGGACAGAGCGTGAGCGCTGCAACGCGCATCGTCCAAGCCAAGATGTTGGCGAGTGGGGCCATCCGAAACCTCCGAGAAGCAGCACGGCGCTGTCCAGAGGACACCGCGATGAGAACAGCACGCAGCGCGCACGAAGCCTTTGGGCAAGGCTTCAGACATCCAAATGCGCGGGTGAACGGACCGTCTTTCAGGGAAGCGGTCGCGCGCTGTGGCGATACACCCACTCGGTGAATTCCCGCTCATTCGAAGGCGTTTGGAGAGGTTGCCCGCGAACGCTCGTCTGTGGATACGCGCGACACCGCTTTGACAAGATCATCGCGGCACCAAGCAACAGGGCGCAGCCGAGTGGCCGCGCCCTGTTGGAATGTCACCTCAGCATCGTGCTGGTCCGATCACTTGTCCGAATCGGGCAGACCCATGCCGCCGCGATTCGGGTACTTCGGCTTTGGCGTTGGGGTGTAGCCGTTGGTTTCGATCTGCTTGAGCAGGACCGCGACGGCCTTCTCGAGTTGCGGATCGCCGCCATTCTTCATCAACGCTGGATCGTCAAGCACTTCGATCGTGGGATCGATGCCGTGGCCTTCGACGCCCCAGGTTCCGTCGGCCTCAAAGAAGCCAAAGGTCGGCACGCTGATCGAGCCGCCATCCATCAATCCAGGATTGCCTGAGATGCCGACGAGTCCGCCCCAAGTGCGGGTACCGATGACCTCGCCGAGTTTGTTGTGCTTGAACAGCCACGGGAACATGTCACCGCCAGAGCCCGCGAGTCCGTTGATGAGCATGGCCATCGGACCGCGGTGACCATCGGGTGGCCATGGATTGTTGCGCGCATCGCGCCGCGCCCAGTAGTTGGTGATGGGACGATTCAGGAGTTCGATGAATCGCGTCGGGATCTGACCGCCGCCATTCCAACGCTCATCGATCAGAAGCGAGGGTTTGCGCATCTGCCCGTAGAACTGGCGCACCAACTCGGTCTGTCCATCGACGCCCGTGTTGGGAACATAGATGTAGCCAATCTTGCCGCCCGAGAGTTCGTCCACGCGCTTGCGCTTGGCCTCGACCCAGTCGCGGTAGTGGAGCGAATCTTCGCTGCCGATCGGCGAAACCACGATGTCCTTGGCATCCTTGTCGAGCACGGGCTTCTTCGAGACCGTGAGCACGGTCGACTTGCCCGCGAGTCCGACAAACGGCGCCCACGGATCCGTGGCAGTGTCGATGGCAACACCGTTGACGGCGAGAAGGTAATCACCTTCAGCGACGCCGAGACCTTGCATCGAAAGTGGCGAACGCGCGTCGGTGTCCCAGGCGCCGCCTCCGACAAAGCGCGCGAGTTTCCAGGCCTTGGCTGGTGTGCCGTCGTCGTTGGTAGCAGCCGCGAAGTCGACGCCGAGGAGACCTACCGAACGGGTCGGTGCGCTCTCGACATCGCCTGTTCCTTGCAGATAGGCGTGGCCGACATTGAGCTCGGAGATCATCTCGCTGATGAGGTAGTTGAGATCTTCGCGAGTGACGACCGCGGGCAGCAGCGCTTCGTACTTGGCGCGCGTGGCCTTCCAATCGACGCCGTGCATGCCTGGGTCGTAGAAGTAGTCGCGCATGATGCGCCACGCGTCGACGAGAATCTGCTGCCGCTCGTGGCGCGGATGCACCTCGACCAACATCGGACTCGTCACGATGGCCTTGGGCGTTGCGCCTGCGCCTGATCCAGCGATCGAGGCTCCGCCACGACTTCCCATGAGGAGTTTCTTGCCGTCGGCAGACACTTCGAAGCGCGTGCCTGTCGCACCAGTCTTCTCCGTGAGGGTCTTCTCCGAGAGATCGAAGAGGTGCACGCTGCCGTCGCGGCCAAAGAGGAGCTCGTTGCGGTCGTTGAAACCGAGCGAACCATACGAGCCTGCGGGCGAAGGCAACTGCACGGCGCGTGCTTCAAAGCCATCGAGGTCGATGAGCACTTCCTTCTTCTCATTCTTCTTGGTGGAGTCCTTGGCGTCTTCCTTGCTGCCGCTTGCAGCGACGCGCGATCCACTGACGGCGCTCGTGGTTGGCGCGCCATCTTCGCCTGCGGCCGTCGCGGTGCCACTCAGGGCATCGCCTTCGATCTTGAGCGCCATATCGAAGTGCATGCGATTGACGGTGCCGCTCAGCGTGAGCGCGCCCGATGCAGCGTCGAAGGTTCCGCTGACTTCGCCAGTGCCCATGACGGATGTGACGGTGCCCTTCACGCTGCCGTCAGTGACCGTGAGTTCCATAGTGAACTCCATCGCCTCGGGACCCATCTGCACAGAGCACTTCCAGCTGCCCGCTGCGCCAGTCGCAGCAGGTGCGTCGCTCTGTTCATCCTTCTTCTCGTCCTTCTTCTCGTCTTGCACGACGAAGAGTTCGCCTGCGACATCGACATCCATCTCGCCACCGCGGCGACGGCGTCCGCCACCGCCACCAGGAGGTCCACCCGCTGGAGGTCCGCCAGCGCCGCCGCCTGCTGCGGGGGTTGCTCCGCTGCTCGAGGGCTTGCCGTCGTCCTTCTGGCCTTCTTCATCACTCGTGGGAAGCCACGCGAGCTTCGCGTCCTTCTTCAGTGGAACCGCGAGCAAGACCGTGGAGTTGTGATAGACCCAGCTGGTGTCAAACTCGCTGTATTGCGGCGTGAATTGGCGTCCGCTCTTGAACGCGAGCCACTCGCCTTTGCGATCGAAGGTCGGATCGGAGTCGCTGAAGAATCCGCTGGTGACTTGCGTCTTGGCCTTGGTGGCGTCGGTGGCCTTCGTGTCGTAGAGGTAGATCGCTTCGAGCTCGCTCCCATCACAGGAGCGCGACCAGGTGATCCAACGCGAGTCATGCGAGATCGAAATGGCGACAGGTTGCGGCGCCTCGGGATTCTGATCGAGATGTGTGGACACGCCATCTTCCAGACGGACGAGATCAATGTTGCCCGCCTTGTCCTGTAGCACGACCGACTTCGAGTCGGGCGTCCAGGTGATCGAGGTGCGGAACGCGTGGCCGTCGCGGGTGATCTGCTTGGCAGCCGCCGCTGCATCAGCGCCGTTCTTGGTGTCGGCGGGCATCGTGTACAGCTCGTACTCGCCTGTGGCGTCGCTGAAGTAGGCGATGGTCTTACCATCGGGGCTCCAACTCGCTTCGCGCTCAAAGATCGCGTCGGTGCGCGTCATGTTGCGCGGCGTGCCGTTCTCGGCGGGTGCCGACCAGATGTCGCCGCGCGCGACGACCGCAACGCGCTTTCCTGAGGGCGAAATCGACGAGCCTTGGATGTTCGTTGCCGCATCGACGACGGCGACGCGAAGCGTGTCGCGATCGCCAGGGACTGTGATATCGACGGGCACCGCGATGCCTGTCTTCAGGCTCAAGCGATGAATGCGATCGCCGTGCTGCAGCACGATTTCGCCGTCCTGGCCATCGTCTGGTCCGATGGCGGGCCACTTCACATCGTGGGTGGTGAACTTGGAGACTTGCTCGGTCTTGCCAGTCGTGGTGTCATAGCTGAAGACATTGAGCACATTGCCTTCAGCGGCGCTGCGATCGGAGAGGTAGAAGACCTTGTCGCCGTGCCACATCGGCAGCGTGTCGGTGCCTTCCCATTCGGTGATGCGCTTGGACTCACCACTCTGAAGATTGAACAGCCACACATCGGTGGCCATGCCGCCGCGGTAGCGTTTCCAAGTGCGGGTGTCGGTCGAGTGCGGCGTGTAGGCGAGCCACTCACCCGTCTTGTTGAGCGAACCGTTGGCGCCGTACGGAACAGCAAACTTGGTGGGAAGGCCACCCGTCGTTGGGACCGAGTAGAGCTTCGACGCGCGCGAGAGGCCTTCGAGCGCAGCGGTCATGAAGATGAGCTGCGAACCATCAGGCGTCCAATCGCAGAGACCTTCCGTGGCTGGGTGGTGGGTCACGCGCTGCGGAATGCCGCCCGCGATCGGGAGCGTGTAGAGGTCCTGCGCTTGGTCGTAGTTGGCGCGGAAGGCGATGGTGTCGCCGTCGGGTGAGAAGCGCGGCGATCCCTCAAAGCCTAGAGGGCTCGCAATCGGCGACGCGACGCCACCTTGACGCGGCACGAGCCAAAGGTCGTTGCCGTAGACGAAGACGATGTTCGTCTTCGAAATGTCTGGGTAGCGGCAGAGTCCGCTGGTGGCGTCAGCGGCGGTGGGGAGGGAGAGAAGCGCAGCCGAAATCGCGGGCGCGCACGCACAACCAAGCAGGGCGATGGACATAGGGCGACATACTACGGGTCACCGAACTGCTCCACGCCGCAAGGGATTGGCTTGTTGTGCAATTTTCCCAAATCACAACGGCGCTGGGGTTGAGGCTTCGGCGGCGCGTTCGGTGGCGAGGCTCGCGCCAAGATCCTTGAGTTCGAGCGAGACGCGATCTGCAGAGTTCTCGATCCCCGCGATGGCTGTACGAATCGCTTCGCCGACGACCGCCGACTGCGCCACGCCTTGCGGATTGAGATTCGCCGAGAGGAAGAGCTCGAGGTCTTTCAGTTCGCGCGTCAGCGTCTCGCAACTGGTCAGGAGGTCGGCGAGTCCCACTTGCATGTCGCCGAGTTGCTTCTCGATCGACTCGCGACGCATGAGCATCGCCGCGCGCAGATCAGTATTGCGAATCTCCTCGCGCACCCGCGCATAGGCCGCAAGATACGCCGTCGTCGAACTGGTCACTGCGCCGATCGAGCGTTGCATGCTGGTGATCGTGCGTCCGTACTGCTTCGTCGCCGACTCAAACTGCTTGAGTTGCGCTTTGAGTTCGGCGGTAGGTTCGAGCAATGCCTCGAAGGTGGTGTTGCATGCACGCGCGTTGGTACGCAGTGCTCCGAGCAGCGTGCTGGCAGAAGCCATATCAACGGCAGCGGATTCGGCCTTGGCATAGGGCGCGTGTCGACACGCAGGCAACGCCGCAGTGAGAAGCCCGAGAGCAACGAGGAAAGCACGATGAGAAAGGCGTGGCGCGCGCATGGAGGGAGGATAGTGGAGATCCTCCTTGCCTGGCCACGGCCTGACCACGGCCTGACTGCGAGGGCGCGCCGCGCGACAACGGTGGGGGAGGGATTCGAACCCTCGAGACCCTGACGGGTCTGCCGGTTTTCAAGACCGGTACATTCAACCGCTCTGCCACCCCACCTCGGAGGGGTGGAGTCTAACGAGAGACGCGCGAGGGGTTCCGCCGCGGGATTGCGCATGAACTCGTGCGATTCATGCTTCGTGCTTTCGCCGCCGCGGCGTGAGCATCTTGGCGATGCAGGCGGTCCAGCCGGTCTGGTGCGAAGCGCCGCAACCGCGGCCCGTATCGCCGTCGAAGTATTCGTAGAAGTTGATGAGCTCGCGGAAGGTCGGGTCCTGCGCGTACTTTGAATGCATGGCCAAGCTTGGGCGCGTTCCTGTGGCATCAGGAAGAAAGAGCTGAGCATTGCGGCGAACGATTTCACTTGCGGCGTCAGCCAGTGTGCCCGACTTCCCGCTGCCAACGGGGCACTCGACTTTGAAGTCGTCGCCGTAGTAGTGATGGAACTTCTGCAGGCTCTCGACAAGCAGGAAGTTCATGGGCATCCAGATGGGACCGCGCCAATTCGAATTGCCGCCAAAGAGTCCTGACTGACTTTCCGCGGGTTCGTAGCGCACCGTGTAAGGCTTGCCATCAATGGTGATGGTGTAGGGCTTCTCCGCGAGTTCGCGGGAGATGCTGCGAATCCCATAGGGCGAGAGGAAGTGCCGCTCGTCGAGCGCCTTCTTCAAGAGGCACTTCATTCGATGCCCGCGCAGCAACGAGAGCAGGCGCCGTTCACCGCGGCCAGGCTCATCCCAACGCGAGACCAACGCCGACATCTCGGGGCGCTCGCGCAGGAACCACTCCAGCCGATCGCGGAAGATGGGAAGTTGCCGAAGCACTTCGGGCTCGATCGTTTCCACCGCAAAGAGCGGGATGAGCCCAACCACCGAGAGCACTTTGATCGGCTCGATGCGCCCATCGGGCAAGTGCATCATGTCGAAGTAGAAGCCCGATTCCTCGTTCCAGAGGCCGAGATCCTTGCCTCCCATGCGCGTCATCGCTTCGGCGATTTGCAGGAAGTGCTCGAAGAACTTGGCGGCCATGTCCTGATAGAACGGTCGCTCGTGCGCGAGTTCGATGGCCATGCGCATCATGGTGAGTGCGAACATCGCCATCCAACTTGTGCCATCGGCTTGTTGGAGTCGACCACCGCCAGGCAGCGGCTGCGAACGATCAAACACGCCAACATTGTCGAGCCCGAGGAAGCCGCCCTCGAAGATGTTGCGGCCAAACGCGTCCTTGCGATTCACCCACCAGGTGAAGTTCAGCAAGAGGCGACTGAACGCCGCAGCGAGAAAGTCGTGGTCGGCAACGCCGTTGCACTTTCGGTCCAACTGAAAGACGCGCCAACAGGCCCAGGCGTGAATCGGCGGATTCACATCGCTGAAGTTCCACTCGTAGGCGGGAAGTTCGCCCGACGGATGCATGTAGTGATCGGTGAGCAGCTTCGAGAGCTGACCTTTGGCGAAGTCGGCATCGATGTTGGCGACGGCGACGCAATGGAAGGCGAGATCCCACGCCGCAAACCACGGGTACTCCCAGGTGTCGGGCATCGAGAGCACGCTCGACGCGGACAAGTGCCGCCACGCGTTGTTGCGCGCGGATTGCCGCGGCGTTGGTGGCGCTGGCTGCAGAGGATCGCCATCGATCCATCGACGCACATCGAATCCGTAGTACTGCTTGGAAAGCAGGAGCCCTGCGTAGGCCTGTCGCTGCACGCGCCGCGCCTCAACTGAAGGGAGGTCGCGGTGGATGACGGAGTAGAACTCGTCGGCTTCTTTCTGGCGCAGCGTGAGAAGCGCGGGCACATCCTTGGGCTGAAAGTCGCTGCCCTCGGGACACAAGACGGCGTCGATCGAGGCGCGTGCTCCTGGCGCGAGCGTGACGCGATGCCACGCGGCTGCCTTCGAACCACGCGCGTGCGGATTCACCGCGTCGCGGCGGCCATCGACGATGCAGTCGTTGATCGCGTCTTTCGGCGCGCCATCGGTCGAGGGAATGTGTCGCGCCACATGGAAGAGCCGATCGAAGTTCGTCTCGTTCTCGCAGAAGAGATACTCAGGCTGGTCGGTTCCGCCGCCGACGCGCAGTTCCATGGTTCCCAGTGCGGCGCAGCGCGCGACCAACGCGTGGCGCGAGCGCACGCCGTCAATCGTGGGGCGTTCGACATCGCTCCTCCACGACCAATCGTTGCGAAAGAAGAGCTGCGGAATCACATGGATGGTGGCGGTCTCAGGTCCGCGGTTCACGACCTCAATGCGCAGCGCCGTCTCTTCATACTCGCGTTTCGCGTAGGTGACCCAGACTTCGAAGAAGCGATCATCGTCAAAGATGCCTGTATCAAGCAGCTCGTACTCGCCGTCCTCCCTCGCGCGCCGCGCGTTGGTGCGCACGAGATCCGCATAGGGAAACGCGCGCTGCGGATAGGCGTACATCATGCGATTGAACGCATGCGAGGGCAGCGCGTCGACATGCCACCAAAGTTCTTTCGCGTCCTCGCCGTGGTTGCCCTCGGAGTTGGTGAGCCCGAAGAGGCGCTCCTTGAGGATCGAGTCCTGTCCGTTCCACAACGCGACCGAGAGGCAGAGATGTTGGTCCTTGTCGCACCAACCAAAGATGCCATCCTCGCCCCACCGATAGGCGCGACTGCGCGCGTGATCGTGCGGAAACGAGTCCCACGCAGCGCCATCAACCGAGTAGTCCTCGCGAACCGTGCCCCATTGTCGACAGGAGACATACGGCCCCCAAGTGCGCCAATGTCCAGTGCCCGCTCGTTGATCGTGAAGGCGCGCATGCTCCGCGCTCGCCGACGAATGGTGCGCCCCTTGCTCCTTGCTCATGCGCCCATGCTCCGCGCCGAAGTCAGTGCCTCAAGGATGCAACCCACGCTCCACGCCTGCATCGGACAACCGCGCGGCGTGTGCGGCGCATCGCCATCGACGATCTCGCTGACCGATCCAAGTCCGCCGTCGCGCAGATGCGCCGAAAGCGCAGTGTGCAGATCGCGCAGCGCATTCGTCGGCATTCCGCCTTCGCGCAACGACTCGGCGCGGAGAAGCAGTCCTGCGAGAAATGGCCACGCGGTCCCGTTGTGGTACGCGAAGTCGCGGGCGCGTTGGTCGCCTTCGTATCGACCGCGGTAGCCGTCGGACCTTGGCCCGAGCGTGCGGACTGCCAAGGAAACGCGCAGTTCACGGGTGATCGATTGCAGCGCGGCATCGCGCCAAGCCTGCGGAATCGCGGAGCAATGCGCCAGGAGAAAGAGCTGGTTGGGGCGCAGCGTCTCGTCGTCGCCCGCTGGCCCGTCGACCACATCCTTGAGCGATTTCGTCGCTGAATTCCAGTAGCGCGCCAGCGCTCGCGTGGCGCGGCCAGACCACGCGCGCAGTTCATCTTCCCGCGCTGCGTAGCGCGGATCATCCGCCACCACGAGCGCGAGCGCATCGAGCGCAGCGATCCAGAGTGCCTGCAATTCGATGGGCTTTCCCATGCGCGGTGTGACCACGAGGTCACCGACCTTCGCGTCCATCCAAGTCAGTTGCAGCCCGTTCTCGCCTGCGCAGATGAGTCCATCGGTGTCGACGCGAATGCCATGTCGCGTTCCTGTCGCGAACGCATCGACGATCGAGAGCAGCGTTGGAAGTTGGCGGCGCATCCATGGCCAGTCCTTCGATGCTTCGGCCGTTGCTTTGGTTGCCACGATGGTGAGCAGGGCAGCGTCGGCACTGTGGTACTCAGGTTCCATACCTTCGTCGGGGAATCGATTGGGGATGAGCCCATCGCAGCAGTGCTCGAGGAAGGTCTCGAGGACGAGCTTGGCGTCGGTGAAGCGCCGCGTCGAGAGGAGGAGTCCAGGGAGCGCGAGCATCGCATCCCGTCCCCAATCCTCAAACCACGGGAATCCCGCAATGATGGAGCGCCCTTGGCTGCCGTCGCGTCGCTGCCGTCGCACGATGAAGTCGTCGGCGGCGAGCGCGAGCGACTGGACTTCGCTCGACGCATCGAGCATCGCGGCCTGCGTGAGCAAAGCGTGGCGACGCGTGCGTTCGTTGGTCAGGAGCTTCTCGCCATCGAATGCCGTCTGACCAATCGAGGGATCGAGTCCGACAACGAAGGCGCGGGTCTCGCCAGGTTCAAGGTCGAGCGCAACCGTCACCGCGTGGCAGGCCGAATCGATCGCGTCGTATCCGCGCTCGCGCTCCAAGCGCAAGGCATGACGACGCCACCAAGTTCCTGCTAGCGACATCGTGCTGTCCGCGGGCGCTGCCAGATGCAGCGTCGTGGGCGAATCGACGAGGCGATTGGCGGGAAGCACGATGGTCGCGTGTCCATCAGTGCTCGTCGCGACTGTGGGAAGCCACTGCGCATCGGGATCGCACTGGTGATGACCACGGTGCGCGACAAAGAGACGCGCCTCCAGTTTGCATGGTGCTGAAGAAGCCGCGAGCGACCAGACGACGGCGACTCCGCGTTGGTCGCGCAGCATGATGACGCGTCGTTCAAGTTGCACCCCTGAAGACTCGAGTGTCCAAGTTGGAGTGCCGTCTTCCAGCGCGAATCCAGCGATGCGGCCTTGCCCATCAGGATCGATGCTGCCGTCTTCCCATCGTCGACTAGCCAGCGCGACGCGATGGTTGTCGCGAAGGATCAGTTCTTCATCGATGAAGGGAACGAGCATGCGCCGACCAATCGGCGCGCGCGAGGCACCGATGAGAAGACCGTGGTAGCGGCGCGTGGCAAGCCCGCACGCGGTGCCCATCGCGTAGTCGCCCCAACCAGTCGTGCACAACCATTCGCGGCGCGCACCTTCGTTGGCGTCGCTGGCGATGGCGCGTTCGAGCGCGATTCGGACGACCGGACCGCGCGGGGCTGGAATCGAACTGCTGGGTGCTGTGATGGCCACGGTCATTGGATCAGCCGCTCGTTTCACCGTCACTCGCTGCCGAATCGCGACGATACTTGAATCCCGCTCCAAGCATCGGCTGACGCCTCAGCGCACGCGCCGTCCTGGCCACACGCCGTGGAAGAGGTGGATCTCTTCCTCATGGATGTGAAAGCGGGCGTTGGCTCCAGTCGGCAAATCCTGCGCCTCGATGCGAGGGACGCGCGCCCGGAGCGCTCGACCATTGGCTCGCCGAGCAATGACATCGACGAAGACGCCTGCTGGTTCGAGTGCCACGACACGCGCGTCGATCGCGATCGAAGGCTGTCGCGGGTCGCCGAGTCGAAGGTGCCACGGCCGCACTCCAAGGAGAAGATCGCCTTCACCTGCATCGGTGCGCGCACGCTCGAGCCAGCGTGGCTCGATGAGGCAATCGGACGGAGGGATTCCTCCCTGAAGTTCCACAACGTGCATGCCGAGGTCATCCACGAGCTGCGCGACTTCGAGATCAGGTGGCGCTGTAGCGATCTCACTCGCCGCTCCATGCGCGCGCACGCGGCCTCCGATCAAGACCAAGAGATCGTCGGCAATCGCCAGCGCGTCAGTTGGATCGTGCGTGACGAGGATCGCCGTCGCTCCAGTCGTTCGTTGCAGTTCATGCACCATCCGTCGCACCGTGAAGCGGTTGCCACGATCAAGGTTGGCAAAGGGCTCATCGAGTAGAACGAGCGAGGGTGACGCGATGAAGGCGCGGCCGATCGCGGCGCGGCGGCGCTCACCTGCGGAAAGTGTTGCGGGCTTGCGCGTCAAGAGCGACGCAATGCCGAGCGTGTCAGCGACGCTTTGGATTCGCACTGCGCGGCGTTCTCGCGGTTCGTTGCGGGCGCGGGCAGCGGCGTCGAGGTTTTCGGCGACGGTGAGATGTTCGTGGAGCGCCGCGTCATCGAAAGAGAGTCCGATGCCGCGCTCTGCAGGTGGCAGATCATCCCAGCGCGCGCCGCCGCATGAGATCGTGCCGCGCTGCGCCCGTTCGAACCCCGCAATCAACGAAAGCAGCGTGCTCTTGCCTGCACCTGAATGACCCACGACTGCGAGAAGCCGCCCTGGAGCGAGCGTGAACGAGACGCCGTCGAGAGCCATCGCACTCGGCGGACTACCTGCGTGGCGATAGGAGAGTCCATCGACGGTGAGCCCGCGGGGAATCTCGCGGCGCCAAGGCATCAGCCGCGCTCCGCCCGCCTGCGCTTGAGCTCCGCGTCGATGAAATCGGACACATGGCCATCGAGCACATGTTGCGGGTTGCCCACTTCATGTCCCGTGCGATGGTCCTTCACGCGGTTGTCGTAGAAGACATAGCTGCGGATTTGGTTGCCCCAGTCGCGGGAGACCTTGCCACCTGTGGCGGCGCTGAGTTCAGCGGCGCGGCGCTCTTCCTCGATGAGCTCGAGCTTGGCTTGCAACACGGCGAGTGCCTGCGCGCGGTTCTGCGGTTGGTCGCGGTAGGTGCTGGCGACGACCTGCAGACCTGTGGGAAGGTGGGTCACGCGAATGGCGCTGGCGACCTTGTTCACATTCTGCCCGCCAGGACCCGACGCGCGCACGAACGCGACGATTTCGAGGTCCTTGTCGGGGATGACGAGGTCGTTCTGTTCGAACTCAGGCGTGACATCGACGGTCGCGAAACTCGTCTGTCGCTTTCCTTCGGCGTTGAACGGTGAGACGCGCGCGAGGCGGTGGGTGCCGCGCTCGCAGTTCATGTTGCCGTACGAAAACGGGCCGATGACGCGATAGGAGACTTCGCTCACACCAGCTTCAGGCCCGAGCGAGCGGCTGATTTCCTCGACCTTCCAGCCCATCTCCTGGAAGTAGTAGAGGTACATGCGCTCGAGTATCGATGCCCAATCTTCGGCTTCGGTTCCACCAGCGCCCGCCTGGATGGCAACGAAGCAGTTTCGATAATCGTTCTTGCCCGAGAGCAGCGACTGCTGCTCGATGCGGTCCATGCTCGCCTGCAAACCGAAGAGCGTCTCGTCGACTTCAGAGAGCATCTCCGCCTTCATCGCGCGGTCATCGGTTTCTTTCGCGAGTTCGTAGCCGACCTTCGCATCGTCGAGCTGACCGATCGCTGCTTCGAGCGGCTCGATCTGCACGCGAATGATCTTGCTCTCTTCGATGACCTTTTGGGCGGCCTTCGGGTTGTTCCAAAACTCGGGGGCGTTCATGCGATCGCTGAACGCAGCGCGCTCCTGGATCTTCTGGTCGTAGTTAAAGAGAGTCGCGGAGCGTAATGATCCGCGCCTCCAACTCGTCGATCACCGGCTGGTGTGCGTCGTAGTGCATGGGGCGCAAAGTGTAACGACGATGCCGCAAACGCGCGGCCTGCAGATCGCGGCTGAATCAGTAGGATTCCGCGCATGTTCGTCTCATCGCGCATCGCGTCCATGTCCGAGTCCGCCACGCTGGCTGTTGGTGCCAAGGCTGCAGCTGCGCGCGCGCGAGGATTCGATGTCATCGCCTTTGCGATGGGTGAGCCCGATTTCGATACGCCCGCCAACATCAAGCGCGTCGCGATTGAGGCGCTTGAACGAGGCATGACCAAGTACGCGCCGACAGCGGGTGAGAAGAGCGCGCGCGAAGCGATTGCGCGAAAGTTCACCACCGAGAATGGCATCGAGACCAGCTTCGAGCAAGTGACGGTCACCGCGGGCGCCAAGCATGCGATCTACATGGCACTGCAGGCGATGATCGAGCCAGGGCGGGGCGATGAAGTCATCCTGCCGACACCCGCATGGGTTTCGTACAAGCCGCTCATCGAACTTGCGGGTGCGCGTTGCATTGAAGTTGCAGCGTCCGTCGAGAGCGGGTTCCGCATCACGCCAGCACAACTCGCAGCAGCGATCACGCCCAAGACCGTCGGCATCATCTGGAACTCGCCGTCGAATCCCTGCGGTGTGGCCTATCCCGAGGGCGAAGTGCGCGCGCTGTGTGCGGTGCTTGAATCGCACGAAAAGGTCACGATTCTCAGCGACGAGATCTACGAGAAGTTGATCTACCCCGAGGTTTCCGCGGGACTTTCCCACTTCTCTCCAGGATCGCTGCCGTCGTTGCGTGAGCGCACCATCACCATCAATGGTCTGAGCAAGAGCTACGCGATGACGGGTTGGCGCGTGGGTTACCTCGCGGCGCCGCGCGCGATGGCGCGCGAACTCATCAAGTTGCAAGGGCAGATGACCAACTCGATTCCGAGCTTCTTCTACCCAGCGATTGTGGAAGCGCTCCAGAACAGCGCCGCAGGCGTCGAAGCGATGCGCGTGAAGTTTGCCAGTCGCGCGGTGCTCATCAAGCGCGAGCTTGACGCGGTTCCTGGATTCAGGACCGTCGCACCAAACGCTGCGTTCTATGCCTTCCCTGAGGTCTCGGCGTACTTTGGCAAGACCTCGAGCAAGGGCGCGAAGATCGACAGCGCGCAGTCGTTCGCCGATGCACTTCTCGAGGAGGCGCATGTGGCGGTCGTTCCTGGTGAAGACTTCGGCGTCTGTGCCCGTGGCAACATCCGTCTCTCGTTTGCGTGCAGCGACGAGGCGATTGTGAAGGGCATCGGACGGATCCGCGCGTGGGTCGCGACGCTTACTTGACGGTTGGCGCGTTGGTCGCAGCGCTCGCGCTTGGCCGTCGCTGCGCGAACATCCAATCAAGCACACCGTCCTCGCCAAAGCGATAGGCAGAAGTCCACGAGTCGTGGCCGACCTTGTCGTACTCGCGGTACATCGGATTTGGTGGACGCTTGGGCATCGGTCGCGGTGCTTGCGGTGTCGCTTCGGACTCGCGCCGCAGTTCCTCGCGCCAAACCGTGTTGGCGGCGGCTGCGATCGCTTCGTTCATCGCTCGCGAAAGTCCAACGGGCACCACAGGGTCGTCACTGCCGTGCACGATGTAGATGGGGAGTTTCGCAAAGCGCGCTGCGGTTTCGGGATCGCCGCCACCACAGATGGGGACGACCGCCGCGAAGAGCTCGGGTCTGCGCGCAGCGAGATCAAACGAGCCGAAGCCGCCCATCGAGAGTCCCGTGAGGTAGATGCGTGACGGATCGACAGCCTTGGTCTTGGCGATGACTTCATCCATCGCTTGCATGACCGCGCGCAGTGGGCGGGTTGGTTCCTCTTGAAACGGCAAGGACCAGTGCGCCTTGCCATCGCTCTGAACCTGCTTGATCGTCGCCCAGCTCTCACCATTGGGGCATTGCATCGCCAGCACATAGCAGGGGACTCTGCGCTGAAACTCCTCGGTCGCACAGGCGCCAGCAAAGTGGGTGAGTTGGGCGCGGTTGTCCTCTCCGCGTTCGCCAGCGCCGTGCAAGAAGACCACCAACGGCACACGCGCATTGGGATCGGCGATCGCTTCGGCGCGCGGTTCGATGAGTCGGTAGTGGTAGGTGGTGTTCGTTCCCGCCGCGTCAGCGATCACGGTGGATCCTGAGGCGATGGAGGCCCACGGATCAACGGCCTTTGCGGGCGCACTCGTCGTCGACGACTGCGCGAAACAACAGCCAACTGCGCTCAGTACGCAGAGTGCCAGAAGCGTGTGAAGAGAAGTCATGCCCGCGATGGTACGACGATGCGATTCGCGTGCCCGTGCAGTCCAAGTGGCACGGGCTGAGGGCGAATCTCGTGGGTCGGCGTGAGCGCGATGTTCAGCGGCAGCCGCTTACCCGTTGGATCGCGGGGAATGTTGTCCTGGTCGATGATCCGCTGAATCGCCATGACGCCTTCGATGAGCATCTCAGGTCGTGGCGGGCATCCTGGGACATAGACATCCACAGGGATGTACTGGTCAACGCCTTGCACGACCGCGTAGGTGTCAAAGACGCCGCCGGTGGAAGCGCAGGCGCCCATGGAGATGACCCACTTGGGCTCGGCCATTTGCATGTAGATGCGCTGCAGGACGGGAAGCGTCTTCACGCTCACACGGCCCGCAACGATGAGAAGATCGGCCTGGCGCGGCGAGAAGCGCATGACCTCTGCGCCAAAACGGGCGAGGTCAAAGCGCGAGCAGGCGGTGGCCATGAGTTCGATGCCGCAGCAGGCGGTCGCAAAGGGCAGCGGCCAAACGCTGGATCGGCGCGCCCAATTGACGACGCGATTGAGCTGCGTGGTGACGACGCTGTCGGTGGGAAGTGCTGCCTCAATACCCATAGTTGCGCGCATAGTAGCGGCAACCCGCGCGGGCGTCGTTCGCGCGAGTGAGGCGTTTCTTCCGCTGGATTCTCTCGATTCGCACTCAGCCGAGCAGCGCGCCGAGCTCTTCCTTGCCGTGCACCACGGTGTACTGGCGATCGATCTTCATCATGCGCAGCACATCAAGGAGTTGGCGGCTCATGCCAAAGAGATGCGGCTTGAGCTTGGCAGTCTCGGCGCGACGACGAAGGTCGATGCACATGCCCAGTCCCATGCTTGTCAGCATGACGACCGCCGAAAGATCGAGCACCAAAGTGCCGCCCTTGGGCATATCGCCTGTGGCGAGCGCCTCACCGACTTCAGCGGTGATGATCGGCGCTTCGCGTTGGCCGATCGATGGGCAGGTGACGCGGACATAGACCCCGCGGGTGTATCGCTCAATCGAAACGAATTGCGAGAGTGCGGTCTCGCGGTTGGTAGAGGAGAGCGAGTACGGAGTCATGCGCACTCCATCGGGCTTCTGCGGACTCGACTTTGGGGACAAGTCCCCTGTCGGCAAAAAACCTCCATGGATGGCGGCGAACGCTCCGCCTTTGCGGGCGTGCAATCACGACTGCAGAGAGATCAGAGCGTGAGCTCGATCGGCCGATTCACGCTGATAATGGTGGTCGATCCCTCGTCGATCGGCGTTGCAGTCGCGCGCGCCGTGCTCGCCGCAGAGGCTGCGGCAGAAACCGCCAATTCGATTTCCACCAGCGAGTTGGCGGGTTGGGTCGGCTGAGAATTCGCAGTGTTGGCGCTGACCTTCGATGCCTGCCCGAGCCGGGAGAGCTCGGTTGCAAAGCGGCGCGCGAGTTCGCCAGCGTTTGGAATCGTTCGCGTCGGTTCAGCGGCGCGTGCACTCGGAGCGTCGAGGCGTTGTCCGCTCTCGAGCGCGAGCTGATCCGCAAGGCTGCGCTCGACGAAATCGTGCTCAAGCGTCACTTGCTGAAACGCATGGTCGGCGCGGTCCGCAAATTGCCGAAGTGCGCCTGAAAATCCGCGCATGTCGAGCGCCAGCGCATCGCGCACGCGATTGGCGATGGCTTCAGCAACAGGTTGGATCGGTGCGCGGTCTTCACCAAGAAGAAGCGGTGCCCACTGCGAGCATTGCGCGAGGACGGGAGTGGCAGCCTCGGTCTGCGTTCGCAGCGCGTGCGAACAGACCGCTGCGGAATCCGCGCGCTCGACGAGCTCGGTCGAGATCCGTTCGCCACGCTCAGTGAGCCAGAAGAGATCGTCGCGCATGCGGCGGACCTCGCCTGAAACAAACTCGCGCGCGCTGGCAAAGTCCTGCGCGATCGCAGCGCCCGTCTCACGCAACAGCGCGCTGGTTGCCTGCGCTTCGCTGTTGCCTGTCTGCAACGCGTTGATCTGCGCTTCGCCTTGCGTTGCGCACTCCGTGAGGTTTGCCGCGACGCGCTCTGCGCGCTCAAGAAGTGCCGCAGCACCGCTGAACTCGCTGAACATGCGCTCGGCGCGGGCGAGCACTTGCTCAGTCTGCGTGCAGGCTTCATTCAGGCGGCCGAGTCGATGTCCAAGCTCAGTGTCGAGCCACGCCAACTTTCCGTTGACGGCCTGCTCAATCCGCTCATCGACCTCGCGCAGCCGATCGAATCGCCAAGCGAGTTCTCGTTCGAGCCACTCGAGCTTCTCGCGCGCGAGGCGATCTGCGGATTCTTGGAGGGAGGCTTCAGCGGCGCGCTGGCGCTCGAGGCTCTCCTTCTCAGTGTTGATGAGGTGCGCTTGCGCCTCTCGTGCAGAGTGTTCGCCGCGCTCGACCTGAACATCGAGCGCCTGCAACATGCGCACGCCAAGGCGAAGGCGCTCCTCAAGATCCGCAGTCGTGCGCGCAGCGCGTTCACTGGCTGAGCGCTCGTCGTTGAGCTTGGACTCAAGGTGCAGCAGCAACATTTCTGCGCGCCCGACGAGTTCGCAGAGGCGGTCGTTGGCGCGCAGTTGTGGAGTGCGCGCCGACGCACGCGGCGCAGAGACGGAGAGTGGCGCCGTCGGATCGTGTCCTTCGTCGCTCGAAGCCAAGAGAGTGGAGGGGTCGGGTGGAGTCGTCTGTTCGAGCATGTCCATCGCTCGCTGGGGGCATCCTGCCGTGACTGTGTGGCGCGAAGTTCGCGGCCGACGCGAGGCATCCTAACGAGGAATCGCAGCGATGGTCTCGCGCGAGAGACTTTCGACTCAGATCGGTTTCGCGTCAGAATTCGGCGAGGGTGCGACTGACGCCGCATCAAAGAAGAGACTGTCGCAGTCACTCAGTCGCGCGCTCGGCGCTTCGGGGCTCGTGATCGACGCGTCGTTCTTCCGTGCTGCTGGGTAGAGATCGAAGCCAGCGAGATCGAAGAAGAGCCCGAGCGAACCAAGGCCCGTCGCATCGAAGTGGTATTCGTTTCCTGAGGCAGCACCGAGGAATGCGCCGCCACCGCGATACTGGTCCGCGCCTGCGCGATCGATGGCAATACCCACGGCCTGTTGCGCTGCGGCACCGAGCGAAAGGCCGTCGACGCGGTAGCTGTCGTCGCCCGCGGCGTCGACAAAGTAGCCAAGCGACTCATCCCAGGCCGCACCAACATGGGCCGCGGTACGGCCGATGTAGCAGTCATTCCCTGCAAGATCGATGGCAACTCCCGCAGCCTGGTGTGCAGCCGATCCGATCCCGTAGCGGTCCGCAGCCGAGAGATCATCGCCCGAGCCATCGAACGAGATGCCCAGCCCGAGGAAGTAGCCGCAGCCTTGGCTGAACTCTCCCGAGTGACGGTGGTCACGACCTTCGTAGTCGAGGTAAGCACCGACGCCGCCCGCAGCGGAAAGTCGGAAGCCGAGGCCGAGTCCCATTCCAAAGCCAGCGTGTTCACCCGCGACGCCGTAGACGCTGCCGCGCGTGCCGAGCGTCGCGAAATCGTCGCCTGTGAGATCGACAAACGCGCCGACGCCCGACGGTCCACCGACACCGATGGCCATACCTTCGGCTTCGAGATGATCGGTTCCCGCGAGGTCAATCACCACCGCTGCGCCTCCTGCGGCAGCACCAAGACTCCATGCGCCCGCGCTGTACCGATCGTCACCCGCACGATCAAGGATCACCGAGAGGCCGAGCGCGGTGCCTGCGGTGAGCGCGCTGCCCTCGTAGCGATCGTTGCCCGCGTGGTCATCGATGATCGAGATCGCGCCGAGGCTTCCAGCGGGACCGATGGCTCCTCCGGTGTGCGCGTCGTTTCCAGCGAAGTCAACGACGAGTCGGTGTTGCGCCTGTGCGTGGTTCCAGGCATAGGAATCATTGCCGCCGAGATCGAGCACCGCCGCCACGCGGGAGAGGTCGTAGTGGTTGTCGCCTGTGCCGCCGACGACGACCCAGCCGAGTTCGGCGATCTCGCTTGCAGCGACGATCGATCCCGTGACGGCACCAACGAGTGGCTCGGGCAAGGTCGCGGTGGGACTTGCCGCGACACTCGCGTCAAGCTGCGCGACGACTTCAAAGTGCGCGAGGAGTTGCGCAGCCTTCAACGGACCCATCGACGGCAACGACGGCAGCGCGCGCATCGCGTCGGCGGCGTGCGGACCGCGGACCATGAGGTCATCGAGTCGCTCGACGACGAGTGCGCGCAGTCCAGGCATCGTCGCAGCGGCGGTGTTGATCGACTCGTCAAACTTCGCACGCGCGCCATTGAGGAGAAAGTCGAGGTACCAGACGCCCGCGTCGGCGTGATCGATCTTGAACACGCCCTGTGGCTCGGGAAGCGGGGCGGTGGGATTGCCAGCAAGCGCAGTCACCAACATCGCTGCCGTGCGAAAAGGCGTGGCGCGGAAGGACACCGCCTCGGGAATCGCTGCGCGGACCAGCGCCTCGGTCTGACTCGGTTGTCCGAAAACCGCGCGAAGCAGCGGGGGAGTGGAAGGATCACCGTGTCGCGCGACGATGGAGCCGAGGCTCTCGACAAGTTTCGCGCTTCGCGCTTTCGCCAGTGGACCAAGCTGTTCGCTGGCAACCGCGAGCGCGGTGGTGTCGACCTCGTTCTTCAGCGGCGGAAGCACGAGCGCGGGAAGCGCGGGCTTTCCCATGGTGCCGCGCCACAGATCTCCGTCGGCGATGGTGATGGTGACTTCGCGCAGCTCGCCGTCGGTTCGTGGTTGACCGTTGACACCGCGTGGTTCTCCCGCGCGATACGCCACGCGGACGGGCGTTCCGACAGCGCGCGTCGGAAGCGCGTCCCAAGATTCCTTGGTCACGGGCGTGCCGTCGATCGAGACGATGAGATCGCCTCGTGCCAGCGATTCCGAACTCACGAGTCCGCCATCAAGTGGTCCAGGCAGCACGCGCCAGACCATGATCCCTTCGGCGCGCGAAACGACATCGACGCCGAGGTATCCGCGCGATTGCGCAGCGCGCGCGGCGTTCGTCACGAAGAGCAAGAGGCCACACATGAGCATGCAGCGGAGACTCATCAACCACCGAAACGACTGCGTGCGCGAGGACCGTGGTTGACGCGCACGAGTCATGTCAGCGTCGCTTTCCCCGCGGCGCGGGTCGCCGCGAATCGTCGCGCCGTTGCGAAGGCGCGGCGCCACGCGGAGTGGATGCGGATCCACGCGAAGCTCCAGCGGTTCCACGCGAAGCTGCCGCGGTTCCACGCGAGGCTGCCGCAGTTCCACGCGAGGCTGCCGCAGTTCCACGCGAAGCTCCAGCGGTTCCACGCGGAGCTGCCGCCGTTCCACGCGGCGTTGGCCTCGGTGCGCTACTCGTCGGCGCCGCACTGCGTGGCGCCGCGGGCTTGTTGGCGCGGCGTTCCATGCGTTCTTCGCGGGTCGCAGGCTTGAAGGGCTTGGCAACGACTGCTTGCGGCGCGGGCATCGTGGTCTTGTGGGCGCGTGTGGTGGGCTTTCGCGCGGCGGGTTTTGGCGCGGGACGCGTTGCAACGGTCTGTTCGCCCCGCGAAGTGCGGCGGAGCATTTCGACTTCGCGGCTGCTGAGTTCGCGCCACTCACCCACGGCGAGTCCCTTGAGTTTCAGCGGACCAAACGAAGTCCGTCGCAGCTTCTTCACGGGATAGCCAAGACCAAGCATGAGGTCCTTGAGCTGCAGGTTGCGGTGCTCGCAGAGTTCCATGTGCACGATGCTCTTGGTGGCATCCGACGAGATCAAACGCATCGAACTGCGCAACTCCTGCTTCGCACCGCGCGTCGCGGCAAAGACCTTGCGTTCGATCGCTGCGATGGCGGCGGTGTCGAGCGTTCCATCAAGCGTGATGTCGTAGCCCTTGGGCACTTCGTAGCGCGGATGGGTGAGGCGATTGGCGAACTCACCATCGTTGGTGAGAATCAACAGTCCGCTGGCATCAAGGTCGAGCCGACCAACGCAGTAGAGTCGCGCGCGCGACGGATGATTGACGAGGTCGATTGCGCGTGGGCGTCCCTCAGGATCGCTGTTGGTGCAGACGGTTCCGCGCGGCTTGAACAGCACGATGTAGACATGTTGCTCCGCTGGACGCAGCGGCTTTCCGTAGACCTCGATCTGGTCGATCTTCGGGTCGGACCACGCGGGGAGCGTGTCAATGGTCTTTCCGTTCACCGTCACGGCGCCTTCGAGAATGAGCTTCTCGCACTCGCGCCGTGCCGCCACTCCCGCATCGGCGAGGACCTTCTGCAGCCGCTCGCCGCGCTCCTTTTGGCGAAAGGGCGCAAGCGAGGGATGGATGTCTTTCGACGCGGACTTTCGAGGCTTCCGAGAACTGCGCATCGGCGCAGTGTACGAAGACGCCACGGTCGTACTCAAAGACGCGCGCGCGAAACCGCTATCCTGCGCGAATGCCGATCTACGAGTACGAATCGAAGGAAGACGGGGAGGTCATCGAACTGATGCGCCCCATGAAGGACGCTGACCTGCCTGTGGAAGATCCCAAGGGCAAGGGTCGGACCTTTAAGCGCAAGATGTCGGTGTTTGGCGTGAGCGGCTCGGCGCACGGCAGCGCGAGCGACGCGCCAAGCCAAGGGCACTCGACGCATGTCCACTCGTCGGGCTGCGGCTGCGGTCGCGCGCCTGGAAGTTGCAGCAATTGATGCGCACTCCGCAGCAACCGATCACCGTCGCAAGCGGACCGCGCGACCAGATCCACGGCGTTGCCAAAGGGCAGACGATTGTCCACGGCGTCGACTTCAGCGGCGCCGACAGCAGTGGCGCGGCCAAGATCCGCATCGCGGAACGCGAGTTGAGTGCGCGCAGCGCGGTCTATGTCCGCGGCCGCATCGATCGAAACGGCCTGCGCAACGCGATTCTTGAGAGCAGTGTGGACGGTCGATCCCACATGTGGCGCATCGACGCACCGTGCGGCCTGCCCATGGAGTGCTTTGCCACCGAGCGCCCGGCGGGTATGGACACAGGTCCATTGACTTGGCACACCGTCGCGCAGTGGGTCGCTGGCTTTGATTCGGCGCGCGAGTGGCGAGGCGCGATGCGTGAACTCTCGCGCCGCGAGCCTCGTCGCCACTGCGATCGAGTCTTGCGCGCTCCATTGGCACCGATGAATCTCCGCATCTTCAAGCAGACCTTCACGGTCATCAAGGAGATTCTCCTTCCGCTTTCCGCGCAGGGAATCGCCATCGATCCCGTGAGCATGCCCACCGATGGCACGACGCCGAGTGTCCGTGTGTGCGAGGGTTGCCCCGCGAGTGTGCTGCACCATTTCGGTTGGCCTAGCAAGGGATACAAGGGCGTCGGTGAGCCTCCGCGCGTGCTGCGCGAAGAACTCGTGCGGCTCCTGCGGCAGGCGGGTCTTGAGATTCCATCACCCATCGCGGTCGAGGCGATCCACGATGTCGAAGGCGACCTCCTTGACGCGTTGATCCTGACGACGGCTCCGATGGGTGTGGCGATTCCTTCCGACCTTGTTGGGGCCGCAGCGATTGAGGCGTGGATCTACTGACGCGCAGAGCACTCTGAGGCACGCGACGCATGGCGGATCCAGTGATCGAACCAAACAATGGTCTTCTCGCGCAGACGCTGCGGATCAACGAGACCTTCTACTCGATCCAAGGGGAGTCGAGTTTCGCGGGTTGCCCGTGCTTCTTTGTGCGTCTGACGGGTTGTCCGCTTCGCTGCCACTATTGCGACACCGAGTACGCGTTTCGAGAGGGTGCCCCGCGCACCATCGCGGCCATCCTCGACGAGATCGAGCGCTCGGGCGCGACCTTGGTGGAGCTCACGGGTGGCGAGCCGCTGGCGCAGAAGCGCGCGTTTGACCTGATCGCGCTGCTTTGCGAGCGCGGCTTGACGGTGCTCATCGAGACTTCGGGCGCGATCGACATTCGGCCATGCCATCCGAAGGCGATTCGGATTCTCGACATCAAGACGCCTGGCTCGGGCGAGTCCGCGCGAAACCTCTGGTCGAACCTCGAAGATCTGCGCCCACACGACGAGGTGAAGTTCGTGCTCGTTGACCGTGCCGACTACGAGTTTGCGCGTGAGACGATCCGCAAGCATCGACTCAACGAGCGCTGTCACGCTGTCTTTCTCAGCCCAGCGTTTCCGCAGAAGCAGGGGCTTGAGATCCTCGGATGCCCTGGACTCTCGCCCCGCGCGTTGGCCGAGTGGATTCTTGAGGATCGATTGCCCGTGCGTCAGCAGACGCAGCTGCACAAGTTGATTTGGGATCCTGGACAGCGCGGCGTCTGAGCGCTGCGCGCAGGTGCGCCGTTGAACCTGTGCGGGGCGAAAGAAAACGGCCGCGCTTTCGCGCAGCCGTTTCTGTTGAATGCCCAGAAGAGGACTCGAACCTCCAAGGTCGTGAAACCACCAGCACCTCAAGCTGGCGCGTCTGCCAATTCCGCCACCTGGGCAGGTGGTCCCGCTGACGCGTCATCGGGGACGGAGAGAATAGCCGATGCCAACAGAGCGGGCAAGCGGCTTGGTCAGCCTGCAATGGCGCGAGCGGCAGCGCCAAGGTGCGCGACAAAAAGCACCACGGAGGTCCGCGAGGGACCTCCGTGGCGAATCAATCGTTGTCGTAGCGTGTGAGGCTCAGCTCCACGCGTTGAGCAGGATCGCGAGATCGCCTGCGTCGACGCCGCCGTCATCGTTGAGGTCGCCGATGCCGATGCCGTTCCAGTTGTTGAGGAGCAGCGCGAGGTCGGCCGCGTTGACTGCGCCGTCGCCGTTGAGATCAGCGGGGTTGCTCGCGACGCATTCCACAAGGCGAACGCGCACTTCGTCGACCGCCGCTTCGATCACGGAGCCAGGCAGCGCATCGTCTGCGACGAACCGAACCTTCATCTGCGCGGTTGGAGGCAGGACGCCTTCGATGAGGAACTCCTTGAACACCCAGCCGCCGCTCGTCTCGGCTCCGGTTGGGCCGACGGTCTCGAGGGCCGTCCAGTTCGCACCGTTGTCATTCGACAGCAGCACGCGGAAGGTGTCGAGGTTTGGCGAAGCGCCGCCCGTGTTGGAGTACCAGCGGTAGTAGGAGAGGTAGGCCTCGCCTCCGACTGCGTTCATGGCGGGCGAGGTCAGCGTGGTGAAGCCACCATCGACATCGGCCGAACCAAGCGCAGCGCCCGCGGCTCCCTGCCCAGTGAAGAAGCAGTTGGTGCCAGCAGTCGTGACATCGTTCTCTGGCTGCACTTCGACGGTTCCAACGAGCGTTCCGATCGGATCGGCGCGCGTCCAGATGCCAGTCGTTGCGGTGTCGCCTGCGGTCGTCATAGTCCAACCGAGGACGGTTTCAACGGTGTCGACAAACGGCGTCGCCAACCCGTTGGCCACCATCGCGCTGTAGAAGGTAGTCGGCGCGTTTTCGGGGCTGCTTGTGGTGGAGCCGTTCGTGGCGTTGGCTGCCACGTAGTACTGCAGGATCGTGCCGCAAGTGGCTGGTGGAAGCGACGCGACATACTGGTTCGCGACCGGTTGGGTCATCGAGGTCTGCGTGAACGCGCCCGTGCTTCCAACGCGGTAGAAGAGCGTGCCCGTGCCCGCAGCTGGCGTGCCATTGAGACCAGTCACATTCACGCGGAAGGTCGTTCCGCCTGAAGGATTCGAGAGCGACGGCTGACCATCAGGGAAGGCGAAGCTGATGAACTGCAACGCTGGTCCGGGCAGGCCGTGGGCGGAGAAGCCGCCGTTGATCTGCGCGTAGTGCGGCGTGCCGTTTCCGATGTTCGCGTCGTTGTCATCGAGCGTGAGGAAGTCGATGGTGATGTCACCAGCGATCGTCGTACCCGTGTGCAGGAGCACTGAGTTGACGCCGAGGTCAGAGATGATCTGGCGGTAGTCCGACGGATTCGAGGCGAGGAGGTTGGTGCGGGTGCTCCACACGCAACCCGAAAGCAGCGTGCCGCAAGCGTGGACCTCGGAACCAGCGCTCGAGCAACCCGCGCCCGAAACAAACTGCACGCTGTTGTTCGCGTTGCGAATACCTGTGGCGCAGGTCTGGAAGCCAATGGCGAGCAGGGACTCATCAGTGACCAGCACGCCGATGACATCGCCATAGCCTTCGCCGTACGCGCCCTGGCCAGAGCCAGCGCGGTTCACGAGGTGGTGTCCGTACTCGTGGTGCACCACGACGCTGAACGCGGTGTTATTGCAGCCGCCACCAGCGGGGTAGAAGTTGATGGACGCGCCGTCGTAGAAGGCGTTGCAGGTGCCCGCGACTTGCACATTGACTGGCCAGTTGGTCTGGGTACCGATGGTCGGGAAGGTCGGCAGGTACGACAGGGTGTAGTCGCGCACGACATTGGCCTGGATGTACGCGTTGATCTCAGCGCGCTGGTCTTCCAACACATTGGTTGGGTTGTGCAGGAACTCAAGCGCACCACCCGCGCTGCTCTGGGTGAGCGTGCTCACCGCGCCGCCCGCGTTGTCAATGACATTGAACCAACGACCACCAACCGACGAGACGATCGAGATCGCGGCAGTTCCAGCGTTTGGAACCACCACAGAACCCGCTGCGTCGGCGTAGTAGGTCGTGGCGCCAACCACGGCTCGACCGTAGGGCAGATTGGTCGCGGCTTCAGGAGCGCACGCGTCAGCGGCGGTTCCTTGCGAGGCCATTCCCTTGAGGGTGACATTCACATCGGCGTTCATGACCTGGTCCTCTTGGAAGAGGATCTTGTTGGTCTGCGCGTCGACGATGTAGAGCATGCGCTGGTGCGCGGAGCGATCAAAGACGCCGGTGCCCGTCACGATGAACTTGTAAGCCAGACGCACTTCCTTGGCGGGAGCGTTGTCGTAGCCAGCCCAGATGACTTGCTCCTGATCGGAGAGGACTGCTCCCGGGCCGAACTGGTTGAGCGGAAGGCGCGTGGCCTTGCGCAGATCGAGTTGCGATGGCGCGATCGCGCCGCCTGCGAAGGTCGCAGCGAATTCGCGCACATCCTTCAAGGCGTTGGAGACGAGCACCAGCGGATAGCCGGGCTCATTGCGCACAAGGCAGCGGACATCGCCGCGGAAGACGGGGACGCCATTCAAATGCTGGGTGTAACCGACGAGCGAGAAGCGGTAGCTCTCATCGCCAGGGTTGAACATCATTGGCAGCACATGGGTGCCGTCGCCGTTGGGGCCGATGGGAAGAAGATCGTTGAAGTTCGACTTGAGCATCCCCGCGTTGGCGCGGAGGAACGCGTCGGCGCTTTCGACCGCGCTCGCGCCAGTCGAGAACGCATTGCCGTAGACGCGGGTGATTTCACCCTCGAGCTCAAAGAAGCCCGTGCCCGGGTTGGCGTCGAGGAACGCTTGCCGAGACGCACCAAGTCCACCACCCGCCGACGCCACTTGCGCTGCGAGAGAGGAGGTGAGGCAGGCGCTCAGGCCTGCGGCGCACAAGAGTGCCATCGCGGTGTTGCGACGACTCATGGATTGAAAAAGCATCGAGACTCCTAGCGGTGTGAGAGGGACAGCCCCAGCGCCACCATCCGTGGCACTTTCGTTATCTTGCCTCCCTTTCGCTTGGGGTGGTGGATTGATCCAAAAAAAGGCCAACATTCGATCGACCGAGGGTCGGACAGCCAAACTGCGGTCGGACTCCTGCGACCCTGCGGAGGAGAGTCGGGACCGAGAGCCATGAGCGACCGCACCAAGAAAACCTCCAAAGGCGGGCAGCCGGCGCGAGAGCCTGTGATCGAGAATCGCAAGGCGTGGTTCGACTACACCATCACCGAAACCCTGGAATGCGGCCTGAAACTCGTAGGAACCGAGGTCAAGAGCCTTCGCAAGGGACAGGCGAGTCTCGCTGAAGGTTGGGTGCTTTCGGCGCTCGAACCGCCCGAACTCACGCTCCTCAATGTGACGATTGCCGAGTACCCGCCTGCGGGTGTCGCGCGGCAACACCAACCCAATCGGCAGCGGCGGCTTCTGGCGCATCGCAAGGAGATCGTCCGCTTGGCGACCGAAGCCAAGGCCAAGGGCGGATCGCTCGTGCCGCTCAAGATCTACTGGGTGCAGGGGCGCGCCAAACTTCTCATCGGGATTGGGCTTGGCAAGAAGCAGCACGACAAGCGTGAAGCGATTGCCAAGCGCGAGGACAAGCGTGACATGGATCGCGCGATGAGCCGACGACGCTAGCGCCGCGTTCGCGCAGCGATCCGATCACGGACTGGGCACGGCGATGCTCGATCCGCTTTCGCGATCACGCTCGCCACAGGCACAGGCGACGACAACTTCTGCAACCGCTTCGGGCGAGATGGTCCGCTCCGGCGGCACGACCGAAGTCGAAAAGTTCTGTCGCAGCATCGCGGTTTCGACGCAGCCAGGATTGATCGCAAACGCGTGGATACCGAGCGACTCGCCCTCAGCTTTCACCGAACGCGCAAAGCTGTCGACCGCGGACTTGCTTGCTGCGTAGGCGAAGAAGCCAGGAAACGGATCCATTGCGCCGAGCGTCGAGATGAAGACGATGCGCCCGCTCTGCTGCCGTTTGAACTGCGGCCACGCGCGCGTGACCATGTGCGCGGGGCCAAGCGTGTTGGTGCGAAAGCACTCGTCGAGCATCGCGTCGTCGGTGGCGTCAATCATGGCGCGCGGCGCGCAACCAGCTGCGAGGATGAGCGCATCGAGGCGTCCAAACTCATCGACGGTACGGTCCACCACGCTCTGCGATGGATCACGAAGACGCACATCGGCCGCGATCACGCGGTGCCGCGTGGGTTCCACCATCGTCGCTCGCACCCTCTCGAGTCGCTCGGCGCGTCGACCGACGAGTACCACGGCGTGTCCACGCCGCGCGAGTAACTGCGCGCACGCAGCACCGATGCCGCTTCCAGCACCAGTGACGATGGTGACGGGGTTCGACATCGCGTCATCCACCAAAGAGACGACTGAGATCGTTGTAGAAGGTCAAGAGGAACAACCCCGCCACAAAGGCGATTCCCGCGAGTGCCGCCGCATTCTGAAACGCGATCGATGGCGCGCGCCCTGCAAACTTCTCGTAGAGCAAGAAGACGAACAGCCCGCCGTCAGCGATCGGAATCGGCAGCAGGTTCACCACCGCGAGGTTCACGCTGATCAGCGCGAGGAAGAACACGATGTACATGAACCCCTCGTCGGCGACCTTGGTGCCCGTGTGGAGGATTCCCACAGGCCCTTGCAGTTGGCTTGCGCTCACCGAGCCGCGCGCCACGCGATCGATGGTCAGGAAGACTTGCTCCACCATCACGATGGTCTGACGGAAACCCATGCTGATCGCGGTGAGAGGATTTCCGTGCGCACTGAGAATCGTGAACTGCGGATCGAAGAAGGTCTCAGGAATCGGAAAGGTGTATCGCAGCGCGCGCAGCGAGCGGATGTCTGCGGCCGTGAGGGTTGTGGTTACTTCGATGGGATTGGCTTGCGGCGAAGGATCGCGCAGCCCGAGGCGAATCGAGATCGCGTCGTCTGTGGTCGCGGTGGCCAATCGATCCAGCAGGCGTGTGCGCAGCGCATGGAAGTCCGCAAGGGGAGTTCCATCGAAGGAGATCGCCGAACCGAGCGCGACCGATGCCAGCGCCTTGGCGGGCGTGTCGCGGGTGCCTTCGCCTTCCGCCATCGTCTCAATCGCGTTGGCGAGTCGCGGGAGATCCCACGCGCTTTCAAGGTAGATGCCCACGCGGCCGTCACGATCGGTGCGAATGGCCACGGCAACTTCACTCTGCTCGCGCAGCACCGTCGCGTTGATCGTGCTGCTCGGATGCGCGCGGAAGTGCTGCATGAGTTGGAGCACGCGTGGACCATCGAGCTCGCCCACGCGAAGAAAAACATCACCAGCGCGCAGGACCTCGGTGTTGGCGCTGCCGTCGGCGAACTCAAGGACACGCGCGAGTGGCGCGAGTCCGAGGAGTGCAGCGTCGAATCCTTGGCCATCAGGGAGTCGCATCGATTCGAACTCAGGACGCGGCTTCATCGACAGCGTCACAGTGCTCGGTGGCTCTGCGTCAGTTGTCCACTCGACACTCATGGACTGACCTCGTGACGCGCGCGCGGCGAGGTCGAGCTCGGCGTAGGTCGTGACTTTCGCCCCGTTCACCGCGGTGATGCGCGAGCCCGCGCCGATGCCTTGCGTCTTGAACTCGCTGCCAAGCCGCGCGAGCATTCGCGCGACATCGTCGCGCGAGTCGCGCACGCTTGTGAGGGCTGCGCTGCGCGCAGGGTCGACGCCGATCGAAAGCAGACCGCTTCCTGGATCGCGCCGCGGCGTGGTGATGTACGAGAGCGTCGCCTCACCACGCTGCACGACAAAGGTGATGGGCGTCTCGGGCTTGGCCATCGCCGCAGCGACGCGAAGATCGACGAAAGTCCTTGCTTCTTCACCATCGATCGCGAGCACGATGTCGCCGGGCTGAAGACCGATCGCCTGTGTCGCATCGATCGGCGTGGCTTGAGCAGCAGGGGAGCCTGGAAGCACGAAGCCAATCGTCGGAGCGGGAAAGCGAACTCCTGCGAGAAACGCGCAGAGAAACAGCACAATCGCCAACGCGAGATTGGCAGTGATCCCCGCGAGAATCACCACGCCGCGCTTGAAGAGTGGCGCCTTGGAGAAACTCCGCGCGTCGTCACTCGTGGCCTCGGGATTGCCATCTTCCTGGCCAAGCATGCGCACATAGCCGCCGAGTGGAAGCGCGCGAAAGGAATACTCCGTCTCGCCGAGCCCGTGTGATTCCCGTTCGGCGTCGGACATCTCGATGGTGCGCTTGCCGTGTTGCTTGACGACGCGTGCATCCGCGGAACCAACGCAGAATCCAATCCCGCGACGGTAGCTCACGACGCAGGGGCCCATCCCGATGGCGAAACCATCGGCACGGATGCCCGCCCACTTCGCAGCAAGGAAGTGGCCAAGCTCATGGATAAAAATGAGGAAGCCGAAGCCGAGGAGAACGAGAAAGAAGCCAGAGAGTGCGCTCACGCTCGCATCCTACGCACGGATGAGCGACTGTGCGCAGCGGCGCGCATCGGCGTCGGCACTGTGGACATCGGCCAGTGTGGCGATGGGCTTGATGCTGGCGCGGTCGAGTGTGCCGCGAACGATGGCGACGATCTCGGTGAAGGCGATGGTGCCATCGAGGAAGGCCTGCACGGCGACTTCGTTGGCCGCGTTGAGCACGGCTCCCGCGCTGCCCCCTGTGGCGATGACGCGATGGGCCAAACTCACGGCGGGGAATTGTTCGTGATTGATCGGCTCGAACTCGAGTCCGCGCAGCGTGGCGAAATCCAACTTCCGACTTGGTCCTTCCACACGCAGGGGATCGCACATCGCCTGTTGGATCGGTGTGCGCATGTCCGGTGGCGAGAGCTGCGCCAGCACCGAGCCATCGATGTACTCCACAAAGCCGTGGACAATCGATTGGGGATGGATGATCGCCTCGATGCGATCGGCGCCGAGACCAAAGAGCCAGTGCGCTTCGATGAGTTCGAGCGCCTTATTCATGAGCGAAGCGCTGTCGACGGTGACCTTTGGGCCCATGCGCCAAGTTGGATGGGCCAGAGCGTCAGCCACGGTGACGCGACTCATCTCCGCTATCGACTTCCCGCGAAACGGACCGCCCGACGCGGTGAGGACGACGCGCCGAACCTCATCGAGTGAGTTCGAGCCCTTCAGGCATTGAAAGAGCGCGTTGTGCTCGCTGTCGACGGGAATGATTCGAACGCCAGCCTTCGCTGCTGCAGGCATCACGATGGCACCCGCTGCAACAAGCGCTTCCTTGTTGGCGAGCGCGATGTCGCATCCGAGTTCAATCGCTCCGAGGACAGGCTCGATTCCTGCGGCGCCGACCATGGCCGCGACCACGAGATCGCCGCGTCGCGCGTAGGCGCGGAGCATCTCGCAGGCTGCTTGCGCACCGCTGAACACGCGGGTCGAACTTGGCACATCCAGTGGCCCACCGACAGCGGGTTGCGCGATGGCAATTGCTTGCGCACTGAACTCCCGCGCTTGCGCTGCGAGTGAACTCCCGTTGCGTGCTGCGGCAAGGCCGACGACCTCAAAGCGCTGAGTGCTACGCGACGCCTGAAATCGGACGACCTCGAGAGCGCTTGTGCCGATCGAGCCCGTGGATCCGAGCAGAAAGACGCGTCGCAGGCTCGGCGACATTACTCGTCGCCGCCGCCCTTGCGTTCACCTGGTGCGAGCTTGCGACGACCTCCGTAGAGCGAGCGCGGCTTCGCACTGGCTGCTGGTGCCGGGCTCGGAGCGCTGGGAGCCGCAGGGGTCCTCGGTGCTTTGGGTGCTTCTGCGCGTGAAGCTCCGTCCGACGAGTTCGATGCGCCACGGTCGCCGCCGCGACCACCGCCACCGCCACGACCTCCGCGTCCGCCACGACCTCCGCGACCGCCGCGTCCGCCTTCGCGTCCGCCGCCGTCACGGCCACTGTCTCGTCCTCCACCTTCGCGTCGGGCGCCTTCGCGTCCGCCGCCGTGGCCACGATCCGAAGCTGGTCGTTCCGCGTTCGTTGGTTCGGCGCGTGGTGCTGGTGCCGCTGGCGCAGCGTGTTCCTGCGGGCTCGCGCCTTCCGCGTTCTCGGCGGCAGGGCGATCGCCATCGCGATTGCGTCCGCGTCCACCACGACGGCGGCGTCGACGCTTGCGGCCTGCGCCGCCTTGTCCGTCGCCACCTTGCGTGTCATTCGACGACGCTTCGTCGCCGCCATCGTTCTCGCCAGTGTCCTCGCTGGAGTCAGCGTCAGGATCCGAGGCGTCTTCGTGCGATGGCTCGTCGCCATCATCGCCTGATGAAGGTTCGTTGCCCTGTTCGGAGGAGCCTTCGCTCGATCCTTCTGCGCGCGGAGCTCCATCATCGCGACGCCCGCCGCGCCGACGGCGTCGACGCTTGCGACGCGCGCCGCCCTCGCTGCCACCTTCGGCAGAGTCGGACTGGTCGTGCGATTCGTCGGTGCTCTCGGAGTCCGATCCGTCAGCCGAATCCGATTCTGGCTCCAACTCAGGTTCTGGTTGATCAAACGGCGGTTTGCCGTAGGCCTTGCGGATCAGATCGCCTTGCTCGCCCGTGAGGAGCGATTGATGGCCCTTCACTTCGATCTCGAGTTCGGCGCACTTGGCCAGAACATCCTTACTCGTGAGCTCGATCTCCTTCGCGATCGCGTGCACGCGAATCGGATCACTCGGCGGACGCGGCGGAGGCGCGACGCGCTTGGGTGCCGAGGGACGCCGCTGCTGTTGTTGCTGCGGAGCCTGCTCTTGCGCGGTCGACGGGTCTCGATCGCGACCACGACCACCGCGGCCGCCACGACGGCGACGACGGCGACCACCGCGACCTCCACCCTCGCCTGCTGCGGCGTTGTCGCCGCTGCCAGCGCCATCCTGCTCTTGCTCGTCGGCACTTTCTTGCGCTTCGCGCTCTGCGTCCTGCGCATCGAGTGCATCGGTGATGCTTGGCTCGTCCTCATCGATGTCAGGAAGATCATCGAATCCGCCCGAGAGAATCATCGAGCTGGCATCAGCAGCATTGGGCTTACGGCCACCACGACGACGACGGCGACGGCGACCGCCGCCCGCTTGCGCATCATCGGCGCGCTCTTGCTGCGCGGCCTTCGATCCGCGCCCGTCTTCATCGATTTCGGTCGGAAGCGCGGAGAGCGAGGGGAGCTGAATCTTCTGCGGCTTGTCGAGTTCGACATCCGCGTTGCGCTCGTCGTAGGCGTAGAGATCGACGCGATCGACGGCGATCGCATCGCTGATGCGGATGTCGATCTTCTTGGCAAAGAGATCTTCGAGTTCGCCCAGTGCGCGACGCTTGCGCGACAAGAGCACGGCGGCGACCTTCGACGAGCAAACCACTTCGAGCCGCGCCACGCGGTCGATGTCGAGCACAAACTGAATGCGCCGCATCGCGTCGGACGCGACGGTGTTGGGCATGCGGATTTCGCCATGGCCTGCGCAATGCGGGCAGTCCATGTAGTGCGTCTTGCGCAGGCTCGGTCGCATGCGCTGACGGGTCATCTCCACGATGCCGAACTCGCTGATCTGCGAGACCGTGGTCTTGGCGCGATCCTTGGAAAGGTCCTTGCGGAAGCGATCTTCGATGTCGCGGCGATGCTTCATCATCCGCATATCGATGAGGTCGTTCACGATCACACCGCCGAGATCGCGCAGGCGAATCTGTCGGGCGATTTCGTCGACGGCTTCTTCGTTGGTCTGGTAGGCGTTGGTCTCGCTGTCGCGCGCACTGCGCGAACGACCGCTGTTCACATCGATCGCCACGAGCGCTTCGGTTTGATCGATGACCAGCGCGCCACCCGAGGGCAGCGGCACTTCGCGGGAGTGGATCATGTCGACTTGGCGTTCGACATCAAAGGCGTGGAAGATCGGCATGCGACGATCCCAGAAGTGGACCTTCGCGGCGGTGCGCGGCGAGACCACTTCAAGGAACGCCTTGGCGCGATGGAACGAGCTCTCGCTGTCCACCACGATGCCATCGACCGACGCGTCGATCGAATCGCGGATGGTGCGAAGGAGAATGTCGCCTTCGGTGTAGAGACTGCAGGGCGCGCCGACGGCGTGCATGCGCTTCTCCATGACCTGCCAAAGCCGCGTCAGATACTGCGCGTCGCGGGCGAGTTCGGTGCGCGTGGCGTCAAAGCCAGCGGTGCGCAGGATGAAGCCGAAACCCTCAGGGAGATTGAGCGAGTCGAGGATCTTCCGCATCTTGCGGCGACCCTCTTCGTCGTCGACCTTGCGGCTGACGCCGACATTGTCCATGTCGGGCATCATCACCAAGAGGCGACCAGGAATCGACAAGTAGCTCGTGACGGTCGGGCCCTTCGATCCGAGACCTTCCTTGAGCACCTGCACGGTGATTTCCTGACCGCGACGCAAGGCTTCTTGCATCATCGGGCGCGAGCGGCGAGGGATCTTGCGGCCGACCTTTTCGACCTTGTCCTTGTCGCCGGGGAAATACTTGGGATGAAGATCGCTGATGTGGAGGAAGCCGTTGGCGCCTTCGCCGAAGTCGACGAACGCAGCTTGGATCGCTGGCTCGACATTCACGACGCGTGCCTTGTAGATCGATCCGACATTCGTCGAGGTCGCGGCGCGCTCCGAGAAGAACTGCATGAGCCGACCTTGCTCGAGAATCGCGATGCGCGTCTCGTCGTCGGGGACATCGTTCACGATGACGAGTTGCCGTGGCTTCTCGCCGCGGTGCGCGACGAGCGGATCGTCGGCCTCGGCCTCACTGATCACGGGTTCGGTGGGATTGTCGAAGTCACGCATCGACGCTCGTGCGTAGGCGGCCGCGGCCTCGTCGGCATCGGCGCGTCCCTCGGCGTCATCGAACTCGGAGTCACTACCGTCGTCGGACGCACCGAGCGCCGCGCGCTCTTCGGCGCTGAGTCGCTCTGCGGCGTCCGAGTCTGCGTCGGCATTCGAGTCCCGATGCCCGTCACCGAGGAGCTCCTCGGAGTCTGCGAAGCCGAGTCCACTTTCGTGGTCGTGCGCGTGACCCTCGGCGTGATGTTGTTCGTGTTCGCCGCGTTCGTGGCGGGGCGCATGAGTGTGCTCGTGCGCGTCTCGTTCTCCCCTCGATCCTGGGAGGTTGTCGCTGTGGTGGGGAGGGAGGTTCTGATCGTTGCTGTCCATCGTTCCGTCGCTTCTCTGGCAAAGAGCCAGTGTGCGAGGTGTCGGCGAACGCATGCAAGAGCATGGGTTCACAAGTGAACGCAGGATGGACGGCTGGGGTGGTCGAGCGCTCTCCTCCCGTTTGGGGGGAAGGCGCCGCAAACCTGGGCGAGCGCGCCTCCGAAACAATCGGGGCGCGTGCAGCGCGTGCGCGCTGGGCGGCGGGTGCCGCACTCTCGCGTCGCGTGGTCGCTGCTGGAAGGGTCGTTCTGGCGGCCCGAGTTTGAGCTCGAGTGGGCTCTTGAGTTGGTTCTCGTGAGCCTGCCGCGGTTCGACCGGATTCGTGCGCAGCGGCGCACGCGATGTTCCATTCGACTCTGCCTCGCGCAGAAGCGCGTTGTGGCAAGGTCGCCCAGCCGTCGCAGGAGGGCGGCATCTGGATCGCGATATCTCGCGGGTCCCTGATGCGGCCTTCGTCCTGGTTGCGGGGCGCAATGCGCCCTCGCCGACGGCCTCAAGTCTGTGTGTTCTGGCCCAGCGCGCTCGTTTATTCGGCTATCCAGCCGCCGAACGAATCTGGGTCAATCTTTCTAAGTTCGTCGCGGAGAGTGTTGAGCACTTGCCGCTCGGAATCGAACGAACCAACCCGGCGGGCCAGCTGTTCGCAATGTTCGATGTCCACTGATCGGATCACCCGCTTGATGAGCGGGATCTGACTCGGGACAAGCGAGAGTGTACGGAGTCCCAGTCCGATCAGCAACATGGTGTAGATCGCCTCTCCCGCGACCTCACCGCAGAGAGAAACATCAATTCCCGCACGACGGGCGGCACGAATGACCTGCTTGACGAGATACAGGACTGCGGGAGAGGCCCCGCTGTAGAGGTTGGCGACCCGTTCGTTGCCGCGGTCGACCGCGAGGGTGTACTGGATCAGGTCGTTGGTTCCGATCGAGAAGAACGCGCACTCGTCGGCAAACGCGCGGGCCATCAAGGCCGCGCTCGGCACCTCAACCATGATGCCCGTCTGCAGCGTGCGGTCGAAGGGAATGCCTTCTTCATCGAGCTCCTCGCAGACATCGTTGAGGATCATCTTGGCTTGGCGCAGCTCCATGAGCGTGCTCACGAGCGGGAACATGACCTTCATCGGACCACACGCACTCGCGCGCAGGATCGCGCGCAGTTGGGTCTTGAAGAGCTCGCGGTTCTGCAGGCAGTAACGAATCGAACGCAAGCCAAGAAACGGATTGCGCTCGGGTTCGTGCGCACGCTGTTGGGTGTACTTGTCGGCGCCAAGATCAAGCGTGCGGATGGTGCAGGGGCGGCCTGCGAGCAACTCGAGCGTGCGGCGATAGGCGCGGAACTGTTCTTCTTCGCTCGGCTCGTGATCGTTGGTGAGATAGAGGAACTCGGTGCGGTAGAGCCCGACGCCATCGCCGCCGTTGGCGAGCACGCTCTCAACCTCGTGGGGGAACTCGATGTTGCCGAGCAATTGGATGCGCGTGCCACAGGTGGTGACCGCTTCAAGCGGCGCGGTTTCGCGCAGAACCTTGCGGTAGGCGGAGAAGCGCTCTTGTTGGGTGCGGTACTCCTCGACGGTCCGCGGATCAGGGCGAATGACGACGACGCCCGTGTCGCCATCGACGATGACGAGGTCGCCATCGTCGGCGCGCTCCATGAGTCGCTGGCAACCGACGACGCAAGGAATCTCGATGGCGCGCGCCACGATCGAGGTGTGGCTGGTGCGACCTCCGAGATCAGTCGCGATGCCGAGGACTCGCGTGCGATCCATGCCCGCGGTCTGCGACGGCGTGAGCTCGTGGGCGATGACGATCACATTGCCCGTGAGCTTCGAGAGTCGAGATTCATTCTCTCCCATGAGCTTGCCAAGCACGCGACGCTCGAGATCGAGGACATCGTTGGCCTTCTGGCGAAACACTTCATTGCCGATGGCGAGGAACTGGTCGGTGACGCGCTTGAAACTGTCGGCGACCGCGAGCTCGATGTTCACTTGGTCGTTGCGAACCTGCTCGCGCATTGGTCCGAGCAGCGACGGATCCTGCAGGAGTCCAAGATGGAAGCCGAAGATCTTGGCTGCTTCGCGTCCGAGTTGTTGCTCCGTGCGATCGCGCAGCGTGACGAGATCCGCCGTGGCTTCGCGCAGCGCCGTCTCGAGTCGCGCGAGCTCGCCCTCGATCTCGCTCACCTCGATGCTGCGATGCGGAACATGGGTCTCCGCCTCACCAAGCACGAAGGCGCGCGCGATCACGATTCCTGGTGAAACCGGATTGCCCTTCACGGTCTGCATGGGCTTCGGTTGAGAATCCGTGTGAGGCATGAGTGGGCGCGCAGTCTAGCGAATCGCGCCGCTTCAGCCGTTCATGAAGCCGCCCGCGGTGACTCCGCGGGCGGCTCGATGGTTGCTTGGAATGTGGCGCGTGTCGCGCGGTTTACTGTCCGTCTTTGACCTCATACTCCGCGTCGATCACATCGTCCTTGGACTTCGCGCCCTCCGCGCCTGCGGTCGCGCCGCCTTCGGCCTTGGCGGACTCGTAGGAGATCTTGCCGAGTTCTTGCGCGGCCTGGTTGAGCGTGTCGAGCGACTTCTGAATCGCCGCTGGATCATCGTGCTTCACGCGCTCTTCGACATTCGAGAGCGCGCTCTCGATGGCGCTACGAGTCGCGGGTGGAACCTTGTCGCCGAGCTCGGTCATCGTCTTGCGCGTGCCGTAGACGATTTGCTCAGCTTGATTGCGAAGGTCGACGAGCTCGCGGCGCTTCTTGTCGGCCTCGGCATTGGCCTCCGCTTCGCGCTTCATCTTCTCAATGTCGTCCTTCGAGATGCCCGAGCTGCCCGTGATCTTGATCTCTTGCTTCTTCTTGGTGGCGTTGTCGGTGGCCGTGACATTGAGAATGCCGTTGGCGTCGATGGCGAACTCCACTTCGATCTGCGGCATGCCGCGGGGAGCCGCGGGAATTCCCGTGAGATCGAACTTGCCGAGGCTGCGGTTGTCCGAAGCCATCGGTCGTTCGCCCTGCAGCACATGGATCGTCACCGAGTTCTGGTTGTCGCTGGCCGTCGAGAAAGTCTCCTTCTTCGACGAGGGAATCGTGGTGTTGCGCGGGATGAGCGTGGTCATCACGCCGCCGTAGGTTTCCACGCCAAGCGAGAGCGGCGTGACATCGAGCAGGAGCACATCCTTCACATCACCGACCAGCACGCCGCCTTGGATGGCCGCACCAATGGCAACGACCTCGTCGGGGTTGATCGAGCGGTCCAGCGAGTCGTTCTTGAAGATCTCCTTGGCGATCTGCTGCACCTTGGGGATGCGGATCGAGCCGCCCACCATGACGACTTCTTGCACATCGGTCGGTTGCAGCTTGGCGTCCTTGAGCGCTTGCTCGCACGGGCCACGAAGGCGCGTGAAGAGCTCAGAGCAGAGATCCTCAAACTTGGCGCGGGTGACCGTGACTTGGAGGTGCTTGGGTCCGTTCTGGTCGGCGGTGATGAAGGGGAGATTGACCGTCGTCTCCATCTGCGTCGACAGCTCGACCTTGGCCTTCTCCGCGGCTTCCTTCAGACGCTGCAGTGCCATTGCGTCCTTGGTGATGTCGATGCCTTCCTTCTTGCGGAACTCGTCAGCGAGGAAGTTGATGATGCGGTCATCGAAGTCGTCGCCGCCGAGGTGACCGTCGCCGTTGGTCGAGAGCACTTCGAAGACGCCGTCGCCGACATCGAGGATCGACACATCGAAGGTGCCGCCGCCGAGGTCAAAGACTGCGATGCGCGCGTTCTTCTTCTTCTCAAGTCCGTAGGCGAGCGCGGCTGCCGTCGGCTCGTTGATGATGCGCTCAACCTTGAGGCCCGCGATTTCGCCAGCGTCTTTGGTGGCCTGGCGCTGCGCGTCGTTGAAGTAGGCGGGCACGGTGATGACCGCGCGCTCGACCTTCTCGCCAAGGTAATCCTCCGCGACCTTCTTGAGCTCTTGGAGCACGATGGCGCTGATCTCTGGCGGCGTGTAGTGCTTGCCGCGGACATTGACCTTCACGAGCTCGTCACCCGTGCCGAGGACCTCGTACGGCACCATGGTCTGCTCCTTGGCGACCTCGGCCTTGCGGCGGCCGACGAAGCGCTTGATCGAGTAGACGGTGTTGCGCGGATTCGTCACCTGTTGGTGCTTGGCGGGTTGCCCGACGAGCCGCTCGCCCTTTTCGGTGAAGGCGACCACGGACGGGGTGGTGCGGTTTCCTTGGGCGTTGATGAGGACCTTCGGCTGGCCGCCTTCCATGATGGCGACGCACGAGTTCGTGGTGCCGAGGTCGATGCCGATGATCTTGCCGGTTGCTGGGGAGTTGGACATGGTCGGATTCCTACTGGATCGGGGGCTGCGCGGTCGGTTCCGATGGACTCAGGCGATCGTCTGATCGAGAGGCGAATCGGAGGTCGCCGCGAAATGCAACCTTTGTGCCAGCCCAATCGGGCGGACGGTGCGCCAATCGGGGCGCGATCGCTCGGCGAGGTAGGACTCGTCTGCCAAGTTGGCACCGAGCCTCGCGGCGAACTCTCACGCCCTGATCCTGCTGACGCGGTTGCTACTCTGCGGTGATGCCTTCGATTGACCACGACGACTTCGACCTCGCCTGCGAGATCGTGCAAGACGCTACGAACTTCGCGGTCGAGGCGCGACGGGACCTTTCCCCTGACGCGATCGTGCAGAAGTCGGATGGCTCCGTGGTGACGGCGGTCGATGTGGCGCTCCAGGTGATGATTCTCACGCGGCTTGAAGAGGTCTTTGGCGCGATTCCAGTCATTGCCGAAGAAGACCTGCAGTCGCTTGCGGGGAAGCCCGCAGCGCAAGCACATTGCCGCGCGCTCTTGCGCGACTGGGGTATGGACGCGAGCGAGGCGAACATCACGCGGGCACTCAGTTCGGGCGGGCTTGATGGCTCAACGGCGGCGGTGGAGTCCGCATGGGTGCTCGATCCAATCGACGGGACGCAGGGATTTGTCGATGGCGATCACTGGTGTCCGTGCCTAGCGCTCTTGAGTCGCGGCGAAGTGGTCTTTGCGTGTAACGGACATCCAACCGTGCTCGGCGGCATGCTGCTTTCGGCCGCGAAGGGCGCCGGCGCCTTCTGGTTTCCGCTCGCGGGCGGTGAGTTCACCGTTGCAGAGGTTTCGCAGGCAGCGCTCGCAGCAGACGCGCCCGTGCGACTCGTGGCTCCAGCGCGCGCGACGGAGTCGCAGATTCGCGCACGCATGTCCGTTGGATTGGCGACGGGTCATCCGTGCACGCTGGTGCATTCGGACAGTCAGGCGAAGTATGCGCATGTGATTGCGGGACTCGCCGATGTCGCCTACAGCCGCCGCGGCAACGGTCCTGGCAAGTACATCTGGGATCACGCAGGCGCGATCCTTCTCGCACGCGAATCAGGAGCGTGGGTTGGCGACACCGATGGAGGCGACATCGATCTCTCGCTCGGTCGTCGGCTCAGCGGCAGTCACGCTGTGATCTGCGCTGCTCGTGGCCTTGGTCCCTCGATCGCGCGCGTGCTCGCCCAGCGCGATCTCGAAGAAGGCGTTCATGCGGAGGGTCGAGGTATCGCGCGGAGCACTCCATGAAGCTCAGGCGATGGTGGGAGATTCCCTTCGCGCTCGCGCTGCTGCTCCTGATGATTTCTCAGGTCCTCACCGATCGCCTCGGTGTGCTGCAACTGGTCTGGTGGATTCCCCGCGTGTTTCTCGCGGGATTCGCGCTGCTTGGGTTCTTGCTCTTGCTCGGATTTGCGTTGCTGCGCCATTGGCCGAAAGCGGAGAGAGCGCGACTCGGCGCGTGGATCGGCGTATCGATCCTGTTTGGTGTCGCGTGCAGTTGGACGGATTGGGGGCTCGCGCGCGAACGCCCCGTTGGCGCCTTTCGATTGGTGCACTGGAACGCGTGTCATCCCAACCGTGACGATGCCGTGCGCGTCGTCGACGCACTACTGACCTTCGATGCGGATGCTGTGGTGCTCACCGATCCTGGCCATTGCTTCGCGGACGGAGGTGCCGAGCGTCTCGCGGCTGCTGGCTACACCATCGCGCAGCCAGGATCTTTCGCGATCATCTCGCGTGTGGGAATCGTGGAGGCGCGCCCGGTGTTTGCTTCGCGCGGTCGCAGTCTCTCGCGCTTCGAGCTCGACACGCCGCTTGGAAGGCTGCGCCTCGAGGGCATCGATCTGCCGAGCGACACCACGATGCCTCGGTTCGCCAATCTCGAGTTGTTCGTGGCTGCGATCACGCCAGTACGCGGCGATCTTCCCGACATCCTCGCGGGCGACTTCAACATCACGCGAGGAAGTGCCTCGCTCGCGCTGCTCGCGCCTGGCACCCACGAAGCGTTCGCCACGGCGGGTGTAGGGTGGGGCGGCACCTATCCGCGACGCTGGCCCTTCTGGGCGATTGATCAGATGTTGGTGCGCGCACCGTGGAGAGCCGTGCGTGCCGAGATGATCGAGGCGCCCGTGAGTCGGCATCGCGCACAGGTCGTTGACCTTGTCCGTGACGGCGAGTGACACGAAATCAATGGAGTGGATCTGAGCGCCGACGCACGCATGAGGCGCGTCGAGGTGCTCAGTGAATCATGTCGCCTTCGTCGAGCTTCCGCCAAACCTCTTTGTAGACATTCGGGGGCTCCACGAAGAGCTGCTCGATCGGCAGGCTGTTGAGAATCTTGCCGTCCACATCGGCGCGCCAATCGACATGGCCGTCACCGAAGAGTCGGTTCGTACCTTTGACATGATTGAAGTCGCGTTGGGTGCGCATGCCATCCACTACGAGCACGCGGTTTGCATGCATTGGGTTCAGGATCGGCGAATCGTTGCGCGGATCGAGATGGCTTCGGAACTGGTAGTTGCCGTAGGCGGGAGTGCCCGCCTCACTGTCGAATGTCGCGCCGCTGATTTGTGATGCATAGCGTTCAAATGGATGCTCACCCCGGTGGCACGGGCAATAGAGCAGGCGTGCGTCGGCGAGGTAGCCTCCGCCGTTGGCGCACCGCAGGAGCCGTCCGAGCCCGTCGGCCTCCTGGCCATCGGCCTTGGTCAGCGTCATGCCCTCGGAGTACTTCCGCGCTTCGCCGTCGGCCGCGGCAAGCCGCGGAAGTTTGTCGTTGTAATCGCCGAGGTAGTCAACGAGCGCGCCACCAACTTGGCGGAGATTGCTCGCACATCGCATTCTGTCGGCGGCCTCTCGGGCGCGAGCGAGTGACGGCATCAATATGCCCGTGAGCAGCACGACGATCGAGATGACCACGAGAAACTCGACGAGCGTGAAGCCGCCGCGAAGAGCGACGCTGACGCGGGAACTGCAGGAGGACCGATACCCAACGCTTCGCATCGCACGCGCGCTGCGCGTCGAGTCGGGTCGGGTTTCTTGCCGCGATTGGTTGCTTGGTCGCGCCATGCAATCCTCGAGGGGGCTCCGCACCGCACGCCAGACCCTCTGCACGAGGCAGTCGAGTCGAGTGAAGTTGCTGCGAAGATACTCCTTCTCTTCGGTAAGGAAAGCACAAGTCTTGGAATTGCGCTGCAAGTGAGGTAGCGTGTGCTCAGGAGTTCGCCCGCTTTGCATCAGGACTCCCGTGACGAAGTTCTCGCGCCCCCGCGCGCTGAGCCGACTGAAGTGAGAGAGTTGGAGATCGCCGCGAAACGGCGGGGACTATGGCCAAGTTCGCCACAGCCCGAGAGCCTCAAGCGTTTCGAGGAATGCACTGGAATGCACTGGATGGAGTCTCAAGAGCGCACAGATTGGGAGCTCATGCAGCGCGTCGCCGTCGATGACGAGACTGCGATTGAGGAGCTCTACAGCCGCTTCGGGGCGCTGGTCTTCCAGGCGTCGCGGCAAGTGCTTCGGACCCGCGCCGAGACAGAAGATGCTGTCCAGGAAGTGTTTGTGCGACTCTGGCAGACCGCGGACCGCTACGACCCCGCTCGGGCCAAGCTCGTCACCTGGGTCATGCTCATTACCCGTCGGCACCTGATCGACCGCCTGCGCCGCCAGTCGGCACGGCCGGAGCGAACCGGTATCGATGACTCACGCCTCGAGGGTGGCGGTCCGATCGCGCCGCACGACGAGCGTCCGACGACTGGTGAAGAGGCGTCCGAGAGCCGCGAGCGGCTTCGACGCGGACTGCAGCGCCTGCCAGAGCTTCAGCGGATCGTGATCGAGCGGTCGTACCTCCAAGGTTTCACGCTTCGGGAGATTGCCGTCCAACTCGACGCGCCGCTCGGAACCGTCAAGAGTGCTCTCAGCCGCGGCCTCACCAAACTTCGCGAACTCGAAGGCGGCGGCGAGGCGAGGGGTTGACGGCGGAGGGGTCCCCAGGCAGGGGGCTTGCTCGCGATGCAGTCGCCCTTGAGCCGCTTCCAACCCAGCTCCACCCTGGCCCTGGACCCCCGCATCACGATCTTCAGAGCAATCGCAGATCCCGAACGCCCTGTGCATCCGCCGTTTGCAGCCTTGCGTAGGGAGCCTGCGAGTCAGTCACCGTCGCGCCGTCCTGGTGCGTCGAGTGAGCCAGATCGAGGGCGGTCTTCCAGCGCATGGGCGCCCAGGATCGCACGAAGCAGCTCGGAGGAGCGCCGTCGGCAGCCAATGAGGACGCCGCTCGCGCGCAGCGATGAGAAAACCCGATGCATGCGGTTGACGAGATGGCGGGATTTCCGCCATGTGCGCGTTGGTCGTCGAGGATTGGCGTACAACGCACCAATTCCCTCGTCGGCGCAACAGGGAGAGTCGGCGGCTTCTAGGCGAGCTGCGTCGGAAACGAGAGCGACAGAGACAATTCCAAGACAGAAGTGTTGGATTTCCTCGTGCAAGGATGACGGGATTTCCCGTATGGAAGTGCGCATTGCCGTTCACCCCATGTTTCGTGGGGGAGGCAATCGCGATGCAACCGAGAGGCCTTGGGGCTCGGAGAGTCAGTTGTTGAGGAGTCAAGTGGTCGAGGTCGGTAGAGGTGTCAGTGACGCTGCGCGAGTTTGCGCGGAGAGTAGATCGAGACGGCGCCAGAATGAACGATTTGAATTCCATCCCCCGCGACGAGCTGCTTGAACTGGCGCTTGTTGATGCCTTGGGCCTGCTCGACGAGGTCGAGTCGGCGCGGTTCGAGCGTGGCTTTCTCGCGGCGCCGCCAAGCGTCCAGGCTGAGATCCGCGCGCTGCAAGATCGTGTCGCGGCCGATCGCTTGCTTCTGAGCGATGACCAACCTCCAGCGTCGCTTCGACTGTGGACGCTGGCGCGGGTCGCTGCGGCGATCGAGACGCAGGCGGGCGCGATCGCGCCAATCGCCGTCATCGGCCCAAGTCGTGCGCAGCGCGCCACCGCGCCCGAAGCGTTGGACCGCGAGTCGCGCGATCAGATCGTTCGCGAGATTCTTGAGCGCTCCGCGCTTGAGCGGCTCCCGACGCAGCACCTGTGGCGGGCCGCCGCGCTGTTCCTCTTTGCGGCGCTGGCTGTCACGCTGTACTTCCACATCGAGCAGCGTCGGGTGTCACACAGCTTGATGGCCTTTGTCGACCAGCGCATGACCGAGCAGGAACTGCAGAGGCTTGCGGAAGAAACGCTCGGCCTCGACTTTGACTTCGCCACGGCGCGCGCGCTTGATGTCTATATCGGCGACCTCACGGCTGCGCAGATCGCCGCGGCACCTGCCAAGGCCCATCATGTCCACGCCTATCTCGCTGCGGATTCCAAGAGCATGTACATCTTCGGGCTCGGCGGTTGCGCTCCGGGAGCTCCCGTGAGTCTTGCGACGGGGTCCGACGCCGCGCGCGTGGTGATCGGCTCGACCGTCGTCGAGACTCGTGGCTTCAGGATGCAATGCCCAGTGCCTTCGCATGGTGGGCCGATGCAACTGCGCGTCGGTGAGCAGACGCTGACGATCCAGATCTAAGCGCGCACTTGCACACTCTGCGCGAAGAAGAGGATCTGGTCTGACGCCTTGTGCATTGATGCGCTCCTCAACTGCGGCTTCGAGCGGCCCTGAGCCAGCTCATCCGCTCTTGCGAAGCCACTCTTCCTCGAGTTCAGCTTGTTCCTTCTGAAGCTCCGCGCGTCGCGCGACGAGCTTCGCTGACTTGGACTTGTCCGAAGCGATCTTGGGATCGCCGAACTCCGCATCGAGCTTGCTGAACTCGCGGCCGATGTCTGCGATGCGCGCTTCGAGTTTCTCGAGTGGCAGACTTGAGAACCGGTTCTTGACCTTGACGGAAGGAGCCGTGGTCCGTGCATGCGCGGTGGACGGTGCTGCAGGAACGCGAGCCTGCTTCTGCACGGGAGTAACAGGGGCGGTGCTGCTCTGTTTGGCGCTCGACGCAGCTTTGGCTGGCGGCTTCTTGTTTCGCGCGGCGGCTTCGGCGCGCTCGGCCTTCTGCTTGGCTTCCCACTCGCGGTAGGAACCCTCGAACACTCGCGTGTTTCCCTCGCCGTCGAGGATGACCAACTTGTCGCAGACATCATCAAGGAGCGCGCGATCGTGCGAGATCAGCAGCAGTACGCCACCGAGTCCACCTTTGCCGCCGACGCGATTCTTGTCGACACCGCCAAACTTCTGCAGCGCTTCTTCGAGGCGCTCGGCGCTGGGAATGTCGAGATGGTTTGTGGGCTCGTCGAGAATGAGCATGTTCTTGGCGCTGGCAAGCAGCGACGCGAGAACGAGCCGTCCGCGCTCACCACCCGAGAGATCGCCGACCGCCTTGTCCTGCTCTTCACCAGTAAAGAGGAAGGCGCCCGCGAGATTGCGCGCTTCTTGTTCACTCGCGCGCGGCGAACCCTCGAGCGATCGGATGGTGTTCTGCAGGAACTCCCACGCGACGAGCTTCCGGTCGATGTGATCATGCGATTGGCGAAACCAACCAATCGAGAGGCGGGGGGATCGCTTGATTTCGCCTGAGCCTGCGTCAGTCTCAAGATCACCGAGGAGCGCGCGCACCAGCGTCGTCTTGCCTGCGCCGTTGGGTCCAATGATGCCGATGCGCTCACCTGGGCGCGCCGAGAGCGAGAGATTGCGAAAGCAGACACGATCATCGAACGACTTCGAAATGCCTTCGGCGACAAACGCGAAGTCGCCCATCGACGGAGGCTCAGGGAGATCGAGGTTCATCACGCCGAGTTCTGCGTGTTTCTCGACGAGTGAGCCTTCCTTGAAGCGTTCGAGTCGCGTCTCCCGGCCGCGCGCTTGCTTGGCGCGTTGTCCAGCGCGGTATCGATCGATGAACGCCTGCTCCTGGCGAATCCGATCCTGCTGCTTTCCGTGGACGCGCTCCAAGGCGAGCATGCGTTCGACGCGCTGCGAACGGAAGGCTGCGTAATTCCCTGGATACTCGTGAAGCGTGCCGCGATCGATTTCGATGATGCGCGTGACGACGCGGTCAAGCAACCAGCGATCGTGGGAGATCAGCACCACGCTCCCGCTGAACTCGTCGGCGAGAAAGTCTTCGAGCCAACGGCGGCCTTCGATGTCAAGGTGGTTCGTCGGTTCGTCAAGCAAGAGCAAGTCGGGATTCGAGAGCAGCAGCCGTGCGAGTCCAAGTCGCGCCTTCTGCCCGCCCGAAAGCGTCGCGACGGGAAGTTCGAAATCCTCGTCGGTGAAGCCAAGCCCGTGTAGTGCTGCCTCGATCTTGTGATCGACTTCGTAACCGCCCGCAGCTTCAATCGCACCATCGAGCGAGTGCTGGCGATCCATGAGCTTCTCGAGCTCCTCGGGCTCTGCGGTGCCCATGCGCTCGTAGACACCCTCGAGCTCTTGCTTGAGTTGGTCGATGGTCGCGAAGGCCTCAGCCGCCGCGCCGCGAAGCGTCTTGTCGGCTGGGAGTTTCGGGTCCTGTTCGAGGTATCCGATGCGCACGCTGCGTGCGATCTGCACTTCGCCATCATCAGGTTTCAGCGTGCCTGCGATGAGTTTGAAGAGCGTGCTCTTTCCGCAACCGTTGCGACCGACCAGTCCGATCCGTTCACCTTCATGAATCGAACCAGTCACGCCATCCAAGAGGATGCGCGTGCCGTGTCCGAAGCAGAGATTGGAAAGCGTGACGAGCGACATAGCGAGCGGGAAAGGGCGCGAAGAATATCAGGATCGCGCGTGTGCGCGCAGAACGCCCGTGTCGCGCTGAAGCGGCGATCAGTTCTTTGGAACGGGCTTGCCGCGCCACTCCCACAGCCACGCCACGAGGCGGCGATCACGCGCGGGAAGTACCACGCGCGCCAAGAGGGCAGCGCACGAAGGCGCCACCATCGCGACCATCGACACATACACCAGCATCCAAAGCGCCGCCGCGACCACGAACTTCCCCGTGTAGTGCACCGTGGCGAAATCGAGCCAAGTCTGCATGCCGATCTTGCTCGCTGCCGCGGCGGAGTTCAAGAGCGAGACCATGAACGCCAGCACCGTTCCAACCAGCACAGGCACCACGCTCAGGAACGCGCGCCGAGACGGCGCGTGACGCGAGAACGCGATGCCGACGACGAGCGCGAACGGAGTCACGATCACCGACGCCAGGCCCACGGTCATGATGTACGCGAGCACCACTTCGAAACTGAACGGCGCACTCTTCAGCGCTGCCGCGCCCAGCGGCGACGCAAGATATTCCTGATCGGCGGGAAACCAAGGGTTGAATCCGACGATGGATTCGTCGACTGACCCGACCTGCGTGCTCTCGTGGAGACGCATGAGTGCCGTCGCCGTCTGGTCCGTGAGGTACTCGCCGATGATCGCCGAGGCGCCACCAGTCACGCCAGCAATCGCCGCAAAGACCGCCAGCGTGAGCACGGTCAGGATCGACGCAGCGACCGCCTTCAGTCGGTTGATCCAGGGTGCTGCAGTCGGATACTCAAAGAGCGCACTCGCGGTGGCGCACTCACCGCAACGAACGAAGAGGAGCCCCGTCTGCGGATCGCGTTCAATCGCGCGGCCCACCAGCGGATGCAGGCATCGCATGCAGAGTCGGTCGCCTGCGAGGGTCTCGCGTGAGGGAATGGGCGTCGGTGCTTCGCTGGTCATGCAAGGGTCGCTGGTCGAGAGGCGGTGTGCGAATGAAACGCGTGCATCGATCGAAAGCGCCGCTTGACGAACACGCCGATCCAGTGGCGGGCCGCTGTGAGAAGCGCTGCGATGATGAGCGCGACGATCGGAACGACCGCAAGAGCCGCGAGACATCGCGCAGAAGGAAATCGGTACTCCATCAGCGCGCCGAATGTGCGTGTCCACGATGCGTGAGAGTCGGCGAACACAAAGAGCCCGACCGTGGCCACGGGCGTCATGCAGAGCAGGATGCAGCCTGCGGCGCACGCCACGCACACCGCGAACTTTCGGTAAGAAATCGTCGCGATGCAAGTGGCCATGGCGAGTGTCGCGAGAATGGAAAACACCAGGTAGCTCGCCAGCAGATTGGTGCGGCCAGTGTTGTTCAGCGATGCATAGTTGTCGAAGCGACTTCCCTGGTCGACGACGAACCCCGTGAGCAGGAAACAGAAGAGGGCAGCGAGCAGCGCGGAAAGCGCAGCCACGCCGAGTCGGCGATTCAACACATCGATGCGCTGCCAAGTCCGCCAGGGCTCACGCGCGCCGCGCGGATTCCACCGCACCGCAAAGCCGCAGCGCGGGCAGGTCGCCACCCACATCGACAGCGCTCGCGCATAGGTGCGCGAGGCGGGTCCGAGCGGTTTTCCGCAGGAGGCGCAGCAGTGTGCGTGCATGGTGTTCAAGCATACCCGACCGTACACTGCGCCCCTTCGTGCGCTCCTCACTCTACCGACGCAAACTCGCGTACCCGTTGCTCACGCTCAGCGTCGCCGCAATGGTCTACTTCTACTCGCGTGGCCAACTCACGCTGACCAAGCCCGCGACGCGCCAAGAGTACGAGTCGTTCGCGCGCGAAGTGATGGAGGAAGTCCGCGCAGGTCGCCCACTCCCGAGCGCGATTGATCCAGTCCTCGAACAGGTCTTCGTGTCGGTCGCGCCAAAGAGCGTGCGCGACGCGTCGGGCGGCAGGCTCACCTTTGAGCTCACTGGTCCGGCCGATCCCGCCGCGGGACTCTCACACATTCAATCGGTCGTCGTGCGCGCGCCCAACGGCGAAGGCGTGGGACTTTCGATCTCCATCCTCGCAGGGCCTCCTGAATTGGTCGGTGTGTCGCGGGTCTCGCCAACGCAGGGCGCCCTCGCCCCGAGCAACGGAGCGGCGACACCGTGAAGGCGTGGATCAACGGCAGCTTCGTCGAGGTCGCTGAGGCGAAGGTCGGCTTCTTTGATGCAGGTTTCCAGCACGGGATCGGTCTCTTCGAAACCATGTTGGCGCGCGACGGTGCGGTGCTGCGTCTTGAGGCACATCTTGAACGGCTCGCAACAAGTGCGCGCGCGTTGCGCTTGTTTGATCCGCTGCGCATCGAGCCACTTGCGGAGGCTGTGCAACTCTGCCTCGACACCAACGCGCTCAGCGACGCGCGCATTCGCATCACGCTCACGGCAGGCGACATGGGAAAACCCTTCGCGGGCGCCAACGCAGCGTCGCCTCAACCGCCGCAGCCGCAACCGACAATCGCCATCCATGTTCAGCCACCGACGCGCTATCCCGATGAGCTCTTTGCGCAGGGTGTCGGCGTGAGCATCGCGCACGATCGGGTGAACGAGCACGATCAGTTTGCTTCGCACAAGACGCTCGCCTACTGGCCACGCATCGCAGCCTTGCAGCGCGCGGGTGCCGCGGGTTGTGCGGAGTCGCTTTGGTTCACCACGAAGAACCATCTCGCGGGCGGAAGCGTGTCGAGTGTGTTTCTCGCCAAGGACGGTCGTCTTCGAGTTCCGTTGGCGCGTGGCGAGGAAGACCTCGCGGTGCACGATGGCGCGTCAGGCCCTGCGGCTCCTTCGCCGGTCCTCCCTGGTTGCACGCGCGCAGCGATCATCCTCTGGGCAGAAGGCACTGGCATCACCGTTGAGCGCACGCCGCTGCGCATCGAGGATGTCCTTGACGCCGATGAGATCTTCCTCACAAACTCGAGTTGGGGCGTCATGCCCGTCGTGCGCGTCGAGACCCACACCATTGGCGATGGAGCTCCTGGAGCGTTGGCGCGCGCGATGCGGGAACGGTGGTTGGCATGAGCGGCGCGCCCTCAGGATTTCCAGGTGGAGCGCGGGTGTTTTCCATCGGCCGCGCCGCAGCGCAACGGGTTTCCCTGAAGCCTCCATGGCGCGTGCGTCAGGGCGCGGGGCCGTTCGAGCGCGCCGTGGTCGGCGCGCTGACTTTCCTTCTTGCGCTGCCCGTGGCGATTCTGCTTCTCGCGCTCGGAGTGGTGCTCCTCGCGGTGTTCCTCGCCGTGTTCCTCGGATGCGCGGCGATCTTCGTCGCGTTCGCGTTGGCGATGTGGCTGGTGCGCCGAGTGCTGCGCGGCGGCCGCTCGACGCGCACCGTCAACGCGAACGACGGTCGCGAGAATGTTCGGGTGATTCCGCCGCGCGATGGCGGAGGGTGAGTTTCTCGTTTGCATCACCGCCGACGCCGCGACGCAATCGGTGCGAACACGAGCAAAGCGAGAGCACCAGGCGACGGGATCTGCGAGAACATGATCGAGTGACCGAAGGTGGGACCTTCATACCCGAACATGATGACTCTGTTGAAGGGCTCCGTGGAAGTGAGGCCGTAGAAGTTCGGGGTGTACTCGTTTGGCGCAGGCGCGGGCCAGTTGACAGATCCAAGAAAGGTATTGCCGTACCACACCGTGGCCTCCACGGGAGCGAAGAAGAGCCAGCGGAACGCGAAGGCCGTCGCAATCGGTTGGGTGAAGGCCCAATTCGTTTCACCGCCAAGATCACCCCAGAAGACGACTGTTCCTAGTGGAACACCCCAAGGCTTTGCCAAGAATGGTTCAATGGATCCACCCGTAAGGCCCGCACCCGAAAGATTGAGGCCGTGCGAGAGTGCCCAAGGTACGGGGTAGCCGAGCGGGATGTCTGGAACACCGAGCGTGGTGATCGCGCCTGCAGCGCTGTGCCACTCGGACTCGGCCTCTCCCATGTAGTTCACGACCGTCGCAAAAGCTGCCGTCGGCAGGGCAGCGGCGAGGATTGCACCTGCGATCAGGGGCGCGGGAATCAAGGTGGGGATCCAGGTGGGGATCCAGGTGGGGATCCAGGTGGGGATCCAAGGGCACCCACGGTGCGGCAGTCTGTTCTTCCCAGTTCCAATTCTCATGGCCCATCCTCCGAGGCAGTCAGGCGAACTGCTTGACCATGCGACGATACAGCAGTTGCCCGCGCGCGCAATCGAGAGTTTCGGAACGACGCAGATGCTCTCTGCGGTGATCCTCAGCATCAAGTGTCCCAACTGCGGATTCGCCCGTTCCCTCGCGTTCTGCGCGGGTGGAAACGCGATTTCGGGGATCGCCGTTCAAGTAGACTGCGCCACCCACGAGGACGAGAAAGATGGCTGAAGGAACAGCGCCCACAACGAGCGGCGGGTCGTCCACCGAACCCGTGTTCGCGCACCTCCACTTGCACAGCGAGTACTCGCTGCTCGATGGTGGCAATCGCATTGAGAAGCTGCTCAAGCGCGTCAAAGAGCTCGGTATGGATGCCGTCGCGATCACCGACCACGGCAACATGTTCGGGGCGATGGAGTTCTATTTGAAGGCCAAGGAATTCGGCGTCAAGCCGATCCTCGGCATCGAGGCGTATGTCGCGGTCGATCGCGCGGGGAAGATCGGTGATCGACGCGACAAGACTCACACCGGTGAGAAGGACGGCGGCTGGCATCTCGTGTTGCTTGCGGAGAATCTCGCGGGCTACCACAACTTGCTCAAGCTTTCGTCCGACGCGTTTTTGCAGGGCTTCTACTACAAGCCGCGCATGGACAAGTCGACCCTCGCGCAATGGGCCGACGGCATCATCGCCATCAATGGGCACCTCGGGTCGTCGCTCGCGTCGCACCTTGAAGACTATTTGCGTTCTGGCAAGGATCCCGTGTTCTGGGAGCGCGCCGTCGCCGAGGCGAAATGGCACGCGGCGAACTTCAAGCCCAACGAGAAGGGCGAACCGCGCTTCTACATCGAGCTGCAGCGGCATGTCCCTGAGCAGGAAGAGATCAATCCCTTCCTTCGCAAGCTTGCTGCGGAACTCAGCATCCCGTTGGTCGTCGACAACGACGCGCACTTCCTCCGCGCCGAAGACCACGATGTGCACGACACGCTTTGCTGCATCTCCATGCAGAAGAACAAGGACGATCCGACGCGGTTGAAGTACCCCGAGGATGTCTATGTCAAGTCGCCTGCGCAGATGATCGCGCTCTTTCCTGAGGAGCCCGAAGCAGTCAAGAACGCTGGACGCATCGCGGCGCGTTGCCAAGTCGTGTTACCCACGAAAGAGAATCACGCGCCCGTCGTCAAGGTGCGTCATCCTGGCGTCGCTGCGACTTACGACCCAACGCGCGATGGCGATCTCACCGAGTGGTTCAAGAGCTACTGCCGCTTGTTTGAGACGCTTCCGTTTGATGCGACCAAGGACAGTGACTCGAACGAGGATCTCAAGACCAACTGCGACACCGCACTGCGAGACCTCTGCGAAGCGGGCCTGATCTGGCGCTACGGACACGATGGAGTCACCGCCCCGATCCGCGCGCGCCTTGATCGAGAATTGCAGATCCTGGCCGCGAAGTCGATCAGCGCGTACTTCCTCATCGTGTGGGACTTCGTGAACTGGGCGCGGCAGCGCGGCATTCCTGCAACAGCGCGTGGTTCAGGCGTGGGGACGATGGCCGGGTATGTGCTGGGCTTGTCCAACGCTTGTCCTGAGAAGTACGGCCTGCTCTTCGAGCGCTTTGCCGATCCCGATCGCTCGGAATACCCCGACATCGACATCGACATCTGCCAGGACGGTCGCGCCGCGGTCATCGATTATGTCCGCAAGAAGTACGGGCATGTCGCGCAGATCATCACCTTTGGTCGCCTCAAGGCCAAGGCCGCCGTGAAGGATGTCGCGCGCGTGATGGGTCTCACGCCTGCTGACGGGCAGCAACTTGCCAACCTCATTCCTGCGGAACTCAAGATCACGCTCGATGAAGCGGTGGCGAAAGAACCCGCGCTGGCGAAACTGATCACCACCGATGCGCGCATCAAGCGCGTCATCGATCACGCCAAGGGACTCGAAGATCACGCGCGCAGTCAAGGCGTGCACGCGGCTGGCGTGATTGTGGCAACGCGTCCGCTTGATGACATCGTTCCGCTCTGCCGCGCCGTTGGCGGTGGTGACGAAGCGGTCACACAATGGGATGGTCCAACCTGCGAGAAGGTCGGCCTTCTCAAGATGGACTTCCTTGGGCTGCGCACGCTCTCGACGATTGAGCTCGCCAAGAAGATGATCCGCGACACGCTTCCTGCGCAGGAGATTCGCCGCGCCGTCGGACTCGATGGCGCCGACAGCGACCAGCGCACGGATCCGCTCGACCTCGATCGCATTCCTCTCGATGATCCGAAGGTCCTCGGGCTCTTCTGCCGCGCCGACACCAACGGCGTGTTCCAGTTTGAATCGGGCGGTATGAAGAAGTTGCTGCTCGGGATGCGTCCCGATCGCCTCGAAGACCTCATCGCTGCCAACGCGCTCTTCCGCCCGGGCCCGATGGATCTCATCCCCGACTACAACGCCCGCAAGCATGGCGCGCAAGTCGTGCCCAAGGTGCATGAAGTCGTCGAACGCTTCACCGCGGAAACCTACGGCGTCATGGTCTATCAGGAGCAAGTGATGCAGGTGGTGCATCACCTTGGCGGCGTGCCGCTGCGCGCGGCGTACTCGCTCATCAAGGCGATCTCCAAGAAGAAGGTCGACGAGATCAACAGCGTGCGCGAAGCGTTTGTGAAGGGTGCTGCCGAGAAGGGGCTCGCTAAGCCAAAGGCCGACGAACTCTTTGAGCTCATCCTGAAGTTCGCGGGATACGGCTTCAACAAGTCCCACTCGACGGGCTACGCGCTCATTGCCTACCAAACCGCGTACCTCAAGACCTACTTCCCCGCGCACTACATGTCCGCAGTCTTGAGCTTCGAAAGTCAGGCGCGCAAGATCGAGGAGTGGAGCGTCTACCTCGACGATTGCCGTCGGCTGATCTATCCCGATCATGAGCCGAAGAAGAAGCCGCACATCGGTGTCGAGGTGCGTCCTCCCGATGTGAACGAGTCCGAAGAAGACTTCGCGGTCGTCTACTCACCTAGCGAAACTCCCAGCGCTTGGGGCGGACACATTCGCTTCGGGCTCAAGGCGATCAAAGGCATCGGCGCGGGCGCCATGCGCGCCGTGATCGAAGAACGCCGCAAGGGTGGGCCGTTCAAGAGCATGTTCGACTTCTGCGAGCGCGTCGACGCCAAGCTGGTGAACCGCGCGGGAATCGAAGGACTCGTGAAGGCGGGCTGCTTTGATTCGCTCCATGGCGCAGAGCAACGCGCGTCGGTCGTGGCAAGTATCGAGAGTGCGATCAACGCAGGGCAGTCGCTGGCGCGCGATCGTGCGGGTGGGCAGGAGAACTTCTTCGGCATGTTTGAGGCCGCAGCACCGAAGGCCGCTGCATCAGCAGGCGCCTCTGCTGCCGCGACTCTCCGAAAGGTCGCGCCGTGGGATCGGATGGAAGCGCTGCGCTTTGAGAAGGAGGCGCTTGGCTTCCATGTCTCGGGTCATCCGCTCGATGGCTCACGCGAACAGATCGCAGCGTTCTGCACCAGCGATGTCAAAGCTCTGGCCGACGCGCCGCAAGACACGCCGTGTGTCGTCGCAGGTCTTGTCGCGCGCACCCGCGTCGTGGTCACGCAGAAGGGCAAGAATCCAGGCTCCAAGATGATGATCCTCGGCCTTGCCGACAAGCAGGCCACGATGGACGCTGTGCTCTTCACGGAGACCTTCGCCAAGTACGGCGACCTCATCGTGAACGACCGGCCGATCGTGGTGATCGGGTCGGTCGATCGCGCTCGCGGCGAGCCGAACATTCTCGTCGAACGCGTCATTCCGCTTCAAGACGCGGAGAAGCATCTCGGCACCATGCTCGAAGTCGCCGTCGAATGCAGCGGCGAAGCTGCGTCGTCTGCGGTCGGCACCATCGAGATGTTGGCGGGACTTCTCAAGCAAGCGTCCAACTCGGCCGCGACGGCGCAAGGCAAGTCAGTCGATGTGGTCGTGCACCTTGATGGTGATCTTCGACGCACCACGCTGCAATCGCATCGCTGGCGTGTCGTGCCTGATCGGATGCTGCTTGACGCGCTGCGCAGCATCGTCGGAGCATCGAGCGTGAAGGTGCGAGGTGGTTGGCGGCCTGAGCGCCGCAAGCCCAAGCAGTGGGGCGCGCGGCGTTCGAGTGAAGAGACGATAGAGGCGTAACTGAGGCGTAACTGAGGCGTCACTGAGGCGTACGCGCCGCGGCGCGGGTTTCGCGTCACATTCCTGCGAGTCGCTCGGCGACATCTTTCTCGGCCAGCGCACTGATCAGTGCATCAAGATCGCCCGCGAGCAACTTCTGAAGCGGGAACGACTGCTCGACGCGATGGTCGACGCAGATCGCTTCCTTGAAGCGGTAGGTGCGGATCTTCTCCGCGCGGTCGCCTGAACCAATCATCGATCGCCGTTCGGCGCTGCGCTTGAGATCGGCCTCGCGCTTGCGCTGCTCATAGACCCGCGCGCGCAACAGCCGCCAAGCTTTCTCGCGGTTCTGACCTTGCGAACGCGTCTCTTGCATGCGCACTTCGAGACCCGTGGGAAGGTGGATGAGGTGGACCGCGGTGGCGACCTTGTTCACATTCTGACCACCTGGACCCTGTGCAGTCGTGACCATCTCCTTGACTTCCGCAGGATCGACGGCCGTGTCCACCTCTTCGGGTTCAGGCATGATCGCGACAGTCGCTGTGGAAGTGTGGATGCGACCCTGCGCTTCCGTTGCGGGCACGCGCTTGACCTGATGGGTGCCGCCTTCAAACTGCAGCGCTGCGAAAGCGCCGTCACCTTCAACAGTCGCGATGGCGTGTGTGAGTCCGCCCGCTTCGCCAGGCTTCGTTTCGACGATGTCAAAGCGCCAACCGCGTGATTGCGCGTAGGCGCGATACATCTCAAAGACCTCGCCCGCCCAAAGTGCTGCTTCGTCGCCGCCGACACCCATGCGCACTTCGAGCACAAAACTCGCGATGCGCGCTTCTTCACCCGTCACGAGCGCGGTGATGATCTGTTGCGCGAGTCGACGCGCGGTCGATTCGAGCAACGGTCGCTCGGCGCGGGCCATCGTCATCATTTCGAGGTCGCCCGACTTCAAGAGATCGGCGAGTCCAGCGAGTTCCCGCGCGCACTGACGCAGCTGTGTCATCGGCCCAAGCGTTCGCAGGAGCAGCGCGCGTCGGCGCGAAAGCGTCATCGATTGGCGGTGGTCCGCTGCGATCGCGGTGTCTTCCAACTGTGCGACGATGCCCGCATCCTCGGCGGCTTGATGCGCGAGAATGCGACGCAGGTTTTCTGGAAGGAGTTCTTCCAGGAGTGCATCGGCGTTGGTCGGGTCACTGGCCAGAGGGTGCTCCAGTCACACACGCAGTCTAAAAAGAACAGCCGCCCCGCAGGAGACTGAGGGGCGGCTGGATGAATCCGTGGTTGGATGAATCCATAGAGGCCGCGGGCGCGGCGCTGGCTACTTCTTCTTGTTGTCGAAGTACTTGCCGGCGAACTTCTTCTGGAAGCGCTCAACGCGGCCGAGCGTGTCGACGAAGGTCTTCTGACCCGTGAAGAACGGGTGCGAGCCCGACCAGATTTCGACATTCATCTGAGGAACCGTCGCGCCGACGGTCATGACGACCTCGCCGCGGAAGATGATCTGGCACTCGGGGTAGTACTTCGGGTGGATTTCGCTCTTCATGGATCGATCCTTGAGCCGTCGCTGAACTGTGTGCCAAAAGCGGCGACAGGGTGCACGGGGTTGGGAAGTCTACAAAACAGGCGGGAAGTTGCAAGCGGCCGATCGGAGGCGGGGCTTCTCGGACGGGTTGCGGGCGAAGAGGCGCCCTGCGAGTTCCTGAGCGATTGTGCGAGACTGCCGAGGCTTTCGCGCTGTCCTCACAACGCCTTTCATGGACCAATGCTGGCATGGCAGGCACGGTGAGACGGAGGTCGAAACCCTCGTCGTGTTCGGTCGTGAAGCAGCGATTGGAGATGCATGTCGAACCCGTCTGCGCCGAACCGATTGCAGGAGCCGTCCGCGCGCACCACGGTGACGCGCGTGGTTTCGATTCAGGGGATGCACTGCGCAGCGTGCGCCGCCAAGGTTGAGCGCGCTGCACAAAGTGTGCAGGGAGTGCGAAGCGCAAGCGTGTCGTTTGCGACTGCGAAGTTGCGTTTGGAGTTGGACGCTTCTGCAGCGGATCTGAATGGCGTGGCGCGCAGTCTTGAGCGTGCAGGCTTTCACCTCGATCGCACGCGCGACCCTGCAGCCCGCGCCGCCGCGGAACGCGGCAATGAACGAGCGCTTCGACTTCGCGTCATCTTCGGTGCACTCCTCTCCGTGCCGCTGCTCACGCTCGCGATGTCGCACGGCACCATCGCCGCGTTGGATGGAGCTTGGACGGGATGGGCGCAGTTCGCCTTGGCGACGCCCGTGTTTCTCTGGTGTGGCTGGCCGATTCATCGCGCGGCGCTCGCACGGCTGCGCGTGCGTTCGAGCGACATGAACACGCTGGTGACGCTCGGAACGGGCGTCGCGTTCTGTACGAGCGCGTGGACGATGCTCCTTGGAGATCGCGCGGCGCACGCACTCACCTTTGAAGCCGCTGCGATCATCATCGTCTTCGTCCTGCTTGGTCGCATGCTCGAAGCGCGAGCGACGGCGCGGGCTGGTGAAGCGTTGCGTGCGTTGGCCGCGCTTTCCGCGGGAACCGTGCGAATCCTCGACGGCGCTGGCATCGAGCGCGAGATCGAGGCCGAACTCGTCGAGCGCGGCATGCGCGTGCGCGTGCGACCTGGTGAACGCATCGGCGTCGACGGGATCGTGCGCGCAGGAACCAGCGAAGTCGATGAGTCGATGCTCACGGGTGAGCCGATGCCGCGACTGCGCGTGGTCGGTGACGCCGTGGTGGCGGGATCGCTGAACACCGTCGGCGCACTCGAGATCGAAGCGTCCTGCGCGTCCGCGGACACCGTGCTGGCGCGCGTGGTCGCGATGGTGGATGAGGCGCAAGCGACGAAAGCATCGGTGGCACGGCTTGCCGATCGCGTGGCGGCGGTGTTCGTGCCGGGCGTGTTGCTGATCGCGGCTCTTGCGTGGAGCGCGTGGTGGTTTCTCTCGACGGCGCCTGAGCATCACGCGCAAGCGATGCAGGCGCTCCTTGGTGTTCTTGTCGTCGCGTGTCCCTGCGCGTTAGGGCTGGCGACTCCCGTGGCGGTTCTCGTGGCGTCGGGTCGCGGCGCGCAACTGGGTGTGCTCTTTCGCCGCGCCGCCGCGTTTGAGTTACTCGCGCAAGCGCGCTGCGTCGTGTTCGACAAGACGGGCACACTCACGATGGGTACACCGTCGGTCACGCGATTGCTCCTCGCGCCTGGAGTTCACGAGAGCCAGTTCCTCTCGCTTGTGGCGTCGGTCGAAGCGCCAAGTGAGCATCCGATTGCAGCAGGAATCGTGGCGTTTGCCAACGCCCACGGTGTGACGCCGCGCGCGTGTGCGGAGTTTGAGGCGGTTCCAGGTTGTGGCGTGCGCGGCACCGTCGATGGTGTCGTTGTGGTGGCTGGCACGCTGGCGTTCTTGCCGCCTGAAGCGCGCGCGGCTGCCGAGAAGGGCGGCGCGGGTTCTGCGCCGATGACGGCGGTGACTGTTGCGGCCGACGGCGTGTGGCTCGGATCGATCGAACTGAGCGATCGCCTGCGACCAGAAGCGCGCGCGACGATCGCAGCGCTGCGCGCGCAAGGTGTTCAGATTCGAATTGCCAGTGGTGATGGTGCGGCTGCGGTCGGCGCTGTCGCGGACGCACTTCAGATTGATCGCGCCTCGGCACACGGTGCGCTCACTCCCGCAGACAAAGCCACGCTGCTTGCGTCCTTGCAGCGCGAGTACGGCAACACAGCGTTTGTCGGCGATGGAATCAACGACGCGCCCGCGCTCGCGGCGGCGCGGCCTGGTCTAGCGATGTCGCGCGGCACCGATGTAGCGCAATCGAGCGCAGACATTCTGCTTTTTACCGAAGACCTGCGGGCGATCGCCGACGCGCTCATGCTCTCGCGCCGCACGCTCACCATCATCCGACAGAACCTCGCGTGGGCGTTTGGCTACAACCTTCTTCTCATTCCGCTCGCGGCGGGAGCACTCTGGCCGTGGACAGGTTGGATGCTTCCGCCCGTTGTGGCGAGCGCGGCGATGGCGCTGTCGAGCGTGAGTGTCGTGCTCAACAGCCTGCGACTCAGACGCTTTGCGTCGGCGCGCCTTGAGAACGCGACATCGGCAGCAGCGCCTCGCGCTTCATGACGACCGAGTGGGGGAGTACGGTCGCCTGTGCACCAATGTCGGCGCCGTAGAGCAACACCGTGTTGGTGCCGATGGTGCAGCCATCGCGCAGCGTGACATGGCCGATCTTGAGCACGCGATCTTCAAAGGTGTGCGCCTGAAAGAGCGCGTCCACTGTGACATCATCACCAAAGTGCAGCATGTCGGGGTCCACCACATGCGAGAAGCCGCTGCCAAGAAGCGCGCGCGCGCCGATGCGGCAACCCATCCACCGCAGGTACACCACGAGAAGCAGCGTGCCTTCGAGGAATGTCAACGGCACGCTCGCCCACATGCCCCACGCGACATAGAGGAAATCCCAGCGACTGCACCAGCAGCTCCACAGCGCGTGCACGCCTGGCTTCACGCGGCCGAGCAGCAACCATTTCATGAGCACGATCGAAAGCGCGAGTGTGACGAGCGCCGCGAGGACGCCAATCGGAAGTGCCACGAGGCGAAACACCAGGACCGAGGAGTTCGCTTGCGCGACTTCCATCGTGCGGAACCACACCAGTCCGACAAACAACGGTCCAAGCGGAAGCGCAAAGCGCGCGAGTTCCCAACTCCACCGATTGAGGCGTCGGATCAAGGACGGCTCGTGGGTGTAGGCGCGCTCCATCTCGACGATCTCGCGTCGCGGAAGTTGGAACGGCGGATGTCCAAACCAAGAGAGTCCAGACTCTGCTGAGAGTCCATCCCCACGCGTGGAGATGCCGATGAGTGTGTTGTCTGGAAGTCGAACTCCAGCAGGAAGGACCGCGTGATTGCCGACGAAGCAGCGCGCTCCGAGTTTGACGCGCTCGACGGTCGCGGTGCCCGCATGCAGGCGTGGCCCGCCGAGGTAGACGCCGTCGGCGAAGAAAGTCTCCTCACCAAGCGCGACCGTTGAGGGGATGACATCGGTGATGGTCGAGATCTCGCATCCAGAACCAATCCGCGCGCCCGCCGCGTTGAGCCACATCGGCCAGAGCAGCGTGCCCGAAAGCCATTTGCCCGCCGAATCAACCAGCGCGGATTGCATCGAGAGCCGCGCCGCAGTGAAGGAACCAAGTGAGAACGAGTGCGTCGGTGCGCGTCCGAGCAGGCGGACCAGCATGGCTTGCAGCAACACCGTGAGCACGCTCGCGCACACGGCGGCACCGCCTATGCGCGCAAACCCCATCGGCATTGGCAGCAGCGAATCGCCCGCGAACAGCACGCCGTACATCGATCCATCGAGGTGCAATCCAAAGATTGTGAACGACGCCAGCAACGGAACGAGCAACGCGCCGAGGAGTAGGAGCGCGAGTGCCATGACCTCAAGCACTTGCAGTGACTTTCGCGCGGGTTGAGCAACAAGCGGGACTGCACGCGCTGTTCCAATCGGCTGCGCAGGAATGCCGTCGAGCACGGTGTTGGTGACGATCGTGCTAGGCGACAGATTGGAGAGCGGCCGCAAGACACTGCCGTGACCAAGTTCAGCGCCAGGCGACATGCCCGCGCGCGTTTCCAGGGTCGCGCCGCGGCGCACCGTGATCGTGCCAAACACCAGCGAGCCTGCTTCGAGTTGCACGGTGCGCAGCGAGGCGTCTTGCCCAACCGTCGCGTCGTCTTCAAGGGTGAGGAGATCCCAACCACCGCCGTTGAGTCTCACACCTCGATGAATGTGCACGCGGCGACCGATGCGCGCGCCGAACAAACTCAAGACCGCAGGACCAAGCCCAAGCGCCTCGATGAAATCCCACGGCGCCAATGCCGCGAGGCGCGTCACCATCCAGTGCCGAACATGGAAGAGACTCCACGCGCGCACGCGCATCGTGCGATAGCGGCCGATGAGTACCCACTTGGCCAGCAGCGCCATGGCGAGGGTCGTGAGGGCATAGGTCCCGACTCCGATCGCCGCAGCGCAAGCAACCCACAGCAGCGTGACGATGGGCATGCCGTGCAGCGGCGCTTCACTCTGCGCGAAGTTCGTGACGACTTCGGGAAGCCACAGCAACTGCGAGATCGAGACGAGAAGCAGCGTGAGAAACGAGGCCTGCAACAGCGTCGCGAGCAGAGGTCGCGAGTCGCCTTGAGAATCGGTGGGTGCGGTCGCCGCGACATTCACGCTTGGCACGACAGTCTGCTCAATCGCAGCTGCAATCGTCCGCGCGGTGCGATGCTGGTAGGCAAGTCGAACGGTCGCGCTTCGTGAGAGTGGGGTGCGGCGCAATCTCGAGATGGCAATCGCGACCGTGAGCGAGTCAAGACCGAGCTCATCAAAGAGATCGGCTTCCACCGACACGGCCTCCTCACTGCGACCGAGCGCGTCGGCGAGTGCCTGCGCGACAAGTCGTTCCATCTCAGAGGCGGCGGGCGCGTGTGGGATTCCATGCGCGGCAAGCGGCGCGTCGACTGTGGGTAGTCGAAGTCGGTCGACCTTTCCACCGAGCGTGCGCGGCACCGAGTCGAGAGCGGCGAACGCAGCGGGGACCATGTAATGGGGCAGCTGTTCGGATGCGAAGGCGCGAAGTCCTTCGATGTCCAGCGTGCAGTTTGGACGCAACACGACATGCGCCACGATCCGCCGCCGTGAGCCCTCGCCATCAACCGCACACGCCGCCTCAAGCACACTTTCATGGGCAGCAAGTCTCGCTTCGATGGCGCCGAGCTCAACGCGGTAGCCGCGCAACTTCACTTGCGCGTCGATGCGACCGTGGTAATGAAACGCGCCGTGCTCGTCGCGATGGACGAGGTCTCCCGTGCGATAGACGCGCCCGAGCGTGGCGTGCTCGACAAACTTCGCACGCGTCGTCTCAGGCTGACCGCGATAGCCGCGCGCCAACGATGCGCCGCCGATGACAAGCTCGCCGCGTCGTTCGCCGTCGAATTCTGCGCTGAGTACGCGCAGTTGGGGATCATCGGGATCGATGAGAAAGGCCGTCGTTCCAGGGATGGCGCGACCGATGGTGACCTCTTCACCTTCCTTGACCGTTGCGCGCAGGCAGGTCACGGTGCACTCGGTCGGACCGTAGCCGTTCTCGAGTCTTCGTCCGCGCGACCAGAGATCAGCGAGATCGCGCGGCAACGCTTCGCCGCCCACATACAAGAGCCGAATGAGCGGCAGCGCGTCCTGCGGGTCGTCGCAATCGAGCGTGCGCAACAAGGTCGGTGGCGGACAGAGGACGGTGATGCGCTCGGTCTGCAACCACCCGAGAAGATCAGGACCAAGGCGCGCCGTCTCATCATCGAGCACGACGACCGTAGCGCCCGCCGCCCACGCGAGCCAGATTTCTTCGAGGCTTGAGTCATAGCTCGCCGACGATCCTTGCGCGACACGATCGCCTTCACGAAGTCCAAACTCCTCGATGTCACCCGCGACGAGATTCAGAATCGACTGGTGCTCGATCTCAACGCCCTTGGGTTGTCCAGTCGTGCCTGAGGTGTAGATGACATAGGCCAGTTGCGAAGGAACGATGAGCGGGAACGACTCGGTGCACGCATCGAGTCGTTGCGCGGCGTCGATCATCGTCGGCGTGAGGACCATGACCGCGGGCGCCGCACCGAGAATCTCCGTCGCACGAGCAGGCTCCGCGATGAGCGCGATCGCGCCAGCATCTTGCACGATCTGCAACGCTTGCCGCGCGGGAAAGATCGGGTCGATCGCGCAGTACGCGCAGCCAGCGCGCATGGAGCCGAGCATCGCCGCGTAGAGCCTTTGATCGGTTCGTGGGAGTGCGAGCGCGACGACCGTGTCGGAGCGCGGCTTGTGCCGCAGGAGCAAGCGCGCGATGGCGTCTGCCTGACGATTCAGCTGGCGGTAGGTCACCGTCGCGCGCGTGCGTTGCGCAGAAGGTGGGATGTCCAACGCGACTGCGTCAGGACTCGCGGCGCAACTCCGCGCGAAGAGATCAAGGATCGAAGGAGCGGTCGTGGAAGAGGTCATGACCGCTCGCGCGTGCGTCTACGCGCTGCGCACGGCCGAAGTCTCATCCGACTTGGTCATGAGCAGGGGCTTCAGGTGCGGTGCGAGCCGCGTGGCACGAGCCATTTGCTCGTCCGAGGAGAGGTGCGCAAAGCCGCGGACATCCTTGAGGCAGCGCGACGAGCCACACTGGCAGGTAAACGGTTCCGCCATGTCGGCTTCGGTTGTCGTGTAGTCGAAGTTGATTTGCTCACCAACCGCAATCGGACGCCGCGCGATCACGCTGCGCCCTTGGATGCGCGCGTTGGGATCGCAGGAATGATTGAGGAAGCGCCACGGATGACGCGCGCGCATCTGCGCGTCGGTCGTCATGCCGTCCGCCTCGATGTGGACGCCATGATCGAGTTGAATCGAATAGCGCGTCGGGAAAGTCTGCAGCGTGCCTTCGATGATGAAGATGCGCGCGCCGCGTGCGAGTTCGCGCGTGGCGAACAATCCCGCGCCGTGCTGCATGTCGCGTACGACGCACGCAGCGTCCATCGGCTCTTCATGAAGGTGAGGCGCCGAGCCCGAAGCTGCGGCAGAGGAAGGAACGGAATTGGAAAGCGGTCGATTCGAGGCTGTTGCTGGCACGGGTCGGAGTCCGTGAGGGGTGCGAATCCGCACCATACGCGAAGTACCCATCCAATTGGAAGACCTATCGCTTCACAGCGATGATCTCGAGCACCGTCGGCGTCACGAAGATCGAGCGATCATCTGCTTCCGCTTCATTGATGGCGGAGATCACTCGACGGCCCCAAGCCGCGTCCCGAACGCCAAGCTCGACGAGTCGCGGCACATTGATCCGCACGAACCCTGCTGGCCAATGCCAGAGTCGGTCCTGTCGGCGCGCGCAGCGAGCGATGGGCCGGACCGATTGCACGGCAAAACCCGCATGATCCAGCAACATGGGTAGGACGCGCGCAATGTCGGGTTCGCCGGCTTGTGCTCGCCAACTCTCAAAGACCGCCTGGACGAACTCGCCGATCTCCGACCTCGGCGGGAGCAACTGGAAGGACCCGTACTCCACATACTCGTGAAAGACCGCCACACCTCCAGAGGCAAGCGCGGCGCTGAATCGGTTGGCCAGCAACTGGGGGTCAGGCACAAAGCAGGCAACTCAGCGACACCACGCTGCATCAAACCCCGCGGTCATGCCGTTCCCGTTGGTCGGTGCGGTCGGGATCTCGGATTGCATGAGGTCAAGCTCAGCCAACGAGATATTGCGCAGCCCGCGACGCTGTGCTTCCTCCGCGAGAAACGAGAGAAAGCGCGCACTGCGTTCGACGGCGAGCACTGCTCCGCGCGGACCGACCAGTTCAGCGAGATCGAGTGACGCGAAGCCAGGCCCCGCGCCAACATCGATCACGCGCGCACCCTCACGAATGCCTGCGTTTCGCCAAGCTTGCAGCACTTCGTCACGCCAGACCGAGTGCTGGAATCCAAGCCGCTCAAGCTCTGCATCGTGGGTTCCGAGCACGTAACTCTTCTCAGCGAGATCTCGCGCGGAGGGCGCTTGCGGCGTCGACATGCTGTGGTTGTACCATCGCTCACGCCCGCAGACGAAGGGTTGAGGAGGTGCCTCACGCGGCCAAACCGCTTCGGCGCCGAAAACATCAAGCCTCCCCCTGTATGGTCCGATCAATGAAGCGGCTGATGCAACCATGCTCGTGAATCGGGCCCACACCTTCATCCTGCAGGCGCGTCTGGCGATTTCGCTGGCGTGGGTGGCAGGCTATGTGAACCTCGTGGCGCTGGTGACCTGCGGCTTTGTCGTGAGTCACCTCACGGGGAACGCCAGCGCGCTTGGTGGTGAACTCGCGCGCGCTGAGTGGAACCCCGCGTTGCTCACAGCCGTGCTCTTGTGCGCGTTTTTCGTCGGTGCGTTCGTCTCGGGATTCGCCATTGAGGTGGGAAGACAGCGCAACTGGTCGTCGATCTATGTTCTGCCCGCGGCGATTGAGCTCATCTTGCTGACCGCGTTCGCTATCGGTGTGCGTCGGCATGATCCATCGGCACCCGAGCACGGCGCGACGCTGTGGTGGATGACCATCGTGGCGACCGCCTCGATGGGTGTGCAGAACGCCACCATCACGCGAATCTCCAGCGGTGTGGTTCGCACGACACACTTGACGGGCATCGTGACCGACCTTGGTCACGAGTCGGCGGAGCTTGCCATCACGAGATGGTTGTTTGGTCGTGGCGTTGGCCGCGCCACACCCGAGACACAGGGGCCCACCTTTCAGCGGCTCTTCCTGCTTCTCTCGATTCTCGGCTCGTTCATCTTCGGCAGCGCGTGTGGCGCGCTGTTCTATCTCAACGCGCCAGCGTGGAGCATGCTGGCACCGATCGCCATTCTCGGTTGGATCATGATCGAGGATCTTCGCACCCCGATCTGCGAACTCGAAGAAGCCATCCTTGCCGAGATCGCTGGTGAGCTTGCGCATCGCACCGACCTCGCTGTATTCAAAGCGATTCCGCGAGGCGGCGCGACGGAAGCGCACCTTCCGAACCTTGCCAACTGGCTCGAGCGCCTGCCGCGAGAAAAGCGCACGGTGCTGCTCGATCTCACGCGCACGCTCACCTTTGGTCCGCTGGCTGCCAATGCACTGCAGTCGATGTTCGCTGCGGCGCAACGCACCGATCGCCGCATCATCATCGCGGGGCTCGACGAGGGTCAGGTCGCGACGATCAACGCGCTCTCCCGCAGTGATCTGCTCCATGCGCGCAACGCCAGCGCCGATGTGGCGGGCGCACTGCGCCTCGCGAGCGAGCCGACTCGGCAGTCCTTGGCTGACGCCGAGCCGGTCGCATCGCGTCTCTGAGTTCGCGCGATTCAGTCGCGCGAGTGATTGCGAGCAGGAGCGCGACCAAGTGCCCACGCGACCAGTGCAGCAGCAAGCAGCGCCAGTGCTCCAGCAAGGAACGCACCGATGCTTGGCTGACCTCGCGCCACGCCCTCGAGATAGACCCCGTACAGCAGGAACGCGCATCCCATCACGGCGACCGCCGCGGACACCGCGATCCATGCGAGGCAGCGCGCTGTCACGAGCACGCTCTGTCGCATCAGACGACCCTCGGCCTCCATGCGCTCAAAGAACGGCATCGAGAGAGGGGCAAACAATGTGGCGAGAAACTGCATGCGTTACGCCTTCCGCGTGACGCGGTATCCGATGAACATGCCAAGCGCAAAGGCTCCCGCCACGGCGATGAAGGGGTGCGCGACGATCTGCTTCTCCGCGCTCTCGGCTGCTGCCTTGCCTTGCACGGTGGCGAGACGCATGGACTCACTCAGTCCAGCGCGGGCCGCGCGCATGGCATCGTTTCCGACGGCCGAGAAGTCGGTCTTCACTTGCTTGAGGTCGCTCTTGAGCTTGTCGATCTCGCGGTAGAGCTCGATGGTTTCGTCGCTGAGTGTGGCGCTGTTCCTGTCCATGGTGATCTCCTTCCTGAGTCCGTTGCGGCTCGCGTCGGAGAGGCCGCTCCTCTGCCCTCACGCGAGACGAATGCGATTCTTCCCCGTTGGTGCGACAGCGTCGCACGGATCCTTCCCCCATCGATGCGGTGCGGAGAGCTCGTTGGGCTAGAGATGTGCCCTTCTCGGCCGAGATCAGGAAGAGTTCCGCGCTTCAGCTGCGGCACGCCGCGAGACACTTCTCAATGTCTGCAGTTGGCGAACGCGCCTCGCGCGGCGGGGCGCGAGCACTCCTTCGAAATCGCGAAAGCGAGAACACATGCCACACTTCGAACACCATCATCGGACTGACGCGATCCGCATCGTTGCACCGCTGGATTTTTCGAGTTGGTCGATCCGCGCCCTCCAGTGGATTGGCGCGATTGCGGCAGGGCGCAAAGCCACCGTGATCGTCGTCCATGCGGTCGATCCATCGCCTGCAGCCGAACTGACCGATGCCGCAGAGGTCTTGGTGGCGCGCGCGGAAGAGCGAGCCCTCGAAGCCTGCGCGGCGTTGGTCGCCAGTGGCATCTCGATTCAGACGCACTGCGCCGTCGGCGCGCCGTGGCGGATCGTCCGTGAAGCGATCGATGAGCATGGTGCCGACCTGATGGTCTTGGGAAGTCGCGGGCTTTCGTCGGTGAAACGCACACTTCTTGGATCGAGTGCCGATCGCATTCTGCGCGCGGTGCCGACACCAGCGTTGGTCGTGCATGCCACCGATGCGCCTCGAGAACACCTGCGTGTCCTGATTGCCACCGACTTCTCCGCCGACGCCGAGGAGGCGATTCGCGATTTCCGTAGAACCTTCCTGCCTTCGAGCATTCGCCTCGAAGTCCGCGTGCTGCACGCGTGCTTGCCTCCGGATCTCTTGGAGGGAGTTGAAGTGCCCGTCGTCGAACGCGTGGATTGGGCAAATCTCGAGGACGAGGCGAGTGCGCACGCCGAGCGCGTCGCCAACGAGTTCCGCGCAGACGGCATCGACACAACGGTTTCGATCGTGCGTGGCGGGGCATCGCGTGCAATTCTCGCGGCGAGCCGATCGTGGCGAGCTGACCTCATCGTGCTTGGGCGCCGAGGCGTCTCGGGCTTCGAGCGGCTCTTCCTTGGCAGCGCCGCCGAGCGCGTCCAGCATGGCGCCGAGTGTGCTGTCTTCACCGCGCAGTTGGCGGAGAAGCTTGAGCCCGTCGCTCACGGTTCGCAACCTTCGTTCATTGCATGACGAGCAGGTTTCCCCGTGGAACTGAATGAAAACGCTGCAATGGTAGGGCAACACGCGACGAGTCAGTCGCGTGCATCGTGTGATTCGATGTGTTGATACCCGTGACCGCACCCGTGACCGCAACCCTGAAAGCATTGGAGACCGCCATGACGACCGTGATGATCAAGAGCGACTCGCAGATCAAGGCCGATGTACTCAACGAACTCAAGTGGGACTCGAGGATCGATGAGAACGATGTGGGCTTGCAGGTTCGAGATGGAATCGTGACGCTCGTCGGCACCGTGAATGTGTACGCCAAGAAGATCGCAGCGCGCGAGGCGGCGCACCGCGTCCATGGCGTGCTCGATGTCGTCGATGAGTTGCAGGTCAAGGTGCCAGGCATCGGCGCGCGTTCCGACACGGAGTTGGCGCGTGCGGTGCGCGATGGCTTGGAGTGGGACGCGTTTGTGCCCGACGAGAAGATCACCTCGACCGTTTCCTTGGGCATCGTCACCGTCGAAGGCATGGTGCAAACTTGGTCTCAACGCGCCGATGCTGAGCGCGTGATTCGCGGGCTCGCAGGAGTGCGCGGCGTGATCAATCAGATTTCCGTCGCAGCCAAGCCTGTCGATCACACCAGAATCAAGAACGACATCGAAGACGCGCTTGAGCGTCAGGCAGAGCGCGAGGCAAGGCGCATCGGCGTGACTGTCAAGGACGGCGTGGTCACGCTTTCGGGTCGGATTCGCTCGTGGGCAGAGAAGAACGCGGTCGATCGCGTGGTTGGCTTTGCTCCCGGAGTCCGACGCGTCGACGACCAGCTTGTCGTGGACCCGTACTCGTGAGAGTCGCCCGACTTCCAAAACGCCAACCACCAACCAAACCATTTCTCGCAACGGGTGTTCCGCTGCGAGGCCGAACCAATTGAGAATGCCAGAACAACGAAAGCAGAAACCCATGAGTCTCACTCTCTTCAACAGGAATCCCATGTTCGATGAGCTCACGCGCTCGCGTGACGACTTCGACCGGATGTTCGGGAAGTTTTTCGGCGCAAGCATGCTGCCGACCGACGGGCGCTTCAACCGCACCGAAGGCTGGCTGCCTCCCGTCGATGTCAGCGAAACCGACGACGGCGTGATGATCCGCGCCGAAGTGCCTGGCGTGCTCGCGCGTGATCTTGAGATCACGGTCACGGGCACGACCCTCAACATCACTGGCAAGAAGGAAGAGAAGGAAGAAACCGAGCAGGAGGACTTCTACCGATGCGAGCGCCGCTTCGGCGCGTTCCGCCGTGTGATCGAATTGCCGGAGTCGATCGACGCTGATCGGGTCAATGCCGAGACGGAGAATGGCGTCGTCATCATTCGCATCGCCAAGAAGCCTGGCCAGCGCACGCGGCGCATCGAGATCAAGCCGACCAGTCGCCGCATTCCTGTTCCTGGCTAACGATCTGTTCACCACGACACGAAAGGAGCATCATCATGTCGGCGGTTGCAACCACTGCAAGCATGAAGTCGCTGAAAGACCTGCTCGTCGAGCAGCTCACTGATCTTCATGCAACGGAATCACACGCTGAGAGTGTTCTCGCCAAGCTCGCTGGAGTTGTGGCATCGCCGAAACTCGCGGAAGCGATCCGCGGGCACATCGACGAGAGCAAGCATCATCTGTACAGGCTTGATCGTGTGTTCGGTGAGCTCGGCGTGAAGCCGAAGCGCATCGACACCCACGGTTCGAAGGGACTGTTGGCGGACTGCGTGGCGATCGCAGCTCGGACCAAGGTCGAGCCGCATGTGCGCGACGCCGCGATCATCGCGTCGTTGCAACGGTTGGAGCATGACGAGATCGCGGGGTACGGCTGTGCGCGGACTTGGGCATCGCTGCTCGGGTACTCGCCAGCCGCTACGGAACTTCTCAAGACGCTCACTGAGGAACGGCGTTTCGACGAGAGCCTCACGCGCATTGCCGAGACTCTCAATCGGACGGCGCTCGAGCCCGTCGCTATGTCTCGGTAGAGCGGAATGCAAGAGCGGTGCACAAAGGGCACCGTGCAGCGGAGTCACAGGACTCCGCTGTTTTTTTGCCACGCTCGTATTGGCCGAGTGCAAGCATGCCACAGCACAGGACACCATCACGCGCAATCGCCGCGAGCGTGTCACTCGTCAGTCGGAGTTGATGTCGGCGCGCGCGGTCGGGCGGCTCAACGCCTCTGCCGATCGCGCACTGGGCTCGCCTCGCTGCGCATCGCGCACCAACGATTGGACCGCTGGATGTGACGCGATTTCTCCAGGACGAAGTCCGCAGAGCTCACTGCGGATCAGTGTGATCGTTGGCCAGTCCTGTCCGAGTTCTTCTCGAAGAACGCCAAGAAATCGCGGAGCCGCAAAGGTGTGCAACGGGCTGCCCGGGTGGCGGGTGGTCGCACTCGCGAGCCATCGTGCCACCTCGCGCGCGAAACGCCGCGTGAGTTCTTCGGCTTCGTGATGCTCATCGGCGTAGCGCTGCACTGCACCAGCCGATGGTCCCATCCCCAATCGCATCGGCCGGGAATGATCGTGGAAATCCACCCATCGGCTCGCGAGCGTCGCCGTCTCCGTCACATGCACGCGATCCCCGCCCTCCATGGTCGCGAGATACTGCGTCGCGCGATGCGAGTCACAAACGGCAAGGTGAATGGGCTGGGATCCTCTCGCGGGCATTTGGCAATCTCCTTCAACGCGGGTTGGTAGTGGGTTCACCGATCAACGGGAGTTGATCGGTGTCTCCGAGAAGCGCATCCAATTGCGCCTCGGCTTCAAGCAGATTGAGTTGTTCGTTTCCTCCGCAATATCGCGTGAGTTCTGCGGCAATCGCTTCCACGAGCCGCGTCCGCACATCAATGCAAAGCTGAGGATTTCGAAGGGGTCGAAGGGTGCACTGCATGGCTGTCTCTCTCCTGTTGCGGTGCGGACCTGCATACAAGGCGAGTATGGGAAAGAGAGTCAACCCTCGACAGCGGAAATCGTGCTTGAGTCGGTTGGAAAACTTTGGCGCGGAGAATCAGGCGGATAGCCCAGCACAACCACTGGGAGTAAGAGCCTCGCCGCGCTACGGTGCGCAGGTCAGCTGATCGGAGTTTTGCTGGCTGAGAAAGGTCACATCGATGGCCCGAGCGGAACCTGAGTTCAGAAGTGCGTCGTTGGTGTCGCGCGCAGGCGCAGCACCGATGGCGGAACTGCTTGCGGGTGCAGCGAGCGAGCCGCGCGACACGAGTCGTGATGCGAGGGCCGCCGCCGACGCTGTCGTCATACCTCCGTTTCCGTGGCTCGACGCGATGGAGCGTTTTGAAGCAGTCTTGCGCAGCAGAATTCCCGCGGCGATCCTCGAGGCTTTTGTCGAGTTGGTTCGTGAACTCAGCGGCGCGCGCGGCGCGACGGTGCATCTTGAAGTGCGCGGTCGTGGCCCTTTGGCAACGATGTGCGGCATCGAGTCCGACCTCGCCGCGGAGCTTGGGCTTGGTCGCGCCGCGGTGCCGCTGGTCGATCGTCCTCGCTGGCGTATCACCGATGTCGCGGAGAGTGCAGAGCTCTCTGGGACCTTCCTCAGCGGAAGGCTCGAAGGAGCTGGCGTGCAGGCTCTGGACAGCATCGAGGTCGGAACCGCCGAGGCAGAGGCGATGGGGCTCGTCACGCTTTTTCTTCCGATGCGAGGGCTCGCCGACGAAACGACGCATCGCTTGCTGCGCAACGCGACCGATCGCATGTTGGTCGTGCTTGAACACATTTGCCTTGCCTCGTCAGCCGAGGTGAGTGCTCAACGGTTGCAGACCTTACTCAGGGGCGCGCACGATGCGGTCTTCGCGCTCGATCGCATGGGGATCATTGAGTCCGCCAATCCTGCGGCGAATCGCATGTTTGGCTATCGCGACAGTGAGCTCGTTGGTCGACGGATCACCATGCTCTTCCATCCCGCCGATCAGGATCGGGTTCGTTGGGATCTCTTGGAACACGGCGACGCCGACACGCTGCATGGCGCTTCGCGGGTGCGCAGTTCGGTGCACGAGGTGGAGGCGCGCTGCAAAGACGGAAGTTCCATCACCATCGATGTCGTTCTGAATCCGCTTGACGGAGGGTCAGGATTCACGGCAGTGCTGCGCGATCTCTCCGCCCGCAAGGCTGCGGAAGCGCGAGTGCGCGAGACCGATCGATTGGCGGTCATTGGCACGCTCGCGGCTGGACTCGGCCACGACATGAGCAATGTGATGCTGCCGATTCGTGCCCACCTCAATGCGATCGCCGCTGCAGCAAAGCGGCAGGGATCAGGCGACCGCGACATGCACATCGCTGAGATTCGTGAGAGCCTCGGCTATCTGCAGCACCTCGCTGACGCACTCCATTCACTCGCGCTCGATCCTGAGGGAGCGGGCGATGGTGTGCAGAGCACGGAGATCAAGGACTGGTGGATGCACGCAGGTCCGCTTCTTTCGAAGGCGCTCTATCGGGCGGCTGATCTTGCGGTGGAGATTCCAGAGGGACTGCCCCCTGTTGCCGTTCCACCGCACGCGCTGACCCGCGCGGTGCTCAACTTGCTCGTGAACGCGGGTGAGGCGATGCCGAAAGAACGCTCGCGCGCGCAAGCGAAAGTTCTGTTGCGCGTGACCCAGTCGGAAGCCGGGCGAACCGTGCTGATCGAAGTCATCGACAACGGAGTCGGGATGCCTGAGGCCGTCTCGCGCCGCGCTTTTGACATGTTCTACACCACCAAGACGCGCGGGCTCGGCACGGGGCTCGGTTTGCCGCTGGTGCGTCGCGTTGCGGAACGCGCGGGTGGTTCGGTCCAATTGAGTTCGCGTCCTGGCCACGGCGCGACGGTCGCCATTCGTCTCCCGTGGGCGGTGGGAAGCAGTGCTCCTGCCCCGATTCTCGCAGCCGTGCGGCTTGCCGACGGCCGCACCGCCTCCCTGATTGGCGCGATCCTCGAAGCGGGCGCCGCTCATCTTGATGGCGACCTCGGTGATGATGAGATCGATATCCTCGTCATCGACGCGGATCGCATCACGCTGGCCTGCGCGCGGCATTGGGTCACTGTCCATCCTGCGCGGAGATTGGTTGTGCTCGGCGAATTGGCCGCGAATGACCTCGACGCGCTGCACGCACTTGGCGTGTCTTGCATCCCCGACATCCACGATCTTGCGGTCATCGAGCGTGGGCTCGAAACCGCTCTCGCACCACTTCAGAAGGAGACTCGCGATGAATGACGGCAACACTTCTTCCACGCTCGAGCTCACCGAGCCCCCGCGTGAACTCGCTCGGCGTCGCAGTATCGACGCGGCACTCCCTATCCACACGGTGCGAGATACCCAACGCGCCACCGTGCGGGTCGTCTGCGTTGATGACCACTCGGTGCTCATTGAGGGACTTCGCGCGCAGTTCGCCATCGACGGCCATGTGCGCTGTGTCGCCGCACTTGGATCTGCTGAACACCTCTTGAACGCTGTGGCGGAACATCGCCCCGATGTGGTCGTGCTCGACATTGAGATGCCAGGACCCGATGTCTTTGAGATCGCCGATCGCATGCGGCACCTCTATCCCGAAACGCGTTTTGTCTTTCTGAGCGCGCACATTCGCGATGGATTCCTTGCCTCCGCGTTTCGATGCGGGGCCTCGGGGTACTTCGCCAAGAGCGAGGATCTCGAAGAGATTGTGGAGGGACTTCGCCGCGTGGCGCGTTGCGCGGAGGGGACCTTCGTGATGGGCACCAAGGTGCGCGCGCGCTGCCAGCCGCCGAAGAAGCCGGCAGGGCGCCTGTCTGGGAACGGTGCGTCATCGAGCTCCGTGCACGATGGACGAACGGGTTCCGCCACTGCCCACGGCACGCAAGCGGGCCTTGCCGCGCACACAGGATTGATGCGGGGCGCGAATGGCGCACCCGTCACATTGCTTGACTCGCTGACCCAGCGAGAACTCGAAGTGCTCCGATTGATCGGCAAGGGACTCTCGCGCGGAGAGATCGGTGAAGAACTCGCGCGCAGCCCCAAGACCATCGACGGTCACCAAGAGAGGATCATGAAGAAGCTCCGCGTATTCACTCGCGCTGAGCTCATGCGCTTTGCGATTCGGGAAGGGCTCGCGCAGGCGTGAGTTTGCCTTGTCAGACCGTATGGTCGGTCCGCGTCGCGGTGGGGTCTCGCGTCGCGGGAGGAGTCCTGTAGGAAGCTGTCCCGATCCAACGCTTTGATCAGTGATTGGCTCTGAAACAGGCGTCGCGCTCTCCGTGGTTTCTAGCATCGATCTCACTTCGCGCACGCTGCGCGGACAAGTTCGGTGTGAGCCACATTGCACAAGGGAGCCTCGCATGGACCAGAGTACGAAGACGAACCAGAGCCCGAGGGCACCGTCGAATCACCCCGCACCATGGCGTTGCATGGTGTGTGCTGCAACGCTCAGCACGCTCAGTTGGGCCGCGCCGAGCGTAGAGGCGCAAGTGGTCGCGCCAAAATCGACGACACCTCCAGCCGTCGCGCCGCTTCAACAAGATCGAAGTGATCCGATCGTGAATCTCAGTGCGTTGGACAGCGTGAGTCCATCGTGCTGGTCCGAGGTGCGCACGCTGCGTGTCTACTTCGCGCACCAATCGGTTGGTAGTGAGATCCTCACGGGCCTTGCCGAAGTCCATCGCCGCTACCCGAGCGTCGCGCTGGCTTGCTGCGCGTACGCCGAACCCGACAAGACCGATGGCGCAGCGCAATCCGCCTTCGACACTCCAGGCATCGTCGGCGCGACGGCGGGTAAGCGCGGGTATCCCGAACAGAAGATCGATGAGTTCTCTCGGTTCTTGCGCTCGAGCGAAGGCGCCAAGATCGATGTGGCGATGCTCAAGCTTTGTTACGGCGACATCGGCCGCAACACGAACATCGATGCGTTGGTCGAGCGCTATCTCAAGGCTGTCGCAGAAATCCAGCGCGAGCGACCCACGCTGCGTCTCGTGCACTGCACGGTGCCGCTCAAGTCACCTGAAGAATCGGCGAGTCGAATCAAGCGACTTGTTGGAGTGGGAACCGATGCGTCCAACGCGGCACGCGCGCGTTACAACGCCGCGATTCGCCAGCAATTCCCACTCGCGCAGGTCTTTGACATCGCCGCTGCTCAAGCACGCCGCACTGATGGCACCGAAGCCACTGTGGAGCACAAGGGCAAGCGTCTGCAAGTCCTCGCCAGTGAGTACACCGACGACGGCGCCAGTCTGAATCGCAAGGGACAAATCGTGTTGGCGCGTGAGATGCTGCTCGCACTCTCCAAGCAGTGCGACGGTGAGACGCCGACTGGTACGGGCGTGACCTCGGCGACCTCGACGGGTAAGACCGAGCCGTAAGTTGAGGCAAGGGCGCAGGAGGTTTCGCGCCCAGTTTCGTGACGCACTGTGCATGGGGCCGCAGGCCTTCGCAACCGACTCTTCCTCGCTTCAAGCGAGGTGAGGGAGGGCTGTGCGGGTCTTGCGGCCTCTTTCTTTCGAGACTGGGCGTTGGGAGAGGACGGAGTTTCTTGTTTGGTTTGCGCGCGACGCGGTGCGAAGTACCTTCTCAGTCCATGCTGCGGGCTGCGATGCTTTTCCTGATGTTGGTGGTTCCCGCGTGCTTCGCGCATGCGGACGGAGCGAGCTACGCCAGCGTGCCGCGCGTGACCGCGGTCGATCCAACGGTGTTCAAGTCCGTCTTCGAGCGTTCGCGCACAGAGGTCTTGCGGGTCACGATCCTCGGCGACTCGCAGGAGACGGCGCCGTGGGGTTGGGGCGAGCACTACATCGCGCAGCTCAACGCGCGCTTTGCCAAGGTCTATGGACCAAGTGGCGAATCGCAACTCTTCACCAACCACACATCGATCGCGCGACCGATGTGGCTCGGCACCATGGAGCAGAGCACGGCGACGATCCCGACGACGGTGGCCGAAGATCGCGTGAGTGCGGGTCTCACCGTCGAGGCGCTCCTTGCCAGTGGCGGTGCGCCTACGGGTTTCGCCCGCACAGTGCTCTTGCACGACGCGTCCTTCTGCGCATCTGACACGCTCGAGGGCGGACCATGGCTCGACGCGAAGGGGCCGTTTGTTGCCGATGTCCTTGCGATCGAGCGCCCCGGATCAGCGGGCCTGCGATGGACCAACGCACCGACCGATGGTGACATTCCTACTGCGACCGCCGAAGTCCTGCAGCGAGGTTCGTTCCCTGCAAGCAGCAAGATCAAGAGCGAGAGGTTCGCCTGGTTCACCACGCCGCCGCTGCAGTTTGGCGCGCGCCGTCACTTGCAGCTGGCTCTCGAAGGAGACTCACCAAAGATTGGATGCGATGTGGTAGGCGTGCGCTTTCGGAGTCTCGGTGCGCCGACGGGCGTCCCAACCGGTGTTGTCGTGCAATCGTTTGCGCGTGGCGGCATGCGGCTGATCCATCTCACCCAGGAGCATGGACAGAGCGGCGCGTTTCTTCGGGCGCATGCGCCAGGAGTCATCGTGCTGCAGTACGGCGCCAACGATGCGGGCTACATCACGAGTCTTGAACAGTGGCGCGCGCAGTTGCTTGAGGCGATCCAGTGGATCCGCGCGCAACTCAAAGACCCTGCGTTTCCAATCATCATCGCGGGTGAACTGCTGGGCGCGGGCGGCAATCAGTTCGAGGCAATCGTCGATGGCATGCCCGTGATCGCGCACGAAATCGCCTTGCAGGATTCGCATGTCCTCGCGCTCAACCTGCGGCGCATCGCAGAGGAGGAGTACGGTTGGGGACCGTCGATGTTGTACATGGCTGACACCGCGCACCATCACCCGTATGCGCAGAGCGCGCGGGCGGAAGCATTCGTTGGTGAACTCACGCGCACGCTCGACATCAGCGATCCTGCCTGTGCCGCTCCAAACTGGGCCGATTGCGTGCGCGTGTGGGGCGCACGATGCGCGCAAGGCGGATGCAGACTCACGACTGATATGGAAGTCGTCGCGCATGGACTGTCATGGCAGGGGCCAGGCACGAGTTGCGCTGACGGCGATGGAGATGGCTGGAGCGACGAGTGTCCTCCAGGCGGCCCGAACGACCTGAATCACGATGGATTCGTCGATGGCATGGATCTCGCGATCCTGCTCAGCGCGTGGGGACAGTCCAATCATCCGGCGGACCTCGATGGTGATGGGACCGTCGGCGCGGCCGATCTCTCGGTGTTTCTCGCAGCGTGGCCATGATCTCCCCATCTCCTGTACCCTGTGCGGATGAAGGACACCTTTGCGGAACTCGGCTTCGGCCCCGAACTCCTCGCTGAGCTCGCGGCGCTCGGCTACGAGGAACCCACTCCCATTCAACAGGCTGCAGCGGCGCCGCTGCTCGAGGGCAAGGACCTGCTTGGCCAGGCAGCGACGGGTACGGGTAAGACCGCCGCGTTTGCGTTGCCGCTTCTGCAGCGCGTTGCCACGATGAAGCCTGCGGCAGGCAAGCCATTCGTGTTGGTACTTGTCCCGACGCGCGAGCTCGCTGTGCAAGTTTCCGAGGCGTTCCATCGCTACGGCCGCAAGCTGGGAATCGCCGTGGCGCCGATCTATGGCGGTCAGGATTTCCACCGTCAGATCATGGCATTGAAGCGCGGAGCCCATGTCGTGATCGCAACGCCAGGCCGCGTGCTCGATCACATGCGCCGCGGCACCATCGATCTCAGCGCCGTGGTCTCGGTTGTCCTCGACGAGGCCGACGAGATGCTTGACATGGGATTTGCCGAGGATCTTGAGCTCATTCTCGAAGCCGCGCCTGAAACGCGACAGACCGCGCTCTTCTCCGCGACGCTTCCGCCACGCATTGCGGGGATCGCCGAGCGGCATCTCAAGGATCCAGTTCGCGTGCTCATTCCTCGCGACACAGGCAAGAAGGGCTCGATGCCCAAGGTGAGGCAGATCGCCTACATCGTGCCGCGCGCGCACAAGATTGCTGCGCTCGGACGCGTGCTCGATCTTGAAGCGCCAACCTTGGCGATCATCTTCTGTCGCACCCGCATCGAAGTCGATGAGCTCGCGGAGCGTTTGGCTGGACGCGGATACACCGTCGAGGCGCTGCACGGTGGTATGTCGCAGTCGGAACGCGATCGCGTGATGAAGAAGGCGCGCGCTGCCGCGGTCGACCTCTTGGTCGCTACCGATGTCGCCGCGCGCGGCATCGACATCGAGCACATCTCCCATGTCGTGAACTTCGATGTGCCTTCGTCACACGAGGCGTATGTCCATCGCATTGGCCGCACGGGCCGCGCGGGCCGCGAAGGTGTGGCTATCACGCTGGCGGAGCCGCGCGAGCATCGCTTGGTTCGCAACATCGAGTGGAGCACCAAGCAGAAGATCGAAATCGCCACCGTCCCGACGCCGCTCGATGTGAAGGCGCGCCGACTCGACCTCACCAAGGGAACGCTGCGCGAAGCGATCATCGCTGGTGAGCTCGATGGATTTCGTGGCGTGGTGGAGGCGCTCGCAGGCGAGTACGACCTCATGGATGTCGCTGCCGCAGCGGTCAGGCTCGCGCACGAAGCGCTCGCGGGTTCGGCCGCGTCGGAAGACGAAGTCCAGATTCCGACCTACGAGAATTTCTCGCGGCCTGAGTATCCCCCGCAGCGTCCCTACACGGATCGGCCGCAATATGGCGCACCAAAAACGGGCGGAGCACACCAGAGTCACGCGCATGCAGGCGGCGGCGGCGGTGGTGGTGGCATGCCTCGCGGCGGCCCCGATGAGCGCCCCATCTATCAGAAGCCCGCCGACTTCATGCCGCGAAGAGATGGTCCACCGCAGCAGCGCGGTGGTGGCGGCGGAGGCGGCGGCGGCGACTTCAACGCGCGCAACATGGTGCGTGTCTACATCGCAGCGGGGCGACTCATGGGCATGCGTCCTGCGGATCTCGTCGGCGCTATCGCCAACGAGGCGCATGTGAACCCGCGCGGGATTGGCGACATCGAAATCGCCGACGGCTTCTCACTCGTGGAGTTGCCCGAAGGTGACGCGGATCGCGTGGTCGCTGCGCTGCGCGGAGCCACGCTTCGCGGGCGCAAGGTCACCGTTCGTCGGGACGATGGGCGCCGCCGCAAGTAGCCTGAACTCTGTCGAGAAACGAGTTATCGTTAGCGCGCGCCAAGCGCGGCGCGTTTGCCTTGCACGAAGACCATGTGGTGGTCGACATGCTTGGAGTAGAGCTCGACGATGAGTCCGAGGGTGATCTTGCCGCGCTGGGTATGGATGCCTTCCCGCGCGAACTCTTCGGTCGTGAGCGTGCGCAGCCACTGCGCGGTGAAGGTGCGATTGGCGGTGAACAAGTTCAGCGTGGTCGTGAGGTCAAGAGCCTGGCACGGCAGCTTGGAGATGAAGAGGTTCTCGTCGTAGCTGATGAGGAGCGGCAACTCCTCTGCTGCAATGCGGCGCATGCGGTGGGTCGCGATGAGATCGCTGTCGAGGAGGTGCACGATGACCTCCTGAATGCTCCAAGTCCCCGGGCCGATGCGCTTGTTCAGCTGCTCGGTGGTGAGACCTTTCGCCGCTGCAGTCACGATGTCGATGCCTGCTTCATACTGGTTGATCTCACGCGCAAACCGAGAACGGCAGTGAGAAGTCGATGTGGGGCTGGTGGCGAGTTGGCTCATGCAGGGGAGTGTAATGCGCCGCTCACTCAGCGACTCGCGCGATGTTCACCCGTGCGCGTCTCGTGATCATCTTCCTCTTCTTCACCAATGCTCGCGAGCCAGATCGGTCCGCCGAAGATCACCAACGCGCAGAAGACCACTGCGGCACCGAAGAAGGTCGCGCGCCAGCCGACCGAGAGTGAGACGATGACAAACGCAGCCATGAACGCTGCGCAGAGCATGAGGCCAATCCGTACGGCAGCGCGCACGCCGACCTTGAACTCATGGGTTTCGTTGGTCTCCTCTTCGTCGAGTGGATCGCGCTCGTGCAAGCGACGCCACGCGCCGATGTCGGCGATGAGGTTGGCGCACACAAGAAGGAAGAACGACACAGCGATGAACGGCGTGGAGTCGGAGGCAGTCACGATGCCGACAAGCGTGGCGATGCCGCAGGCGACGGTGATGGTGGTGAGTGCTCCGCGCAGCGAGCGCGGCTCCACACGCCAAGTGCCGCTCGAAACAACGGATGGGATTTGGAGGAGGTGAGGCATGGACGAATTGTCCGAGTCTCTGGGAACGCAGACGAGAGGGAAGTTTCCGCGGCTCGCGCACAAAACTGGTCCGTGCTTCCGCAGCCCGCGGTTGGTCGTCGGAGTCGGCAGCGTGCGTGCTTTGCCGCTTCTGCAAGGGCTCAATGCGCTGACGGCGTGGGGTAGACTGCCGCCCTTCCGCAGAAAACCGCCTTGTCTCGAGGAGCCGTCGATGTCCGTCAAGCCCACCATCATTTACACGCACACCGATGAAGCGCCGATGCTGGCGACCTACTCGTTCCTCCCGCTCCTGCGGATGTTCACCATGCCTGCGGGGATCGATGTCCAGACCCGCGACATCTCGCTCTCGGGCCGAATCATCGCGGCGTTTCCTGAGCGCATGAAGCCCGAGCAACGCCTCGCAGATCACCTCGCTGAGCTCGGGCAACTCTGCCTGAAGCCCGAGGCCAACATCATCAAGTTGCCCAATGTCTCCGCGTCGGTTCCGCAGCTGAAGGCGGCGATCGCAGAGTTGCAGAAGCAGGGCTACGACCTTCCCGAGTGTGTCGACGAACCCACGACCGATGCGCAACGCGACGCGCGGGCGCGCTACGACCGCTGCAAGGGCAGCGCGGTCAATCCCGTCATTCGTGAGGGCAACTCCGATCGACGCAGCACAAAGTCCGTGAAGGACTACGCACGCGCGAATCCGCACAAGGTCGGCGCGTGGTCGACCGATTCGAAGTCGCATGTCGCCTCGATGTCCAAGGGTGACTTCTTCGCCAACGAGAAGGCGGTGACCATCGCCGCAGCGACGACCGCAAAGATCGAGTTTGTCGCGGCCAACGGAACCGTCACGGTGCTCAAGGACGGCCTCAAACTCTCGGCAGGTCAGATCCTCGACGCGACCTTCCTGAGTGTGAGGGAGCTCGTCGCCTTCTTCGAACGCGAGATCGCCGACGCCAAGGCGCAAGGCACGCTCTTCTCGGTGCATCTCAAGGCCACGATGATGAAGGTCTCCGACCCTGTGATCTTTGGTCACGCGGTCAAGGCGTTCTTCAAGCCCGTCTTCACCAAGCACGGTGCGACCTTCGCGCGTCTCGGCGTCGATGTGAACAACGGCTTCGGCGATCTCGTGTCGCGTCTGGCCACGCTGCCTGCTGCCGAGCGTGCCGCGATCGAAGCGGACATCAAGGCCTGCTACGAGTCCTCTCCCGCCATCGCCATGGTGGACTCGGACAAGGGCATCACGAACCTCCATGTTCCAAGCGACATCATCATCGACGCCTCGATGCCCGCGATGATCCGCGAGAGCGGCAAGATGTGGAACGCCGCTGGTAAGACCCAAGACACCAAGGCGGTCATTCCTGATCGCTGCTACGCGGGCATCTACAAGGCGGTCATCGACTTCTGTAGGACCAACGGCGCGCTTGATCCCAAGACCATCGGCAGTGTGGCCAATGTCGGGCTCATGGCGCAAAAGGCCGAGGAATACGGCTCGCACGACAAGACCTTCATCTTGAAGGAGGCGGGTGTCGTGCGCGTCGTCGACGCCGCGGACACAGTCCTGCATCAGCACACCGTCGAAAGAGGCGACATCTGGCGCGCCTGCGAGGCGAAGGACGCAGCGATTCGCGATTGGGTCAAGCTCGCGGTGACGCGCGCGCGACTTTCATCGACGCCCGCGTGCTTCTGGCTCGATCCGAATCGTGCGCACGATCGCGAGTTGCTCCTGAAGGTCCACGCGTACCTCAAGGAGCACAACACCGCAGGCCTCGAGATCCACTTCATGGAGCCGTCCGCGGCGTGCGCGTTCTCGCTCGAGCGCATGAAGCGCGGTCTCGACACGATTTCTGTCACCGGCAATGTGTTGCGCGATTACCTGACTGACCTCTTCCCGATTCTTGAGCTCGGCACCAGCGCCAAGATGCTCTCAATCGTTCCGCTCATGAACGGTGGCGGACTGTTTGAGACAGGCGCAGGTGGATCGGCACCGAAGCATGTGCAGCAGTTCGTCGCAGAAAACTCGTTGCGGTGGGACTCGCTCGGTGAGTTCCAAGCGATGGGCGCGTCCTTCGAACATGTCGCATCGACGATGGGCCACGCCAAGGCGCAAGTGCTCGCGGACACCATGGACCAGGCGATTGCGCAGTATCTCTTGCACAACAAGGGACCCGCGCGCAAGGTCGGCGAGCTCGACAATCGCGGAAGCCATTTCTATCTCACGATGTACTGGGCGCAAGCGCTCGCTGCGCAGAAGAAGGACGCCGCGCTGGCCGCCTACTTTGCGCCGATTGCCGCAGAGATGACCGCCAACGAGACCAAGATCGTCGGTGAGATCAACGCCGTGCAAGGCAAGCCAGTGGACATCGGTGGCTACTACCACCCGTGTGAGCCGCGCGTGGCTGCAGCGATGCGTCCGAGTGCGACGCTCAACGCGATCGTCGCCAACGCGGGCGGTTCGGTGGCGATGGTGTAATCGCTGCGGCGGCAGGCCTTGCGGCAGGAGTCGCAGCAGGCGTCGCGGCTTCTGGCATGCTCCGTTCTCGCGCGGCAGGACGCAGAAGCGGGAACGCTCCTCCCTTGTTCAGCGGCGCAGCCGTTGGATCGGCCGTTGGATCAGTCACGGGATTCCGTTACCGTGGCGGCATGAGCACTCCAAACACCGCCACCGCCACGAATCCCTCGACTTGCACGACATCCTGCTGCACGGAGACCGCGACTGCGAAACCAGTCGCACAGATCGGCGCGTTCTGCTGGATCGAGTTGCACACGCGCGACCGCGCCACGGCCCGCGCGTTCTTCACCAAGGTGATTGGTTGGACCATCGCTCCGTGCGACAAGACTGCGCCTGAGGCAACCATCTATGAAGAGTGGGTCGCCCAAGATGGCGCGCATGTCGGCGGCATGATGACGATGCCCGCGGCGGTGCCTGCGTATGTGCCTTCGCACTTTGCGACCTATGTCAATGTTGCTGATGTCGACGCGACCGCTGCGCGCGTGGCTGGTCTTGGCGGAACGGTTCTGATGCCGCCCATGGACATTCCTGAGGTCGGCCGCTTCGCCGTCATCGCCGATCCAACTGGCGCCACGCTGAACATCTTCAAGGGTGTGGGCACGCACGGAAGCAAGGACTCACAGGCGCGCTCGGCGCCAGGACACTTCTGTTGGAACGAACTCTCCACGAACGATCCTGCGAAGTCGCGCGCGTTCTACACCGCGCTCCTTGGCTATGGCGCGATGTCGATGCCGATGCCGACGGGTGAGTACACGATGTTCTCCCTTCCAGGTACGACCGACCAGTTTGTCGGTGGCATGATGCAGAAGCCCACCGAGGCTGGCTCCTGTCCATCGTGTTGGCTCGCCTATGTGCACGTGGCCAATGTCGACACCGTGGCGAAGTCTGCGGTGCGTGAGGGCGGCAAGGTCCTCTTCGGACCGAGTGATGTGCCTGGATTCGGCCGATCTGCAGTGATTGCCGATCCAACAGGCGCTCCGCTTGGACTGTTCACTCCCGCCGCGTGAGAGCACCTGCGGTAGCCTGCCGCGTATGTCGACAGCGCACTTCATCGTCTTCGTGGCTGACCAAGAGGTCAGCGCGCGTTTCTATGAAGCAGTCTTGGGTCGCGCGCCGCGGTTGCATGTTCTTGGCATGACGGAGTTCGTTCTCTCCGACGGCGCGGTCCTCGGACTGATGCCGCGTCGAGGTGCGCAACGGCTTCTCGGTGATGCGCTCGACACTGTGAAAGGCGAGCATCTCGCCGACGCGCGCTCGGTGCGTTGTGAGCTGTACTTGCTTGTGGACGATCCGCGTGCTTCACACCAGCGAGCGATCACTGCAGGCGCGCGTGAACTTTCGCCCGTCTCGCGACGCGATTGGGGTCACGATGCGGGCTACACGCTCGATCCTGATGGGCATGTCCTGGCCTTTGCGTTTGACCCAGTCGCGAGGCAGCGGCCGTCGAACGATGGCGGGTCAAATCGTCATGCACTGTGACTGACACGGCACGGTCAATCGCGCAGCGCTGCGGCGTCGACCGTTGGTGCAGGGGCGTGAACCGCAGCCTCACCCGCGCCCGCATCACTCGCGACACGAGCCATGAACGGCACCTTTGGCTCGACCAGCGTCGCTGCATCAGCGCGTGCCTGTTGTCGCGCCACGCGAAGATGCCTCGGCTGCACGACCTCCGTCGCGAGCCCGACCAACTCCAGCGCTTTGATCGTGTAGTAGGTCGCATCGAACTCCCACCATCGATGTTGGTTGCTCGCGCTCGCGGGATCGTGGTGGTGGTTGTTGTGCCAGCCCTCACCCGATGCAAGAAGCGCGACGACCCAGTTGTTGCGACTGTGGTCGTCGGTGCGGTAGCTCGCGTACCCGAAGAGATGGGTCAGTGAGTTCACCGACCAAGTGATGTGCCAAACCATCACGGTGCGCACGAACACTCCCCACACCAGGAGGCTCAACCCAAACTCAAGAGAGAACAGCGAGCCAATCGCAAAGTAGAGCGCTGCGTGCGCGAGGTAGACCCAGATCCAGTGGTTCGATTTCTCGAGCCGCATGTAGAAGGGGTCTTCGAGCACATCGCGCGCATACTTCTGGTAGGTCGCGATGTCGTTCGTGCTCGGGTTTCGGATCAGCAGCCATCCGACATGCGCCCAGAGGAAGGTCACCAGCGGACTGTGCGGATCGTTCTGCTCATCGGAGTGCACATGGTGAAACCGATGCGTCGCGACCCAGCGTCCAGGCGTGTCCTCGATGCTGCACAGCGCAAAGACCACCATCGCGTGCTCGAGCCACTTTGGAACCCGCGCACTCTTGTGAGCGAGCAATCGGTGGTAGCAAAGGTTGATCGACTGTCCAAACACATACACGCCCACGACCATGACCACGACGCCAGTCCAACTGAAGAAGTAGGGGAAGCATGCCAAGAGTGCTGCGAGGTGCAGCCCAATGATGGGGATCGCATACAGCCAGTGGACCGCGCCAGGGACGATGCAATCAGGAAGTGGGAGCCGCGCTGCGTGGTCGGGCTCCGCGCGCGGAGTCCCGGAAGGAGTTGCAGATGGCGTGGCAGGGGCGATGCCGCACTGTACTGCAATCGGCGAAGATGCGATGCAGCGCGCGCTACTTCAGTTCGCAGCGAAATCGAGCGGCCGATGGGTGCATGATTCCAGCGCAACCGATGCGCAAATCCATGCGCGCGTCGGCGGCGCGTGTCGGCGCAACGCCAGTGATCCTCAATCGATGCGTGCCCGCCGTGAGTCGCGCAGGCGCAGAGTGCCACGCAGAGTCTCCTGCACGCAGCAACTTCACGCCATCAATCTCTACCACCGACTCAGTGTTGGTGGCGATGTGCAGTTGGTAGAGATCCGCGGTGGGGACATCGAAGTACCCCGTGACCTCAAACGACTTTGCATCGATGGCCAACGGTGCAATCCACGTTGCATCAAAGGTGTCCGACACCGCGACCTTTCCGTTCTTTCCCGTGGAGAACGCCAATCCACCCGCCGTCGTGCCCTTCGGCGTCCTGCCTCCTTTGAGAAGCGGGAGCTCGATCTCGATGGTGAACGGAGCGCTGAGTACGCGATGGTTGGGTGCTGCCGCGTCACAAAGCGCCACAGCCTGCAGTTCGATCTTGCCCGTGCCAAGGCGCGCAGAGTCGAGCATGACCGTTCCTCCCGAACCTTCCGCATGTCCGACGACGCGCCCGAGGTGCAGCAGGTCGATCCCCTTCGCTCCATCACAGGCGACCTCGACAAGAATCGGCTTGCCCGAGATCGCCTTGCCCGTTGCCCGCGCCTCGACGGACGGTCGGCCGTGGCTTGCAAAGATCACGGGAAAGGCGAGGCGATCGCGCGACTCAACGAGGTCTCCTCGCGTGGCAACGATCGAGAGAAGGTGCGCGCCGTCGGCATACGCATTCGGATCGAGCGGTAGCTCTTCGCCAAGCGCGCACTCCGCAGCGCGCACGCCATCAACGAAGAGCGCGAAACGCGCGACGGCAGGAGTGCCTGTCGAATGTGGCTTGAGCGCGACCATTGACTTCAGCGTTGCGCCGCGCGAGACGCCCTCGACGGTGACCGCGCGCTTGGTTCCCCATGGTCGACAGAGCGGGTCACCGATGATCAGCAACTGGTAGGGACCTTCAAGCGATTGGTAGTAGGCCTCCGCCAGTGTGCAGCCGCGTGCATAGTGCGCATGGAGAAATGGACTGGGAAACTTCGCCTGCAACGCGTAGGGCTCGGTCACCGCGCCCGAGCTTCCCGCTGCACCCGCGCGGATGAAGTCGGTGCAGGGCGTCTGCCCGTCGCGTTCGCCCATCATGCCGCCGCAACTCGTGAGGTGCTCGCAGATCGCGCCTTGGGTGATGACGCTCCCTGCATCGCTCCACTTGAAGTCGGCGATGCCGACGACGGCGCCCGCGACATCCTTCTTGCCCGTGGGTAAGACGCCGTCCTCGATGCGCGCGTTGACTCCGAGTTTTTTCAGCGCAGTGACGAGCGCCGCAAACGCCCACTCGCGTGTCGTCGAGCGCACATCGCCGTTGCGCATGATGTAGACCGTTCCATCGGGCTTGCTGTCGTCGGCGCGCTCAGCGCGGCGCAGGCACTCAAGGACTTCGTTGACCGAGTTGCCGCGGCCTGCAGTCACACCGAGCATGGTGGAGAGCAAGTAGCGCGGGCCAGTTTCCGCTGGATCGCCGGCAGCGCTCCAGTTGGTGGAGCCGCGAAAGCCGCGAGTTTCCTGCACTTCAATCGCGCGCGCTTGCATCGTCGTCAAGAGCGCGCGAAAGTCGGATCGTTCGCGCAGTGACTCGAGGTCGGGATCGCTGGCGATCTGCCCGTGGTTGCGCCAACCAATCGAAACACCGTGCGTGAGCGAGGCCATCGCGTTGTCGTGTTCCCCCGCCAGCGCTTGGCAACACGCGAGGTTGTAGTAGACGCCCGCGTCATTGCACGGTTGTTCAACGAGCGGCGCGATGATCGCGCTCGCCTCTCGGAACTGCTTCTCGTCGTAGAGTTTGATCCCGCGCGCATACGCCTCGCGTGCCGCGGCCGAGAGCGGTTCTCCCGTAGCCAGCGGCAGAGTGCGACGGCTGTAGCGGTTGATGGTCAGGTCGAGGTACGCCGTGTCCTTCTGCATGAACAACTCGTGCAGGTAGGTCACGCTGTTGGCACTCGCCGCTGCGGTGATGACCTGCGGAAAGGTATGGCCCTGCATGTCGCTCTGCACCCAGATGACACTTGGGAGGTCCACCGAGTAGGTGATGCAATCCACTTGGGCGCGCAGTCCTCGCGCGTCGATCGCTGCGAGCACGGGACCGAGCACCTCGCCGCGAAACTGATCAGGCCCCATCGCATCAAACGCAGAGAGCCCCGAGAGCATCACGATGTTCGAAGCGGGGATTTGGCGAAGCCGCGCGTATTCGTTGGCGACGGTGATCGATGCCCAATTGTCCGCGTTCACTACGACGACAACCGATTCAGGCGAGAGTCCTGCCAGCGCGCTGTGGAGGATGGAAAGGACCGCCGCAGTCGCAGCAAGAAAGTGTTGGAGCTTCACGCGGCGAGTGTAACGGTGGGATCGTCCTATCTCGACAAACTGCGCTGTGGTGGGAGTTCTGTTGCAGGCACGAACGCGTTCGTCGGGAAGTGTTCCTATCGCAAGGCAGGGGCAAGAGGGAGAGAATCGTTCTTGGCGTGAGGAGGGTCATACTTGGAGTTGGCCCGCTCGACCTTGCTGAGTATCTCCATGCGGACTTTGCGGAATTCCTCGTTGATTCTCATCGAGTTGCTCTTTGTCGGCTGCGCCACGCACCCGGGGTACACGCCGCTGTATCCCTCAGACTGGCCAGCGATCGTCCGTGCGTCGAAGCTTGAGGAACCTCCCGATCTCTCGGGGACTTACCGCGCCGTGAGCGAGCCAGCCAGTCCGTTCGTCTACTCGAGCGACCCTTCATTCCGACCGTGGGGAGCTGGGGATCCACTCCGCACGCCCTACGAACCTCAGCCGGTGGGCCGCCGTCTGCTGCCCGCCTTCTTCTGTGGAACCGGTGTTGCGATGAAGCGTGAGCGGAGCGAGGTGTACTACTTCCTCGCCGAACTCGAGCCCGACGCGGACCATCCAGACGGTCGCGAGGACCGCGGATGGGTGCGGCTCACTCGAAAGCCCGCCACTCACAGCTATCGCGTTGAGTTCGGGGTCGACGGACTGCCGCCTCATGCGTTTGAGTTCGATCCCATGCAGACCGCCAAGGGCTTCTGGGCTCACTTTGACTCGCACACATCCGCTGCGCTTGCCGACGGCGGGTTGGGCACGTGGGCGACCTACTCACTCTCGATGCTGGAGGGGCTTGGTTGGGCGGCCGCTGAACTGACGATGTACCGCGCGGCGGATGGCTCACTCGTCGTGCTTGAAGATGCGTTCTGGGCAAACTCATCGCAAGGGCTCTTCCAGAAGTGGTGGCGCTGGACCCGAATCGAGGCCGCGCCGTGAGGCTTGCAGCAATGCTCCGACCGATGCGCGAGACCATCGCCACGCGTTCGATGCGATTGTCCGTCGCGCTCACGCTTCTCGTCACGGGCTGCGAGTTCATCCCCACAACTTCGAGGCCCATCTATCCCGCGGACTGGCCTGCGATCGTGCGCGCGGACGAGGGTGCTGAGCCGCCCGATTTCTCGGGGACTTACTGTGTGCTCAGCGAACCGGCATCGCAGCTCGTCTATCCCGCCGGAGGCGAAGCGCGGTCCACGATCCTGGCGATTCCCATCGAGGGTCCGAAGGCGCCGCCACAGTTGGGGCGTCGCGCGCTGCCGTGGTACTTCCTCAGGCTCGAGGGGACAGCCCCGACGGGTGAGCGAGGGCGAGTCCATTTTTTTCTGACGAAGCTGCGTCTCGACGCGCTGCATCCTGATGGTCACGACGGTGTCGGTTGGGTCCGCCTCACGCACCAGTCCAAAGAGAAGGGCTACCTCGTTGAGGTCGGGGTCGGGGACACGGTTGAGGTTGCGTATCAGTTCTCCCCAACACCCGAGGAGCAACTGCTGGAAACTCATCGCGGGATGAGGCTGGGTTACTTTCCGTTTGACGGAGGAGTGCGTTGGATCGCAAGCGCGCGTTTCAATGCAGGAGAGCTCCATGGGAATGCCCGGGTACACCGCAGCAACAGTGACGATGTATCGCGCGGCCGATGGATCGCTCATCGTTCTTGAGAATCCGTTCTTGGCTTCCGTCGACGGCGAAGTCAACTTCCAAAAATGGTGGCGTTGGAAGGTGAGGGCCGAGCCTGCGCGACCTGAAGGTGCCGCTCGCACGCCGAACCCATGAAAAACCCCGCGGCGCTGTGCCGCGGGGAGTATGTGTGATCTCAATCAACGCAAGCTCTCGCGTGGAGAGCGTCAACGATTAGTTCGGAACAACCGCGTGTTTGCTGTTGTTCTTCGTGGTCTCGTTGTGCTTGGCTTGCGCGTGGACGAGCGTGTAGGTCGTCTCCATCATCTTGAAGTGCTCACCAGTTCCGGGCGCATCGCCGAACATCCGCATGGTGCGGGTGCCGTTGGTGTTTCGCGTGATGGTCTGCTTGAAGGCGCAGGTCTTCTTCTGCATCGGGCAGAAGTAGGAGAAGTTGATGGTCAGTTCTTTGTTGTCGGAGTTGAGACTTCCCGTGCCGCACATCATGGCGGTGCCCATGGTGTCTCCCCAGCTTGCTTGGAACTCACCCTTGGCGTTGTCGAAGCCGACCATGCCAAAGCCTTCGAATGGACCCCACTCGCCCATGTCGCCCGACGCGTGCTGTTGGATGAAGCGTCCACCAAGGATCGGTGTGACGGTGTAGGTCGACTCACTCTTGGTCGCCTCAACTCCTGGCGCCATCCACATCATGCACGCGCCCTTCCAAGTGCCAGCATCTTCGCAGAGCCACGCTTGCATCGGACCGGGTGTTGCCGCAGCCATCATCGCCTGCATGTCCGCTTCGGTCATGCCAGGAGGGAGCGCGTTGGCGCCAGGCGCGTCGTGCTTGGGTGGCGTGGCGGTGTTCGTGTTGGTTGTCGGTGGGGCCTTCGGCGGCGTCACCGTCGGCGTGTTCTGCACAGCGGGTTTGTTGTTGGTGGGCGTCTTCTTGGTCTCCTGCGCGACAACGAGTGCGGTGCAGGTGGCGATCACGCCGATCGCGAGGCAAATCCCAGGGTTCGTCTTCATCGTGGTGTCCCTTGAAAGAAGGAGGTTCCTGTTCGGACTGCGAGTGGTCCGACGCGGCGCGGATCGTATCACGGCTCTGATGTCGGTGATGGGAGCGGCGGGTCCTTGTCGAATGAGGGAATGATCCCTGCCGCTGCGGGTTGAGAAGGAACAGCTGCCTCGAACCGCGCGACGGAACGCTGGACGACCGCGGCCCATTCCGCGGTTTGGTCTTGGGTAGCGGCGCCGACGCTCTCGCCTTCGGTGAAGCGGTCGAGTTCTCCGAGCACGAGCTCCACGATCGCACGCCGCTCGGCGCGCCAAGCTCGTTCGGCCTCATCCGTGGAGGATGGCGCGTGCAGCTGGTAGAGCGTTGCCAGCGCGACGGCGATCTCGGGATAAGCCCCACCAGCAGCAGCCACAAAGAGTCGATCTTCGCTCGTCGGCGTGATCCGCGCGCAGAGTGCATGGAGCGCGCGTCGCGTCTCCCCACGCAGCTGTCGCTCACGAGACGCAACGGTTCTCCAGTAAGGTTGCGCCTTGACCCCGGTGCGGGCAAGCGCTTGTTGTGACGCCCGAAAGCGCGAGAGTGCCAGCGCAGTTCGGGTGCCTTCGAAGCTCGCAAGTGGCTCTTCAATCGCGAAGCTGTCGTCCAGAGGGAACTCACAGCGCGCGCACAGGCTTCGAAGGTCCAATGAGCTCCACCTCGTGGAGTAGCGAAGCACTCGGACTTCCGCATTGCGTAGGCGCGCGCGCTCGTGCAATGGCGCAAGGATTCCGAGTGGAATCGCACCCGCGCGTCGAGAATCTTCACCAGCGGCAGGATCTGCGAAGGTTGCTTCCTCGGCGCAGGTCGCAAGTTGCAGTAGGAAGCGTTCCTCGAGCGCAGCGCGCTCCGCCTGAAGACGGATGACCAACCCGGCATGCCGTGCCGCGAGTCGATCGTCGTCCACAATGCCATCGAACTGTGCTTGTGCGCACGAGCGGGAAGAGCCAATGATCGCATCGCGCCACGCGACCCGCCGCGAATTCATGGACTCAACGAACTCCGGCCAGGCACCCCGCGCGCAGGTCCAGATTGCCTGCTTGAGGTGGTCTGGCGCGATGCTCTGATGGAGGAGTGCCGCGAGCTCGATCCGAGTGAGTGAGTCTTTGAACTCAACAAGCCCAGTGAGTGGTCCAGCGGTGAGGAGTTCGATGTCGAGGGTGCCATCGACCACCGCGACTGGGTCGGTGCTCCCAAGGTGGGCGGGCGCGAACGCCGACGAGACCGGTCGGTGGACCGATGGCTGGTCGGGCTTGGGCTCCTGCGCGACAACGAATGCCGTGCAGGTGGCGATCAGGCCGATCGCCAGGCAAAACCCAGGGTTCCTCCTCATCGAAGATTCCTCTCCATCATGGGTTCCCTTGAAAGGAGGTGGCTCTTGGTCGGACCGCGAGAGTCCGTCGCAGCGCGAATCGTATCACGGTGTTGGAGTCCGCGATTGATGCAACGGGTCGTCGTTGAACGAAGGAACGCTTCTGAGAAGTTGGAACCCACAACAGGGATGGCGAGCCGTTGGCAACTGGCCGACAAAGGCGTACGCTCGGAGCCAGCACTGCGAGGCGGCACCGCATGTCATTGAGCAATCATCCGATGTGGAAGATGGACCCGCCCGATCAGTTCTCCTTATCGGGTGGCGGACTCGCGTCGCCGTTGATCGACAAGGTGTATCTCGATGTGGTTTCTCCGAGCGGTGATGTGTGCATCGCCTACGCGATTGATCTTCGATGGGGGCCGTTGCGTCTCTCGGCATCGTCGGTGTTGGTTGCACCAGTTGACGGCGCGGTAGCGACCCAGACTTCTCTTGGTGCACGCGCGTGGCACACCGACGAATCGGGAGTGTCGTTCGACGCTCCTGCCTTGGGCGCGAGCGGTCGTTGGTCGACGGCTGGAATCTCGCCCATCGCCGCGACGCTCCTCAACAGCGACGAGGGTGCGGTGCACTGGACCTGTCTCGCGCCCGCGACCGATGCGTCGATCACGGTCGGCGAGCGCAAGATTTCTGGTCGCGGATACGCCGAGCGATTGGTCATGACGATCGAACCGTGGAAGCTTCCGATCGACCTCTTGCGTTGGGGGCGCTTCATCGACGCCGACGCAAGCGTGGTCTGGATCTCCTGGTGCGAGGGACGCGATGAACAGCCGACACGGCAGTTGGTGCTCGTCGACGGCGTGAGAGCCGAAGCGCCCTGCGTCACCGATCGCGAGGTGCTCTGGCATGGTGGCGGGCTTTCGCTTGAGCCTGTGCGCACACTGCGCGACGCGCCGTTTGCGACGGGACCAGTGGCGACGGTCGCGCGCGCGTTGCCGTTTCTGCCGGCGCAGTACCTTCTCTCACACGAGAAAAAGTGGCTCGCCAACGGGCGCATGGAACAAGAAGCAGGGGCACCACGCGTAGGAACGGCCGTGCACGAGGCGGTGCGGTTTCAACGGAGCGGCGCATGACGGTGTCTAGCGTGGCGGCGCGGTTCGCCTATGGATCGTTGTTCTGTCTCGCGTTGCCTGCGCTCTTGGTGTGGTGGGCGCGCCAACTCAACATCGTATTGCTTCTGCCGTCGATGGAGGAGCACGCGATCGGTTGGTGGGTCGCTGCGGCTGGATGCGTTCTCGTGTTGTGGTCCATGCTCGCACTGCGGGTGCAGGGCGGTGGACTTCCGATGAACGCGTTTCCGCCGCCGATGGCCGTCGATCGCGGGCCGTACGCGATGTTTGCGCATCCGATCTACTTCGGCGCTGTGATGATCGCCTTCGGTGTCGCGTTGGCGACGGGCTCCGCTGCAGGAGTTCGAATCGTGGCGCCGACACTCGCGTTGGCCTGTGTGGCGCTTGTGCTCGGCTACGAACGCGCGGATTTGGTGCGGCGGTTTGGCAGCGTTCCTGGTGGCGCGCTTCTCCGACTTCCAGATAGAAGCGAAGCACCACCATCGTGGCGCGATCGTGCGAGCGTCTGGATTGGACTCTTCGCGCCGTTTCTCTTGCTCTATGAAGCGGTGGGCCATCTGCCAGTGCCTGATGCCGTGAACTTCACGCCCAGTGAGAGCGCGTGGCCGACCTACCCAGAGACGACGCCGATTTACTCGCTGGCGTACCTCATGGTGTTTCTCGCGCCGTTGGCGTTTGCGCAGAAGCGCGCGATGCGGACTTGAGTGCTCGATGCGCGTTTTGGAATCGTGCTTGGCTTGCTTGCCTACCTTGTGATCCCCGCAGTGTTCGAGCCGCGGCCGTTTGACGCGAACGCGCCATTTGCGTGGCTCCTCGAACTCGAGCGAAGTGATGGCATGGAAGGTCGCGCCTCGCTGCCGTCGTTCCATGTGTTCTGGGTGATCATGGCCGCGCGCGCTGCGTGGCAACGCACCGCGATCGTCGGAATCCTCGCGTCGTTCATCGGGCTGCTCATCGCGCTTTCGTGCATCACGACAGGCATGCATTCGACGCTTGATGTCGTGACGGGCGCGGCACTCGCTGGGGCTGCTGGCCTGCGCGCCACGACATGGCGATTCGTTCTGACGCACGCCGAGCGAATCGCCAACTCATGGCGCGAGTGGCGCGTGGGGCCCGCGCGCGTGTTGAGTCACGCAGTCTTTCCTGGAGTCGCCGCTGCGCTTGGGATCGCGATCGCGGGATGGCGTCTTGGCGTGGAGGGCGCGTATGCCGTCGCGCTTCTTGCCGTGCTCTCACTCATCGGCGCGTGCGCGTGGGGACAGTATTGGACTGGATCGTCGAAACTGCTGCGACCGTTTGGGTACTTCGGCAGCATCGTGGCTCTCGCTGCGGCGATTCCACTCCTTGCCGTGCTCTGGCCAGCGCAGTTCAACGGTTGGCTTCTTGCAGCAACGCTCGCACTCGCAGCGCCATGGATTCAATCGATCGGTCGCCTGCGCTGCTTGGTGCAGGGTTGCTGCCATGGACGCGCCGTCGATGGTTGCACGCATGGGATTCGCTACAGACATCCGCGATCGCGCGTTGTGGTGGTTGCGGGATTGCGTGATGTCGCCGTGCACGCGACGCCCGTCTATTCGATCCTGTCCAACATCGCGGTTGGGCTCTTGCTTTGGCGGCTCGCTGCGCTTCATCAGCCGCAGTCGTTTCTCGTGGGCGCGTATCTGCTGCTCTCGGGGCTCTCGCGATTCGTCGAAGAGTCGCTGCGTGGAGAACCACAAACCCGCGTCATCGCGGGGCTGCGCTTCTACCAGTGGTGCGCCGTCGCGAGCGTGTTGCTTGGCACGAGCGCCATGTCGATCCGAAGCGACGCGCTGCCGTCAGCAGTCGGATGCAGCGCCGGCGCGTGCGCGACGATCGCCTTCGTCGCGTGCCTCATCGGGCTTCTCCATGCGGTGGCAATGGGTGTCGACTTCCCAACGAGCAATCGCCGCTTCGCGCGCCTCGCCGATGCGTGATGCATCGTCGATCCTCCTCAGGTGCGCGAAGTCTTCGTCGAGCGCGCGTTGGCAAGCATGTAGCCGAGCCACGCCATCGGCAGGTACGCCACGCAGAGGTCGAGCGTGTTGAACCACATCGGCGCGTTGGGGATCATCTTGACCGCCATCGTCCCACCAGCAAGGAACATGAGGCCAATGAGGAGCGCTGGGACCTTCGCGCGATTTGGCGCGATGCGCGATGCGAGCAGTGCACCAACAAAAGTGCCTACGGCGTGCGCCAAGAAGGGCACCATCAACTGAAGGACGGAGTACTCCTTGATGTGCGCGTTGATGCTCTCTATGTCGTTGACATCCACGCCCGCGGGCGGCGGAAGCAGCGCGCCTCCGCCGATGATGATGCCCATGTTGACGGCTCCACCAACGATCAGCCCAAGGATGAAGCCGAGGGCACTAAGGAGAATGGATCGGATCATGATGAAGGGTGCTCGATGGCGCGGGGCGTGAAGACGACGGTCAGTTTCGTACTGCTCACGCCACAGGAACCGGCGGAAAATCCACCACGGTGTCGTGCACTTGGTTGTAGAGGTTCGTAAAGGTCATCAAGGTGATGGACGCGATGACCTCGATGACTGCTTGATCGCTGTAGCCAGCCGCGCGGAAGGCTTGCAGTTGTGCGTCGCTCACAACGCCATTCTTGGTGAGGACCGCTTCCGCAAACGCCAAGAGCGCGCGATGCTTCGGGTCGGTCGCACGGCCGCGGCGCGCATCGAGTGCGCCGTGCTCGTCGAGTCCTGCGCCCGCAGCGACCTTCGTCTGCGCCGTGACGCAGTACACGCAGCGACGCAGTTCCGAAACACGAAGTTGGATGAGGCCTCTCTCAAGCTTGGTCAGAGCGCCGCCCTGATCAAGCGCGCTGGAAAACGCCACGAACGCGCCAAGGATCGGCGGGTGGACGGCGAGTCCCTTGAAGATGTTGATCGGTGCGGCGCTCAGCACGCGAGCGGCTTCGCCCGTGGCGTCCTTGGGTTCAACAATGGCGAGTCGTGGCATGGGGAGTCTCTTTCGAGTGAAGAGGTGGGGGCAAGAAAGGTGTCCGCCAACTCAGTGGCTCATGCTACTCGCGCTTGGGCGGATGGGCGGAGGGTCAAATGACTCGATCTTCCACGCGCCCGTATGCACTGAGCGTTCAGTTCTGACGCCGTCAGCCGTCCGATGGCATGGAACCGCCACAATCGCAGCGACGGGCTCAAGGGGTTGGTCCACCTTCGCGCTGGCGCGCGGGGCAATCGGGTGAGCCGCATCGGAAATCGATGGATCGATTTCCATCAGTTCGCTTCGATTCTTCACGCGATCAGAGAGCAGGGCTTCTCGGCGAGCAGTCGTTACATTTCACCCATGGACGCCAGCGCCTATATCCCTGCCGTCTATCCCGTGAACGACTTCGGTCCCGTGATGAAGGGGCTCGTCATCGGTGGGCTTGGCATCTTCCATGTCTTTCTCGCACAGTTCGCCATCGGCGGCGGATTTCTCATCTGGTGGTTCGAGTGGTTAGGTCTCACGGGCCGCGAGCCTCTGGCGGATCGGGTGGTGTCGTCGGTCTTCCGCGTGCTGATCTTGCTCTCGTTCGTCGTTGGAGCACTCACGGGCGTCGGCATGTGGCTGACTTCGATCCAGGTTTCCCCGCAGACCATCGGGCTCATGGTCGACGAGTTTCACTGGATCTGGGCAACGGAGTGGATCTTCTTCTGGCTCGAAATGACCGCTGGATACGCGTTTTTTCGCTATCGCGACATCCTCGCTCCGCGTGCGCGGCTGGCGCTGCTGGCGATCTACTCGATCGCTGGTTGGGGAAGCTTGTTCTGGATCAATGGCATTCTCTCCTGGCAGTTGACGCCTGGCGCGTGGACCGAAACGCACTCGGTCTGGGATGGCTTCTTCAATCCGACCTTCTGGCCGAGCTTGCTTTTTCGCACGGTCGCGTGCTTCGTTCTTGCGGGGCTCGGCGCGGCGATCGTCATCAATGCCATGCCTGGATTCACGCGAGACGAGCGCACCAGGATCATCAATCGATGTTCGATCTTCTTTCTTCCGATGCTCTCGATGCCGCTCCTCGCTGGTTGGTTTCTCGAGGTGATTCCCGCGGACAGCCGCTCGTGGATCATGGGCGGCTCGATGACGATGACGATGTTCCTGAACATCGCAGCGGGGGCGTCTGCACTGATCGGTGGTTACGCCGTCATCGGGCTGTGGCGGCAGCGGCTCTCAATGAATGGCGCGACAGCGACGCTTCTTGCGGCACTCGCCCTTGGCGCGACGGCGGGAGGCGAGTTTGTGCGAGAGGGCATTCGCAAGCCTTACACGGTGCGCGAGGCGCTCTTCGCCAACGCGACCACTCCCGCGCAGATCGCCTCGCTGCGAGTCAGCGGCGTGACGGCGCACGATCCCTATCCGCTGCGCAACCGAGCGGACTTTCCGACTGAGCAACTTGCGCTCGGAAGAGTCGTGTACCGCAACCAGTGCGCGATCTGTCACACGGTGTCGGGGACCAACGGGCTGACCGAACTGATGGGCGGGTGGAGCATCGAGCAGAAGCGGCTCAATGTGGCGAAACTCCAGTGGACCAAGGGATTCATGCCGCCCTTCGCAGGAACGCCGAGTGAGCTCGAAGCGTTGGTGCAGTACATCTCGTGGGAATACGCCGAGCGGCGCGCGGGGTGGCCAGAGTCACGCGATCCCGCGGTGTTCGCACAGATCGCGCGCTGGTTGGACGAGGCGGGAACTGCGCCAGCGCCGCGCGCTCAAGAACTCGCGCAGCGCGCGGAGTCGCCACGATGAGCGCGCTGATCTCCATCGTCCTCGCGGTCGATCCGCTCGTCGCTGTCGAGGCGACTGCGCTCGATCCCGCGATTCTCGACGCCGCGTTTCTCTCGACTCTCCCCGCGACAACAGGCTTCTATCTCGCGCTGGCCATGGTGACCCTCGTCGTTCATGTCCTCTTCATGAACTACGCAATCGCAGGAACGCTCTATGTTGCGGCCGCCGCAGTCGCGGGGCGCTACTCAGGCCGCAGCGCGATGGGTTCGACAGGATCGCTCTCGATGGTGGTGCGCGACTGGCTGCCGAGCGCGGTTTCGGCGGCGATCACCGCGGGCATTGCGCCACTCCTCTTCATCCAGATCGTCTATCAGAAGGCGTTTTACACCGCCAATCTCCTGCTCTTCAACCGCTGGATGGCGATCCTTCCCGTCCTCATCATCGCGATCTACTTGATGTATCTCCTCAAGGCGAAGCATCTCGTCACCACCCGCGCGACCAAGGCTGCAGTTGGAGTGGGCGCCGCGGCGCTCATGGTGTATGTGACGCTCGCGTTTGTAGAGAATCATCTTGTCTCGCTTGCGCCGTCGTCGTGGCCATCGATGTATGAGTCGTCCGCCTCCATGCTCGGGAGCGCCTTACTTTGGCTTCGGCTAGGCATGTGGACCGCGGGCGCGTTTCCGCTGTTCTGTGCGATCGCAGCGTGGCAACTCGTACGGGGAGCAGGCGGCGCTGGTGAGAACGAATGCGCTGCGGCAGCGCGAACGCTTGCGCGACTCGCGCTTGTGGGCGGGGCGATCTCTCTCGCGTGTCTCGTCGGCTGCGCGTTCAAATCGGATGCGTTCGCAGCGTCGACCACGAGCATCGCGGGGCGTCCCTACGCGATCGTCGCGTGTCTTGGAGCGTGTGTGGCGGCGGGGGCGTGGACCGTGATCCTCGTGCGGCAGCGCTTACCACGAGCGCTCGTCGCAGCCGCGTGCACTGGATCACTGCTCGTCGTGGCAGGCATGACCGTCGTGCGCGAAGTGCATCGACTCGCGCAACTTTCAGGCACGGACGGGGCGCCGCGCGAAGTTCCCTTTGGCGGCGGCTTCGCAGTCTTTGTGCTCTTCGCGGCCATCGGCCTGGGCGTCATCGCGTGGATTGTTCGCACTGTGGCACGAAGTCTTCCGCCAACGGCGCCATGATTGAAGCGCGAGGGGCACCTCGCGCAGAGCGGCTCATGGTCGACGCGTCGATTGCGCTTACCGCCGCACCATCTGGATCGATCGCACATTGACGACAGCCTCACCCGTCTTGTCGAGCGCGCGCAAAAGCACTGCATGTGTTCCAGGCGAGAGCGTGAATTCGCCGATCGGCATGACTCGGTAGTCCTGCCAACCACCCGTTGCGGGCACGATGAACTCGTTGGCAGACGCCGCGCCGTCGACTTCGATTCGCACACGCGATCCTGCAGCTGGGTCTGCACACGCGATCTCCGCGTGGACGACATAGCGGCCGCCCTGTTTGGGGCCAATCCCCACGGGCCACGAGGCCGTCGCTGCTGGGTCAATCCAGTAGCCGATGTTGTGCTGCACATCGCCAATGACCCCGACGCGTTCAACGCGAATCGACGGCCCTTCAAGCGTTGCGTCATGCGGCGTGAGCGAGATCACGCCGCCGCTGTTGGGGAAGAGAACGAAGGGCATCGGCTCGACCTCACCCGCAAGTTCCAATCGAAGGACGGAGCATGCTGCGTGAACAGGTGCGCGCGGAAGTTCGACAACGAGTTGGCCATAGTCTTCTTCGCTTCGCGTTGCCCGCAGCGCCGCATTATGACCGAGGAGTCGTGCTGCGCGCACGGAACCAGCCATCGGGACAACCAAGCGACCGTCGGCTGGCCACTCCCAGACATGCAAGTACAGAACGCCGCGCTTCTGCGTCGCGCGTCCCCACGCGAGGCGTTGAAACGGACTTGGCGTGGTGCCGTGAATCGCTTCGCCGTTGACGCGCATCCACGCACCGACGCTCTTCAGGGTCGTCGCCGCTTGTTCGGGCACGCGGCCACGCGCATCGGGACCGATGTTCAGCAGCAGGTTTCCACCTTTCGAGACGATGTCCGACAGGAGTCGCACGACAGTCGCGCTGTCCTTCCAGTTCATGTCGTGTGCGCTGAATCCGTACGACTCGTTGAGCGTGTGGTTGACCTCCCACGCCATGCCAGGAATCCCCGTCGGCGGCACATACTTTTCAGGCGTGCCGTAGTCGCCCTTCTTGTTCTCGAGCCCAGTGAACAAGCGGTTGTTCACCAGGATCGTGGGCTGCGCGACGCGCATGTCACTCATCAACTGCGCTGCGCCCCACGCGGCGCCCTGCCGAGATTCATCGGAGTAGTCGAACCAAAGCGTCGCGAGCGGTCCGTAGTTGTGGAGGAGTTCGCCGACATGGCCACGGACATACGCCTTGTAGCGTTCGTGATCGCGCGCGTGGCCGTCCTTCGCGTAGGCGGGGAGCGCCATCTCGTACGCATCAGGATGCTGCCAGTCGAGCAGCGAGTAGTAGAAGCCAGGGCGCAAACCACGCGAGCGCATCGCGTCAGCGAACTCACGCGCCACATCACGCCCCGCGGGAGAGATGTTCGTGCTTCCTGTTACTGCGTTGGTGGTGGAGTAGGGCTCCTTCGAGTTGAAGAGCGTGAAGCCATCGTGGTGCTTTGAAGTCATCACGGCGTAGCCCATGCCCGCGTCTCGAGCAAGGTCTGCCCACGCCTCGGCGAAACCCACTTCGGGAACGAACAAGGGCTTCATTTGCCGCGCGTACTCAGCGCACGGCACCGCGGCCCAGTGTTGGATCCACTCGGCATAGTGCTGCTCGTACCGCTTGCCATCCCAGAAACCACCAGCCGGCGAGTAGAGCCCCCAGTGAACGAACATTCCAAAGCGCGCGTCGCGCCACCAGCCCATGCGATCGTCGCGAGTGCCTTCCCAGATCGCGACTTCTTGAGTTTCCGTCGGCGGAGCCGCAAGCGTCGTTTGGGGAGAGGCGGTGAGCGCAAGGACGAGAAGGACTGAGTGCATCGGAGCAGAGTAATGCGCCGCGTCTGACCCCACTCAGACCTGTGAGGTCAACTTCGCAAGCGTCTTGCTGAGAGTCGAACCTAAGTTCTCGACTGCCGCTTGCCGCTTCGCTTCCTTGAGCGTGCCCTCTGCATTGAACGCTTCGTGCGCGAGCGGGAGGGCAATCTGCTCTGGCAAGACGAGGATCTGAATGTGGCTCAGGACCGAGCGAAGTTGCGCTAATCCCCGGATCCCACCCACTCCGCCCGGCGACGCGCTCATGATCACGGCCACCTTGCCGCGAAAGCACGCGAGCCCTGGCTCATCGCTGCTTGCAGGTCGAGATACCCAGTCAATCGCGTTCTTGAGCACCGCCGACATGCCGCCGTTGTATTCGGGTGACGCAATCAGCAAGCCGTCGTGGTTGAGGAAGAGTTGCTTGAGCTTCTTCGCATGCTCCGTGAGGCCAGCACGCGTTTCGTCGTCGCCGTCGTAGAGCGCGAGCGGATAGTCGCGGAGGTCGATCACCGTCACATCGGCGCCAGCAGCTGCGGCGCCAGTCGCCGCGACCCGGACGAGTTTCTTATTGAGTGAGTCGGACCGAGTGCTACCGGCGAAAGCGAGGATGCGGGGTTTGGTTGGCATGGGAGTCTGTCGACAGAACTTTGAGTCATGCCTTGTATCAGAGTCGTGTCTCGCTCTCGCAGACGCAGGGCGCGGCGAAGGACGCGACAGGCTGGACTTCACCCCGATTTGACGCCGCCTTGCAGCGAATCGCCAAGACCTGGCAGCAACAGCATATTGGCCGAGCCTGCGAGCACGAAACGCCCGCGCCTTCGATCGCGGTCCACTGCGAACTTGATGCTTCGTAGGAGTTCGGGGACCCGTTGAATCTCATCAAGAATCACGCGCGGAGGGAGCGCGGCTACAAACCCAATCGGATCGGAGCGCGCGAACGACAACACGGCATCGTCATCGAAGGTGACATAGGTATGGCGGGGCTCAAGCGTCCGCGCCAATGTGGTCTTGCCGAACTGTCGTGGTCCGAGCAGGCACACGACGGGCGTGTCACGAAGCGCAGCCTTCAGGCTGGCCGTGAGCGGCCGGGCGAAGAGTTTGGTCATGTCCTGCCGTCCATGTGCCTATCAGACGATCGTCCAATTGCCTATTACGCAAGCGTCCAATTGTCTAGTTTGCGAATGTCCGGTTGCCTGCTCCAGCGGCCTGCGGTGCATCTCAATCAGGTCCCGTGGCGGTGTGCGCGGTGCCTGCCGCGTTCGATGAAATGAGCCCTCCGCGGACGACGGTTGATGTTGGTTGCGGCGTCATGGGACCCGGTCTGCTCGCGCGCATCCTCGCCAAGAGTGCCCCATGGACACGCCATGCAAGACAGGGGGAGCGCGATCCATGGGAGTCGAAGTCCGATCTCTCATTGATCCAACCGGGATAGGCGTCGTTCTCGGCGTAGTAGATCAGCAGGTCGCACTTCTCCGCACAAGGCGCTGGCCGATCTCCAAGTGGCGCGAGCACTTCATTCGCGAGATGCACCTTGAGAAAGTAGCTGAGACCTCGTGCGTCGATCTGCGGGGGGCGGGTTGAACGGGTCGTTCAGCGGCACCGCGACGGCCGCCGCACTCGCGCACCAAGGCTTGGCGGCGAAGATGCAACGCGCCTCATCTAACCCGTCTGGGAGGAGATCAATCAGCGCCGCCAGGGAAGTTTCAGAGGGTTTCAAGAGTCGCCACCCGCTCTCGGGGATGCACCGCTTTCGCTTGTCACATGCTTGGAGATTGTTTCGATCTCTGCGATGCTCCCGCTTGGGATCTCGGCGAGCAGTAAACCACAGCAGAGAGCACCCGAGATCAGCGCGCGGTAATGGCGATTTTGTGAGCGTTCGGATCAGGCTCGCGAATGTGAAGCATCGGGCTCTCTACAAACCGAGAGCGCGCGACCCCTCGCCACGGCTTACAAACGCGGGGTTTTCGCCGAGCGATCCTGTAAACAAACCGGTCCCGCCTCATGTGAGGTCGACCGGTTGAACTCCCCGATCGAAACGACTTCAAAGGTTCGATGGTGTTCGCGAGCATCACGCCCACAGCTGCCGCACGACGCGGCAAGTTCACCAGCCGGGGATCAGGCGCGTCCATCGACGCGGGATTACCTTCGCATCTCGCACTGAGTATTCGTAGATATCTGTGGCGGGACCCGCTGAGATCTCAAGCGTCGCGATCTCGATGCCATTCTGCTGAGAGTGGAAAAATGCAAGCCTTCGAATCTTGGGATCGCGTTGCCAGCCCACCAACTCCACAAACTGATCGAGCGCGACTTGAATCTTTCCAGGATCTTCAGGAATCAGCTTCATGCTCGCTCCATCGACAAAGCGGAGCCCGCCAGTCTGCGCGTCGCGCGCCGAAACCGCGCGCGATTCCTGCTCGGGAAGACGGTTGAGCAGCGCCCGGCTCCACGCTTGAGGATTCCGAGAGAGCAATTCGTCGTCGTACGCGAGAGTCTCGGCGGTCGAGAAGAGTAGAAAGCGGAACGCATCAGGGGGCCGACGCAAACTCTCTTGGCTCCAGATCTCTGTTTCAATGCTCACGAAGCGCCTCGCAGGCGAAGGCCATGTGACGGCACTCATGGCCGCGAGCCCGAGGATGACGACGAGCGTCCCAGCAGCCCACACGAATCGGCGCCTCCAGCACCGATTCACAGCTGAAGGCGGAGATGGTCTGGGGTCGAACGGCAAGAGATGGTTTGCATTCTTCATCGTTCCCTCAAGAGCGACGCTCGGGGAAATCCAATCCGCGGAAATCGATCGACTGGTCGCCTTCCGCTCCTGCGATCACGACGGTCGCCAACCTGAACCTGGGAGCCAAAGTCCAGCCTACCAACCCCACTCCGCGGGCATCGCAGGCCAGTTGCGAAGAGCGTCGGTCGATTTCGGGCTAAGTCGACCTGGGTCGGGAAGCGGGCCAGCCATGTCGCGTCCGAGCGCGAGCCATGTCTTGCGCAGCCGCTCCTGCAGTTCGGGGGAGAGGCCACTCGCGAACTGCACCATCGTCTCGCAGCCGAAGAGATGGAGCCGCAGTAGTACCTCGTGGCATTGCTCGTGCTTGGGCGAACCAGGCAACGCGAAGATCGCGAAGCCGGACGCCTCCGCTGCGGCGACGACACTTCGATAGGCTTGGTCCCGGCGCGGTACTAGCTCGGCCTTGTAGCGAGCCTCGAGTTCGTCGGCCCGCGCAATGTCCTCGGCGGAGGCTCCCGGCTGCTCGCGCATCCACGCGCCCAGTCGATTCGGCCAGAACTCGACGAAGAGCGGGGGGCACACCGCGGCTCGGTACTCGGCTTCCAACTGGAGCGCGCGGGCATCGCCTCCCGCGGCCGCCACCAGCGCGCCGATGGTCGAGACGGCCTCCGCGTTGACCTGAAAGCGCGCACGCCATGCGGCACCGTTCTTTGCGAAGCGTTCCTCCATGTTCACCGAGTCGGGGTCAGGAAATGCGGTCGACTCCTTCAAGGGAGCTAGGTGCTTACGGGTGAGCGAAGTCTCCGCTCTGATGCAACAGGCAGTCAGGGCGAGCGAGACCTGCTCCATGAAGCGCTGCGACTCCTCACGCGGCAGTTCCGCGGCGAACGCGCGAAGCGTGCCGTCGAACATCGAGTGCCGCACGAATGCGGCGACATCGACGATCTTCGGATCAAGCGGGTTGTGCGATGGAGCGTGTTCAAGACTCGACAGCACGATCCAGCGTGGGCGCGGAAATGTCACGGCGCACTCGCCCGCCACCCGCTCCATCGTTTCGATCAGTTCGGAAAGGGCCTTGCGATGTCCGTTGATCGCCGGAATCGTTGAGGTCGCGATCCTGTCGAAGACCACCTGTCTGCGCTGCTTGAGCTCGGGGTCCCGGGCGAGCCCGCCTTCGCCGGTGATCGGATCGAACGAGCGTCCGCCGGTCAGCTCGCGAGTCAACGCCTCCAGTTCCTCGAAGCCCGCGTCCTCCACGGCAACATGCGCTTTCGCGATCATCGCTTCGGCTTGCCGCCGGTACTGCGCGTACGCCTCCGAAATCGCCTGCGCCGACGCTGGCGGAATGGCGGCAGCCACGACATACTCTTCAACGACCGACGACGGGATTGGATGAATGGCCACCAGTCGATCGATCGACTGCCCCGCGGCCGACGCCGCCAAACAGGCGGCCACGGCCAGCGCGCCGATACACCGACTCCAGATCGCATTCATGAATGAAAGTCTAACGCCTCGGTCGGAGGGACGACCAGCGCCCGCGACGAAGCTTCTTCCGAACTCGATTGGCGGAGGGCAGGTGTGTCGCTGAGGCCTGCCCGCCGAGATCCACGATCAAGGCGGCCGTGCTCGCGCGGGAGCGCAATGATGAAGTCAGGACGCTTAGCGCCACGGCTTGCAAACGCGGGGTTTTCGCCGAGTGATCCTGTAAACAAACCGGTCGGCCTCATGTGAGGTCGACCGGTTGAACTCCCCCGACTGGACTTGAACCAGTAACCTGGCGGTTAACAGCCGCCCGCTCTACCAATTGAGCTACAGGGGAATGGCAGGGCGCAGAGGATACCGCCCGCCGCGAGATCGTCAAGTCGTTGTGGCGACTGAAGCAGCGTCCCCAACTTTGGGCGAACTGTGCAGTTCTGTAGGCCTTTGAGCACCTCCCATCCGCGGTGGGATCGCCTTTGGATAAGAAGGCAGAAGGCGCGCGCTCACCAGCGGAATCGGGCCGCGGCAGGCCGTAGGCTGCGCGCATGATTCCTCGCGATCCATCCCGTCGTCGATTCACCACGCTCACTGGTCTCGCCGCTCTTGGCGGACTCGTCGGAGTTTCGAGTCGCGCGTCGGCAGCGCAAACTTCTGCACCGCCGCAGCCGACGCGCGCGCTGCGCATGGCGCACTTCACGGATCTGCACATCACTCCTGATCGCTCGTCGGAACCTGGGATGCGGCACGCGTTCAAGAGCGCCAACGATGAGGGTGTGCAGTTCATCCTGACGGGCGGCGATCTCGTGATGGACTCCTTCGCCACTCCCCGCGAGGAAGTGAACCGCGAGTGGGAGTTGTTCCACAAGATCTTCGCGCAGCACTGCGCCGTTCCGGTGGAGCACTGTCTTGGCAACCACGATGTCTTTGGCTGGTGCAAATCCAAGTCCAAGCAGACCGGCACCGAGAACGACTACGGCTACGCGCGTGCACTCCGGGAGCTCAAACTGGACGGGCGTTGGCGCAGTTTTGATCGCGCTGGATGGCACTTCATCGTGCTGAGCTCTGTGGAACCTGATCCTGCCGACGAGTGCGGCTATCTCGCGTTTCTCAATGAAGCGCAGCGCGCGTGGTTGGAGGCTGATCTTGCAGCGACAACACTCCCGACCGTTGTGGTGTCGCATGTTCCCATTGTCACCATCACACCCTCGATGCGCGGTGAGAGTCAGCGCGCGGCGCGCAAGACGGAGATTCCTGGCGGCCTGGTCCATCTCGACGCGAGCGAAGTGCACGGGATCTTCCGCAGATCTGGACGCGTGCGATTGGTCCTCTCGGGTCACACGCATCTGATTGATCGTTGCGTCGCCGACGGCGTGACCTACGCCTGCAGTGGCGCGGTTTGCGGTGGTTGGTGGAAGCCCACCGAAACCTATTGCGACCCGTGTTTCGCGCTCATCGATCTCATGCAGGACGGCAGCTTCAACTACACGATCAAGCCGACCGGTTGGAAAAACAGCTGAGCGAAGTGTTCAGCGCGCGCGGCGTTCAAGCTCGACCGACTGCACGCCTTCAAACGCGGTGAGGCGCTCGACCAAAACATTCGCCGCTGCCTCATCGCGAATCTCCAACTCGTAGCTTCGCTCGACGGCACTGCCTCCGCGCACGGTGGCGATGCCCGCGAGCGCGCTGGCGCCGGCACTCTCAAGCATCGCGGCGCGAAGTGCATCACCTTGGGTGAACCCAACTCCGACGCGAATCTTGAGCGCGAAGAGTCCGCGCGTGGCGCTGCGAGACTCCAGTGAACTCCCGCCGAGTGCCGTGGCGGCGATGGCTACGAATGGCAATGCGATCAGTGGTACGAGGAGGAATCCCGCGCCGACTGCCATGCCCACGGCGACGGCGAAGATGACGAAGGCGGTGTCTCTCGTGTCTTCGACGACGGTGCGGAAGCGCACGATGGAAAGCGCTCCGACGATGCTGAACGCGCGTGCGACATTGTCGCCGATGACGAGCGTCGTGAGCGCAAGGAGGACCGAGAGCAGGACGAGTGTCGCTGCGAAACTCCTGTCCGAACTGCGTCCGCGCGTCAACGCGTAGATGGTCGCCACAGCTAGGCCAAGCAGCAGTGCGGTGCCGAGACGAATGGCCGCCTGACCTGGCGAGATCTCAGCGTCACTGTGAAAGGTCGCAGGCAGCCAATCGGTCATGCGAGTTCCTGTCGATTCCGCGCGACGCGTCGGAGCGGTTTCAGCCTGAAGGCAGCGTTGCCAAGGCGGCGCGCGCTGCACGATACTTGGAAACCGCCATGGCATCGAGTTGGTGTTGTGCGACGAGCTCCTTGAAGAGGAGCGGCATGGCGTGCGCAAACTTGAGCTCGAGCACCGCGTGCCGTTCAAAGAGCGGACGGGTCGGAGATTCCACCGCGAGATCCCAACCGTTTGCGCGACTCGCGAGGACTTCGTAGTCCAGGGTCAGACGGGAAAAACTGGAGTCGCCTGCAGCGCCGTCAAAGGCAGCGCGGCGGTAGGAAGTGATCGCAGCGGGGAGCAGCGTCTTGCGCTGGATTTTCCCGTGATACCAGCTGCCATTCCACTCATCCACCGATCCAGCGGTCATCGGTGAGGCCAGGCGCGCCGCATCCTCTGTGTGCACCGACGAGCGGCGGAGCCGAACCTCATTGGCTCGCTTGGTGTGTCGCTCCAACCAGAGGCATTGCTCATCGCCGTAGCGGCGAACTCGATAGCGACGCCGTCGAAATCCTTGGCTGCGATGAAGGACATCACTCTCTGCGGTGTCGAGGTAGAGCGAGGTGATCAAGTAGCGGTCGTCATCACGCGGGTCGCCATGCGCATCCAGAACAAGGCGTTCTCGCGCCCACGACTGAATCTCCATCGCGAGCGCGAGCTCGACGACGAACTTGAGTTCGAAGGCGCGACGCTTCTCGTTGGTATCGACGCGCGTGCTCATTGCTTCGCGTCAGTGCGTGCGTCAGGCTTGGCGGGCGCAGGTTGGAGAAGGAACTTCGAGCGACCCTCGAAGAAGCTGCGCAAGGAACCCTCGGGTCCTGGCGCGACATCGCGTTCGAAGGTGGCGGTTGTGAAAGCCTTGCGGGTATCGCGCGCCGCGAGTTCACCGATGAGCGTGCGATGCGCCGCGACGAGCGGTCCCATCTTCGCCCAGTCCATGTCGGTCGCGATCGCTCGGACATGTTCGAGATAGCGAGTGCGCAAGCTTGGCACGGCAAGCAATCGGCTGCGCAGCGGCTTTGTGAGGTCATCCATGCCGACAAGCGGGTCGAGTTCAATCATCGATCCACCTCCACCAGGACCTCCTCGCATTCCGCCGCGTCGTCCTTCGCGCTCTTGTGGCGGTCCATCGGGCGGACGATCTTGCGGTGCTCCTTGAGGTCCAGGTGGCGGACCACCTTGCGGACCACCTTGCGGACCACCTTGCGGACCACCTTGTCCTCCACCGGGAGGTCCATGCCGCCCCTTGAACGCTTCGTTCATGTCATGAGGGACGATGTGGAAGACGCCCTTTGGATCGAGGTAGAGCGCGTAGTCACTCGCGCGAGTCCAGTAGCCGTCGCTGTTACTTGTCGCGACATCGAGTGCGAGAAACCACAACACGCCGTCGAGATCGAGCATCGGCCGCAGCGCGCTCTCGAGGTTCTCGAGCGGAGTCTCGCTCAGCGTCTTGCAGAGTTTCACCAGTGCTTTCCAGTCCTTGGCGCTCTCCTTGGTCTTGAGCTCGTAGCGCTGTCGGTAGGGCGCGAGATCTTCGCCGCGGTAATCGAGACCGCCCGTACCTTGCGGCGAACCCATCACCTTCCATCGTGCGCCTTCTCCCTTGAAGGCGCTCCAGTGCTCGCGGAGGAAGGCGCGATTGAACTGCTCGACGCTGACGAAGACTCCCCACGACTCGCCGTTGACGACGACCTCGACGAAGTTCGCCTTCGGCACAGGCAAGTGCGGCGCTGCAAGATGCGAGTACAGCAGCGTCGACATCATCGAAGCGTCGCCGTTGCAGTTCAGAAGATTCAGCGTGTTCTGGCCGTGAAAGCTTGCCTTTGGATTGGTGTGATCGAGCGCGATGCTGAAGGAGCGCTTGGTTCCGCGCGGCACCATCATGTAACTCGACGCTCCACGGAAGTGCACGCCGACACCTTGGATGGTCTTTCCATCGACAGTGAGATTCGCAGGCACCTCGGCATCGGTGTTGTGGAAGAGTTCCAACTCCTCTTCCCATGCGGGCAGATCGAACTCAAGGAAGATGGTGCGCACGATGTCTTGCGTGAACAACGCCGCATCGGGGTAAACGCGCGCATCAGCGACAGCGACTTTCGGTCCAGGACTCGTTTCCGCGCGCGTGCCTCCAGGTCCTCCTCCAGGTCCTCCTCCTGGCCCGCCGCGCCCGCGCATTCCTCCGCGCGAACCTCGTGTCGGTGTCGGTGAGTTCTTGAGCTCTTGTCGCGCTGCGTCGCGTTCGGCACCTTCGAGTCGACCGTTGTTGTCGGTATCAAAGGTCTTGAGGATCTTGCGCTGCGTGGCGTTGGGTCCGCCGGGTCCGCCTGGCCTTCCACCTTGCAGTCCGCCACGGTCCATGCCTTCGCCCTGTGGCGGCGGGCCATCAGGCGGCGACTGTGGTGGTGGCGAGTCTGCGGGTGGAACTTGGCCGGTCGCGTTTGCTCCGTGAAGGAGGACGAGCAGCGCGAACGCGCCAGAAAGAACAGTGCGAACGGTGCGAACGGCAGGACTCACGGCGCGTGCAATCATCATGGACAGTGCCTCCAAAGCGGTCAATCGCGGTTGCGCGAAGCAACGCCGTGCGGGACACCGTATGACAGCGAACTCAGCCGATCTTGGCGATGCCACCCATGTAGGGGCGAAGCACTTCAGGCACGAGGACGCTTCCGTCTTCCTGCTGGTGCATCTCAAGCAGCGGAATCAGAATGCGCGGGCTCGCCGCCACGGTGTTGTTGAGCGCGTAGGCGAAGCGCATTTTCCCCGACTCATCGCGGTAGCGCAGATTGAGGCGTCGGCACTGGAAGTCGTTCAGTCGGCTTGCTGAGTGGGTTTCGCCAAACTCGCCGCCTTCACCACGACCAGGCATCCAACTCTCGATGTCGATCATGTCTTCGTTCTTCACACCGAGATCACCGGTGCAGCACTGGAGCAGTCGGTAGGCGAGCCCCATCGATTGCAGGATCATCTCAACGGTCTCGATCATCTGCTTGTGCCAGGCGCGGCTCTCGGCGTCGTCGGCCTTACACACCACGACCTGCTCGACCTTGTCGAATTGGTGGATGCGGTAGAGCCCCGCGGTGTCCCTGCCTGCGGCGCCTGCTTCGCGACGGAAGCAAGTGGACACAGTGCAGTACTTCAGCGGCAATTGTTCGGCGGCGAGGATCTCGTCGGCGTGCAGACCCATGAGTCCGACTTCGCCAGTACCCGTGAGAAAGAGGTCGTGGCCCGATCCGCGTTTCGATTCTTCGATGTGGTAGGCCTGTTCGCGACCCGCTGGAAAGAAGCCAGTTCCGACCATGCACTCTTCCTTGACCAGGACAGGAACGCCCATCGGCGTGAAGCCGCGGCGGTCCGCCATGAAGTCAACGGCGTAGCGCAGCACGGCTTGGTGCAGTCGCAGTCCTAAGCCCGTCAAGACATAGTGACGAGTGCCAGCCATCTTCACGCCGCGTTCGAAATCGACGAGGCCATGGAGCTTCACGAGCTCAAGATGATTGCGCGGCATGAAGCCGCGGTTCTGCACGAAGGACTTGCTGAAGTCCCAACTCTTGGGCGCCCAACGGCGGATCTCGATGTTGTCGGCGCTGCCCTTGCCTTTGGGAACATCGTTCGACGGAGGCTGCGGCACTTGCAGCCAGAGCGCGCGCCACTCTGGTTCGATCGCGCCCATGTGTCGCTCTTCCTCGGCGACTTCGGCCTTGAGTTGCGCGGGCTTGGCTTCCAGCGTCGCGATCTCGATCTCGAGTCGGTCCTTCTCTTCGCCCGCTGCGCCCTTGAGTTTGCCCTTCAACTGTCCGATGCGCGGGCCGATCTCCTTCGACAGTCGGTTCTGCTCCGCGCGCGCAGTTTCCTGCCGAGCGAGAATCGCGCGGCGCGCCTCGTCGAGCGCGAGGAGTCGATCGACATCAACATCCATGCACTTGTCGCGCACGCCGTTGCGGTAGCGATCGGGATTCTCGCGGAGGTCTTTCAGATCGATCATGGGAGTCTGCGGAAGATACCCAACCCAACAGAATGCGCGCGCAAGCAAACTCTCTGACCGATGCGTGGAACGCATCAAGCCTGAGCAGGCGGAAGCGCGCGATTACGAGCGAAATCCTGGCGGCGCCGCCCAGCGCATCTTCGACCGCAAGGCATCCCAGTAGCGATTCGATGGGTTGGCCATGAAGAGCGCTTTGTGGGTGTGGCGACGCGCGCGAACGGTTTCGCCGCTGCGCAATGGAAGAAAGCGCTGACCGTCGAGCACGACGCAGGTTCCCTCGTTCACGCGACGCATCGAGACTGAGATCGTCTCGTGCGCAGGCACCACCACCGAGCGAAAGGCCAAACTCTGCGCGCAGATCGGCGTGATGGTCACGCCATCAACCTCGGGATGCACGATCGGCCCGCCCGCACTGGCGTTGTAGGCGGTCGAACCAGTCGGCGTCGCGAGGATGACACCGTCACCCGTGATGTCGACACCTTCATGGTCGTCGTCCACCGAGAGGCCCATCTCAATCATGCGATGCGGCGCACCTGCAGCGATGACCGCGTCGTTGATCGCCACGCCACTTTCGCCGGGCGATCCATCCGCGTTGGTGATTTCGATCCAGAGCAGCATGCGCTCGCGCAACGGCGGAGTGGCGGAGAAGACCAGCGCAGCGTGTCGTTCGAGGTCGGCCGCATCGAACTCAGCAAGGAACCCCAGGCGTCCCGCATTGATGCCGACGATTGGTCGCGCGCGATCGACAAGCCGCCGTGTCTGTGCAATGAGCGTGCCGTCGCCGCCGATCACAAACGCGAGGTCAAAGGTCAGCGACGCAGGCAGCAGTTCGTCACTGGCATCGAGCTCCACGATTTCGGCATGGCGTGCGATGATCGAGCGCACATGCGTGGCCGTCTGCGCAGCTTCAGGCTTGCCCTGGTTCACAATGAGGAGCGCGCGCATGGACATGGTGGAAGCCTAACGGACGAGTGTCGTGTGCCACAAGTTGCCCGCACGACTCGCGGATCGCGCACACAGTTCTTCGGACTAGCTCACGAGTCCCTTGGTCACGCGCATAAAGGCCGTCTCGAGGCTGATCTCTTCCGGTTGCAGGCGGGAAAGGCGGAATCCCTGCGCGAGCAGGCGCGCCGCGAGTTCGCTCGCCGCGATTCCCGCGTCAGGTTCGAGCTGCACATCCATGCGACGCCCACCCTCTTCGACGGACACTTCAACCTTCGCCACTCCACGGACGGTGCGCAACAATTGCACCGCTTCGTCGGTGCGCGCCTCCACAGAGATCTGCACGATCTTGCCGACCTTGGCGCGTTGCATGAGGTCACCAAGCGCGCCCGCGAAGATGAGTTTGCCCTGTTCGATCACACCAACGGCGTTACAGAGATCCGCGAGCTCCGAAAGAATGTGCGACGAGATCAGGATCGTCTTGCCGATGCGGCGAAGTTCCTTGAGGAGTTCTCGCATCTCGATGCGCGCGCGAGGATCGAGTCCTGACGAGGGCTCATCCATGAGCAGAACTTTCGGATCGTGAATGAGCACACGCGCCACGGCAAGACGCTGCTGCATGCCGCGCGAGAGTCCGTTCACCTCGGTCTCAGTCTTGTGGGTCAAATCGGTGAGCGTGAGCACTTCGGCGATGGTGGTCTGTCGCTTGGAACTCGGCACGGCGTAACAGGCCGCGAAGAACTCGAGGTACTCGCCAACCGTCATGTCCTGGTAGGCACCCATGAAGTCGGGGACATAGCCGATGAGTGGGCGAATCAAGTGGTTTTGGTAACCGACGACCTTGCCGTCGATGCGCGCCTCTCCCCAAGTCGGCTTCAGAAGCGTGGCGAGGATCTTGATCGTCGTGGTCTTCCCCGCGCCATTGGGTCCGATGAATCCGAAGCAAGTCCCTGCATCGATGCTGAGGTTCAAGTTGTCCAGCGCAACGAAGTCGCCGTACTTCTTGGTGAGGTTGACTGTCTCAATCATGGGCATGGGGAGGGATCCGTCAGGGGCGAAGGCTGCAGCGAAACGAACTCATGCAAGTGGCGAGTGATCGAACGCTTCACCCGAGGTCTCGCGTGGCGCGGGGGAATTTCTCAGGAACAATCCAGTAGCTCTCGGCTGGCAGCGGAATCACCCAGCGGACCAGGATTCGGCCTGAACTCTGCAGCGGTTGTTCATCAAGCGTCATGTCAAAGGGCAGGGGAGCTGCTTCCAGCCAGCCCATCACGATCACGCACGGTTGCGACCACCAAGTCGAGAGATCCAGTTCGCGACCGCTCAACCGGGGAAGCCGCAATGGTCCGCCGTTCAGGCTCGAATTGGTGAGGTAGCGCGGCGGCGTGAGCATGCCGAAGATCGACTGCATGGTCAGCGAGTCGACGAGGTTGATCTCAGAAGTGGCGATGCCGTAGGTTGTGCTGGCCTGTTGCTGGATCGTCTTGGAGTACTTCTCATCGATGGTCTTCTCAAGCCCCGTGCGATTGCTCAACGGCAGCGGCGGTCCGAAGACTCGAGCAAGATCGAGCGATTCGCCGGCCTTCCATGCGCCTGCGTGGAACATCGCGCCGCGATTGGGCAGCTGCCCGACATAGCGCCGAACTGGAGTCGCGCCCGCCTCAGCGAGCGCGAGTGCCTGAAGCGGATTTTGCTTGGGCCAGATGTGGATGACCGTGACATCGGTCAGCGGTCCGGGGAGATCGTGCGTGAGCGAACCAGTCAGCGTGATCGTGGGCGTGCTCGCATCGAGTCCGAGCCGCACCGCGATCGGCGTCTGCACGCGCGGCATGCTGCCCCAACCTTCGCGCAGCGCACCGAGCCACTGCGCCTTGAAGTCGACCGTGGTGGCGCGAGAAGGAACCCGCGCACGATTGGGACGGTCGAGCGGAACTTGATAGCGCTCGCGACTTGGAAAGCCCTCTGGTGAGGATCCCGAAGGTCTCCAAGACGAGAGAGTGTTGCGCGTCATCGCTTCGCTCGTCGGGTCGAGTGCGAGCTCGATCTCTCCATAGCGCGGCGCGAACACCGAGACCCAACTCGTCGCGCGTCGTCGCTGCGATTGCGTGATGTCGCTTTCACCAGGCGCGCGCTCCACCATATCGAGCACGGTGAGATGACTCGCATGTGGCGTGCGTCCAGCGAGACCTCGCCCAAGAAAGAGAATGCCCCCCGTGAAGGCCGCAGCCACGCAGACATAGACGAGCCACGCGAGTCGCTCGCGCTTCATCGCCTTGAGCGCTGCAAAACCGAGCGGGCCAGCGACGAGCCAGTAGAGACCGAAGACGGCCGTGGCAGCGAGCACACCCACCGCAGCTTGTCCCGAGAGGCCGATCGATTCGAGAACGACCGTGCCATCGCCGATGTCGCGGGTGTAGCCGCCCTTGGCCTCGAGGCGCTGCGCTTTCTCAAGCGCGGTGTACTCGGAACCTGACGGCGTGTCGGCGCGCCGACCAAGGAGGCGATTCCAAAACACATCGCCTTGAGGGAGCGCGGGTACCTGCAACGCGCGCGAAGAGAGTTCCTCGATATCGATCCCGAGAAGCGTGATGTGCCCGAAGCCAAACTCACGACGAATGCCGACGAGCTTCCCGTCGTAGGGACCGAGGTCTGCGGCGAGAGTTCCATCAGCGGCCTTTGTCGCGGGCGTCGCGACAAACGGCCGCCAACCTCGATCAAGTGCACGCTCGTCAAACACCGCGAGACGCGTCTTGGTCGTGGCATCGCGCAGCGTGTCATTGAGCGAGAGCATCGGAAGGATCTCGCGCAACGGCACATCGTCGATGCGAGTCGGAGCCACCGAGGGCAGAAGGTCACTGAAGTGATGACGCGCGCTGGCGCCGACCGACCATGGATCGCCCGCACCTGGCATGGCGATGATGAAGTTTCCGCCGCGCTCTGTCCACGCGATGATCGCTTGCGCCGCTTCTTCGCTCAAGCGTGCAGGGGTGATGGCGCCGTCGATCCACGCGATGGTGTCGAACTGCGCGAGACCTTCCCATCGATCAGGAAATGCTTCCGCGTCGGAGATCTTCGCCAGAAGCGTGGTCGTGTGCATCGACGGGATCGTGCCGGCGGGTCCACGCTGCTCGAAGATGTCCAGCCCCGCGACGCGCGAACCCACCACGAGGATTGCGTCGTCGGAGAGACCAAGAATGCGCGGCGGATTCGCGGCAATCGACGGCGCGAGTTTCACGGTGCCAAGATCGCGCACCCGCTCGCCGCCAGCGACTTCATAGAGCCGCAAGTCAAAGATCGCCGTCTGCAGCGTGCCCTCTTGCCACGGCGGAATCTCCGCATAGAGCCAACGCCGCTGCGCTTGTCCAGGATTCAGAACGAGGCGTCGTGCGTGTTCAGCGATGTCGAGGTCGGCGCTGGGTACTTCCCAGACGGCTTCAATCTCGGTGGGGCGATCGAGGTTGCTCGTGAACTGCACCTGAACTGCGAGTGGCCCTCCGCCGCGCGCGAGATCGCCGACTCCAAAATGGAGGAGCTTCACGTCGATCGATTGCGCCAAGGCTTCGCTTCCGAGAACCAACGCAAGAAGGAGTGCAAGGCTGGCAGAAACCAATCGGGCCGTCATGGCGCGCAGTGTAGCCAACGCGCCGCGCAACCATTGCCGCGGCGAAGCGGAGCGAACTCAACTCGAAGGCGTTTCGAGTCGATCGTTGCAGCATGACCTCGCTCTCGATCGTGCTCGCCATCGTTGCCGGTTTCATCGCGGCGGTCCTCATCCTCAAGGTGATGGTGAACCGCGTCGACGACGCCTGCCGATTGGCGGAACTGGTCGCCGACACCCGACGATTGCGCACGCGGTATCGCACGCCGACCGCTCTGGCGCGTGGGAAACAGCGCTCGCGCTAACGCGAGAGCAGCGCGAGCTCACCAAGAATCGCCGCGTGGCTTCGGATGGCGTTTCGGTAGCACTCGAGTTCGAACTTCTCGTTGGGGGAGTGCACGCAGTCGTCATCGAGTCCAAAGCCGATGAGCAGCGAATCCATGCCGAGAATCCGCTGGATCGAGCCCACGGCGGGAATGCTGCCGCCACAACCAATCAAGAGCGGAGCTTTGGCAAACACCGTCGCGAGGCCGCGGTTGGCTGCGGCGAGGAAGCGCGAGCTCTCGCTGACCTCAATCGCGGGGTTGGTGCCGTGGCTCTCGAATTCGACGGTGCAGCCCTCAGGGAGACGGGCGCGCACGAACGCCTCAAACGCAGCGGCGATCTTCACGGGATCCTGCTTGGAGACGAGTCGGAAACTGACCTTGGCGGTCGCGTGCGCGCCGATGACGGTCTTCGCGCCCTTCCCTGTGTAGCCGCCGAACACGCCGTTCACATCGCAAGTTGGACGCGACCAAGTTCGCTCGAGCGTCGAGCGGCCGGCCTCGCCTTGGCCCTTGCTGAGTCCGATGTCGCCAAGGAACGCCTGATCGCTGAATCCAAGCGACTCCCACTGCTGCTTGACCGCGGGCGACAACTCAGCAACCCCGTCGTAGAACCCAGGAATCGTGATGCGACGGTCCGCATCGTGCAGGTCGGAGAGAATTCGCGCGACGGTGTTGATTGGGTTTGCCACGGCACCGCCGTACATGCCGCTGTGCAGGTCGCGCGAGGGACCGTGCACCGTGAACTCCATATAGACGAGTCCGCGAAGGCGCGTGGTGATCGCTGGAGTCTCGATGTTCCACATCCCCGTGTCCGACACGATGCAGACATCGGCCGCGAGCTTCGCCCTGGCAGCGTGCATGAACGGCTCGAGGCTCTTGCTCCCTGACTCTTCTTCGCCTTCGATCATGAGCGTGACGGGGCAGGGCGGTCCGCCTGCGAGGGTGTGCCACGCGCGCAGTGCTTCGACGATTCCCATGACCTGACCCTTGTCGTCGACCGCACCGCGAGCCACGACGCGCTTGCCGCGCGGACCGTCAACGATCACGGGCTCAAATGGCGGACTCTTCCAAAGCTCAACGGGGTCGGCGGGCTGCACGTCGTAGTGCCCGTAGTAGAGAACTCGTGGTCGCGCAGCAGCTGCAGGACCAGCGCCAGGATGATGCGCGAGCACCATCGGATGGCCGATGGTCTTGGCGGATTCTGCAGTGAAACCCAGCGCGCGGAGCTCTGTGACCAACCAGTCGGCGCAGCGACGCGTGTCGGCATCGTGCGCTGGATCGGTGCTGACACTCGGAATCCGAAGGAAGTCGCAGAGCCGCTCGATGGAGTTGGGAAGGCCGCGCTCAACCTCAGCGAGAATGGACGGCGTGGTGGGAAGCGCCGCGCTCGCGGGCGAATTCGAGGTTTGAGTCGTCATGCGGCGGAGTGTACGGGGAAACCCGTGGGTGACGGCTTCGATGGATGCTGTTGAGTCCGCGCTGCGGCGCGAAACGCTACCTCGTCGGCATCGCAGCGATTGCCACCGCCAACATGCTCATGCCGATCACGCACATGAGGAACATGAAGATGAGCCATCGCTCCACAAGGCGCCACTCCCGTGGTCTGGCCATCATTGCGCTGGCTCGTGCCGCGCGTGCGTGTGCTGGCTCGAGTGTGTCGATGCCTTCCATCTCTGCGTAACTGCGTGGAGGTCTCGAGGAGAAGTCGCAGGAGCAGCGCGGGCAGTGGGACGGACCCGCTGAACCTGGATTTCCGCTGGCATGCGCAGCTCCCGCTTGTTCGACCGAGCGGCCTGAGTAGCCACACGCGACGCATTGGCGTCGATGGAGCCTCGACCTATCACTCGAACGGATGAGCATCCTCCGACGATAGCATCGGTCCCGTTGCGTCCAAGCGAGATTGGCATTCTGCGGCCGAATCACAGCGATTCGCGCGCGCGTTCCAGTGCTCTGCGCCGCGCGTGGCGAGTCCGTACCATCCGCGCCATGGACTCGCCACTCGGATCTGTCACGCAGCGCGGCGCCACGACATCGTGCCTCGCGTTCATGTTCTCGGCCGTCACGAGTGCGCTGCAACCCGCGCGCATGCCCATTGCGTTGCTCGCGGTGCTGCTCATCGCGGGTCTCGCGCCACTGGTGGATCTCGCGAGCGGAAAGTCCTACGGCCCGCGCGGGTTGAACGCTGCACCACTCTCGACGACCGAGTTGGAACTCGGCCTCGAGCGCGCTCGCGCGGCCGCTGCACGAGTCGCCAGTGAAGAGGTCAGCGAACTCGAGACCGAATCGCGCGCAGAGGCGGGGGGGACGACGACTCCTGCGCTCTCTCGCGGCGATTTGGCAGCGTGCGTGCGCGCGGCCACGGAAAGGAAGGTCGCCGATCGGCTCGCCAATGGGGCAGCCAAAGACGATCCTGAGTTGATTCGTCTTCGGCAACGCGCCGCGGAGGCGATGCTCGTCATCGAGGAGACTGCGCCGCGAGGCCTCGCCACAGTGCTCTTGCACGCGGAGCGCATGGCAGTGCAGCAGGCCAGTGCGGGATTGCTGCGACTCGACTTCAACGCTGCGCTCGGCGCGGTGGTGGCTGCTGTCTTCACCCTTCCGATGACGGCAATCCATCAAGCGCCCGTCGTCTTCGGACTCGCGTTGGTGATCGTTCTCTGCATCGTGACGGTGTTGGCTGGCGGATCGTGTCGCATGGCGGCGGTCCACGCTGGCCGTGGTGGGCGACTCTCTCCCACCGAGGGCGCACAGTACGCCCGAGCCCGTCTGCTGAATCTCGTTTCACTTCCCGTCCTGCCAACGCTTCTCATCAGCGCGTTCGCACTGGTGGTCTTCGTGTTCGTGCTCTTGCTGCGCGTTCCAGTGCTCAATGTGCTGAGTGGCGCACTGTTCGTGGTGCCAATCGTGTTCGCGTTGATGGGGTCCATTCTCGCGCTGACCACGATCGCGGGATTCCCTTTGATGCCCGCCGCGATCGCCGTTGAGGACTGTGATGCAGGCGACGCGATCACTCGCGCAGCGGCGCTGGTCCTCGCACGACCGCTGCTCTGGTTGGGGATTCTCGCAGGGTCACTGGTCGCGCTTGTGTTCGGTGGTCTGCTCGTGACGGGTGTCGTCGGCGCCGCGTCGTCCGCGGTCGATGGGCTGCTTGCGTCGTTCGGCGGTGATGCGGGACGCGCGCTGAGCGCCAATCACGCCGCCGATGTGGCGGCACTGTTCGGCCCCGATCGATTGATCGCGCTCATGGTTGGGTTCTGGAATGGCATCCTCGACGCGACGGTCGCGGCCTATCTGTTCACGCTGGCCTTTGATCTCTCGACACGCGGATATCTCGTGCTTCGAGAGCGCATCGACGGCGAGAACCCCGCGACGATTTCAGGCTACGGAATCTCCTGAACGCGATCAGGTCTGCATCGCGCGAAGGTCTGCGACGATCGATTCCAACGCCGTGACCCGCGCTTCTAGCGCCGCCAATGCATCGACCGACGGTGCGCGGACCGCGGCGCGCTCGCTGCTGCTTCCCGTCGTTGCCGCAGCAAGACTGACTGGATGGAGATCCTCGCACAGCAACTGCATCCAACGCGGTGCGCGCGATCCTGGAGCAGGTGGGATCTCGCGAACCAATGGTGCCAACGGCTCTGCGCGTGTCGCAAGTTGGGCGAGCAAACTCTCCACTGCCTCAAGCGATTCGAGCGGCTGCATGCGGCTCGCGCGGCCCCGCAATTCGCCCACGGTCTGTGGCCCTCGCAGCAGCATCTCCGCAAGGATGGCGAGTTCGGGCGCGCGCACACCAAGCCCATCGCCGCCGGTGTGTCGGTACTTCTCCACGCGCGAACCCGTGAAGCTCACATCGCGCGCTAATCCTCGCGCGCGCAATCCATCGACGGCGCGCAGCGCGCGGTCTTCATCGATCTCGACGACGGGATCGCGGTTGTTCTTCTGGTTCACGCCAGTGACGAGCCCATTCAACGAGAGCGGATACTGACCTGGGGTCGTAAAGGCCTTCTCGATGAGCGTGCCAAGCACGCGGCATTCGTCTGGGAGCAGTGGGTCCATCGTGGCAGCGTACACTCCGCCTATGAGCGCGGACCGAGGAAAGACCGATGAGTTTGCCCGCGGAGCGGTTCGCGCGCTCCTCGCAGGACGCACTGAATCGGTGGATGCCGCGATCGATTTGGCGATGGGCGAGCAGCGCGCGCAGCGTGGTTCGGCGCGGCCCTCGCGAGCATTGCTTCGCGCCCACGCGCAGGCAATGGAGGAGTCGCATGCGGGCGAGCTCGCTCGACTCTTGCGCATTGAGGCGACGATGCAAGAGACGCTTTCCGTGCTCTCAACGCTCGAGGAAACGATGCTGGTTCATGATCGGGACGCTGCGGATCGAGCTGCGCCCGCGGTGTACGGTCGCGCCGTGCGCGGCGAGTTTGATCTCGATCCCACCGTGCACATCCGCGTGGTGAGCGAGTGCGCGGCGCACATTTTTGCGGAGGCGCTGACGCGCGCGGGCTTCGGCGAGGTGTCCGTGGGCACGATCGCCACGCGCTACGGGAATCTTGATGAGATCACCTTCGATGGTGAGCACGCTCGCGTTCGCATCACGCGAGTTCCACCTCGTGCGCGCATTGATCCCGACACCGATCTCGTTCGCGGAAAGCCCACGGAACACGCTGATTTCGAAGCGTTCCTCGGGCGGATTCCCCGCTTCGCACGCGCATGAGCAGCACGCTCGTAGGCGGATTCCCCGTTCGCCTTGCATTGCTGAAGTGAGGGCATCGCGTGCCCGATGTCTCGCTTGGCAGCCCGCGAGTCTTCGCGGAGCCCGCTCGGTCTACCCCGAGGCGAAGCAGAGTCTACGGACCGCGAGTCCGGGAGGTCCGAATGTTCGGCTGGATCAAGAATCGCTCACTGTCGGGAAGGATCGTCGCGCTCACCGTGATGTTGGTGATCATTGCGGTGGCCGTCAACTATGTCGTCTTCGTGATCGGGTATCGCAAGAGCGCTGAAGAGGCGATGGTCGAGAAGGCCGCAGCGTTCACCGCTGTCGCCGACGAAGCCAAGAACCACGCCAGCGAGCTCTTCCTCAACAAGTCGATCGCGACAGAGGAGCTCATCAAAGAACTCGGCGAAAGCGTCGCCAAGGGCGGCGACTACACCGAGAGCCGCTTCTTCGGAACGATCCCGGTCGTGGTCGGCTGGATTACCGCAGAGAAGGCCGCCAAGAGGGAGCACATCAACTTCAAGGTTGCCGCCTTTGATGCGCGCAACAAGAAGAACGAGCCCGATACCGGGACCTTCCGCTTCGCGCTGCTCGAGCGGCTTGAGAAGCAGGTCGCTTCGGGTGGTGATCCCGCTGCCTACGGCATCGACCCAGCCACGAACACGCTGCACTACATGCGCAGCATTGCGCTCGACCAGAGCTGCATGCTCTGCCACGGCACACCGCGTGGCGAGAACGATCCCGACAAGGATGGCAAGGACCCGCTGGGCTTCCCGATGGAAGACTGGAAGGTCGGTGCCACCCACGGCGCGTACGAAGTCGCCATTCCGCTTTCGGGCGTGGATGCGCAGGTCGCTGGATTCGTCACGGGCGGTCTGATGTGGACCGTTCCCATGATCCTGCTCGGCGCCTTTGGCTTTGCGTGGATTCTTCGCATGACTTTCGGCCGACCCATGCTCGCCATGATCAGCCGCGTCCGTGACATCGCTGAAGGCGAGGGTGACCTCACCAAGCGTCTCGATGCGCTGAACACCGATGAGCTCGGCAGCATGGCGACCTGGTTCAACAAGTTCGTCAGCAAGCTTGAGGGCATTCTTTCGGACATCCGTAAGGGCGCCGGCGAGATCGCCTCGGGCTCCGCACAAGTCTCCTCGACGAGTCAGTCGGTCGCCAGTGGCGCAAGCCAGCAGGCCGCAAGCCTCGAAGAGATCAGCGCGAGTCTCGAAGAGATGAGCGCCATGACCGAGCGCAACGCACAGAACGCCACGACCGCAGTGAGCCGTTCCAACGAGGCACGCACGAATGCCAACACTTGCCAGGAGCAAATGGGCAAGATGTCGGAGGCCATGGGCGCGATCAAGCAGTCGAGTGACTCGATCGCCAAGGTCCTCAAGGTGATCGATGAGATCGCCTTCCAGACCAACCTTCTCGCACTGAACGCGGCCGTCGAAGCGGCGCGCGCAGGAGAGGCTGGCAAGGGGTTCGCAGTCGTTGCAGAAGAGGTGCGCAATCTCGCGCAGCGTTCTGCACAGGCTGCACGCGAGACCGCTGCGATGATCGAGCAGTCGACCACGCGCGCTGACCGCGCGGTGTCGATCTGCACCGATGTCGACAAGAGTCTCCGCACCATCGTTGATGGAACCCGTGAGGTGAATGAGTTGCTCGGCCAGATCGCCAACGCCAGCCGTGAGCAGGCGCAGGGAATCGGCCAGATCAATTCGGGCGTCACCGAGCTCGACAAGGTGACTCAGCAAAACGCAGGAAACTCCGAGGAACTTGCAGCAGCCAGCGAAGAGACCGCCGCACAAGTGGCGAGCTTGAAGCAGGTCGTCGCGCAGTTCAAAGTCTCGGTGTGAATCGACGGCGCATCGCAGTCCGACGCGTGAAAGTGCGCGTCGGAAAAGGACACACGGGCGCCACCGAAAGGTGGCGCCCGTGTTTCATTGCAGCGTGAGGGTGTTTGAGCGCGGACCGTTTAGCTCAGGCCGCCCTTGAATTCCTTGCCCGAGCCCCAGGTCGCGCGCAGACGCGCCAAGGCGTTGTCCTTCGCGCGATCGACGGTCGGAACATCGCCCTTCGAACGACCGCGACCAAACGCAGCGCCGAATCCCTCGTCGGGACGCTGACCGCGATGTCCGCCGCCGCCACTTCCACCAGCCGCGCCTCCGCCTGCGCCACCGGCCTGCTGCGGCTCGGGCCGCGCCGGTGGATCGATGAGCGCCTTGATGGAAAGGCTGATGCGCTTCTTTCCAGGATCGATGGAGAGCACCTTCGCCGTGACGATCTCGTTGGCGCGAAGCGCCTTGTCGACGGTCGCGATGCGCTCGTGGCTGATCTCAGAGATGTGCACGAGGCCCTCGATGCCTGGAGCGAGTTCGACAAACGCGCCGAAGGCCATGAGCTTGGTGACGCGGCCAGTGACGGTGGCGCCTGGCTCGACCGCTTGCATCATCGCGATCGAAGGATCGGCGACGAGTTGCTTCATGCCGAGGCCGATCTTCGGAGGTGTCTGGGTGAGATCGAGCTTCACGATGCGAACCGTGACGACCTGTCCAACCTTCACGACATCAGCAGGTGACTTCACCCGCTCGTGCGAGAGATCGGAAACATGGATCAGTCCGTCGACGCCGCCGATGTCGGCAAACGCGCCGTAGCTCTGCACCGAGGTGATGGTCGCCGTGCGGGTCTGGCCGATCTCAAGCACGGCCATGAGCTTTTCGCGCTGCTCGGCGCGTTCGGCTGAAATCACGGCCTTTCTGCTGACGACGAGGCGGTCCTTGTCCTTGTGGAGCTCCACGATCTCAACGGGAAACTTTTCGCCAATGAAGACGGAGATGTCCGCGATGTGACGCACATCGACCTGCCCAGCGGGCATGAACGCGCGGTGATGGGCAATCTCCATCTCCAATCCGCCCTTGTTCATTCCCGTGCAGCGGGCCTCGACGACTTGCCCAACTTCGAGGGTGCCCCAATCGGCCTTCTGCACAACGCCTTCGAGGCTCAGGATCGAGAGTCCCTCGAATGGATCGAAGCGCTCGACGATGAAGTCGCGCTCGCTTCCGACGACGGGAAGTTGCTGGTCGCCGCTGGTGAGAAACTGCGACGCTGGGCAGACGCCTTGGGAGCGCGGTCCGAACTCGACAAAGACATCGCCGTTGTGCACGCGAAGCACGGTGCCGCGCTTGGATTGCCGACCGCGCCCGCCACCTCCACTGCGCGACGGGACGCTGGCGTGCTCGAGGTCTTCGATCGACATTCCGCCAAGGGCGGCCTGGATCTCGCGCTCGAGTTCGGCGTCATAGGCGCTTGCGCGCGGAGTGGGGACGGACTGTTCGTGTTTCGTTGGTTCAATCGGCATGATGACTCTCGGGTTGGGCAGCGTACAAAGACCGCGCGCGACTTACCAAGTGGTTGAGCAGATTCGGAGATCGCGCGGCAACTGCCGTCATGCGCGCCGCGAATTGAACCGGACCACGCGAGCACTGTGATGCGACGCGTGTGAAGTGAGAACGACATCGAATCCGCCGTGGCAAGGAGCTTGCGCGGCGAGGGGCGAAGACCCGGCAATTGACACGACGAAACTTCGCGGTCTGGCAGAATGAGTGGGGCGGGTGGGTTCCTCGGGGTCGGGGAAAGGCGCAATCCAAACTGGAGCCGACTCGAACGGGGGTATTGAGGTGGCAAAACGCCCGTCATCAGGGATGGCGGAGGGCTAAAAGCCGCTGTCGTCTGATAACATGAGCCTGTTCCGAATGCTCGTATGGAACAGCGGCCCGATCGACTCTCAGCCAACGAGCCAGACACCGTAGATCGTTTCTGCATCGTTCGTTATTATCCGCGCCCCGTACCTGCGGGCCGCTTCGGCGGAAATTTGTAATCGGAGACAGCACGCAATGGCCTCTTCCAACACCGCATGGGGAATCGAAATCGGTCAGTACGCCATGAAGGCGATCCAGCTTGAGCGGGTCGGCGACGGCGTCCGGGTGCGCGACTTCGTCGTCATCCCGCACCAAAAGGTACTGACCACGCCCGGGCTCGACGAGCCGCTCGTCGAGGGTGGCCAATCGCAGGCGAAGACCGTTCTTGAGCAGTCGCTCTCTCAACTCGCGAGTCAGAAGCAACTCGCGGGACAGAACATCACCGTCAACTACAACTGGTTTGGCAATCGCGGACTGACGCGCTTCGTCAAGCTCCCGCCCGGTGACGCGAAGACCATTGCCGGCCTGGTTCCTTTCGAGGCGAGCCAGCAGATTCCGTTCCCACTTGAGGATGTTGAATGGGACTACCACACCTTCGAGGCCGACGACTCGCCAGAGGTGGATTTGGGCCTTTTTGCCGTCCAAAGTGCCCATCTGAAGGATTTCCTCGCGCTGGTCAGCGAAACGCTCGGCGTCGAACCGCGCGCGATTTCACTCGGGCCAGTCGCGCTGTACAACGCGCTCGCGTTTGATCGCGACATCGCGTCGCGCAACGAACCGCTCGTGCTTCTTGACATTGGAACCGCGTCCACCGATCTCGTGGTCGCGTCGGGTTCGCGATGCTGGATGCGAAGCTTCCCACTTGGTGGACACAGTTTCACGGAAGCCATCCTCGAAGCCTTTGCCCCCACCGCAGAAATCAAGTACTCGCAAGGCGACAAGCTCAAGCAGGAGAGCGCGACGAGCAAGTACGCGAAGCAGATCATGGCTGCGATGCGCCCTGTCCTCGGCGACCTCCTCGACGATGTGCAGAAGTCGCTGCAGTTCTATGAGTCACAGAATCGCGGCACGAAACTGAGAAATGTGGTCGGACTCGGTTCGACACTCAAGATCCCTGGACTGCGGAAGTTCCTCGGCATGCGGCTCGAACTCGAGGTCGAGCGTCTCGATCAGTACTCGAAGATCGTGGTGGAAGGACCAGAAGCGGCCGACTTTGCGGCCCACACCGTGAACTTTGCAACGGCCTACGGGCTTGCGTTGCAGGGTCTCGGGCTCGCGACGATTGAGATCAATCTTCTGCCAGTCGAGAGCGTTCGCCAACAGGTCTGGGCCAAGAAGACCCGCTGGTTTGCTGCCGCGGCAGCCATCGCCTGCGCTGCTGGTGGAATGATGTTCCTCCGCAATGTCCGAGACAACGGTTCGGTTGCGAGTCGCGATGCGATCAACCGAGCCGAGGCCACGCTGGCATCCGCGCAAGGTTTCAGTTCCAAGGTGCAGGGACTCGCTGCGGACGTCGGTGCAACGGCAACCAACATGTTGGCCCTCATCGACGATCGCGAAGTGTGGCCCTTCCTCGTGCACGACGCGGTGCACGCGGTCGCCGCCGGAAACGACGCCGCCTCGGTTGGAAATGACCTGAAGAAACTGCTCGAAGAAGGTGTTCGTCAGCAGACAGTCCTTCGCGATCTTGCTGGCGTGTACAAGGTCAACGAGAAGGGCGAGCGCACCATCGAGGTCACGCTGAATGTCGAGTTTGTCGGCATCGACAAGCAAGGCCACCTGACCGCGACGGTCTGCAAGTGGCTCGAGCAGAACAATGATCGCGCAGACGCGCCTTACACCATCGAAAACATTCAGCCGAACACGGCAAGCATCGTCGACATGAAGGTCGGCGCCGATGGTTCGTTGATCGCGTCTGGTGAAGGCGCTGATGGAGCTGGTGGCGGCAGCAATGCCGCTGCTGGCGCGACGGTTCCAGAGGAGGAGCCCAAGCTCGGAGGCGGATTCACCGCAGGAACTGGCGCCGGAGGCAGCAACTTCGGTGGCCTGACGGGGCGGCGAGTTCCGACGGGCGATACGAAGGTGAATAGGCCAGGAGGCCTGCTCGGTGGCGCTGGGTCCAATGGTGGCTTCTCCGCCAATCGCCCGGACGATCCAACTTACGGAACGGGCTCCAGCGACACTCCAGGCTTCAACCGCCGCGCGTCTGGGGCGGACGACGCAGCTTCGACCACGGAGCTCAACAAGCTCGCACCCATTCCGAATCGCCCTGGCATGTATCCGCCGAACAGCACGGTGCATGTCGGCAAGGTCACGTTTGTCGCGAAGTTCAAGGATCTCATTCCAGCCCCGGCAGCCGTGGCGAAGGGACAGTGATGGCAGCGAAACTCCCGAAGCAGCTCGAATCAGTCGTTTCTTGGGCCAAGTACAACACGCTCGCCGTGGTGTTCTCCGCAATGGTGGTCCTCGTTCCTGTCGGAGGCTATTTCGCCGCCGATTTGATGGGTGAGGGCGTCCGCAAGGAGACCGCTCGTCGAGCCGAGGTCTACAACCAACTGACCACCGCGAGTAACGCGAAGGCGCTCCTCCCGGTTCCAGGCGGCGAACCTATCCAACTCGATTCCATCGCGACTGAACAGCTCGTCGAACAGTTTGGCGCCGCGCTTGAGAAGTACTCGAAGGACGCGTCAGAGGTTTACGCGAAGGCGAGCGCCTTCAACAATGGTGCATCGCGGGATCCAAAGCACAGGCCTGTGGTCGACTCGGCCGTCTTCCCTCGCTACGACGCCAAGTCGAATGCCGTGGCGGAGCAAGTGCGATTTCAGTTCGCGGATGCAGTCGCAGCCGCCTACGCGACCTTGCTCAAGGAGGCACGAGCAGGCTCCCCTCCGCAGGACAGTGCTGTGACCAAGAGTGTGGAAGCCGCTGAAAAGCGCTACATCCAAGGGGATCTCAAGCAGGAGTCGCGCGCGAAGCTCAACGCAGATCAATTGGCACAGCTCGACGGATTCCTCGGAAAAATCAGGATTGCCGAGTACACCGAGGCCGCCAAGAAGATCTCGATGTACTGCGAACTCGCAGCGTTCGACATTCCCTCGCGATCCTCGGTCACTGGCCTCTACAAGAAACCATCCGATGCAGGTGCGCAGGACACGGCATTGTTTGACATGCAATGGAAACTGTGGGTGGCTTCTGATGTGATGCGTGCGTTCAACGCCGCCAATCGCAGCGCGGGGTCGGTCCTGCAGTCTCCCGTGAAGCGCTTGGTGTCCCTGAATGTGCTCCCCATGGAGTCGGCTTCGGTTCCAAGCGCAGGCGAGGCGAGTTCGCTCGGTGGGGATGCCGCTCCCGCTGAGGGCGGTGAAGCTCCGATTGCGCCGGCGGCCGCCGTAGCGGCGACTGCAGATCCAGTCATTGACCCGAAGCAAGAGGCTCGTCGGGACTTCTCCAAGCGATTCACAGGGCGCGTGACCAACGGCGTCTATGACGTTCGAGTGGCTGAGGTCAGTTTTGTCGCTGAAACCGCGAAGCTGCCTCAGGTCTTTGATGCGCTGGCTGCGGAGAACTTCATCACCGTCACAAATGTCCGTCTCGCGCCTGCAGACCCATTTGAAGCAGCACGGATGGGATTCCTCTTTGGGCCTCAGGCGGTGAGCCAAGTCACCGCGACGCTCGAGACGATTTGGTTCCGCGACTGGACATCGAAGCACATGCCTTCCTCGGTGCGCACCGCGCTCGGCATCAACGCAGCCCCCGCGGCTGTTGGTGATGGCGGAGCGCCAGTGGAGTCTGGGCAGGGGATGTAAGGCTGTCGGAGCGTGTTAGAGTTTGAGCACTGCACTGCCAGTGACCCGCGAAGACCGTGGGCACGAATCAGGACTGGACAAAAGCATGAAGAACAAGGGCATTCCGTTCATCGAACAGCACATCGAGAAATTCGTTCTCGGTGCGGCAGGCGCAGTCTTCTTCAGTGCGATCGCTTGGCAAGTGCTGGGCACGCACAACGATGTCAAGTTGGACGGGCGAGACGCCGCTCCGAGCGAGATTGACGACGCCCTTGCGACCCGCACCCAAGCGCTGAGCGCAAAGTTGGAACAGGCCACGCCATCCATCGATGAAAAGCTTGGCGACCGGCTCAAGCCGCAGTCCGCTGGGTACGGCGCGGCGATTGGCGCAGCGGTTTCGCCGCGCGGAGATCTTCCTCCCATCGAGCCAGCACTGGCCTCGGTGCTTCAGTCGGATGGCGCGACCGCAGGGCAGCCGTTCCATGCACTGAAGTTCGATGCTCTTGCCATGCGCTCGACAATTCAGGTCTCGGACACGCTCGACGCGACGGCCCTTGAGCAGCAGCAAGAGCTCAAGAAATTGTTCGTGAACTCAGCCGGTCCGTTCGATCTCACGTGGACGATTCCGAGCGCCGTGCTCAACGCCAAATCCATGCGCGCGGAGCTCGATTCTTCTGCCGGCGGCGCTCAAATCCCAGGATTCTGGTACCGCAGCACTCTCTTTGTGATCGATCTCGAGTTCGAGCGTGAGCGAAAGTTGGGCGATGGATCTTGGGGTGACTCAGCGGTCGTCCCTGTGCTCCCCGGCCAGTTCTCGTTCCGTCCGGAGATCGCCAAGGGCGCCGATGCGGGGCTGCGAGATGCGGCTTTCAATTATCTCAGCGATAAAACATCGCAGCGACAATTGATGCAGCCAGGATTTTACCCAACGAAGCGTTCCAACTTTTCTCCCGCGCTTCTCCTGACCGACGACGGCGATCCAACCACGCGCAGCGAAGATCCCGCCAAGGCAAAGCTCGACGACGAGATCAGGCGCCTTCGCAAAGACTTGAGCCGTCGCTCGGTCGATGCCAAGCGGCTCAAAGAGGAACTTGAAGCCCTCGGTGGTCCCCTTGAGGACACATCGAAGGAGGACAAGAAGCGGGAGGATGAGAAGCGCAAAGAGGAGGAGAAAGGCAATAGCGGCGGGGGCGGCGCTGGCGGCGGGATGGGGCGTCCTGGCGGCGGACTTGGCGGCTCGGCCGGCGGAATGGCCAATGGCAAGAACAATCAGGGTGATGCCGCTGCGAAAGAGCGCCGCATCAAGCTGACGAAGACTCTGAAGGAGCTCGACAAGAAGGTCGCAGCTGCTGAAGAGGCACTCGCGAAAAAGCTTGAAGCCAGCGGTCTATCGATTTCAAGCGTCAAGCCGAAGGACACCACATCGAGTGATCTGATGACCGCCGACTCCGTCGTCGTGTGGGCTCATGACGTCAGTGTCAAAGCAGGCGAACAGTACCGCTACCGCGCGATTGCGAAATTGTATAACCCGTTCTTCACGAACACCGCCCTTCTGGTGGACTCGCAAAAGAAGTTCGGCGAATCCTTCACGGTCGGCAGCAAGGCGTCCGAGTGGAGTGAGCCTTTCCGCGTCTCGCCGCCGGTCGCTTTCTTTGTCATCGATGCCCAGCCCGGAGAAGGCCGGCTTGGCGTGGGCCAAGCCACGGTCGAGATCTTCCGCTACTTCGATGGCGAGCGCCGCCGAGAACGGTTCACCATTCAGCCTGGCGACGCCATCGGATCGGTAAAGAAGCAGGAGGGAGTGGACTTCGACACAGGGTTCTATCTTGTCGATGTGTACGCTGATCCTTCGAGCGATCGCGGCGGAACCGACCGTCGGCCTGGCGCGGTCGCGGTGGTGCAGAACGCGCTCGGCGATCGATACGAGATTCGAATTCCAAAGGACGAGCTGGGGCATCCACTGCGCCTCTCGTTCGACGATGAAATCGAGATTGCAAAGGCCGAGTTGAAGGACGCTGAACTCACGGGCAAGCCCGACTTAGGCAAACCCAAGGGCGACGCGCCAAAGGGGCCAGGAGCTCCCGCAGGAGGCGGGCGCGAAGGTGATCCGAACTACGGCGCAAATCGCTAACGCCGCGCTCCGCGTTCCTGCCTCGAATTGAACAGCCGGTTCGGCGTGCCTTGAGCGCGCCGAACCGGTGGCGTTTTTCGCTCGCTCTTTGAACCGTGGCTCGATTGTGGATAAGCAGCATTCACCAAGCGCGGCTCAAGAAACCCGTCGACGCGTGCATTATTCGGCCAATAACAGGTCGATCCACCCTCAGTTGTCCTGGCCATATTGCGGAGCAACTAAATTTCAAAGCCGCGCCACCAATGCCATTGACAGCAATTCTGAAATCGCTATCCTTGCCCCTCCGCAGTCGGGCCTAGTGAGAACCAGGTCCACCTGTGGAGCGGTCTTTGACAAGTGAAGAAGCGTGCAAATTGTCGCGATACTGCGCGGCTGACGTCGTGTTTCCCATCTGGTTTCCAGCGGGAAATATCGATCGAAGGCGCGCGCAGTGGCAAATGAGTAATCGTACCGAGACAAGAGCACCTGAGCGACTGCGAGTGAAGTAGCAAGAAGTGCTTCGCTCGTGGCTCCACCATGCAAGTGGAGCCGTGATCACACCGAGCAGTCCGATTCGAGCAATCGATCGGTCACGGCATTCGGTAGACGCGATCAAGTCAACAAGGGCATGTGATGGATGTCTTGGCGTCAAGAGGCGATGAAGGACGTAGGAACCTGCGATAAGCCCAGGGGAACTGGTAACCGAGTTATGATCCTGGGATTTCCGAATGGGGCAACCCGGCTCTTTATGAGTCATCCACGGCTGAATGTATAGGCCGTGTGAAGCGAACCTCGTGAACTGAAACATCTTAGTAGCGAGAGGAAAGGAAAGCAACAGCGACTCCGTTAGTAGCGCCGAGCGAAAG
>CANLHK010000005.1 GCA_947490615.1 Planctomycetaceae bacterium | reverse complement strand
CTTGTCTTCTCGAGCCTTCCTGGACTTGAGGGGAACGGCAGTTTCACGGGAAGCATGATCTTCACCGCGACGGGCGCGACAACGGGAACATGCTCCGTCTCATTGACCAACACCTCGCCTGCAGCCAACGGCGGCTTCTTGACCGCCTTCGCCTTCAATGTCGTGGACGGCGTGACGCTGGGATTCAATTCGTCCACACAGCCGACATGGGGATTGCTGAGCGTGGTCGACGCCAATCCGTATCGCATCTTTGATTACGGCGCTGGAATTGGCAGTTGGCTCGACGGCGGCCCGCCCTTCAATGGCATGGCTGTGGGGATCACTTCGGTGACCGAATTCTCGGTGTCGGCGACGGCGGGTGTGCTTGCCACGCTCACGGATTCGTCCTTCTTCGATGACTCCAATGGCTACGCCTTCGCAGCCCGTTTCCGTGGCTTTGCCAACGGTGGCTCAGACAAGGTGCTCGGCGTCGTTCCTGCGCCAGGCGCCATCGCGCTACTGGCGCTTGCTGGCCTTGCGTCGCGTCGCCGTCGCTGAGCGGTTTGAAGACGATCGAGTGCTCGCTGACTTGGATCCGTGTGGGGTCTTTCGCGCCATCGGTGCATCGGCGGTGCGGTCAAGCGTTCCATCACGCCATTGTGTGGAGAGCATCGACCAGCAATCGTGATCGCGCCATGCGCCATCGATCTCGATGAGGCCGCGGGCGACTCCTTCGCGGACAAATCCGAGAGCTTGTACGAGCGCAAGCGACTTCCGATTCGTCGGGAGGATGTTGGCTACGACACGATGGAGCGATCGATCTTCAAACGCGTGATCGAGAAGCGCCGCGAGCGCATCGCGCATCAGGCCCTTTCCTGTTTCGCCGACACCCAGCCAGTAGCCCGTATGGCACTCCAGACTCGGCCACGGCGCGATGCCTCCGAGTGAGGCGACACCGATGATCCTTTGATCGTCGCGCGCACAGACCAGAAAGCGCGCGCGAAGGCCATCGTCGGCTTCTGGCCGAAGCATGCGCTTGAATCGCGTGGCAAAGCCTGGCTCGGTGCCGCGCGCCGTGCGCGGCATCCACGGCGCGAGATGTTCGCGCGAACGGGTGAGCATCGCGATGAACTCGGTGCCGTCGCCTTCTGTGGCGAAACGAAGCAGCGTCTTCGTGCCCACGCGCACCACGCCGTCAGACCTTTCTCGTGCAGTGGGCTTCGTCGAAGTCGGCGCGAGGTCGGTGCGGGGCATGGTCGCAGCGTATTCTGCCGTCATGGCGCTTGCTGCACTCCTCTTCCTTCCACTCGTCGCCTGCCTTGCGCCGCCGCCAACCACCGCAGCAGACATTGCGCGGGTCATGCGGGAATCGCACGGCGTTCCTGGGCTTGTCTGTGCACTGGTCACGACCGATGGCGCGAGCGATGTCGGCGCGGCGGGCGTCCGCGCGACGAACGCGGAAACGCCCATCGCCGTCGACGACCGCATGCATCTTGGTTCCTGCACCAAGGCGTTCACCGCGACGCTCGCGGCGGTGCTGGTCGCGGACGGCAAGCTTCAGTGGGACTCCACGGTCGAGAGCGTGCTGGGCTCGCGTGTCGCGGTCATCGAAGCCAGCTGGCGCACGGTGACGCTCGAGCAACTGCTGCGTCATCGCGCAGGCGCGCCGAGTGCGGCCGAGAGTGCAGCATGGAGCGCGGCCTTTGCCTGTACCGAGGAACCCATGGTCTGCCGTCACGCGTTCGTCGCGGACATGCTTGGTCGCGCCGCGGTCGCCAGGGGGACCTTCGCGTATTCCAACCAAGGCTACGCGGTCGCAGGACGCATGCTTGAGGTCGCGTCGGGCACAGGAAAGTCCTATGAAACGCTGCTCACCGAGCGCGTGCTCACGCCGTTGGGGATCACGCGCGCGGGCTTTGGTGCTCCGACGCGTGCGCAGAAAGAGTCGCCGCGTGGACACGATGATCGAGGCGGGCTTGACGACATCGACAACCCCAGCGCGATCGCACCCGCGGGCACGCTGCACATGCCAATCGGTGAGTGGGCGAAGTTTATCGCGTTTCATCTTGGCGCCCAACCTCCCGCGGCGCTCACGAGCGCTGCGACAGAACTCGAACGACTCCACGCCGTCGCCGCCGACGCCCCGCACGGGGCGCTCGGTTGGATGGGCGTCACGCGCGCGTGGGGTGGCGCGGTCCTTACCCACTCAGGCTCCAACACCAAGTGGTACTGCGTGGCGTGGCTCTCGCCTGAGAAGGGTTTCGCCGTGCTTGCGGCGACGAATCAAGGTGGCGACAAGGCTGCCAAGGCGTGCGATGAGGCGTGCGCCGCGCTGATTGCAGCGCACGCGTTGAAGCCCGCAGCCACCAAGAAGCGCGAGCGCGCCACTGAGGCGCTTGCGGAACTTGTTACCCACGATGTCGTGTGGGATTCGCCTGGTCTCGACGGCGCGGGCTCGATGCCGATTGGTAACGGTGCGTTTGGCGCGAATGTCTGGGTCGACGAGCACGGCGAACTTGTCCTCCTGCTTTCGCATACCGACGCCTTCAGCGAGGCGGAGCGACTGCTCAAACTTGGCCGCGTGCACATCGTCTGTACGCCGCCGCTGCCGACGGCGCCCTTCTCACAGCGCATGCGTTTGGCCGAGGGCGCGATCGAGATCGTCACAGGCGAAGGCGACGCGCGCACGCAACTGCGCGTGTTGGTCGACAGCGCAAGCAATGTGTTGCATGTCTCGTTGGACAGCGCGACACCGCGACTCATCACGGCGCGTCTCGAACAGTGGCGCACCGAGCGGCGGCGTCTTGTGGATGGCGAACTCAAGAGCGCTTGGGTCATGCGCGATGCGCCAGCGTCGATCATCGTGGAAGAGTCCGCCGATGTCGTCCTCTCGCTTGAGCGCCGACCGAAGGCCGTCGCGTGGTATCACCGCAATGAGAGTTCGATCGTGCCAGCCACGCTCGAACACCAAGGGCTTGGTGCGTTCTCCACCGCGTTTGGAGATCCGCTCTTGCAGCGGACCTTCGGAGCGCAATTGGAGGGAGACGGCTTTGATCGCGTGAGCGAGCGCGTGGTGCAGACGGCAGCTCCCGTGCAGCACGCGTCGCTGCGCGTGACAGCGAAGTGCTCGCAGTACGACGACCTTGAAGAGTGGCTTGAGCAACTCGCGCACGAGTCGTTCATCCACGATGATGCCGATGCCGCAGCGAAAGAGACCTCTGCGTGGTGGCGACAACGCTTCAGCGCGAGTTGGATCTTTGTCGATGAGCCGATCGTCAGCGTGCTCGAGACCGACCATCCGTTGCGCGTCGGCTTCGACTCCAACGGACAGAATCGCTTTGACGGAACACTCGCACGCGTGCGCTTTTTCACGAGTGCACTCACGGCGCGTGAGGTCGCGGCGCTTGCTGCATCGGGAGAAGCGGGCACCACTCCTTCGATCACTTCGGGCTTCACCGTCGCGACTGCAGCGGGCACCACATGGGAGATGGATCCAACGCTTGAGCGCAATGCCGCGTGGAGCGTCGACGGGTGGATCGAGCCCGCGCGCGATGGCGTGACTGGCCGCATCGCAGACAAACTCACCGCTGGACGCGGCGATGGATTTCTGTTTGATCTGCAACACGGTGCGGTGCGGGCCATCGTCGGTGAGGTGACGGTGCAGAGCGAAGGCAAGCCAGCGGTGGGACGCTTATCGCATGTGGCTCTGGTGTGGGACGGCGCGCGCGGCTCGCTCACGCTCTATCTGAACGGCGCGGCCATCAAGGCGTCGACACCGAAGAGCGCGCGAGGTCGAACCTCGATCTCGCAGGCCTACGCCACGCAACGCGCCGTGACACTGGCCGCAACCAACGGCGAGTTTCCCGTGAAGTTCAACGGCTCGATCTTTACGGTGTCACCCAAGCATGTGAACGGCTCGACCTTCAACGAGGACTTCCGCAACTGGGGCGGCGATTACTGGTGGCAGAACACGCGGCTTCCCTATCACGGCATGCTCGCGCGCGGCGACGGCGATCGGATGCAGTCGCTCTTTCGCCTCTACTTCGATGCGCTGCGCGGCTGCACGGTGCGGGCGCGTGAATACCACGGTGTCGAGGGCGCGTACTTCCCCGAAACGATGACGACCTTCGGAACCTACGGCAACGGCGACTACGGCTGGAACCGCGAGGGACTCGACCGCAACATCGTGCAATGCCCCTACTGGCAATGGGCGTGGAACCAAGGGCTCGAGCTCGTCGCGATGATGCTCGATCACTACGACCACACGGGCGATGTCAAGACGCTCACGCGCAAGACGCTGCCGATTGCCCGCGCGGTCTTGGCGTACTTTGACTCACGCTTTCGCCGTGACGCGCAAGGGCTGCTGGTCATCGAGCCGACCCAATCGATCGAGACCTATTGGAGCGGCGTGGTGAATGATCTTCCCACCGTCGTCGGGTTGCGCGAAATCTGTGCGCGCCTCGCGCTGCTTCCCGTCGAGCATTCGAGCACCGAACTTCGGGCGCTGTGCGAGCGCGTCGCTGCGGCCGTGCCACCGGTGCCGCACACCGAAGACGGAGCGCGCTTTGCCGTCGCGGAGAAGTTCGACAACGCGCGAAGCAACTGCGAGAACCCCGAGCTCTACGCGGTCTGGCCGTTTCGTCTGCAGGAGAAAGATTTGGCCGTCGGTCGTGCGAGCTTTGCGTCGCGCGTCGAACGCATGACCCATGGTTGGACGCAGGACGGCATGCAGGCCGCGCGACTTGGTCTTGCCAACGAAGCTGCCGCGAATGTGCGCGCTAAGGTCGGCAACACCCATGTGGCGTTTCGCTATCCCACCTTCTGGGGTCCAAACTTCGACTGGCTCCCTGACCAGTGCCACGGCGGAAACCTACTGACCACGCTGCAAGAGATGCTGTTGCAAAGTGACGGCGCGCGGCTGCGCGTGTTGCCTGCGTGGCCACGCGAGTGGGATGTGCGGTTTCGGCTTCACGCCGCGGGCAGCACGACGGTCACGGGTGAAGTCCGCGGTGGCCGCTTGGTTTTTCTCGAAGTTGACCCGCCCGCACGAGCAAACGATGTCGTGCTCGGTGAGGGTTGGCGCTGAGGAGCATTGAAAGCGCAGCCGATCACGCCAGCGGTGCAACGATCGCCGCGAGTCGTCCGCTGCGCGCGCCGTCGCGGCGAAAGCTGTGGAATCGTCGCGCATCGGCGTAGGTGCACGGCGGCTGCGCATCGATCTGCGCAGCGGGCAGGCCGCATCGTGTGAGTTGCAGCGCGACGGCAGCGACAAGGTCTGCGTGGTGTTTCGGTCCATGCACGCCAGGATCGGTAACGCACGAAGCAAGATCGGCCGCACTCAACGCCTCAGCGACTTCACTGCCGATCTCGAAGTGTGCCAGCGAGATCGAAGGACCAATCGCAGCCAAGCCATGGCGTGGATCGACACCAAGCCGCGAGAGTGCTGCAATGGCAGCGGGGACGACACCCGCCACGACGCCGCGCCAACCAGCGTGGATCGCAGCGACCGCGCCCGTCTTTGGGCAACCAAGAAGAATCGGCACGCAGTCGGCCACACGGATGAGTACCGCGGGTCCGCCACGCGCACTGGTCATCGCATCCGCTTCGGCGCGTGCGCGCGTGGTTTCTATGGCAGTGACGACCCTACTGCCGTGCACTTGGCTGGCGTCCGCCACAACGCTCTCGCGCGCGAGCCCCGCGGCAACGAAGAAGCGCGCGTGATTCTCGTGCAACGCCTCGTCGCTGTCGCGCGGCGCGTCCTGAGTGATGCGCGCGTTGGCCTGTGGCGACTGAAGGTTCAGCGCACCCAACGGCTCAGGGCTCACGCCACCAAGGCGCGTAGAGAAGGCGTGACGAAACCCAGCGGCTTCGAGCAGCGGACTCTGAAGGACGATCACACCTGAAGAGGCAACGGACTCGCGGAGCACGCCGCTCTATCGGCTGACGGCGTCGGCGACCAACACCACCACCATGGTGTCTTCACCAAGGGGTGGCAATCCGCTGCGGACCTCGAGTGTTGGCCGAGACGGTTGCTGTGGATTGTCGGCGGTGTTGTCGAAACCGAGTCGCGCGCGCAGTATCGAACCCGCACCGACCCGCACTGCCCGCGTGAAGACCCACGGCTCCGCGAAGGCCATGCGAAAGTCGGGCACGGTGAGAAGCGGCGTCGCGCGGCGGTGCTCGTCCGTTGACTGCACTTCAAACTCGACGCTTCGAAGAAACGCGCCGCCCTTGACGAGGATCGCGACAACATCAACATCGGCGGCGATGGTGTGGGTGAGGGTCATCGAAGCGCAGGTATCCGCTTTGACGAGGAGTGCGACTGCGGGCATGGCGATGGCGCGGACTGCGCGGGCATCTTCCTTTCGCGCGGGAATCCACGCGAGTGTCGGGAGCACTTCAACGGCGCGGCCGATGGGTTCAGAGGTCGTCTCGATGGCGAGGTCACCTGCGGGCACTTCGAAACAGAATCCAGCAGGGAGTTCGAATCGTGGCTGCACAAGACTGAGTCCACCCAGGGCGCCGCTTGGGACGAGTCCGATGTTGCCCATGGCTTCGATCCCACCGCCGTCTGCGGGAGGTGCCGTGTTCGACACCAGGCGCGCTTCGAGTTGACGCAGCGTGCGCCGTGGATCTGCGGCAAGCGTGAGCAAACGAATCGGAGCTTGCGTTCCTGGTTGCGCGAAGCGAACGCCGCGCACGCGTTGCGCATCCGTTGCCGCAAAAAAGGTTCGAATCTGCGCGCCGCCCGCTGCGCCGATCGTCCACGGGCGCTCGGGTTCAAGCAGGACAGACGGAACGAGCGAGTTCGGCGCGATCGTCGTGAGGCTCTTGAATGCCTCCATCGCGCTCGCTCTCGTTGCCAGCGCAGACAGCAGCGTGGCACGATCGTCGGTGCGCAACCGTCGTGTGGTGAGCAGTCCATTCCCAGAGTCGAGCGCGATCGACGGCGGCATCGTGCCATCCTCAATGAGCAGTCGCGCGAGTTGCCGATTGCGCAGCAGTCGATCAAACGAATCAAGACGCAGCGGCGCCGCGCCGTCGCCACCATGGCAAGGTGAGCAGTGGCGCAGGACGAGCGCGGCCGCGCTTTCGCTCGCCTCGCTGTCGCCACGAGCAGGCGTCGAGACGACGAGCGTCAGGAAGATGGTGCAGAGAATTCGATGAAGCATCCAATGGCCTTCGGTTGCGGCATCGGTCTTGGCCGGCCTTCGCTCGCGGCGCGCATCGCGTCACGCAGGTCGCTTGAGGTTGCCGCGGCGCGGCGTCGTCCGATCGCTGTGTAGAGGTCGTTGATGCGGCCGAGGTAGAGTCGTTCGAAGCCACCTTCGCCGTCGAGGCGCAGCAGCGCACCTTCGGGGGTCACGGTCGCACCGACGCGGCGCGCGAGCTCTTGCGGACGGTCCACCAGAATTGTCACTCGCCCTTGCGCGTTGAACGCCCGCGCATGTTCAGTGAGTTCACGGTCGCTCGGCCACTGCGTCGTGTGCACCAAGGAGAGCGACACACCGCGGGCCTTGGCTTCGTCGGACAGTGCCAGGATGTCCGGCATCATCGCGTTGGCGATCGGGCATTCAGGCGAAAGGAAGATGAGTACGACGAGCGTTCCGCGTGCGCCTTCGAGGGGCGTCGCAGTTCCTGGTGGAAGTGTCGCGAGGCAGAGTGGCCTTCGAGCGCTTGAAGCGCAGCCACCCGCGAACACGGTCGCGAGCGCGAGCAGTGTGCACAGAAGCCAAGCGCGCATGACGCGCGATGGTACTGGCTTCATCAAGAGAGTTTGCCAGCGCGAGTGCGCTGCGGGCTCAGCCGGTCCACGAGCTCAGGAGGATCGAGAGATCGGTCGCGCTCACGGCGCCATCGCCATCGATGTCCGCGCTCGAACCGAGCAGTCCCCACGCGTTGAGCAAGATGGCCAGATCGGGTCCGCTCACGGCGCCGTCGCCATTGAGGTCCGCAGGATTTGGCGGAGCGCCCGTCACAGAGACCGAACCCGTCATGCCGAAGATGCAGTGCTGCAGGCAGAAGTACGGGATCGTCGCTCCAGCCGCCGTCTTTGGCACGACCCACTCAAACTGCGGGTTGGCGAGTGTGAGGGTTCCGTCGAAGTAGAGGCCGTCTCCCGTGCAGAGCTCACCGCTGGTCACAGTGTGATTGGCGCCGGTGCGGACCCATCGAATGATGTCGCCTGGAGCGACCGTGATCGCCGCAGGCTCAAAAGTGAACTCGACTTGCGTGACGACATGCACCACGGGCGGCGTTGCGACCGTGATCGTGCCGAGCATTCCGAAGATGCAGTGCGGTGCGCAGAAATACGGGATCGTGGTGCCAGCGGCCGTCGCGGGAACCTTCCACACGAACTGCGGCGACTTCGCCGAGAGGATGGCGTCGAAGTGCACGCCGTCGGCCAGGCAGTCGCTGCCACTGGTCACCGTGTGGAACCCCAGCTCAAACACCCAGCGCACCGTGTCGCCTGGCAACACCGTGATGTCCGCGGGGATCCACGAGACATTGCTCTGCACGACGACGTGCTCAGCCGCAGAGGCGAGCGTTGGCGTGAGCAAGGCTGTGGCGAGAGCGACCGTGAGGCCGCAAGAAATGGAGGGGGTGCGATTGGTCTGGTGCATAGAGGGATCCCGGACAGGACGCGGTAGGGCCGCGCGGAAGTGTGATCGGACTGTGCGCCGAATCAAACCGAACTAGGCCAGCTTTCTGAAGAAGGGGGAGAGATCCCTCGGAGGCGCTCTGCGCGCTGATATTCTCCAACCATGTCCTGTGGCACAACTGCCGTCCTTCGCCGCGTTTGCCTCGCACTTTCCTGCGCTCTCCTCCAGGGAGGTTGCGGTGGGAGCACGGGTGGCTACGCGCCCGCACCCGCAGCCTTCGAGCCACCCGCACAGGACTTCACGGCGGCCAAGGACCCCAAGTTTCGGCCGTTGATCAAGGCGATCCTCGCTCAGCGTCAGGCGTCGAAAGAGCTCGCGGATTTCCGCGCGAGCTTTGGATCGGCAGGCATGGATGAGGCGGGCACGAAGAAATACGGAGCGCTCTTTGCGGGCGTCGCGGCGGCTGGGCAGAAGGTCGCAGACCTCGCCGCCGAAGCGGCCTTCGAAGGTGAAGACCGACGCGTCTTCGATGTCATCGCGTCGATGAGCTCAGAGCAGTTGCAATCGCTCGGCCGTTAGACCGTCGCGTGGTTTCGCTTACTGAATCTCAGGTCGCACGATGCCCGGCAACATGATGCCTGACATGAAGCGATGCGCTGGGCGCGCGCCGAGTTCCACCGCGAAGTGAATCGGCGGCGCGTTCGGATTGGGCTGCATGATCTCTTCGAGCTCTTTATAGATGATGTTGGGAGCCGCGATTGATCCGTCGAGGTACGAGATGTTCACGCGTCCTGGATTCCACAGCGCAGGCGTATCGATCCAATCGCCAGCAAGACCAGTGGGCGGACGCACGCGAATGCACCATCCCTGCATGTTCTGACCGTTGGGATCTTCCTCAGTGATCGTCGCCATGGTGCTCGATGGCTGGGGAATCTGCGACATCGAGACGGTCTTGAATTGCGAGCCTCGGTAGGCGTCGGGGTAGTCGGGACTCGTGGGATCAGGGAATTGCCACAAGTCATCGCAGCGCAGCGTGAAGCTGTACGCGCCCACGCCGACGAACGCGTTGAAGGAGTAGGAGCGCACGCGTCCGTCTGGGCAACTCGTCGGAGGCAGCGTGCGCGACCAGTCGCGTCGTGCGGTGGGATCTTGCGGCGAGACAAAGGCCTTGCTGTTCGCGCCGACATAGTTCCAGAGCGCGCCGCGCTCGAGCGTCAGATCAGTTTCCTTGTTCCCCGCGCACATCGTGTTGTTGGTGTCGACCCACGCGTTGGGAAGCGTGGGGAGTCCACTGCCGACGATCGCGCTCGAATCGGTGCGCGGACTCGAGAGGCGCCCGTTGTTGTCGGTGGCGTAGGACTGGTTGGCCAACGCCAGCTGCCGCTGATTGGAGAGGCAGGCCGTTGAGCGCGCCTGGTTCTGCAGGGCTTGCACCGCCACCATGGTGAGCGCGATGACGATGGCGATGATCGTGACGACCAGAAGCAGCTCGACCAGCGTGAAACCAACCCTCCGCGCAGGCGTGAAGGGTGGAGTGAAGCGCGCCTGGGTTCGTTCTTGCATGAGAGCACCAAAGAGAGGCGGCGGAGAGGCCGTGCGCCGCACGGGGCGCGGGTTCGAGTGTACTCAGAAGACACGAAACAACTCGTGCGCTGTTTGGCGGAACGGTCGAGTTGCGGGTCAACGCGCCTCGCTCACGACTTCGCCGCGTGTCCAAACCGAGCGGCGGCTCGACTTGCGAACGAACACGGCGGCTTCATAACCTGCGCCGATGGACACCACGACGCAGCAGGCGAGCCCCTCAGACACGAGTCAGCCATCACAACGCGCCGTGGCATTTGTCGTGGTGGTGGCGGCGCTTGGGTACTTCGTCGACATCTTCGACCTCCTGCTCTTTGCGTTGGTACGCAAGAGTTCGTTGCAGGAACTCATGGCCACCGAGCTCGCAGGAAAGTCGGCGCAGGAAGCGGACGCGTTGATCGCCTCCGCGGGCGTCTACATCGACAACATCTCGCAGACGACGGGCCTTCTCCTCGGCGGCTTGGTCTGGGGAGTGATCGCCGACCGATCGGGGCGCATGAAGGTGTTGTTTGGATCGATCCTCGCCTACTCGGTTGCGAACATCCTCAACGCCTATGTGACCGATGTCACCCAGTACGCCGTCTTGCGGTTCGTCGCGGGGTTCGGATTGGCAGGAGAGTTGGGTGCGGGGATCACGCTCGTCTCGGAGTTGGTGAGTCGTGAACGCCGTGGTCTCGCTACGACCGTCGTGGCAACCGTGGGCATTCTTGGCGCAGTGGTCGGGTACTTCGTGACGCAACTCGTGCATTGGCGCACCGCGTTTGTCATCGGCGGAGTCCTCGGGCTCGCGCTCCTTGGGCTTCGCATTGGCGTCGTCGAGAGCGGACTCTTTCGTCGAGCGCAGCGCGCGCACATCGCTCACCGCGGTGCGTTCTGGATGTTGCTCTGGCCATGGTCGAGACTCCGACGCTACGCCTCAACCGTGTTGCTCGCGGTGCCGATTTGGTTTGCCGTGGGAACGCTGGTCAAGTACTGCGATGTCATCATGCCAAGCCTCGGACTTCCACTCGCGGAGAAGCCGAGCCCAGGCAAAGCCATCATGTGGTGTTACATCGGACTCGCAGCGGGTGACCTCGGAAGCGGGCTCCTGAGTCAGTGGCTGAAATCACGGCGCAAGGCGATCGTGATCTGCCATGTGCTCACGCTCGTTGGGATCATTCTCTACTTCACGGTCGCAGCCCAATCGCAAGCGGCGTTCTATGCGGTCGTCTGTTTCCTTGGCGTGGCCACGGGCTACTGGGCGGTCTTTGCCACGATTGCCGCGGAGCAGTTTGGCACGAATCTCCGCGCCACCGCCGCGATTTCGGCGCCAAACCTCGTGCGTTGGTCCGCAGCATGGACAGGCGGCGCGTGGCTCTGGCTGAGCAGCGCGTGGGACTCTCCGTGGCAGGCCGCGCTTGCCGTGGCAGCAGTGGTGCTTCCATTGGCGATGATCTCGACACTCGGCATCAACGAGTCGTACGGCACCGATCTGGACTTCGAAGAGCGGTAGCGCAGAGCGTGCCACTTGCGGTACGCTCCGCGCACAGGTTTCACTATGGCTTCCTCGAACTTCCGACTCTCGCGCGCTCTTCTTCCCGCTGCAATTCTCTTGGCGAGCCTTCTCGGCGCGTGCAAGGGAATCCCCAAGGGTGAAGGAACCTATCTCCTCACTGTTCGCAACTCTGAATCGGGCAAGCCCGTCGAAGGTGTGGAGATCGTGGCGACGGGCACCGGTGGCCGCATGCGCAGCGACAAGCCTGCGATGGCGACGACCGACGATGACGGACTCGCGACGCTCCTCTTCGGTAACTGGGGCGCGGTTGATCTGCAGCTCTATGCAGGGAACGCGACCGAGCGCTGGATGGTGACCCAAGACCGCGTCGCGATCAACGGTGGCAACGCCTCGGTCAATCCACTGCGTCTCATTCTTGGCGCTGGTCGCACCGGCGGAACCGCGCTTTACACGCTCTCCATCACACGAGTGGAGAAGGGCGGGAAGGTCGACAATTAGGGGCGGTTGCAGCTGCGGCTGCAACCTTTGGTGCTAAGGGCGGTCGCCGCTGTGGCGGCGTGTTTGAGCGGTCGCCGCTGCGGCGGCTCCCTTTGGTGCTTAGGGGCGCGTGCTTAGTGCGTGACGAATTCGAGGAACGGTGCTGCGACTGCTGCGAGGCGGTCGCTGGTGTGTTTCAGGTTTCGCAGGAACGCTTCGTGCGTGGGTTCGTGGTGGTCGACGAGATCCGTGATGCCCTTGAGCGCGATGAGCGGTAGGTCGTGCGCGCGACAGACCACTGCGAGCGCCGCGAGCTCCATGTCTTTGGCGAGTGTCTGATGCGCTGCAAACTGTGCGAGCTCATCGGTCGTCGCGTCCAAACTCGATCCTGTGGAGGCGAGCCCAACTCGTGCGTTCAGTCGCGTGGCGAGGCTCGCGAGTTGCGCTTCATCCAACGAGAGACGCGTGTGCGCCCGCGCCACCGCTTCGTATCCAGGCAGCGGCACGCGCGCGTCATGAAACATCGTGTCGCGCGCGAGGACAAGGTCGGCGATGCCGAGTCCTTGCGCCTGAAATCCGCCCGCGGTGCCGAGGTTCACCACGAGATCGGGACGGCCGACACCAGACGCATGCGTAAGGAAACCCAACATCGACGCCAGCGCTGCTGCGGCATGCACAGGTCCGATCGAGTCCACACCCGTCACCGCATCAAGCGTTGGCGTGAGCAACTGGATCTCGGCATCACCAACGGTTCCGTGACGAAGCGAGGGGCTGCCGCGCAAACTCAAGGCGCGCGCGATCGGCTCCGCCTCGCTGTGCATCGCCACGAAGAGCAGCACACGACGCATCGGTCTTCGAATCAATGGAAGCGCGAAGGCGTGGCTGGTCATGCCGAGCACTCAGACTTCGATGGCGACTTCACGCGCGGGGAGCACGCACTCAAGACCGAGCTCGGTGTTGAGTCGTGCCGCGAGCGCGGCGCGCGCGCTGTCGACGCCGTGGTTGATGAGCACGCGCCCTGGCTTGCGCTGGAAACTCCCAAACCACTTCATGAGGTCATCTTGATCGGCGTGGCCCGACAGTCCCTCGACGCGAACCGTGTGCGCGCGCACCTGCATCGTCTTGCCCGTGAACTGCGCGCGCGTCGCACCGCGTTGGAGTTTCCACGCGAAGCCGCCTTCAGGTTGGTAGCCCGAGAGCATCACGGTGCAATCTTCGCGATCGATCGACTCCTGCAAGTGGCGCAAGACCGGACCTGCATCCATGAATCCGCTGCCAGCGAGGATGATTCCTCCGTGCACCATGCGATCAATCGCCATGCTCTCGCGCTTGGAGAGCACATAGTGCAACTCAGGAAACCAGAGCGGCGCGCCGCCGGCTTTCACCACAGTGCGCAGCGCCGAAGTGAGGTACTCGGGGTAGCGGTAGAGCGACTCGATTCCTTGCACGGCCATCGGTGAGTCGACATAGACATTGAGTCCATGGAGCAGGCCGCGGGAGTGGAGTCGCGCGAGTCGGTGCACGAGAAGCTGCGCACGACCAAGGGCAAAGCAAGGCATGATCACCTTCTCTTTGCGCTCTGCGGCGCGCGCGATCATCGCCGCGAGTGTCTCTTCGGGATCGGCGCTGGCATCGCGGCGGCGTTCGCCATTGGTCGACTCCACCACAACGACATCCGCACCAGCGGGTGCGTGCGGTGGATCAAGGAGCGCCGAGCGCTCGGGCCCGAGATCGCCTGAAAAGAGAATCGTCTTGCGTGCAGCTCCCGCGCCGACCGAAAGCTCCGCGCTCGCTGCGCCAGGAATGTGTCCAGCGTTGCGAAACACCAACGACACCAGTGGCGCGATCTTGACTTCGCGTCCGAGCGGCACGCCCTCAACGCGATCCATGGTGTCGCGGACTTCAGGAATGTCGAAGAGTCGCTGCGCTGGCGGAAACTCGGGCGCTGGCCCCGGCTCTTCGCCCGCCATGAGTGCGCGGGCCCACGGCGCTGTGCCGTCGGCGCGCTCGTAGAACCTTGCGCGTTGCAAGCGCGCGCTTGAACGGAGCACGCGACCGAGGAGATCATGCGTCGCCGTCGTGCAGTAGATCTTGCCGCGGAAACCGAGCGTCGTGGCCATCGCGAGACGACCGCAGTGGTCGATGTGCGCATGAGTGATGACGATCGCATCGAGGAGCGCAAAGTCGATCTCAGGCGGAACGGCGTTGCGCGCTTCGTCGGCGGGAGTGCCCTGGAACATCCCGAAATCCACGAGAATGCGCGCCTTTTCGGTGCGCAGCAGCGTGCAACTTCCCGTGACCTCTCCTGCGGCGCCGTAGAACTCGAGTGTGCCGATGTTCATGCTTGCCTCGTGGGAGCAGCGCTCGTCGAGCTTGCGGGATACCAATCAAGATCGAAGATCGCCTCGAGTGCCGTCCACCACTCACCATCCTTGGCGTAGGGCGCGGGTTGCTGGAAGCGTCGCATGAGGAGATCCCACTCGACGGTTCGAGGACTCGAGGCGTAACGCTGGTAGTCGCGCGCAGGGTCGAAGTCATCGTTGGCTTCGACGACAACAAAGAGCCGCGTCCCGCCGCGGAAGAGGCGCATGCTGCGGATGCCGATGGCGCGAAGCCCCTCGGTGACCTCGGGCCACACGGCCTGATGGTGGCGAAGGTACTCCTCGATTCCCGCTGGATCATCCTTGAGGTCGAGTGACTGCGCGTACATCTTCATGACCCGAAGGGTAACGGAATCGTTCCCGAGCGGATGCAGAAAGACTTACTGTGCGCTCATGACTCCGACGCGCCCGCGCGCACCGCTTGATTGGCTTGTGCTCACCGCGGCCAATCGCCGTCAGGCGAAGGCATATGCGGCGCAGCTCACAGCGCGCGCTGAGCACAGTGCATTGAGCAACGCCGCGGGAGTCCTCATCGTTCCAGACGCCTGCGATGCGCGCATCGGTTCGGGCGCGGCCACGGTGTTGGCGCTGGTGCAGGTTGCGCGACAACTGCTCGAGCGCCGCGGCCCGAAGTCGCCACCGAGGGGATTCGCGACGCTGTTCGAAGATGTCCGCGTGCTCATGCTCCACTCAGGTGGTGATGCGCGGCGACTTCCGATGTACGCCGCTGAGGGCAAGCTCTTTGCGAGTCTCCCGCGGCGCGGCGCAGGCGCCCGATGTGCGACCGTGTTTGATCTTCTGCTCGATGACTTTGCAACACTTGAGCCGCGCGCGGGTGGCGAGGTCCTCGTCGGTGCGGGCGACGCGGTGCTTGGTCTTGCCCGCGAATCAGTGCGCTTCGAAGGCGACGGCGTGATCGGTGTGGCGCAGCGCGCGGATCTCGCGCGGGCCATGCGTCACGGCGTCTTTGTTTGCGCCAAGAAGAAGGGGAGCGAAGAGGTCGCTGCGTTTCTGCAAAAACCCAGCGCCGAAGAGCTGCGTGCGGCTGGCGCGATCGCACGCGATGGTCTCGCACTCGTCGACACAGGCCTGCTCTCGTTTGATCCTCCATCGATCGAGCGGTTACTCAAGGGTTGTGGCGTGCAGTTGCAGCGCGATGGCACGATCACGCTCCGCGCGGGTGGTCTTGCGGATCTCGCGTCCCGAGCGGAACTCCCGTCGATCGACCTCTATCGCGAAGTGCTCATGGCGCTTCCGCGCTCGACGACGCGCGCCGAGTACCTCGCGAGCTGCGCCGCTGGAGTCCTGGCCAAACCACTCGGCGCGTACTTCGACGCGATGCACGGCGCACGGTTCACCGTCAAAGAGGCGCAGGGCCGCGCGTTTTTGCACATCGGTTCGACGCGCGACATGCTCGAGTCACTCGTGGGGAAGAGTGCTTCGGGACGCGCGTTTGGCGTGGGAGTTGATTGGAATTCGCACGGCATGCTCGGCGCGGCAGAAGGCAAGGGCGAGTTGGTGGTGCTCGGCGGCGTGGTTGGTCAGGCGCAAGTCGATTCACTGCGCGCCATCGTCGATCGCGTGTCGATTCCCGCGCTGAAACTCGGTGGCAACAACCTCGTCGTCGGTGTGGCGATCGCGAACGACGCGGTGGTCGCACTCCCGCGCGGCGTGTCGCTCTTCAGCGTTCCCGTCCATGAGTCGGGCGAGATCATCGTGGCGTGCGGACTCGACGACGACTTCAAGAGTCCGCTTCGTCAGGGCGGCACGCTGTTGGACAAGCCGTTCGCAGCGTTCTGCACCAAGGCAGGATTGAACGCCGAGTCGCTGCTTGAAGCCGACGGCTCTCTGTGGGATGCGCGACTGTGGTGTGAGGCGCCGTCGGCGGATCCGTTGGCGTTGGTGCGCTGGATGTGGGAGGGAACGCCCGCGCCGCAGGCGTGGAAAGACCAGCCGCGCTACACCATGCGCGAGGTGATGGAGCGTGCGGATCTCGGCGCGATTCTCTCGATGCGCGAGGAGCAGGCCGTGGCGCGCATTGCAGCGCGTCCGATGGCTTCACTGGCGGAGGCGATCGACTCCGCGGATGCGCGGTCCATCCACAGCATCCTCGTGCATCTCGATGAAGCGCATCGACTGCCCGCGCTTCGCAACGGCGCGATGGAGTTGCTCGCCCTGGAGAAACCGATCGAACGCGCGCATGGCGCCGCCACGCTTGCCGAGATGACAGGACTCAGCACACCACACGGCGCTGCCCTGCGCAACGCTGCGTTTCAGGCAGTTGGCGAAGCGGTGCTGTCGCGCTTTGAGCTCCCGACCTCTGCGCGCCGCGCCGTCATTCTTCCTGACCAAGCGGTGTGGACTTCGATGCCCGTGCGTGTCGATCTCGCGGGCGGCTGGTCTGACACGCCGCCGATCTGTAACGCAGTGGGTGGCGCGGTCGTGAATGTCGCCGTGAAGTTGCGCGGGCAACTTCCGATTCAAGTGGTCGCGAAGCTCGAAGAAGAGCCGTTTCTTCGCATCACCAGTACCGACAGCGGGCAGACCCGTGAGATCCGATCGATGGAAGATCTCGCGCAACGATCGGATCCCACGCGCTGGTCGTCGTTGGCGGAGTCCGCGTTGGTGCTCGCAGGCATTGCGCCGTCGGATCCGAAGGCGTCCTTGTCGAAGTGGCTTGAGAAACTCGGCGGCGGACTCTCGCTCACGCTCTTCTCCGCGGTGCCCAAGGGCAGCGGATTGGGAACGAGTTCCATTCTCGGCGCAGCGACGATTCATGCGCTCGATCGCGCGCTGGGCCGTGAGCGCTCGCCGCAGGAACTCTTCGCCGCTGTGAGTGCGCTCGAACAGATGCTCTCGTCACGCGGCGGTTGGCAGGATCAGGTCGGCGGGGTCCTCGGCGGATTCAAGATTGCGCGCACCGAGCCTGGCGCGACGCAGACTCCTGTGGTCGAGTCCATCGTGGTGCCTGCCAACTTCGCGCGCGAGTTCTCCGCGCGCTCGCTCCTCTACTTCACGGGCGAGAGGCGCATGGCGAAGAACATCCTAGAGAATGTCGTGTGGAGTTGGCTGGTGCGCGAGCCCAAGGCATGTCGAGCCGTCGAGCGACTCAAGAAGAACGCCGAGCGCATGCGTGACGCGTTGACGCGTGGCGACTTCGACGCGACGCAAGCAGAGCTCAGCGAGTACATGAAGCGCAAGCGCGAGCTCGATCCAGGAAGTTGCCCGAAGGCGTTTGACGACCTCACGGTTCGTTGGAAGCGCGAACTCGCCACTTCGTGCTTTGCAGGCGCGGGTGGCGGCGGCTTCATGCTGCTCGTCGCGAAAGACGCCATGGCCGCCGAGTCGCTGCGCAGCAAGATCGAGCGCGATCCGCCTCATCCACGGGCACGCGCCTTCGACTTTGAGATTGACACCGTGGGACTGCGCTGCGCGGTGTTGTAGGGAGCCGCGCCCTCACCGCGCCTTCAAGAATGGCACGCGCACACCAAGAGCTCCCAGCGCACTGATCAAGGCGAGCGTAAAGAACGCCTCATCGAGGTTGCCGATGATGGGAAGCGCGTCAGGCAGCGCCTCGATGAGTCCCGCTGTTGGGTTGAGCAGCGCGATGGTGCTGACCGCGATGACCAACACGGCAACGCACTTCCCCAGGAAACCGAGCGGCTTTCGCGGCGGCTGGATGGTGTTCGAAGGGAGCGTCGGTGGGATCATCGGTGGAGTCAACGGCGTGGTCACGGCGCGCATCGTACGATGCGCGAATGCCTGATCGCACCGCGCGAAACGATGCAGCACCTTTGGCGACCAACCGACCGTGGCTTGCGGTGGCGGGATGTCTCGGCGGCGGCGTGGTGGCGGGCGTGGTCGTCGCGGTGCTGCTGATCGCGGCGGTCGTGCTCTTTGTGTTCTATCCCGAACTCGTCCTGCGCAACGGCTCGAACAGCACCTTCATCGCAGCCATCGGTGAGTTGCACAAGGCGCCCGCGTTGCGCATCGGGACGCGTGAGATCGCTGTCCATGTCGACGCGTCGGTTCCCACCGAAGCCACACTGCGCGCCTGGATCGTGCCCATCGGACCTGGATGGACTATCGAAGCAGGGCGCACCAAAGTCGATGTGTTCGTGCCAGGAAACATCGTGCAATACATCGTGCCGCTGGCGTTGGATGGAGCGACGAACCAAGGGCTGCGCCACACGGAGAGTGACGACGGGAAGACTTGGACCGTCATCGTTCCGCCGCCGCGCGTGGATGAAACCGTCGTCGAAGTGCAGAGCGATCCGCGCAAGATCCGCATCGAGGTCGACCGCGACTGGGTCGATCACATCGTCGGCGACGACAGCGCGCGCGATGCGGCACTGGCGGGAATTCGCGCAGCCGTGGTGCGGCAAGGGTCGAGTGCTGTGGCGCTCTTTGAGGTACGCGAGAAGGGGCGCGCCGTCGTCGAGGAGATGATTCGCGCGTTGCTCCCTGACTCCTGGCGCGATCGCACGATTGTGGTGCGCTGGGCCGATGAGGTCGAGGCGGACTGAGCGCGAGCGCTGTTACATTGCGTCGATGGCGCGTTCCATTGCCTTTCACCGATCACTGCTTGGGCGAAGCCTGCTTCTGGGCGTGCTGCCCGCTGCGGTGCTGGTTGTCTGCGTTGTGGCACTGAACGGCTACCGCGCCTGGTCGGATGCAACGGGGCGCCTGCAAGAAGAACTGCAACACGCCACGGGTCTTGCGGTGCGAGAGGTCGACCTTTCCAACCAACGCACGGTGGCGATGGCGCACATGCTCGCACTTGGGCAGGAGTCGGGTCAGTTTGGACGACGCGCCGAAACGCTGCGACTGCTTGAGCGCGTGGCTCGCTCCGAGGAGAGCATCTACGCCGCCTACATCGCCTACGAACCCAACGGCGATGGTGGCGATGCTGCTGGTGCGCACGATGGTGTTCCTGCTGCGGCGCTTGGCGAAGGCGGTCGCTTCTATCCCTACTTCAAGCGTGATGCGAAGTCCGCGACGGGCGTCACGCTCGAGCCATTGCAGGAAACCGCGGAGGGCGGCGGCCTCTGGTACGCCTATCCAAAGGAACGCTTCGAACGCAGCGGTGTTCGTGAGGCGACCATCACCAAGCCCTACAGCTATCTCGGCACCGACATCATTGAGACGGTGGTTCCCATCTCGATGAATGGGCGCTTCATGGGAATCGCGGGGATCGATGTCACGCTCACGCGGGTGCAACAGCGCATGGACGCGATCGCCGCGCAACTCGGTGCCGACATCTTCCTCGTGACGCGCGGTCGGTTTATTGCGGCAACGACGGATGGCCATGGCGATGGATCGTCTTCGCGCCACGGCACGGCGACGGCGTTGCGCGCCACCAATGTGGCGGATTCTCCATGGGACGCACTCCTGAAAGACGCGGAACTCCGCGGCGACACGCCGTGGATTGCCCGCGATCCTGTCACCGACGAAGAGTGCTACTTCGCAACAGGGCTCGTGCCGACTGGGCAATGGCGCCTCCTCGTGCGGACACCTGTCAGCGCAGCCATGGCTGGTGTGAGCGCGGTGTTCCTGACCAACATGCTGACCGCACTCGCAGGGCTTGTCGTGGTCGTGGCGGTGCTGGCGCTGGGCGCGATCGGAACGGCGCGAAAGGTTCGCAACGCACAAGCACTCGCCACGCGCATTGCTTCAGGTGATCTCTCGTCGACGCGTGAAGAGGCGGTGACGGATGGTGGCGATGAATCGTCCGAGCTCGTGCGCGCGATGCACGACATGAACACCGGGCTCGCAGGCATCGTGGGGACGGTTCGAGGAAGTTGCGCGCAACTCGCGGCCACCAGCGTGCAGTTGGCGGCGACGAGTCAAGAGCAGCGCGCCGCGGTCGGAGCGTTTGGTGCCTCGACCGCGTCGATTGCAGCGGCGGTGCGACAGATGTGTGCGACGGGCGCCGAACTCCTTCGCGCGATCGAGTCGGTCGACGCGGGCGCGCGCACGACCGCCGATTCCGCCGTGCGCGGTCGCATTCGACTCGAGGCCGTGAGCACCAAGATGGCGCGACTCGATGCGGCCACGCAGGAGATTGCCGACCGCCTCCAGATCATCACCGAGAAGGCCGCTGCCATTTCTTCCGTCGTGGTCGCGATCTCAAAGGTCGCCGACCAGACCAATCTTCTCTCGGTGAACGCCGCGATCGAAGCAGAGAAGGCGGGCGACGCGGGACTCGGCTTCCTCGTCGTGGCCCGAGAGATTCGTCGGTTGGCCGACCAAACTTCGGGCGCCTCACTCGACATCCATCGCATCGTCGAACAGATGCAGGCCTCGGTTGTCGCGGGTGTTGATGAGATGAGCCGCTTCACCGCGGAAATGCGCGAGGGCACTGGCGAGGTCACGCAGACCGCGACCGAACTTGCGAGCATCGTCAGCTCGATCGACGCCTCGTTTGCCAGCTTCTCCGAGGTGCGCACGGGCATGTCGAGTCAGTCGGCGGGCATCGCGCAGATCGAACAGGCGGTGGTGCAAGTTGCCAGCGGCGCGCGTCAATCGTCGGCGGCGGCGGAGGACTTTGGACGCGTGGCCAATGAACTCGCGCACGCGGTCGCCGTCTTGCAAGATGCTGCGGCGCGCTTCCGCCTTCAATCCGATGTGGAGGCGTGACCCGATGCAGGTCTTGACCACCATCGTGGGCGACCGTCGTTTCGCCATCGACTGCGCGGAGGTGTTGGAGATTCTCCCGCTCGTGGCGTATCGCACCGCAGGCACGGGACCATCGTGGCTCATGGGCTTGATCAATGTGCGTGGTCAACTGATGCCGCTCGTCGATCTCTCGGTCATCGTCGACGGAACCTCGACCGCGCCGCGACTCGCCTCACGCATCGTGGTGATGGCGCTCGAAGCCGATCTCTTCGAAGGAAGCGCGGGACGAATCGGACTGTTGGTGCCCGAAGTCGCTGGGCCTTTCGAACGAGACTTCGCATCAGGTGGAGCGCATCCTGGATTTACCTTTGCGGGTGCTTCGCACCTCGGTCCGACGATCGCCGATGGGCAGGGGATGGTGCAGCTGCTTCGCTGTCGTCGTCTTCTTGAAGGAGATGCAGCTCTGCGCGAGTTGCCGATTGAGCGGTGGGCCCCGCCGTGAATGCCGACGAGGAACTGCTGGCGCGCCTGCATGGACGGAGCGGTTTCTCTGACGAGATTCTGAACATCGATCGACTGCGCGCGCAACTTGAGGAGCGCGCCCGGGCACTGCGACTTCCGCATGCAGCCGACGCTGCGCGCAGAGCGTTGACGGACGACGCGGAGTACGCGCGCCTTGAGGCGCACTTTGCGCCCGCCGAAACTTGGCTCTTTCGATACGGCGCCAGCTACGAGTTGGCGCGCATTCTGGCCGCCACGCGCGAGCAGCGTCCGATTCGCGCGCTCGTGGTTGGTGCAGGTGGATGGTGCGAACCCTGCTCGCTCGCGGCAGCGCTGATCGACGCGACCGCGCCTTCGCAGGTCACGATTGAAGCGGTGGATCGCAACCCTGTCTTGTTCGGCGGCGCCGCGCGCTTCACGGGTGCGCAACTTCGCGGCGAGGTTCCTGCGTGGGCGCGGCGACATTTTGTCGTCGAGCCTGAGGCTTACACCGCACGCGAGTGGTTGACCGCTGCGATTCGCCCGCGCGTGGGCGACGCCCTCGCGGTCGCGACGGAGTGGAGTGTTTCCCAAACGAGATTCGACCTCGTGAGCTTTCGCAATGTCGCGATCTACATGAATGCGCGCACGCGGACGAAGGCGTTGGAGGTGCTCGGCTCCTTGGTTGCCGACGATGGAGTTCTCTTGGTTGGTCACGCGGAGGTTCCGCTCGCCATTGAGGTCACGGGAATGTCGGCGCATCCGCACGGTGGGTCATTTGCGTTGTGGCGCACCGAGCCGCCCAAGGTCGAGGCGATGCCGTCGAGTGTCCGCGCGCCCGCGCCGCCAACGGTTCGTCCATCGCGTCCAATCGCGCCGCCACGCGCGGTCGCCGAGGACCCCGTGCAGGCACTGCGTGACGCGATGGCAAGGACTCCGTGTGACGCGACGCTGCACCTGAAACTCGCGGAACTGTTCGAGGATCGCGGCGACGCGCGCGCAGCGTTTGAATGTGTGGCCAAGGCGCTCTACCTCGATCCGCGGTTGGAGGAAGCGTTGGTGCTTGCCGCGCGGTTGGCGGAGTCACGCGGCGCGTCGGCGGACGCGAGCCGCTACCGCATGCGCGCGTTGCGTGCACATCTTGATGCAGCGAGCGATGCCGACAAAGAAGCGACGGGTCGCTCGACACCCGATCAGTCCCGCGATGAGAAGCACCCCTGATACGCTGCGTCGCGCGCATGACCTTGCAGTCTTCACCGAACTCTGACGACTCTCATTCGCTCGCAGCGTCCTGCGAGGCAGATCTCCTGCGGATGCGCACGCTGCTCGATCGCCCGTTGCCTGCGGAAGAGCTCGAGATCAACACGGCGTTGGTGGCGGCGCCGGGTGAAGCCAAGAGCGGTCGCATGCGCAGCGTGCTGGTCTTTGCCATCGGCAACGAATTGCTGGCACTCGAGGCCGACGCGATGCATCGTGTGGTCCCCGTGAGTGTGGTGCGACGCGTGCCGCATCGTTCGGGCGTTGTGTTTGCAGGCATCGCCAATGTCGCGGGTGAACTCACGCCGATTGCGCGTCTTGAAGCAGCGCTGGGCATCACCGCAGGCAAGGAACAGTCGCACTTTGTGGTGATTGGTGCGGTCAGCGCGCGCTGGGGATTTGCAGCGGATCGCGTCGACGGCGTGCGGCGCATCGACGAGTCTCGCGTGGTCGCGGCGCCCACAACGGTGCGTCACGCCGCCGATGGATGCACCAAGTACCTCGTTCCCATCACCATGTCGGGCGCCGAAGCACTGGTCGCGGTCCTCGATGCGGGCAAACTCGCCGCGCTCTTCACGAGGTCACTCGCATGAGCGATCTCGGCGGATTCTCCTTGCACGAGCTCTTTCGCGGCGAGGCGGAGGTGCACGCTGCGTCGCTGAGCGAAGGACTGGTGAAGCTTGAGGGATCGAGCAACCCAGCCGCCGTTGAACCACTCATGCGCGCGGCGCATTCGATCAAGGGCGCGGCGCGGGTCATCGGTCTTGACATCGCGGTGCGCCTCGCCCATGCGCTGGAAGATGTGCTCGTAGGCATGCAGCGTGGCGCGGAGCCGATCGTTCCTTCGCGCATCGACCAACTGTTGCAGGGCGCCGACTTGCTGGCGTCTCTCGCACGCGTCGGCGAATCCGAAGTGGCCGCGTGGAGTACGCAGCATGAGGCCGCGCTCGACGCGCTGGTTCAACAACTGCGCGAGCCCGCGCCGAAAGAGGCGCTCGCTGCGGTGAAGCCGACGGCTCTCACCCCCGCGGTCACCGAGACGCTCACGGCCGTCGTGGAGCCCGAGATCGCGGCGACCCGCCATTCGAGTGTGCGCGTCACGGCGGAGAAGCTCGACCGTCTTCTGCAGTTGGCAGGCGAAACGATGCTCGAATCGCGACGCCTCGGAGTGATCCACGAGGAGGCGCTCGCCATGAAGCGCACGCTCGCGACGCTTGAAGATGAGCTCGAGCGCGTGCGCGCCGACTTGCGTCGTGCGGGGCTCGATGGAGGGCTTGTGGCGCGGGCACGCGGCATCGTGGCGCGCAGTCGTGAGGGAGTCCTCGCGCATCTCGGCACCGTTGAGTCGGCACGGCGACGCGGCGAAGAGACTTCGACGGAGCTCTACCACGAAGTGCTCTCGAGTCGCATGCGTCCCTTCTCTGACGCGACGGCCTCGTTGCCGCGGGCAGTGCGCGATCTCGCGAGGGCGCTGGGGAAAGATGTGAAGCTCGAAGTGGTTGGCGAGCAGGTTCCCGTCGATCGCGACATCCTCGCTCGACTCGATGCGCCGCTCAATCACCTCCTTCGCAACGCGCTCGATCACGGCATCGAGACGCCTGACGAGCGCCGCGCCGCGGGCAAGAATCCGCAGGCGTCGCTGCGCGTGGAGGCGCGTCACCACGCTGGCATGCTGTGCATTCGCGTCGTCGATGACGGCCGCGGCATCGATCTCGACGCGTTGCGCGAGCGCGTGGTGCGGCGATCGCTGGTTTCGCGCGACATGGCCGCGTCGCTCGACCGACAAGAGCTCCTGGAGTTCCTCTTTCTCCCAGGCTTCTCGACGGCGAAACAGGTCACCGAGATCTCGGGCCGTGGCGTCGGGCTCGATGTCGTGCAATCGACCGCGCGAGAGGTCGGCGGCGTCGCGCGGATCCACTCGGAGCTCGGCCGCGGGACCTACTTCGAACTCGAACTTCCCATCACGCTCTCAGTCATTCGCGCGCTCCTTGTCGAAGTCGCGGGCGAAGTGCTGGCCTTTCCTCTCGTGCGCATTGAACGCGTCGTGCAGATCGACGCGAGTGAGCTGCGCAATGTCGAAGGTCGCAGCCAGTTCATGCTTGAGGGCGCGTCGGTCGGAGTCATCGATGCGGTGGTGGTGCTTGGACTCGGCGGGCGCGCGACACGCGGCGAGCGTGAGAGCATCGTCGTGCTTGGCCACGGCGACGAGCGCTACGGCTTCGCAGTCGACGGACTCGTTGGCGAAGAAGATCTCGTGGTGCGCGCGCTTGATCCGCGACTCGGCAAAGTGCCGCACCTCACGGCGGCGGCGGTGCGCGAGTCGGGTGAGCCCGTCCTTATCGTGGACACCGAAGACATCGTGCAGTCGGTGCGTCAGAAACTCGGCGAGGGACTGTTGCGCGGCGCGCAGCGCGTCCTCGGCGACGAGGCGACTTCAGCGCTGCGCGCACTGGTCGTCGACGACTCTGCGACGGTGCGCGAAGTCGAACGGCAGTTGTTGGTGCGGCTTGGCTTCCAGGTCGAAGTCGCCGTCGATGGCATGGACGGTTGGCACGCCTTGCGCGCGGGTCGATTCGATCTCATCGTGTCCGACATCGACATGCCGCGCATGAATGGCATCGAGTTCGTGCGCACGCTGCGCGCCGATCCGCGCTTTGCCACGGTTCCCGTCATCGTCGTGAGTTACAAGGATCGTCAAGAAGATCGACTCGCGGGGCTGGCTGCGGGAGCAACGGCGTATCTGACCAAGGGCGCGTTTCAGGACAGCACCTTTGGAGAGACGGTGCGTGACCTCGTGGATGTCACGCGGTTGCGCAGAGCGCCTCGTGGCGGTGAGGACCCATGAGCGCCAAGAGCAACACCACCACAGCGTCGCGCCTGAAGGTGGCGATCGTGAACGACCTCGCCGTCGCCTGCGAAGCGTTGCGTCGCGCGGTCGTGCAGGATCCTGCGTTTGAGGTGATGTGGACCGCCAAGGACGGCGCGCAGGCGATTGAGATGGCGGCGCGTGAGCGTCCCGACCTCATTCTGATGGACCTCATCATGCCGCGGGTCAACGGTGTCGAAGCCACTCGCGCGATCATGCGCGCGACACCTTGTCCGATTCTGGTCGTGACTGCGACGGTGAGCGGAAACGCGGCGCTCGTGTTCGAGGCGCTCGGAGCGGGTGCTCTTGACGCGGTGAATACGCCATCGTTTGGCGAAGGCGCATTGTTGAAGGGCGGCGAGGAGTTGTTGCGCCGCATGCATCTCGTGGCTCGTGTTGCGCGTGGTGAGCGCTCGGCTGCGACGCTTGCGCCCACGGCGGTGGCTGTGGCTGCTGCCGCGACTCCGACAGTTCAACGAACCCGTGCGGCCGCCGCGCCGATGGCGACGCGCGCTGCGGAGGGCTCCATCATCGCCATTGGCGCCTCGACGGGTGGTCCGCGCGCGATTGCCGATGTGTTGCTGGCGCTTCCGCCCAAGACGGGCGCATCGATTCTCGTTGTCCAGCATCTTTCGACGGCGTTTGTCGAGGGATTTGCAGACTGGCTCGGCACGGAGACCCATCGACGCGTCGTGTGCGCGCGCGCGGGTGACGCGCTTCGCGCCGACGAGGTCCTCATTGCGGCGGAAGATCGTCACATGGTTCTCTCGAGCGACGGAGTCATCGAGTACCGCGACGAACCACGAGCAAGTTTGCATCGGCCGTCTGTGGACGAGTTGTTCAGCTCGCTCGCCACTTCATCGCGGCGCGGCGTCGCCGTCCTGCTCACAGGCATGGGCAGTGACGGAGCCGAAGGTCTCTTGCGTTTGCGTCGCGCGGGATGGCACACCATTGCGCAAGATCAGAAGACCAGTGTGGTGTGGGGAATGCCGGGTGCCGCGCACGCGCTTGGCGCAGCGGTCGAGACCCTCGCGCTTCCACTCATTGCCAGTGCGACGCAGGCGCGTCTCGTGTGACACTCAGGAATCTCTATGCAGTCCATGAACACCACCGACCGCGTGCTTCTGATCGACGACCAAGCCATCGTGGGCGAGGCGGTGCGTCGCATGATCGCAGCGCAGTTTGCCCAGAACGGTGCGGGTGGCGGTGATGGCGGCGGTTGCGAGTACCGCAGCGTGCAAGACCCGACACAGGCCATCGCCGCGGCGCTGGAGTTCAAGCCCACGGTCATCCTGCAGGACATTGAGATGCCAGGTCTCAGCGGCCTTGAGTTGCTGCCCGCCTACCGCGCCAACGCGCTGCTGCGCGATGTTCCTGTGCTCATGCTCACGGGTAAGGAAGATCCCGCGGTGAAGGCCGATGCGTTTGCGCGCGGCGCGAGCGACTACCTCGTCAAGCTTCCGCATCCTGTGGAACTCGTGGCGCGGATTCGCCATCACTCGCGGGGATTTCGCATGCAGCTCGAACGCAACGCTGCCTACGAAGCACTGCGCGCCAGCGAGGCGCACATGAAGGCGGAGATTCATCGCGCCGCGAGCTATGTGCGCTCGCTGCTCGATCCGCCGATGGATGGAGTCGTGCAGGCGGATTGGCGCTTTGTTCCTTGCGAGTCACTCGGCGGTGATGTGTTTGGCTATCACTGGATCGACGAAGATCATCTTGCGGCGTATGTGCTCGATGTCTCGGGTCACGGCGTTGGTCCTGCGCTCATGGGTGTGTCGGCGATGAACTTGATTCGCTCGGGCTCACTCGAGCGCGAGCAACTTCTCGATCCGACTCGACTGCTCAGCGCGTTGAACGCAGCCTTCCCGATGGCGCGACACGACGGGATGTACTTCACCGTGTGGTACGGCGTCTACGACCGTCGCACGCGCGAACTCGCCTGGGCAGGAGGTGGGCACCCTCCATCGATGTTGCTGCGCGGCGACACGCTGCATCAACTGGAGTCGACGACCTACATGGTGGGCGTGACCGACGACTACGACGCGCCGACGATGCGCATGACCCTCGAGCCGAAGGACCGGCTCTACCTCTTCTCGGACGGCGTGTTTGAACTCCACCTCCTTGGTGGTGGAATCTGGGGAGTGGAGAGTTTGGCTGCGTTTCTGCAGGAAAGCCCAGCAGAAGGCCTGCTCGATGCGGTGGTCCGTGAGACCACGCGGGTCATGCTTGAAGGGCGCGGTGTTGCGGTGGCCGATATCCCCGCTGCGGCGGCGACGGCGAGTTGGGACGACGATTTCTCGCTCATCGAATTGCGGTTCAACTGACCCGCGGGCGCAGGTCGACAACTCCATCTATCCTCGCCGCCCCTCGCGACGGGTTTGATCGACCGCTCCAAAGACGCGCCCATGAAAAATGTCCTCATCATCGGTTCAGGCAAGATCGGTCGCATGGCCGCTCACTTTCTCGCGCACACCAACGAGTACCGCGTGCATGTCATCGACTCGCATGAGCCCTCATGGCGCGAGTCGATCGCTGGTCTTCCCAACGCGACGGGTGCCACGGCCGACTTCAGCAATGCGAGCGACCTTGACGCCGCGATGAAGGGCCCGCATGGAACGCAGTGGGGGCTCATCTCCTGTGCGCCGTTCTTCTGCAATCCACTGATCGCCGATCGCGCCAAGGCGCATGGCGTGCACTACCTCGATCTCACCGAAGATGTGGCTGTGACCAAGAAGGTGCAAGCGCTCGCGCAAGGTGCGCGCACCGCATTCATTCCGCAGTGCGGACTGGCGCCCGGTTACATCACCATCGCCGCGAATCATCTCGCCAAGCCGATGAGTTCGATTCACGAGTTGCGCTGCCGCGTGGGCGCGCTGCCGCAGCATCCGACCAACCAGCTCAAGTACAACCTGACCTGGTCGACCAACGGACTGGTGAACGAGTACTGCAATCCTTGCGAGGCGCTGGTCGACGGGAAGATGACGCTTCTGCCACCGCTGGAGAATCTCGAAGAGTTCAGCATCGGCGGCATCGACTACGAGGCGTTCAACACTTCGGGTGGACTTGGTTCGCTCGGCGAATCCCTCGCAGGCCGCGCGCGCAATGTGAACTACAAGACAATTCGCTACCCAGGCCACTGCAAGCTCGTGAAGTTCCTCTTGCACGACCTCGGGTTCATCGATCATCGTCCTGAGCTCTGCACCATCTTCGAGCGCTCGATTCCGCAGACCAAGGACGATGTGATCGTCATCGTCTGCGTCGCCATCGGGATCGAAGACGGCAAGCTCGTCGAGAAGATCGACGCGCGTCGCGTGCCTGCTGCGACCATCAACGGCAAGCATTGGACGGGCATCCAGATCACGACGGCCGCGGGCGTCTGCGCGGTGCTCGACATGCTCAAGGATGGGCAGGTTCCGCAGAGCGGCTTCGTGAAGATGGAAGATGTCGGCTACGACGCCTTCATTGCCAACCGCTTCGGCAAGCATTACGTTTGAACGCTCGCCGCTGCCTCAGAGCTTGCGCACGCGCAGATTGCGATACGCCACGCGATCGCCGTGCCCGCAGAAGCCAAGATGTCCTTGCGTGCGGGTGAGTCCCTCAACCTTGTGATCGCTCACGGTCTTGCCGTTGGGCGCCGCAGTGTCGAGGTTGATGTCGACGATCACGACTCCGTTCAATTCGATCTTCACCAGGCGACCACGCATGGTGATCGTCTCACTGTTCCACTGACCAACCGGGCGCAGCGCCGTGGCCGTCGCAGGCGCGATGCCGTAGAGCGAGCCGTGGTACTGCCAGATCTTGAGGCCCTTGTATTGGTCTGCGGTGTTGTCGAGGATTTGCGACTCGAACCCGACATACGCAGGGTCGCCTTCGGTTGGTGAGCGCAGCGCGATGCCGTTGTTGGCGCCAGGCGTGAGCAGGAACTCAAAGCGGAACTCAAAGTCCGCGTACTCATCCTTGGTCAAGAGATTGGTGCCACCAGGTTGGCAGACGATCGCGGGCGCGACTCCCGAGTTCTCCGCGCCGCCGTTGGGAAGCGACTCGACCTTGTAGCCCTTCGTGTCTCCCACCCAACCCGTGAGCGTCGTGCCATCGAAGAGCGGCACGAATCCATCGGCCTTCTCCTTGGCAGCGTCCACCGCAACGACCTTCGGCTCGGCCGTCGGTGGGGGAAGCGTGGCGGGAGCGCAGGCGACAAGAAGGACGAGCGCAGAGAGCGTGAGGTGCATGTCGGAAAGTGTAGAGAAATCCGCGTGAGGACTCGGAGGTCGTCGCGTTACCATCGCGCCCCGACCCGCCCTACTGCGCGGGGTTCCGCCGGATCACTTTGGAGTCGTCATGTCTGTTGCTGCTGTTGCCGTTTCACTCTTGCTCTCGACTGCGCTTGCGATGCAGACCGTCCCGCCGGCGGCCCCGACTTCAAAGCCGACGCCTGCGGAGGAATCCGCGCCAACGGGCGCACCGATTCCGAAATTGGAGTTCCAGCGCATCCTTCATGAACTGCCGTTGGTGCGTCCGATCCAGACGCTGCAATGCCCAGGCGACGCGAACACGCTCTACATCGTGGAGCAACCAGGCCGCATCCTTATGGCCGATCCGTCGCGCAGTGATGTCAAGGAGGCCGAGGTCTTCCTCGACATCCGCGAGCGCGTGAACGATGGCGGCAACGAAGAGGGATTGCTCTCGGTCGCATTTCATCCCGACTTCCCCAAGAAGCGCGAGCTCTACACCTATTACACGGCGAACAAGCCGCGTCGATCGGTCCTCTCGCGCTTCACCGTCGCGGCCGATGGTCGATCGGTTGACGCGGGAAGCGAAGAGATCCTGCTTGTGCAGCCGCAGCCCTACTCAAATCACAATGGTGGCGCCGCAGTGTTCGGACCTGATGGATTTCTCTACCTCTCGCTCGGCGACGGCGGTGCAGCGAACGATCCGCACCACTACAGCCAGAGTCTCGACACCTTTCTAGGCAAAGTGCTGCGCATCGATGTGAACAAGAAGGGCAGCGGCGGCGAGCCCTACGCGATCCCTGCCGACAATCCGTTTGTCGCCACCGAAGGCGCGAAGCCTGAGATCTGGGCGCGCGGCACGCGCAACATCTGGCGCATGGCGTTTGATCCGAACACGGGCGATCTCTGGGCGGGCGATGTCGGACAGAATGTGTGGGAGGAGATCGACCTCATCAAGAAGGGCGCGAATTACGGGTGGAACGCGCGCGAGGGATTCCACGACTTCCAAGGTGGAAAGGGCGACGGCCCATTCGAAGAGCCCATCGTCGAGTACCACCATCGCGAAGGAAACTCGGTCACGGGTGGCACGGTCTATCGCGGCAAAGCGATTCCTGCGCTCGAGGGCGTCTACCTCTACGCGGACTTCACGACTTCGGTGTTGTGGGGGATTCGCATGATCGAGGGCAAGGCGACGAAGCCAGCGGTTCTCGCGGTGAAGCGCAACGCGCTTGTCGCGTCGATCGATGCGATGCACGATGGCACGCTGGTCGTGAGCACTTTCGATGGTGGTCAGAACAAGGGCAATCCTGGTTCGCTGTGGAAGCTCGTCGACGCATCGCACTGATGCTTCCTGCGAGAGTGTTGGACACGAGGAATCACCATGGGCAAGCCGCTTCGCTACCAGACCGCCGGTGAATCGCATGGACCCGCGATGGTCGCGATCATCGATGGGTTGCCGTCGGACCTCCTGATCGATGTGGCCTGCGTGAACCGCGAGCTCGCGCGGCGACAGGGTGGCTACGGGCGTGGTGCGCGGCAGAAGATCGAGTCGGACACTGCGGAGTTTCTTGCGGGTCTGCGTCAAGGACGCACCATCGGCTCGCCCATCGCGGTGCGCATCGCCAACAAGGACAGTCGTATTGATGACGCGGTGCGCACGCCTCCGGTGACGCGTCCTCGTCCTGGCCACGCGGATCTCGCGGGCAGTCTCAAGTACCTCACGCCTGATTGCCGCGGGACACTCGAACGCGCCAGCGCGCGAGAAACGGCGGCGCGCGTGGCGGCGGGAGCCGTGGCGAGGTCGCTCCTTGAAGCGTTTGGCATTCGCGTGTTCGGGTTCGTGCGCGGAGCGTGTGACGCGTGCAGCACGATCGAAGTGCGTGAAGACACGCTGGACTCGCTCGTCGCCGCGCGTGACTCGAGCGAAGTCAACTGCCCTGATCCCGCGGTCGACGCGAAGCTCGTTGACCTCATTCATCGCGCCAAGACCGAGAAAGACACCGTCGGCGGTTGGTGCGAGGTCCATGTCTTTGGCTGTCCGCCAGGACTTGGTTCCTGCATGAACTGGGAAGATCGACTCGACGCGCGACTGGCCTTTGCCGTCATGGGCATTCAAGCCTTCAAGGCCGTTGAGATCGGACTCGGTCGCGAGTGTGGCGCACGCTTTGGAAGCGCTGTGCATGATCCGATCGTGTACGACGCGGCGCAGAAGGACTCGACGAATCTCGGCTTCACCCGCCCCACCAACAACGCAGGCGGACTCGAAGGCGGCATGACCAACGGCATGCCCGTCGTCGTGCGCGGCACGATGAAGCCGATCTCAACACTCCTGCGCGGACTGCCGAGTGTCGAGTTTGGCACGCATGAGCCAGTGCAGAGTGCCTATGAGCGCAGCGATGTCAGCGCCGTCGCCGCTGCGAGCGTCGTGATGGAGAATGTCGTGGCATTTGAGATCGCCCACGCGTTCCTCGACAAGTTCGGCGGCGATTCGATGCACGAGGTGCGTGCGTCGTATGCGTCGTATCTCACGGCTGCACGGATGATTTGAATCCAGTTCGCGCCATCTTTTTGAGAGAGCCAAACGCTCGTCAACCAGTGCGCCATTGGATTTTCTCTTGACACAGCAATGACCCTCGATAGTCTCCCGACACGAGGCTTGGTCATCGAACTCAACCGAAGGAGAGCTATGTCGCAATTGCCCAGTGCCGTGAGAGCCTTCATGTTGGCGGTCATCGCCGTGGCTCTTCGGTTCGTCGTCGCGCCTGTTCTCGCAGCGCCGCAGGTCTACCTCATTCCACTCGTGGATCCGAGTCCAGAAGGGGCGCCGCTTCAATGCGATGACTGGCGGGTGTTGCGCTTTCCCGTCGTATTCCCGTTTGGGGCGCCCGAGTGCGAAAATCCTGCAGGCGTCCCCTTGTACGGTTCTTGTACGAACCAGCCGGGGAGTCCGCCGAAGATCCACGCGTGCTGCAGTCTCGAGCTCATGGAGGTCGCGCAGGACATTTGGAGTTTGCGAGCGCACACCGATGTGACTCAACAACCCACTCAGGAGATGATGACGCATCCCTGTTCCTGCAGTGGAGACTCGCCGGTGATGTCGTTGCTCGGGGAGCGCACTTCCACCCTGATCCACACAACGGATGTGGGGATCAGCGGCAGACTGTTCGAGGTCAAGGCGACCTCGAACCTGCGCTTAGTGTCGGAGTTCGATGTCAGGGCCAGTTGCGCTGTCCCCTCGTGCGCGGGCGGAAGTGGTTCGGCCGAATGGCAGTTCTATCAGGGTCTGTCGAGTCTGCAGATTGACCGCGAAATGATGGCAAACGGGCATCGCTCGATCGCCTGCGGCGGCGCAGGGTTTTGCACAGGGCAGTCGCCAGTCGGTGGTGGGTTCGAGATTTCCTTCGCGCCGCTCTCAGGGACAATCGAGCCGTGGTGTCAGTCCTGTTTGCCCGACGCGACTTTTTTTGAGCCCTCAGAGCATTCGACGCCCTCGGGTCCAGTTCAGGGCGCGCCAGCCAGCGTTGACTAAGGAGCAACTATGTCTCGGAACTTTTCACTCGGATGGACGCCGTGGTGTGTCGCGCTACTCGCCGTCCTCTTTGCGGGATCGGGGTTGGCGGAAGCGGATGGACGACAAGAGGCCATCGAGTCCGCACAGCGCGGTGATGGGATCGTCGTGCAGCCGCGCGTGCCTGGTCCGATGGCAGGTTTCATTGCGCTCGTTGAGCCCGTGAAGGAAGGGGTGGAGGCCACAGCCGCAGCGCCCGTTGTACGGGTGCTCGCCTCAAGCGATCTCGCCGACCTTGCGCCATCGTCGCGCTGCGGTAGCCGAGACAGCGCCAAAGGTCTGCTCACCCCTGAGGGGATCAAGTTGCGTCGTCCAGCAGCAAACCACTGCGGCGAACTGACCCGTGCATTCATTCGCAGCGAAGCAGTTCGCGCCGACGCGGCACTCGCGGCGACGGGGGATCTCGAGGCGCGCCGCCGCTGCGAGGCCGCGGTGCTTCAAATCTCCTCGCAGGAACCGTGGCATGCCTCGGCGTGCGCGGTAGCTCTTCTCGAGTGGATTGAGCGGCTCGATGCGCAGCAGTTGGCACTACAGGCGCTGGACCGAAAATCGCAAGCGCTGGTCTTGCAGCGCGAGATTGCCATGGCACTTCGTGCGATCGAGGCGCCCGAGTTCGCAGCCCTCACCGAAGAGGTCTATTCGGATCTGGCCGTTGCACTGCCATCAGTGGTGACATCAGAGTGCTATCGCTTGTACGCGTGGCAGGCGGTGGAACAGTGTGAGCGCGCGCTGTTGAATCGCGACATGGTGCGGCAGAGGCTGCATGAAGAGATCACCGCGGGGCTTGAGGGTGCCATTGTGAAGTGCGGGATGTCCCCTGCAGAGGGCGAGGCTCTTCGAGCGGACCGCGACAAGCTGCTTGAAGATCTCGACGAAGCGATCCCCTTGACGGTTCGGGCGACCGCAGCGATCTCTCAGGCTCGGCAGCGGGTGCGCGCGGCGGTTTCCGACTGGTACGAGCGCGCGAAGTCACATCGGCCCGCGGCGATGGCAGGTTGCGAACTTGCGACGCAGGTGTGGGAGATCTATGGTCGATGTATGCACGAGTCGAAGATCGTGAATCCAACGGCGTGGGAGGAACGCGCGCGGACGGTTGCGGAGTTTCAGCGATCGTGTGGCGCGCTTGTTGATGAAGTGGTCAGCGCATACCTGAAGGCGAGTGGGCAGAGCCTCGCGGCGGGACAGCACTCTCGGGTTGCAGCGGTCCGTCGGCGGTTGGAAGAGGTGGTCGGTGATGGACTCAATGAGCCGTGGGCTGCGTGGAATCTGCTGCCTTTCTCCGAACCGATGCAGCGGCTCGGGATCGACGAGGGGCGAGCATGGACGCGCGACTGGACGCGCGAAACCGAGCCATTGGCGGCGCTGGAGCCAGAGATGTTCGTGAAGCAACTTGAGGCTGGGGGTTTCGGTCTTGAGGGGATGCTTGGGCTCGTGACCTTCGGGATCGGCTCGAGCAACATCGACGACCTCAGCGGTCCGCGGCGCTACGGGATCCGCAACTGCCCGTTCCGATTCACGGGACTTGGGCTCGGTGGCGGATCAGGAGCGATCGTCTGGAGACCAAGTCGGTGCCCGTGAGCGACTCCGTTGCCGAAGTCCCCGAGGCCGAGTGAGAGGCGCAGCATGCTTGCGCCCTGATTCCGAGCAGTCCCGCGCGGCGCGCCAGTGTGACTACGGCGCTCGAATGCCGTTGCTGTTGCGGCTCGTCCTGCGATAGCATCGCATCGCCATGGCGACGCTTGCTCCGAAGACCTCCTCGACTCCATCATTCAGCGCTGCACCCGCCAACACCCCCGCGGCCAGCGCGTCGGACTACTGGTCCATCGCCTCCCCCGCAGAGCGCATCCGTACGCGCGTCTTTGAGCGTGCCAAGGATGTGAGTGCCACGGTCGCGCGCGAGATCGCTGATCTCATTCGCGCCAAGGCGAAAGCGGGAGAGAAGTGCGTCCTCGGACTCGCGACTGGTTCCACGCCCACGGGCGTGTACGACGAGCTTGTCCGACTTCATAAGGACGAGGGTCTGAGCTTTGGCAACGTCATCACCTTCAATCTCGATGAGTACTGGCCGATGCGGCCGCAGGAGTTGCAGAGCTACCACCGCTTCATGCGCGAGCATCTCTTTGATCGCATCGACATCGACCAGCGGCACACGCACATTCCTGATGGCACTTGCAGCGAAGACGATGTCCGCGCCATGTGTGAGCGCTACGAACGGGAGATCAAGGCCGCAGGCGGCATCGATCTGCAGCTCTTGGGAATCGGTCGCACGGGACACATCGGTTTCAACGAGCCTGGCTCGGGCCGATCCAGTCACACCCGTCTCATCACCCTCGATCGCGTCACACGCAAGGACGCCGCGAGCGATTTCTTTGGCGAAGAGAATGTCCCTACCCGCGCTGTCACCATGGGAGTCGGCACGATTCTCGAGGCCAAGCGCATCGTGATGATCGCCTTCGGTGAGGGCAAGGCTCCTGTGGTTGCCCGCGCCATCGAGGGTGCGATCACCAACTCGATCGCTGCGAGCTTCTTGCAAGAGCACGCCAACGCGCAGGTCTATCTCGACCTCGCCGCGGCGGCCGACCTCGAGCGCTGCAAAGCGCCGTGGGCCAGCGCGAACCACGACCTTGAGTGGACCGACGCTCTCGCGCGCAAGGCCGTCATCTGGCTGGCGCGCACCACCAAGAAGGCGATCCTCAAGCTCACCGCCGAGGACTACAACGAGCATCACCTGCAGGATCTTCTCGCGGGTCGCAGTAAGGCCTATGACCTGAACATCTCGGTGTTTCGTGACTTGCAGCGGTCGATCACGGGTTGGCCTGGAGGGAAGCCCGCCGAGCGCAAGCAAGCGGGCGACATCCATCGTCCGAGCGACGACATCTTCCCGAAGCGCGTGCTGATCTTCTCGCCGCATCCCGATGACGATGTGATCTCGATGGGCGGCACGCTCATTCGACTCGTTGATCAGGGGCATGAGGTCCATGTCGCCTACCAGACCTCAGGCAACATCGCGGTCTTCGACGCCGAGGCGCTGCGCTTCCTCGACTTCGCCAGCGAGTTCAACGCCGCGTTTGGTTTCGAGGGCGCCAAGACCAAGCACATCGAACATGACATCGCCCGCAAGTTGAAGTCCAAGCGTCCTGGTGAAGTGGATCCGCCCGAACTCCAGCGGCTCAAGGGTCTCATCCGCCGCGGCGAGGCGCGCGCGGCGGGGATCTACTGCGGCGTTCCCGAGTCGCGGCTGCACTTCCTCGACATGCCGTTCTATGAGACGGGCCGCGTGCGCAAGAAGCCGCTCGGCACCGACGACATCGAGATCGTCAAGGCGCTTCTTCGACGCGTGAAGCCGCATCAGGTGTACGCAGCTGGGGATCTCAGTGATCCGCACGGAACCCACCGAGTCTGCCTTGCTGCGATCTTCCGCGCGTTAACCGAGTGTGAGCAGGACGAGTGGATGAAGAGCAGCACCACTTGGCTCTATCGCGGCGCCTGGCAAGAGTGGGATGTCGAACACACCGAAATGGCGGTGCCGCTTTCGCCTGATGAGGTCGCGCGCAAGCGCACGGCGATCTTCAAGCACCAATCGCAGAAGGATCGCGCGCTCTTTCCTGGCGCGGACGATCGCGAGTTCTGGGAGCGCGCCGAGCAGCGCAACGCTGCGACCGCGAAACTCTACGACGCGCTTGGACTGGCGGAATACGAGGCGATCGAGTCGTTCGTCCGCTGGGATGGCCGTCCGCTGGACTGAGTCACGCCTCCTCGACTTGCCGCAGCGCCGCGACGCGACGATGATCTGCGCATGCTGTACGCGCTCGCCGTGGTTCTTCTCGTGATGGAACAATCTGCGGAACTCGCTTCCGCACCTCCGCCAAATTCGAGTTCTCCAGCGTTTGCCAAGCAGACCCTCTCGAAGGACTTTGTCGCTGAAGGTTGCGCCGTGGCTGACTTCAATGGCGACGGTCATCGCGATCTCTGCGCAGGGCGATACATCTGGCTTGGTCCAGACTTCGCGCGCCGCGTTGGTTACACCCCCGAGCGCAACAACGGTGAGGGGATGAACAAGACGCCATACCGCGCCGACACGGGATATTCCGATTACTTCCTGCAGTTCGCGCGCGACTTCAACGGTGACGGCGCGTGCGACATCCTCGTCTATGGATTGCCTGGAACGCCTGCGTCACTCTTCGTGAATCCTGGGCACGCCGCGCTGGCCGACGAGATGAACTGGACGCGCCATGATCTCTTCGGCGCGGCCGATGGCGAGTCGCCCGACTTCGTGAACATCACAGGTGACCTCATGCCCGAACTCCTCTGTCATACCGAGGGACAGTTTGGTTTCGCAGAGCTCAATGCGCGCGCTCCCTTTGCCAAGGCGGTGTACCGCGCGATCACAGCGAAGTCGGCTGAGGGTGACAAGGCGATTCATCGCTACACCCACGGCTATGGCGCAGGCGATGTGAATGGTGATGGACGCTCCGATCTCCTCACGAGTACAGGTTGGTACGAGCAGCCCGACAAGGGAGCGCCCGATGCGCTCTGGCCGTTTCATGCTGCCAACTTTGGCGAGGGCGGCGCGCAGATGTACGCGCTCGATGTGAACGGCGACGGACGCGCCGATGTGGTGACAAGCATCAAGGCGCACAGCTACGGGCTCTCGTGGTTTGAGCAGAATCTCGACGGCACCTTCACGGAGCGCGTCATCCTCGGTCGCCACGCTGCCGACAACGCCAACGGTGCGGGTTTCAGCCAGATTCACGCGGTGCGCGTCATCGATCTCAACGGCGACGACCTGGTCGACATCGTGACGGGCAAGCGTCGATGGGCACACGGACCGATGGGTGACGACGAGCCGATGGCGCCGCCAGTCGTTTGCTGGTTTGAATGTGTGCGCGATGCTGCGGCGCCGGGCGGAGCGCGGTTCATCAAGCATGAGATCGACGCGGACAGCGGAGTCGGCACGCAGTTGTTCGTCGGCGCTGTGAATGCAGACTCCAAGCCCGACATCGCCGTCGCCAACAAGCATGGCGTGTTCGTCTTCCTCCAACAGTGAGGAGTCCTATGGCCAAGACTCGATCCACCAAGCGTCCTCTCTACCGCGTGCATTCGGGCGTGCACATGCTCATCAAGTGGGAGCGCGAGCTCAAAGACAAGACGGGTCGCACGCTTGATGAGTGGTGCAGCGTTCTCAAGAAGCAATGCAAGGGTGGCGACCGCGCGGCGCGCAGTACGTTTCTCAAGGACGAGCATGGCATCGGCTCGAACTCCGCGTCATGGCTTGCCGATCGTTCACTTGGCGACCTGCATCCATGGGACTCGACGGAAGAGGGCTACCTCGCGCGCTGCCCCGAACTCGTCGACACCCAGTTTGCTGGTGGCAAGGCGCATCTGCGGCCTGTCGGTGACGCGCTTCTTGATCTCTGCCGTGCCTGCGGCGCCGATGTCGGTATCTCCCCGTGCGAGACGATCATTCCCGCGTATCGAAACCATGTGTTCGCGCAGGTGGCCGCGCCTAATCGGAAGTTCGTGCGTTTCTCACTCGCGCTCAAAGGGGAGAAGTTCACCAAGCGCCTCGTCGACACCGGCGGCACTGCCAAGAAGGACCGACTCACGCATCGCGTGGACATCGCGACGCTCGACGAGATCGACGACACCGTGAAGAAGGCGTTGATGCGCGCCTATGCCGCCGATGCGTGAGCTCGTTACGCTCCGCGCCATGCAGTCTTCTGCCGCCGATCTCACGCTGCTCACTTCGCTCCTGGCCGATCTTCGCGCCGACAGCGGCACGCTTCACGCCATCGGCGCCGACGGCGTGTTGCACTTGCGCTGCGCCATCGGCATTCCCCAACCTGTGCTCGACATCGTGCGGACGGTGCCGATCGGTAAGGGCATGGCGGGGCTCGCCGCTGAGCGCAAGTGTGCGGTGAACTCCTGCAACATTCAGAAGGACGCGACGGGCGATGTGCGGCCTGGCGCACGCGCGACGGGACTTGCGGGAAGTGTCGCGGTGCCCGTGCTTGCGACGGATGGTCGCGTGCTTGGCGTTCTCGGCGTGGCGACGAAGGCGGAGCGCACTTTCACGCACGATGATGAGTGCGCCATCGCGTCACGGGGTCGTGACTTCTTTGACCGCGCCTGACGCTGCGGGTACCGACACGCCATCGAGCCACACGAGTTCGGGCTTGGCACCTTTCGAAGCGAAGCGCACTTCAAACGGCGCGCCGACATAGGCAAACGGACCGCTTCCATCCGCAGCGCCCACGCGCGCATCGGGTGTGTAGCGGACGATGAGCATGTCGTCATCGGACACCGCGAACACGGGCATCATCGGGGTGACCGTGCCACCGTGACCCATCGGACCGAACACAGGTCGACTCGGCGCGGCCAAGCGATCAGTCGTGCGAAGTTCGAACCATCCGCTGAGGCAGAGGTCTTTGGGCCAGTCGAAGAGGAGCTCGAAACTCTCGGCATTGTTTGGCGAGTTGTTCCACTTGGCAGCGCCAGCAAGCCCAATGGATCGAGCGATCGGAGGGGGCTGGCCGCGTCGCGCCATTTGGCTGCCGCGATCAATGTCGCCGTCGAGCGTTGCAGCCCACCCTTCGATCACGCGACGCGTCGCATCATCGACGCGTGCCGTGCCGACGGAAGGCAGGAGCGGCAGGCGTTGCGTTTCGACCTTCGGCAAGGTGACGGCGTTCTCGAAATGGAGTGTGAAGTTGCACCACACAAACGCGGGGATCGCGCGGCCCCACGCACCCTGAGGCGTCGGATCCCACCGCGGTCCGCCTCTCCCACAGTTCAGCGCGGTCTGCGGCTCGATCACGAGATCAAACGGCTCGTTCGTGCGCAGCTCGGAGGAAAGCGCGTGCATTCCAGCGCTGTAACCGCCTGATGCCGTGGAAAACTGACCAACGGGCCAGGCGCGCGATCCTTGGCGAGCCGAGACGGTGGCCATCATGGAAGGGAAACCATCGGCGTCATCTGATCGACCTTGGTAGGACGACGAGAGCAGCGAATCAAGAACGATGGACACTTCGCCGTCGTCGAGCGCGAGACGGCAGGTCCCCATGAGCTGCGCAACGCGCGCAGCGAGCTCAGGCGCATCGGTGAACACGCGCGCGACGATCGCAGGCGGGCCGACCTCCACTTCGCAGCTCTCCGCGTAAGGCACCGCTCCATCGAGCTTGAGCGCCTCTTCGACCGTGAGCACGGCGGGGGTGTCGAATGAGTGCTTCGCGCGTGGCAGCAGCACCGACTCCGCGACTGCCCCCGTGAGATGCAGTCGGTACTTTCCAGGTGGTGCGTCGATCAACAGATCGCAACCAGCGCCGTTCTCGCGCGGCATCCCCGTGTGCGTCCTCGGGATCGATGCGAGCATGACCCTTTGTCCCGATCCGTCGAGTGCTTCGAGCATGGCTTCAGCCAACACGAGCCCGTAGGCTTGGTCGCCATAGTCGTTGAAGCCGCGGTTGCTTGGCGGTGTGAGTCGCCGCCACAGCGCGATCCGTTCCACCTCTCCGCTCGAGAGCACGCCTGCTGCGGACGGCTTGAGCGCGAGCACGCGGCGCCCTGCGGGTGTCGTGTTCAATCGTTCGATGAGGAGTGCGTACGCGGCGCCGCTCGACTCGCGCTGCCGGTCGATGGCGACCGCGAGTTGGTAACGCGAACTCTTCTCTCCATCACTCTGAAGGAGTTCTTCGATCGCGAGGTCAATGAGCCTGCTGCGTTCGTCCGCATCGAGAGCGTCGACGAGGAATGTCGCTTCGGACTGCAGCACCGCAGAGAGTGGTCGCCGACCTGCTTCCTCGCAGCGATCGGCCGCGTGGAGCACCGCTGCGAGTAGTGCGCCAGTCGGAATCTGGCGCGGCGCGGGCGTGGCGCGCACGCGCTTGCGCAGCGCGCTGCCCACGATGCCCGTGGCGTCCGTCTGCTCGAACATCATGTCGATGAGCGTCTGCGTCGGCATCGATCCAACCAGCGCCACCCGCAGTGCCATCACACCCTGCGCGTCGAGCTTCCAACTGGTGAGCGCGGCCAATGCGAGGAGCACACAACCCACTGAGGTCACTACAGGTCGCACGCTGCGTCGCCCCGTCAGCACGGCTCTGCGTTTGGTGAGATCCGCGCCACACTCGAGGCAACCACGCTTGGCTGGATCGATCGACCTCAGATCGTGCGCGCACTTTCTACAGCGCGGTTCCCATCCGCGACGCGCGGTGAACAAGCCAATCGTCAGCACAACCCCTGCAGCGAGCGCCAACAGCGCCCCCGCATACATGAGGTTGCTGAACACCCAAGCTGGAATCAGGAGGTAGTTCATGGCGCGCGCGGGTTCACGCGAAGGACTGCATGAGAAACGGGAGTGCCGTCGGAGTAGTTGAAACCGTCGACCTCGCCGATCACGCGACCGAACTGTGTGAACTCTCCGACCTCCGTGCGCGGAATCAAGAGGTAGCCCGTCGGATGGTCGCGACACCACGCTTCGATCCGCGGTCGGCTCTGCTCAGTCACGCTATCGCCGAGACGATCGAGTCGATTGCGCGTCGTCCAGAGCAGCGAGTCTTCGACATAGCCCACGCCACCGATGCGTGGGAAACCAGCGTCTGCAGGCGAGATTCCTGCGTCTTGGGCGACCAGTCCCACGATGCGCGGCGTGTTCCACACAAAGGTCGCATTGGGAAGCCAGACTCCAAAGAGGGCGACCTCAGCGAGCACCGTCGCAGGAATCGCCATGAGGAGTCCACGCGTGAGTGCACCGTTGCGCACCGAGCGCCACGCGTTCCACAGCAGCAGGAGTGCACCAAGCGTCGCCGCGCTCGCCAGCGCGATCGACACGAAGTCGCGTGACGCCATCGTCGGCCACGCGCTGGTCGCGTCGGCCGCGCGCCCACTCGCGACGAGCCACGCGAAGAGTCCCGCGCCTGCACCCGAGAGCAACAGTCCAACCACGAACCACGCGTTCGCGGTGAATCGGTCGCCCGCGTTGAGCGGCTTGGGGAGCGCGCGCAGTCCGCCAAGTGCGAGTCGCGCGACCATGAGTGCCAACGCGGGATAGATCGGAAGGATGTAGTGCGGGAACTTCGTCACCACCAACTCGAAGGCGATCCAAGTGGGAACGATCCAGCAGATGAGAAACAACTCGGCGTCGCGGCCGCGCGTGCTACTCAACCGCGTCTTCACGCGCGCGAAGAGCCGTGCGCCCTTGGTGTGTCGCACCGCAAACGCGCGCTTGAGCAGGCGCTCAAATCCAAGCGCCGCCAACAGCGCGCCCGGGAAGAAGAAGGCCATGAGTGTGATGAGGTAGTAGCCGGGCGGCGCGGCGTGGCCCTCCGCGCCTTCTTGCGCACGCTGCAGCACTTCCTTACTGAACGCGGCCTGCAGCGTCTCCCATCCGACTTCGCGCACCGCGAGATACAACCACGGCGCGCCGAGTGCGGCCAGCACCGCAACGCCGAGGATCGGGCGCAGTCTCCATAAGAAGATCCAATCGCGCCGTGCAGCTGCGCAGCAGAGTGCGGTCGTTCCCACGACAAACGGCGTGATTGGCCCTTTGGCGAGCACGCCGAGCCCGACGCAGAACCAGAAGAGCGTGACCGCCGCGATGCTGGGTCGTCGTCCTAGTCGATGCGTGCGCCAGAGTGTCCAGAGCACGCAACACGCGAGTGTGGTCGTCGCGAGGAGGAGTTCATCGGCGCGCGCCATGTGGCAATCGGTCACGATCACAGGCGAGACAACCAGAAGGCACGCTGCGAGAAGCCCTGTGTTGCCGCCGAACATTCTGCGTCCGAGCCAGAGTGTCGCGAGCGCCGCGAGCGTCGCAGCGAGGGCACTCGGCAGTCGATACATCCAGATCGCGTCACGCGATGGGTCGCCACCTGTGAGTAACAGGACGGTTGGTGCTTGGATCCAATAGATGAGCGGCGGCTTCTTGAGACGGATCTCATCACCGACGCGCGGGATCACCCAATCGGCCAGCGCGCTGCTCTGGGCCATCTGTCGCGAAGCCTGCGCGAAACGCGGTTCATCACGATCGGTGACGGGAAGCGCGCGGAGGCCGACGAGAAACACGCACGCGGCCAGCAGCATCACGATGAGCGCGCTGAGGAGCCACGAGTCCTGCTTGCGAACGGGGCGCTGTGTGCCGAAGCTCCCAAGCAGTGCGTGCATCACCCGATGGTACCTTGGCTGCATGTACCCGCTCATTGACTGGCTCCTCGCGCTTCCGACGGTATTTCTTGCGCTGATTGTCGCGGCGTTTTGGGGCGGCGTTGCCTACGCGGTGCATCGCGTGGCGGTGCCGCGGATCTGTGGTCCCGACGGGCGAAGGCTCGGCAAGTTCGAAGCAGAAGTGACCTCGCAGATCGCGCTCTCCTTCGGCCTCTTGATCTCGTTCAATGCGGTGTGGATCTGGGATCGCGGCGATCGCGTGCGCGGTGCGGTGCTTGATGAGGCGTCGGCGTTGCAATCGGTTCTTGATGTCGCGCAGGCGTCCGAGGTTCTTGTGGATGTCGCAGCCATCCCCGACCGAGTGCAAAAGTACGCGCGCCACCTCATCGATGTGGAGTGGCCAACGCTCAGTGACGCCAAGGCATCGCGGACACGGCCAACGGAGTTCACTGCGCTGCGGCGCGAAGTGGCTCAGTGGCCTGACGCTGAGTTGTTGGCGGCCGTTGATCGCGCGGGCGATGCGCGAGACCTTCGGCTTCGCGAAGGTCTCGTCTACATGTCACCGCTTCGCTGGATTGTCGTGGTGATGCTCGGCGTGTTGTTGCTGCTGTCCATCGGCGCGCTCCATGGTGAAGCGCCCCGCGGTCGAATTCTCGCTCTGAGTTTGGTGTCGGTGGCGATCGCCACTTGCTTTCTCGTACTCGTAGCGCATGGCCGGCCGTTCGTCGGCAGCTTCGCCATCAAGCCCACTGAATTGGAACGCGTCGTCGAGCGCATCGAGTCCGAGCGCGCGGCGCGACGGTAGACGCTGCGCGCGCTACTCGGCGGGAGTCGCTGGTGCCTCAGGGACCTTCGGGTCGCAGTCGCTCTCGACGCTGTCGAATCGACGGGTCACCACGCCATCACTGCGCGTCATAGGAATGCGCACGCCTGCCTTGTCGTTCCAATCGGAGAACGCTTCGGTGACCTGCGCAAAGCGCGCGTCGCGTGAGCGCTTCATCGCGCGCTGCGCCATCGGCTGCCCTGTCGCGGCCTTGATGAGCCATTCGACGGTGACCTCTTTCCAGTGGATCTTGAGGATCTCTCCTGTCAGCGTGCGATCGCCGACCTTCCACTCAGCAGCGCCGCCGCCGGCGAGTTTCACATCGGATTGCAGCAGGAGGCGCGAGAGGAACAACGGCTCCACCATCGCCACGCGACGAAACGCAGCGAGCTGTGAGTCGTCGAGCAGTTGTTCGCCCTGCACGGTCGAACGCATGAAGTGCGTCGGCGTGTCCGTGACGGCGCTCTCAACGAGCGACGCGGTCGTCCACCAGACGCTCTCGTCCCACGCGTTGAGCGTGGTGAACAGGAGATTCGGTGAGAGCCGAACCTCATCGCGCGTCTTGTGCATCTCCTCGCCCGACTTCACTTCTTGGTGATCAGTGACGACGATCTCGCTCGGGCACGCAGCATCAGCGCGCAGCCAGCGTCGCGCGACGGCGGCAAGTTCGAGTCCACGCGCGTCGGTTGGAAACGGCGCGTCGGCAACTTCGAGAAACGCGCTGGGATCCTTGAGGAAGCTGGCGCGGCACGCGTCACTGGCAAAGATGTAGAGTCGATCGTTCACCACTTCGTAGCGCGCGACATCGCCACGACCACTCAGTGGACCCATGCGGGCGCAGCCTCCACCCATGCCGATGGCAAAGCGTGTGGGCGTCGCCGCAAAGGCGCGCTGCGAGGCTTCGGTGGCGAATCGATAACGAAAGCCGCCGTAGTTCGCCTCGCGGGTGGCAACGCCTTCCATCTTCTCACCCGAGCCAAGCAAGATCACTGGGTCGATGGGAAAGAGCGCACGCTCGGCCGAGGGCTTGGGCGCGGGAAGAGGTGGAACCGCGCAGGCGAGGATCGCGCAGGCGAAGAGTGAGATCATCCCAACAGCGTCGCAATCTCGGCGGATTCGTCAAGTCGGTTCACGCCGAACCCTTGCGGTTTATCTGGCCGTCTGTGTCGAGGGTGAAGCGACCTTCGTAAAGGTAAAGCTCTTGCCCTGGTACTCGACCTTGACCGTGTCTCCGTCGCCGATTTCACCCGCGAGGATCTTGCCCGCGAGGGCGTTCTCGATGCGTTGTTGGATGACGCGCTTGAGCGGTCGCGCGCCGAACTGCGGGTCGTAGCCCTCGGAGGCAAGCGCTTGGGTTGCCGCAGCGCTCACGCCGAGCGTGATGCCGCGCGCGGCGAGGCGCTTACGAAGATTCCCCAGTTGAATCTCCACGATGCCGCTGAGTTGCTCACGACCAAGTGCGTGGAAGATCACCGTCTCATCGATGCGGTTGAGAAGCTCGGGCCGCAGGTGCTTCTTGAGGATGCCGCGCACATGCGCCTCGATGACCGCCTCGTCTTCATGTCGCTCAGTCATCTCCAAGATCGCGTGCGACCCAAGGTTCGAAGTCATGACGATGATGGTGTTCGAGAAGTCGACGGTGCGTCCCTGTCCGTCGGTCAGTCGGCCATCGTCGAGCACCTGCAGCAGGATGTTCGACACATCGGGATGCGCCTTCTCCATCTCGTCAAACAACACGACGCTGTAGGGTCGACGGCGAACTCGCTCAGTGAGTTGGCCGCCCTCATCGTGTCCGACATAACCAGGAGGTGAGCCGATGAGCCGCGAGACGGCGTGCTGCTCCATGTACTCGCTCATGTCGATGCGCACGATCGCCTCTTCAGTATCAAAGAGGTACATCGCGAGCGCCTTGCAGAGCTCGGTCTTTCCGACGCCCGTTGGACCGAGGAAGAGGAACGATCCGATCGGGCGATTGGCCTCACCAAGTCCGGCGCGGCTGCGGCGAACCGCTTCGCTGACGGCGGTGACGGCTTCGCGTTGACCGATGACGCGCTGCGCGAGGTCCTGCTCCATGTGCAAGAGCTTCTCGCGCTCACTCTCGATGAGTTTGGCCAGCGGAATGCCCGTCCACTTGGCGATGACTTCGGCGATCTGCTCGCTGTCGACTTCTTCCTTCACCATCGCGGTGCCGTCGGCCTGGCGCGTACGGAACGACTCCTCGGCTTTGACGAGTCGCTTCTCGAGATCGCGCAAATCGCCGTACTGAATGCGCGAAGCTCCTTCGAAATCACCGCGGCGCTTGGCCTGGTCGAGCTCGGTGTGCTTGCGCTCCATGGCGCTCTTGAGTTCCTTGACCGCGTCGAGCTCCTTCTTTTCCAGTTCCCAGCGCGCTGACATGCCGCGATTGGTTTCGTTGTGCTCCGCGAGTTCGGCTTCGATGGCGCCGAGCCGCTTCTTACTCTCGGCGTCCTTCTCGAGCTTGAGCGCTTCGCGTTCGATCTCGAGTTGCATGATCTTGCGCCGCACTTCGTCAAGTTCAGCGGGGATCGAGTCGTTCTCGATGCGCAGGCGTGAGGCTGCCTCATCGAGCAGATCGATCGCCTTGTCGGGAAGAAAGCGGTCGGCGATGTAGCGCCGCGAGAGCGTCGCGGCCGACACGATGGCGCCATCTTGGATGCGCACACCGTGGTGGGTTTCGTAGCGCGACTTCAGTCCGCGCAGAATCGCAATGGTGTCCTCGACACTCGGCTCGCCCACAAAGACCGGCTGGAAACGGCGCTCGAAGGCGGGGTCCTTCTCGACATGCTTGCGGTACTCATCGAGCGTGGTGGCACCGATGCAGCGCATTTCGCCTCGCGCCAACGCGGGCTTGAGCAACTGTCCCGCACCAACCGCGCCTTCACTCTGACCAGCGCTCACGATGGTGTGGAGCTCATCGATGAAGACGATGATGCGGCCCTCACTCGACGCGACTTCGCGCAGCACGGCCTTGAGTCGCTCTTCGAACTCACCGCGGTACTTCGCGCCTGCGAGGAGTTGTCCGACATCCAACGCCACGATGCGCGCATCGCGCATCGACTCAGGGCAATCGCCATTGACGATGCGAAGTGCGAGTCCTTCAGCAATGGCGGTCTTGCCGACGCCAGGTTCACCGATGAGGACAGGATTGTTCTTGGTGCGACGCGAGAGGACCTGCATGCAGCGACGGATCTCTTCATCGCGTCCGATGACGGGATCGATCTTCCCTTGCTGCGCCTTCTCGACGAGATCAATGCCGTACTTCTTGAGCGCTTCGTAATTGGATTCTGCGTTCTGGTCGGCGACATTGGTCACACCCGAAGACTTTCGAATCGCCTCGATGGCCGACTGCACGCGGGCGCGACTCACTCCAAGTGTCGAGAGCACTTCTTTCGCGCCGCTCTTGACCTCGGCCAGTCCGAGCAAGAGATGCTCGGTCGAGACATAGGCGTCCTTCATGCGCTGCGCCTCGCGCTCGGCGGTGGCGATCAACTCGATGAACTCGCGGGAAGCGTTGCCGTTGGTTCCGCCCTGCACCTTGGGCAATCGACGCAGCTCGATCGAGGTGACCTCGAGTGTGCGGGCTGGATCAAAGCCTGCCTTCTGCAGCAGGGTCGCCGTCGACGAACCCTTCTCAGCGAGCAAGGCAGCAAGCAAGTGCAACGGCGTGAGCTCAGAGTGCCCCGAACCGATCGCCGACTGTTGGGCCGCCGAGAGAGCTTCTTGCGCGAGGGTGGTGAACTTATCGAATCGCATGAGAGTCCTTTCAAAGTCCTTGCTCCGAGCGCGAGCGAGGTCGCCGCGTCAAGCAAAGGCCGCGCCAGAGTGCGGTCAAGGCATGTGAGCGCGACGCGCGATGGCCAGTGTCGCGTGGCGAGCGCCGTTCGGTGGGGAAAGAGTTCGCGATCCTGCCGATTGGGCAGTCGTCAGTGGGTGGAGAGGCGATCGGGGTAGACGACCGGAAACTGCGACGGGACAACTTCCTCGCGTCCATTGATCCAGCCGACCAGCCATTCAAACGCGTCGACCAGCCGCGGGCTCGGTTCGGTGAACATCTGGCTTCCATCGACGAGCGCAATCGATCCAGGTTTGCCATCGAGAACCGCTGGCAGGAGTCCCCACCATCTGGTCTGTTGAAGCGTCTCAAGCGCGCGCAGCGGCGAAGAGGTCGGGGAGCTCAGACAGAGCACGATGCGCTCCGGCGCGCATTCGATGACCTCTTCGGGCGTCACGCGCCGCGCGGGTGCGCCTGCTGGATTGAGCGAGTGTCGTGCGCCCGCGGCTTCGATCAGCGCAGGCGTCCACAGGCCGCCGACGACGAGTGGATCGATCGAAGTCAGGAAGAGGACTTCAGGAGCGTGCACGAACGGGCTCACGAAGTCGATGGCGCTCCAGTAGCGCGCCCGCAGATCGACCATCGCGTGTTGCGCCTCGGCGGCGCGGCCAATCGTCTCACCAACGCGCAGGAGATCGTCCAACAGATCAAGGATCGTCGCGGGCGCGAGCTGCAGCACGGTCGTGGTGCGCGGGAGGCGCGTGACCACACGCGCCAGCGCATGCGCGTCCGAGGCGCGCGTGGTCACGATCACATCGGGCTCGAGCGAAACCAGGAGCGGTTCATCGAGGCAGTCGGCGGAAACAACGGGAATTCCAGCGCCTTCTGCGCACTGGCTGCTCTTTCCAACGAGCAACGAGGCGCCACCAACAGCGATGACCAGCTCGGTTGCACAGGGATCCAAACTCACGACGCGCATCGAGTCAGCGTACCGAACAAGGCGCAGGCTGCGCAGATCGCCCAGACCGACCCTGCGCGCTCGATGCAACCTGCACACGCGTGTTTCCTTGCATTTCCGACGCGAAGGAATCGTCGTCAGCGATTGGAAACGCTTGGTTTCGCGGCACTCTTGTTGTGTTGCGCGAGGCCACGGCCGCAGGGGAGCCGAGGCGCGCCACGGGGAACAGGACAACCAAAAACATGAACCACGCCACCACCGTCATGGGAATCGCAGCCACGCTCGCCTTCACCGGCGTTGCCTCGGCAGACCTCGTCGTGAATCTGGGCACTGTCATGCAGACCTCGCCGCGACCGGCGATCGTCTACACGGGAGCCTTCGGAGCGCATGTCACGACGCGCACCGACGCTTTGGGACCGCGCACCATCACGATGTTCGACCTGAATGGCATCGCCAATCAACTAGGCGGCGGACTCGCACTCGTCGAAGTCCGTGTGCGCGATACGGGCACGAACACCTATGGAACCTGGAGTCCTGGTGCTGACATCGACCTCATGCGCATCGTTGGCGCGGACCTTCTTGCGGGCAGTGTGACCTCGGGCTACACGGGTGCTGTGACGCAACACATGGGTGAGTCGCAGACAATTCTGCAGAGCCGCGTTTCGACTTGCGACGCCATCAGCGGTGACCAGCACTTCAATTCGCAGCACTTCATCTCGCTCGGGCAGAACGGCATTTCGTGGACGCATTTCGCGGGCTTCGTGCATGGCGCGGGCGGCAGCGGCGGTGATGGTTCGGGCGGACAGTCGGGCGCGGGCGGTTGGGATGGATCGGGCTCAAGCGAGCCGATCTATGGCGGTTTGCTCCTGACGGCGGGCATGAAGTTAGAGATCAGTGAGGCTGGGCTCGGCGAGAGCTACGGAGTCGAACTGGTCTTTGCTCCTGCGGGCGTGCCTGCTCCTGGCGCGATTTCCTTGCTCGCTGCGGTCGGCCTCTTTGGTCGTCGTCGTCGCTGAAGTCGCGGAACTCTTTGTTGAACGCAACGCCGCGCGCACCGTTTGGTGCGCGCGGCTTTACTATTGGTGGGTGCCGACCTTCGACTACATCGCACGAGACACCACGAGTCGCCGCGTCAAAGGACGCGCCGATGCAGCGACAGAGTCGGTTCTGTTGGCCGACCTTTCAGCCAAGGGTCTCGTGCCGATTCGCGTGGCGGTCGCGGGTGCGCCGCGCAGTGGCGGTCGCGTCGGAGTGCGCGCGCTTTCGGGCAGCTATCGCCAGCTTTCAGAGTTGCTGCGTTCGGGTGTGCCCTTGCTGCGCGCGCTTCGCCTTCTTGGCCGCGGAAAGGCGAACCCGACGCTCGCGAAAGCATGGAGCGAGGTCGCCGACGGCATCGCCTCAGGTGATCGTCTCGCCGATGCGATGGCGCGTCATGAACGAATCTTCGCGCCCGTGCATGTCGCCATGGTGCGCGCAGGTGAGCGAGGTGCGTTTCTCGAACCCGTGCTGGCGCGCCTTGCAACCCTGCTCGAGCAGCAGGCCGATTTGCGCGGCCGCGTCATCGGAAACCTCATGTATCCGTTGGTGCTGCTGCTTGTCGGCGCTGCCGTCGTCGTAGCTTCACTGGTGTTCTTCGTGCCGAAATTCCAGGACTTCTTCGACAAGATGCCGAGCCTGCCGTTGGCCACACGCATCTTGCTCGGCGCGAGTGAGCTCCTCACGGGTCACACGATTCTGATCGGAGTCGCCACGGCGGTGATCACGACAGCGAGTGTGGTGACCCTGCGAAAACCTGCGGCGCGCTACTGGATCGCGGAGAACTTTCTGCGCGTCCCCATGCTCGGTCCGCTGCTCTCTTCGATTGCCGTCGCGCGGTTTGCTCGCATGCTCGGGACTCTCCTTGAAAACGGAATCCCCATGCTGCAGGCCATTGAGATCGCCCGCGACTCGGCGGGAAATCCTGTCTTGTCGCGTGCACTCGAGCAGGCAAGTGAAGCAGTGCGGCAAGGGGAGCAGCTCAGTCTTCCGTTGGCCGCGAGCGGACTGTTTCCTGAAGATGTGATTGAAATCATCGCCGTCGGAGAGAGCGCGAACACCTTGCCATCGGTGCTGGTGCGGCTCGCCGACACCCTGGAGTCGCGCATCGACCGCGCGCTTTCCCTGCTCTTGCGCATGATGGAACCCGCGATGCTCCTGGTGATTGCCTGCGTTGTCATGTTCATCTTCCTCGCCCTCGTGGTGCCGATGATGCAGCTCTCGTCGCAGCTCTGAGGCGCGTCGGAACCCAAGTTGATGCCCGATAAGGGGAAATCTCCAGCGACTCAATTCTCGCGCAGTGAGCGAATGCGCCGATTGCGATGAAAGCCTTGGCGGTAGACTCCGTTCCGCCAATTCAGGAGGCATCCATGCGCAGCGCACCCCGCACTCACACCCGCCGTCGCGGCTTCACCATTCTCGAACTCCTCATCGTCATCGGGATCTTGCTCGCCATCGGCAGTCTCGTCGCCGTCAATGTTCTCGGAGCCAGTGAGAAGGCAGACCTCAAACTTGCGCGCGCACAGCTGCAGGCGTTTGAAGGTGCCCTTGAGCAGTTCCGCGTCGAGATGAAGCGCTGGCCGAGTGAAGAAGAAGGCCTCGCCGTGCTTTGGTCCAAGGACGCGCTCGCCAACGAAGAAGACCAGACTCGTTGGGGCGGCCCTTATCTCAAGGAAGCCAAGCCGAAGGACGCGTGGGGAAACGTCTGGGTATTCCGCGTTCCGAGCACGATTCTCGAGGGCGCCAACTTCGACATCGTGTCGTTCGGACCCGACAGTCAAGAAGGAACCGAGGACGACATCTCCAACCAAGATCTTCGCAAAGAAGCCGCTGGAGACGAGTTCGGTGAGTTCTCTGGATCCGGCAGCGGCTCGAGCACGGGCACGAGCGGCGGCTGATTTGAGGCAATTGCCCTGATGCGAATCAGCCGATAGTGGTGGACGATCCCGTCCCTCCTCAGATTGCCAACCCTGGTCACGCGTGTCTTCCATGCACCTCGTTCGTCTCATCTCCACTCGCCTGCGCCGCGGCGTCTCACTCCTCGAGTTGCTCGTCGGGATCGCGATTGTCGTCGCGATCGGTGCGGTGGTGATTCCATGGACGACGGGTTGGCTGGGCAAGCGCGAACTCGACAACGCTGAAGACGGCATCACGATGCAATTGATGATGGCCCGCGCCGCCGCGCGCGAAGAAGGTCGTCCCGTCGAGGTCATCGCACAATCCAACGGCAGCCAGAGCCGCATCAATGCGCGGTTCCTTTCGGGTGCGGAGGAGAGTGGTGTGGGTCGCGCGCGCCGCGGTTCCTCCACGGACGATGGCGGTTTCGAGTCCGACGCGGCCGCTCCGATCAATGCGCCGTGGGCCAGCATGGCCTTGCCGCTTGGCGTGCGCATCGCGCTTGGGCTCACGCATCCTGATGCGGCGGGATCGAGTGCGACGGACGAGCCATCCTTGGACGAACCCGAGTTCGACACAGGCTCCAAGGCAGAAACTCCAACCACACGCGGTCAGACGCTGGCGATCTTCCTTCCTGATGGCACGGTGTTCTTCGCACCAACCTTCATGTTGTGGACGGATGCTGGCTCGCTTCGCGCGATGCAGGTCGATCGAACCACGGGTGTTCCTCAGCAGGTTGACGCGAAGCCGCGCGCTGCAAACGAGGATCTTTCGGACGACGCGGATCGCCCCGAGTTCGATGGCGTTGATTTCGATGACGCGACGAATCGTGATGACGATCGCGAACTCGATCGCACGCGTGAGCACGAGTCGGCGCCCCGTGCGCGTCCTTGACCTTCACGGCTCTCATGACTGCTCGACCCCATGGCTTCACTCCCGCGCGCACTCGCCGCGGGGGAGGAATCCTGCTGGAGTTGCTGCTGGCGATCGCGCTCTTTGCCACGGCGGCCTCGTTCACCTTGTCGGCGATGCGAGGCGCCGTCGATGCGATTCGACGCGCGGAACTCCGCGCGCGCGCGTTTGATCTGGCCTCGACGCGACTGGCCGAACTCGACGCGGGCATGGTCGCCATCGGCGATCTTGGCGAAGCTCGTCCACGAGAAGATGGCCTCTCGGTCACCGTCGAGATCATCGCCGCAGCAGGCACTGGAGTGCAGACCTCGCTCGCACGCGCTCGCGCCACGGTGCGTGACGAGAGCGATCCCACGGGCGCAGAGCCCGTCATCGTGGCAGTGCATGAGCGCACCATCGATCTTCGCGAGCGCAGCGAGAGGAGGACGCGATGAGGATGCGTCGCCTTGGTTTCTCGCTGCTCGAAGTGATCGTCGGCGTGGCGATTGCGACGGCATTTCTCGGCGCCATTGCCATGTTCACCGCCAATCTCGGCGACGCGCGCGCGCGCTTGGCGCGTGCTTCGCGTGAAATCGAATGTGCCGACGAGATCTTCACCGCACTTGAACGCGCCTGCGCGTCGGCGGTGGTGGACGGCGGCGCGCTCGGTTCTGGAATCGACGGCAACGAATCATCAGTGCGCATCGTGCGCGCTGCGGTGGGGCTGGGCAACGATGGCCAGCCACCGTTCAGCGGCCTCTCGGCGACGACGGTCGAGTTCTCCTCAGGGGCGCAGCGTGTCACCGTGTCGCGTGGAGAGCCTGGCGGCGCGTTGGCCGCGCCCGTGCGGACGATGCGTCTGCGCTATCTCGCTGAAGACGGATGGCAGGACGCGTTTGACAGCGCCGACGCTGCATCGTTTCCAGTGGGAATCGAACTCTCGATCTGGTTTGCGCGACAAGGTGACGCGACGACGGATGCCGAGGCGCGCGATCCAGAGAGCGTGACGAACACCATCGAAGCGCCACCTGATCGCACGCGGTTCTTTCGCGTCGCTGGCGCGCCCCAGGTCGATCCGCTGGCGATCCGCAAGCTCGAAGACGACGCGAAGAGTCCGCCGCCAACAACGCCGCGAGGGAGTCGACCGTGACGCGCCGTGGCTTCGTCATGATCGCTGTGCTTGTCATCGTCGGCGCCGCCATCCTGGTCGCGACGGGCGCGATCTTCGCGGCGCGCGCCATTTCCGTCGGCTCGCGTGCTGCGAACTTTGAGCACCGACTCCGCGATGCCGCCCTCGACGGCGTGTCGATCGCGGGCGCCATGCTCTCCAACGATCGCGCGCGCATTCTCGCGGGCGCGAGTCCTGCGACAGAGTCGCTGCTTCTTGAGATTCCCGATGGAGATCGGCGGATTGAAGTGCGTCTCGCCATGCAATACAACGGCGAGTCGTTTGCCAGCGAGGCCGCCAAGCTCGATGTGAATGAGTCGGATGCCGCCACGCTCACGCGCGCGACCGAGGATGTCTCCGAATTGGCGCGCACGCTCCTGGCGAACTGCGCGAGTCGTAAACCCATCGCCTCCATCGATGCCGCGGCAGCGTTTGCGGATGCTGCGGACTCGGGTGATGCGTTGAGGGAAGTCCTCGGTCCACTTCGCGCCATCGGCGCCGAACGCGAGGAGCTCGACGAGGGTGGGACGCGAAGCGGTTCGAGCAAGTCGTCGGTGCCACCGCTGGTCGAACTCTTCACCGCGCATGGCGCCGAGCCGCTCGTCGATCTCGACGGCGCACCGCGACTCGATCTCGTGGCGGCGTTTGGAGGCGACGGCGACGGCAGCCTCGCGACGGCATCATTGGATCAATTCGAGGACGCCGAGCGGGTGGCGTTGGAGTCCGTTGCGAAGAAGGCGAAGGACGGAGCCGATGACGGCGCGATTGCTCGCGCGCTCTTTGCCGCAGGCATCGAATCACCGCGCATCGATGATCTGCTGGCGTCGTGCACGATCCAGGCGGGAACGCACGGCGTGGCGCGACTCGACATCGTGCGCGCCGATGTGCGCGTGCTGGCTGCACTCGATGGGATTGGCGCTGACGCCGCGGCGCGCATCGTCGATCTCCGCGACTCGCTCGATGACACCGAACGCAAGGGCACGACTTGGCTCGTGTCGCGTCGCGTGCTGAGCCTCGAACAGTTCGGCGCCATCGCGGGCCGCATCACCAACCGCTCCGCGCTCTGGCGCTTCCGAGTCGAAGCCCGCATCCTTGCTGGTGGCGAGAACGCGCCCGATCCAGCGAGCGCACCCGCGGCGGCCGAGGACTCCGAGTCGCGCGCGACCTACGCCTTTGATTGTGTCGTCGACCTCTCGACGGAGCCGCCGCGCCTTGCCATGCTGCGCGATGTCTCGATGCTTCCGACTGCTCGAGCGCTGGCGAAGACTGCGGCGCTTCTCGCAGCCGAGCGTGACGCGCGTGCTGCGGACGCAGCTCCCACGGAGGAACTCGACAGTCCTCCGTCGGACGACCTGACTTCCGAGTCCTCGTCGCCTGCAACTCCCACAGTTTCGCAGCGCTCTCCGACTTTCTCGCCGCCGACCACTCCGCGCGTTGACTTGTCAGCGCGAGAACCGACAATCGCACCTCCCATCGAACCGCGCGCGGCGCGTGGGCGCCTCTCCCCAACGGGACGCGATGTGGGAGGCGGACGGTAGCGCAGCATGCAAGGGACGCTATGGCAGACCAAGGCAGCTCATCCATTCCGCGACAGGTCGAAGCACTCGCGGTGCAGTGGACTCGCTTGATTCCACACTCTTCGCGTCGCGCCAAAGTCGACGCGCGTCGTTTGGTCATCGACGGCGGTGCGACTTGGTCGCGCGCCATTCTCTGCGAGCGCTCGGGCGGACGTATCACCATCGTGCGTGTGTGTGACGAGACGACACCGACCGACGGCGAACTCGCGAAGGCCCGTGACATCCTTGGCGTCGCAGGAGTTCCCTCCATCGTGGCGCTCGCGCGCGAAGAGTCACTCATCGGTCGCGTGGAGCTTCCATCGGATGATGAAGCCGAGTTGCGCAGCATGGCGCGCATGGCGCTGGTGCGCGACTACAGCGTCGAAGGCACTGAGACGCTTTCCGATTTTCAGCGTTCGTCGGCGTCGAGCGGCGCGGTCAGCGTGGTGGTTGCAGCGGCGACGCGCGCGCGTGTCGACGAGGCCGCAGCCCGCGCGGGATCTCCCGTGGCGCGGGTTTCGCTGCGTGCGCTGGGCATGCTGGCACTTCTTCGGGCGAGCGACTCGCTTCAACAGGGCGTCACACTCGCGGTTGATGCAACGCGGCAGATGCTCGAGTGCACGGTGGTGCGCGATGGAGAGTTGCTGCATTCCCGCGGCACGGCGTTGTCTGGCGCAACACCGGAAGCGCAAGCGGCTGCCATTCTCGTCGAAGTTCGGCGTCTGCTGACCTCGCTGCGATCGGCCACCGACGGCCTCACACTCGATCGAATCGTGCTCACGATGAGTCAGACCGTCGGCGCAGTCCTTGCGCCGCAACTCTCGGCGATCGCTGGTTGCTCGGTGGTTCGTCTCGACGCGCATCCACGCGTGGGATTCTCCTCACCCGATGTGCGCGAGCAGGTCTGCGCGAGTTGTCTTCCATTGGCGGGACTGTTGCTCGAGGACGATGCGGCGGTATTGCCGAGCGGTGACGCGATTGATCTCTTGCATCCAACGCCGCTGATCGATCTCGCGGCGCGGATGCGCCAGCGCGTGATTCTTGTCGCGGGCGTCATGCTGATCGCGGGGCTTGCGGGTTGGACTTTCGGCACGCGTGCGTGGGTCGCGGTGGAAACGCGTCACGACGATCTGCTCTCAAAGGCCCGAACTGCCTCACCGATGCGACTTCGTTACAAGCGCGATGAACTCAAGGTCAAGCATGTCGAGGCGTACCGCGACCTCGCACCGAACTGGCTTGCGCACTTCGACGGGCTGCGGCGATTTGCGCCTGATCCGACAAGTGTCGTCCTTGATGGACTGAACGCCTCGCTCGACGGCACCGAGATCGACTACAGCGATCTCGGCAAGATGACCTCGAAGCCAGAGCTTCGCTTCGTCCTTGATGGCGAAGCGAAGGATCGCACGGTGGCGGATTCGCTGCGCGATGCGTTGGTGAAGGAGAAGGGCTACACCGTTGCCTCGACGGGTGCTGATGCACGCGGCGGACGACGGTTGCCGTATCCGTTCGCGTACACGCTGCGCACCGTCGAACTTGAACCTCGACAACCAGGCGCAACTCCGCGCGATGAGAAGCCAGGAGGCGGCTCATGACCACCGCCAACGGTTCGCCCGCGAAGTCGACCGCCTCCGCACACTCCCCGCGCGGCATCGGGCAGCGTCGCGGTTCGTTCCCCGAGATGATGCGACGCTTGCGCCGACATTGGTTCGCGCTCGCTGTCTCAGGCAGCGTGCTCGCAGCCATCGGCTTTGGATACATCGTCGGCGAGCGCCGCATGACTGACGAGCGCGCCAAGACGCTCACCGAAATCGAGACCTACATCCAGGTGCTCACCGACGCGTCTGCAAAGTCGAAGGCGCGACCCGAACTCGATGGCAAGATGCAGTCGCTGGCCAACCAGATGCTCGGCGCCAGTCTCGAAACGGTCGACAGCGAGGTTCGACGACGGCTCAACCGCGCGTGTGAAGAGCTTGGCTTCAACGACTTTTCTGTGACGACGGGAACCTCAGTTGGACGGCCGACTCCGGCTAAGAAAGAGTTCAAGTCACCCGACGCGCGCAAGCTTCGCGACGAGATCGACTTCGTAGAGGTTCAGGGGACAATCATCGCAACGGGAACGGTGGACAGGATTTACCGCTTGATCTTCCGCGTCGACGCGGAGCCGTGGATCAAGCGGATCGAGTCGATCAGGCTCAACCCTAACGCCGATGGCCAGCAGCTCGGCATCACGCTCAAGCTCACGACACCGTTCATGCCCGGGCTCGCAGCGAAGTCTCCGCCGCTCCTCGACCCGGCGAAACTCCAACTGGCGGATCGATACGCAGCGCTCTTTGCTTCGAACCCGTTCCGCGTTCCGCCTCCACCAGCGATTCCACCCGCTGCGTTGGTTGCAAATCCAAACGCCGGCGACACAGGCGCGACCCCACCGACCAATCCCGCCGCGAACCCAACCGGAGTCGTGCCGCCGGTGCCGGTTCCACCAGGTGGTTTTCCGTACGGCGAATGGCAGATCACCGGCGTGGTGATTGGCCCAAGTGGCGCAGAAGCTTGGGTGCGACATCTTCCGAGCGGAGCGAGCGTTGCGCTGAGCCCGGGCATGCCCGTCGGCGAGCTCGTCTTCCGCGCGGTCGAGTATGATTTCGCCGTGTTCGACACGCCCATTGGCGCGTGTCGAATTCAGGTTGGAACCAACCTCACCCAGCGCGCGGCGGTGCTTGCGGCGCCGAGCAACGGGTGAACTAAAACTAAGGTGTGCGATGGCCCGCGTCTTGGCGGGGATGCAGCGGCTCGGCGGCCGCCGTGGTTGGTGCGTACCTGTTGCGCATGGACTGCGTGTTGGTTGGCGCCGCGCTTCTGCAGGCGGATGGTCACAGTCGGGCATTGCGCCCGTGAACGGAGTCTCGATGAAGAAGCGCACGAAGCGTTCGATGCCCTTGGGCAACGGAGTCGCCCCCCTCATCGCTGCCGCCATGGTGGTGCAGCCATCCCTCGCGCAATCGCCGACGCCACCCGAAGGTGCGGTCCCAGCGGCCAACGCCGCTCAAGTCACGCCGCCCTCGCGCGAGTCGGTGCGCATCCGCTTCAGTTTCAAGGGCCAAACCTACGACCAGATCCTCGACTTCTTCAGTCGAGTGACTGGCCTTCCCATTGTGCGTGAGACCGAAGTTCCCAAGGGCACCGTCGACTACATCTATCCCAAGGATTACTCGCTCGACGAGGCGTTGCGCACGCTCAATGTCCTGTTGCAAACGCAGAACTGCATGCTGCGCGACGAAGGCACGCGGCTCTTCCTGCAGAAGCTCGACGACATGAAGCGCGAGAATGTGCCGACCTTCATCGGCACCGTTCCCGCTTCGATTGGCGATGAAGAGATCGTCACCGTCGTGCTGCCGCTGCTCAACGCGCAGGCGAAGCCTGTCGCGGAACAACTCAAGCTGCTCGTGGCGAGCTACGGCTCGGTCACCGCGCTCGAGCAACAGAACGCGGTGCTCCTCGTCGAGACGGCCGCGCAGATTCGTCGTCTGCAGCGCATCATCGATGAGCTCGATCGAGAAGATGTCGAGAATGTGATCGAGCTGCTGCCCGTGCGCTTCACCAAGGCGAGCGTGCTCATTCTCAGCCTGCAGGCGCTCATGGGTGAGCGCGTGATCGAGTACGTGATCGCCGATGGAAAGCGGCAGAAGATCGAGGAAAACCGCGTCGCGGGGCTGATGCTCGCTGCCGACGATCGCACCAACGCGATCATTGCGCGCGGCCCGCGCTCCAAGATCGACTCGGTGCGACAGACCATTGAACTGCTCGATGTTCCGATCGCCGATTCGGCGGCACCGACGGCCTCGGGCGGGCGCGGCATGAAGACCTTCCCAGTCGAGAAGGTCAAGGCAGCGGCAGCGAAGGAACGCCTTGAGCAACTCTTTGTCGGCTATCCCGCCGACAAGAAGCCGACGATCGTCGCGTTGCCTGAAGCGGATCGCGTGACCATCGTGGGTGACCTCGGCGCCATCGATGACGCCGAGCGCTTCATCCTTGAGATGGAAGGCTTCGATCCCGCGAAGATCGCTCGCAACAAGCCAGCGACCGTGCGCGATCGTCTGCGCGGTGATCGCGCCATTGCGGCGATCGAACTGCAGAGCGCTTCTCCCGAAGCGATTCTCACGGCGGCACGCTCGCTGCTCTCCAAGCGCCAGCAGGATGAAGTCACGCTCGTGGCGGGTCCTGATGGACGCACCATTTTGGTCGGCGGAGATTCTTCCGACATCGCGGGGCTGCGCGCCATCGTGGAGACGCTCGATCGTCCCGCGAATGTCGATCGACAAGTTCGACTGGTCCGCGTGGCGAGCAAAGACGGCGAAGCCAGCGTCGAGCGCGCGCGGCAACTCTACGAGCAGCAGACGCAGTCGGGCGATCCCACGCGCAGCCTGCGCATCGAGTTTGACGCGAAGAGTCGCGAGCTTGTCCTCATCGGCAGCGCGCAATCGATCTCGCGCTTTACCGAGTTGCTCAACCAGATTGATTCCACGCGCGTCGTCGAGCGCGAGACGCGGCAGATCGCCGTGGCCAACGCCACGCCGTCGGTCATCGTGGCGCAAGTGCGCGACCTCGCGCGACAGGTACTTGATCCGCATGATGGTCAGCCCTTCACGCCACCAAGCGTCGAAGCGATCGACAGCATGAAGGCGCTGTTGGTATCGGGCACTCCCGAGCAAGTCGCGCAAGTGCAGTCGTTGGTGGCGGGATTGGATCGCACGGGCCGCGATGCCTTCGCGTTCCGCGCGATTCCCGCACCAGGAGCCGACGCAACCAAGCTCGTCGCGCGCGCCACCATGGTGTTCGCGCAACTTGCCAAGGGTTCGGAAGAGGAACTTCCTGTACCAACTGTCGAGATCGACTCGTCAAGCGGCGCGTTACTCGTGAGTGGTCGCAGCGCATCCGTGGCGATGTTTGAGCAGGCGCTGTCCCAAGCGCGATTGCTGTTGCCGCCGCCACGCGTGGCCAAGATCATTCCGATGCGTGCAGCGAAAGCGTCCGAGCTTGCTGCGAAGTTGCAACCGTTGTTGGCGTCGGCGACCCCCGTCGATCCTTCGCGCAGCGTTCCTGCCGCAGAGATCACCGTCATCGAGCCGACAAACGCGCTCTACATCGTCGGCGAGGCGCCGCAGCTCACGCTCATCGAAAGTTTTGTGCGCGACCTCGACATCGCGTCGCCCGAAGAGCTTCCACCACTGCGCCTGTTGCAATTGCGCGGTGGCGATGCGATGCAAGTCGCGGCGATGTTGTCCAAGCGCTACGACGAGCGCGCGCCTGAAGAGCGTCGCTCCAAGCCCGTTCGCATCGAGAGTGACGCGACAACCAACACCCTCATTGTCACCGCGCACGCGTCGGTGTTTGATGAGATCAAGGGCTTCATCGCCGAACTCAATCGCTCGGGTGACACCGGATCGGGTCCTACCCGCGAGACCTTTGTCATGGCGCTCAAGGCTGCCAAGGCGGCCGACCTCGCCATCGCGCTCGACAAGCTCTATCCACCACCACCAGTGCCACTCGATGCGCGTGGTCGCCCGTTGCCACATCTGCAGAAGCCCAAGGATGTCTTCGTGACCGCGGATGTCACGACGAACTCACTCATCGTCGAAGCACCGTCGGAACGACGCGCGAGCTTCGAACAGTTGGTCCTCACGCTTGATCGCACGCCGCTTCCGCCGCAGGCAGAACTGCGCACCTATCGCGTGGAGAAGGGCGACATGGAGCGGATCGGGCAGACGCTGCGCGATCTCAGCGCGCGCGGCATGCTCGCGAAACCTGGTCTTGATGGCGCGAAGCCCGTCGAAGTGGTGATTCAGACCGAGCCCACGAGTCGCACGCTCATTGTGGCAGGCGATTCGATGACCTTCGAGAAGACCGAGCAACTGCTCAAGCAGCTGCAGGCAGTTCCCACCAAGCGCGGCGTGCGCGTGATCGATGTGGGCGCTGGTGATGCGGTGACGCTGCTCGGCAAGGCGCTCAAACTTGCGTCGCTTGAGCCGATCGAAGGACAACCACCTGCGATCGAGACCGAGATCGATGTCGCCAACGGCACCATCGTCGCCAGTGGCGAGGATGAACTGCTCGCGCGTTTTTCCGATGCGTTCCGACAACTTGTCGTGGCCACGAGTCCGAGTGCGGATGTCCGCGTGATCCCCATGGGTTTCGCCAAGGCCGTTGATGCGAAGGTGTATCTCGATGGACTCGCAGCGAGTCGCCTCGGACAGAGTTCAGGTTTCGCGCGTGAGCCCGTGATCGAAGTGCTCGAGCGCACCAACTCCTTGCTCGTCGCGGCGGATTCGCGGCAGCATGAGTTGCTCACGATGCTGTTGAAGAACCTCGATGTGCCATCGGGAGCGACGCCGCCGTTGCGCATCCTCCAGTTGCGCAGCGCCGACGCGGGGGTGCTTGCCACGGCGCTCATGCAGACCTACGCGCAGCGCACGCCCGAAGAGAAGGGCGCGAAGCCGGTGCAGATCACCGCGGAAGCGCAGACCAACGCGCTCATCGTGGCGGCACATCCTGACCTCTTGCCTGAGATTCAGGCGATCGTTGAAGACCTCAACGGCGCCACGCGACAATCGGCATCGGACCGTGAGATCCGCATCTTCTCGCTCAAAGTCGCGCGCGCCGCAGAGCTCGCCAAGACCATTGACGAGATGTATCCCGCGCCGCCGGTCCCCGTCGATCCGCGTGGTCGTGCGCGCCCCGAGTTGCAGCCGCCGCGTGAAGTCGTGGTGCGCGCCGATGTGCAAACCAACTCACTGATTGTCGACGCGCCGTTGTCGCGCATGGCGGGTTTCGAGAAACTCGTCGAGCAACTCGATCGCACCCAGGCCATGCCTGAGGCAGAGATCCGTACTTGGCGCTTGGCTGACGGCAATCTCGAAAGCATCGCCAAGACGATTCGCGAGCTCGCGACTGCAGGCAAGCTTGGGCCTGAGGGCACCAATGCGGTCGTCACGGTGGAGCCCGTGTCCAAGACGCTCGTGGTGAGCGCGCCGACGAGTGTGTTCCCACGCATTGAACAAGTCGTGCGTGGCGTCGAGGGCGCGGCACAGCCTGCGACGACTCTGCGCGTGTTCAAACTCAAGAGCGCGAAGTCCGAGCTGCTCGCACCATTGGTGCGCAGCGCGCTCGAAGGACGCTTGGCTGAAATCGAGCCCACTTTGGCGAGTCGCGCGACGCGCGTGCTCGACATCGCTGCCGATCGCCGCTCCAACGCCCTCATCGTGTCGGCGCCCGATGTGCTCATGCCTGTCGTCGATGAATTGGTTCGTCAACTCGATGACGGCAGCGTCTCGACGGGCGATCCCATCGTGCGTGTGCGTCCGTTGCTCTACGCCGATGCGACCGAGGTCGCGGCCAGCCTCACGCCTGCGCTGGCAGCAGGCACCAATCCGCTGACGCACGAAGCGCTCGCGGTGAAGGTCATCGCTGCGACGGGTTCGAACGCGCTTCTCATGGTTGGTCCAGCGACCGACCTCGACGAGGCCGACAAACTCATCGCATCTCTCGACGAGCGCCCCGCGCTCGACTCAGTGGACGCCAAGACTTTCCCACTCAAGAACACCGACAGCGCGCGCATCGCACCACTGGTGCAACGCTTGCTTGCGGATCAGCAGGACACCGATCCACGCGTGGCGCTTGAGCGCATGCGCCGCACGCGCGGCCAACTCGTCGAAGTCCCGCCGGTGCGTGTCGAGGCCGACGCGCGCACCAACTCGCTCATCGTCTCAGGTGCCGCGCGCATCATGAGTATCGCCGAGGGACTCATCAAGGAACTCGACCGCGACGGCGATGCAGCGTCACGCACATGGTTGGTGTTCACGCCGAGCAAGGCGCCCGTGGCCGCACTCGTCGAGGAAGCGCGACGGATTCTTGAGAGCGCCGGTTCTGCGGGAGTGTCGCGGATCGAACTCTCGGCGCTGCCGCAGTCGGGCACGATCGTGGTGGTTGGAAGCGCCGAAGGCACGGCGCGCGCCAAGGAGTTGCTCAGCGAGCTCGATGGCAAGGCGTTCGCGTCACCGCAAGCAGACTTCCGCGTCATTCAACTCAAGCATGTTTCGCCTGAGGTCGTGGTCGGCGCGCTGACCGCTGTCCTATCGGATCGTTCGCGATGGCCCGCTGCACTCGTGTCCGCTGCGAAGGCGGGCGCTGCGGTGATGGAGCCGAGGATCGTCGCCGATCCGCTCAACGCGCGTGTCATCGTGACAGCGCCCGCTGAGCTCATGGCGATCGCGACGCAAGTGGTCGAGCAACTCGACAAGGCGCGCGAGGGCGATGCGCCGATGGAGATCCGCGTCTATCCACTGAACGAAGCAACCGCCGAGACGGTGGCCAAGGCCATCGAGCAGGCGATCGCTGCGCGCGCGGCGTCGCGGCCGGGTCGCGCGAAACCAACCATCACCGCTGAGCCCACGAGCAACACCATCATCGTGGCTGCGGAACCGAGCCAACTCGACGAGATCGAGAAGACGGTTCGCGACATGGACATGCGTGGACCTCGCGACGCGGCGCGGGTGCGCACCGTGTTCCTCAAGAGCGCGCGCGCTGTGCAGATGGCGCCGCTCGTCGAGCAATTGCTCGCCAGTGAAATGGCTCAACCCACGCGTGGCCGCGGCGGCGTGCCGAGTCCCACTGAGCCCGGGCTGCGCGTCATCGCCGACGAGCGGCTGAACGCCGTGGTGATTTCTGCGACGCCCACCGCACTCGATGCTGCCGAAGAGATGCTCCGTCAACTCGATGTCGGACAGAACGAAGGCAACGACCGCACGGTGCGCGTGATCACCATGAAGAACGGTGACGCGGCCGAGGTCGCCAAGAGTCTCGCGGACATCTTCGAGACCGATGATGGCACCGAAGCTCCGCCGGTGATTCGCGTGAATGTCGCGAGCAACAGCCTGCTCGTGCGCGCCACCGAGAAGCAGTACACCATGGTCGAGAGCATCGTCACGCGGCTCGATTCCGCTGCGATCGCCAGTTCGCGAAGCTTGAAGAGCGTTCCGCTTGATCCATCGAAGGGCGACGCGGAAGAAATCGCACGACTGCTGCGGCGCATGATGCAAGGCGGCGAGGCGGACATCGAAGTCATCACCGTCGAAGAGTTGCTCAAGCGCTACGACGCGCCCAAGCCACCAGCCAGTGGTGCGCAGAGCCGTCACTTCACCGCCGACGATCTCGAAGTCAAGAGCACGGCGACGCAGACATGGACTCCCGAGCACCACCTCGGCTGGCCGCCGTCACTGCCCGCTCGTTTTGCGTTCCTCACCCAGGTGTTTGCGCAAGTTCCTCTCGCGGCATCGGCCGGAGCGCCACAGTCGCAAGCGGCGGGCGCCACGAAACCTGAAGCGACTTCGGAACGCGGCGGCGTGACCGTCGCCGTCGATAAGGAATCGAACTCGCTCCTCTTGCTCGGCTCGCAACGCGAGATCGAGCGCGCGATGCAACTCATCGAGCAGGCCTCAAAGTCGCTGCCAGGCGAAGGCTCGCGCATCCGTTCCATTCGTCTTCCCGCCTCTGCCGATCCCACCAAGATCTCTTCCATCGTGACTGGCGCGGTCGCTCGCATCACGCCCGCGGGTGGACAGCCTGGCGATCTCGCCAAGCGCGTCGCCATCGTGGCCGACGAAGAGACGCGTTCGCTCATTGTGGTCGCGAACGATCGCGACTTCGAAGCGGTCGGACAATTGGTCGCGGCGTTGTCGCGTGGTCAGCAACCGCAGCAGGTGATGGTGAAGAGTTTCGTGCTGCGCAACACGGGTGCCGAGCGCGTCGCCGAGGCGCTGCGTTCGATCCTCACCCAAGGTGGTGGCGCGCACATGAAGTCGCTGGCCGTCACGCTCGCGGAGGATGGCGGCGGGACCGAGTCGGCGGCGTTTGATCCAAGCAGCGTGCGCGTCTTTGCGGAGCGTGGCGCCAACGCGGTCACGGTCGTCGGCGCTCCCGACGCCGTCGCATTTGCCGATCGATTCGTGGCGTTTGCCGACCGCAGCGATCGCTCACCCGTTCCAGAGCTTCGTCTTGTGCCCCTGAAGCACGCCAAGGCCGCGGAAGTTGTGCGCAGTTTGCAGACCGCGTTCATTGCGCGAGGTCGATCACTCGGCGCGCAGGGAATCGTGACCAGCGTGCCTGAGTTTGCCGCCGATGATCGAACCAACATGATCGTCATCGCGGGCGGTGCCGAGGCGGGCGCCGAGATTGAGCGCCTGCTCACCGTGCTTGATGCACCAAGTCCGATCGCCGACGCTGCGTTGGAAACCATCGTGGTCAACAACGGCAAGCCCAGTGAGGTTCTGCTCACCATCGAGAAGGTGGTGTTCGCTGCGAACCCGTCGATGCGCGAGCGCGCGCAGATTGTCGCAGACGATGCGTCGGGCATGCTGCTTGTGCGCGCCGATGCGTCGGCGCGCGAAGAGATCGGTCGGGTCATTGCCGAGATCGATCGCAGCGCCACCAAGCAGTTTGCCATCAAGCAGATCAAACTCGAACGCGCCGACGCGCAGCGTGTCGCCACGGCGTTGCAGAAACTCTTTGATGACCGCCTGCAGATTGCCAACGGTGGACGCGGTCGCGGTCAGCAGCGCGCAGTGTCGATCGTGGCCGATGGGCGCAGCGCATCGCTCTTTGTGACCGCCAATGAGGCGGACTTCGCGGAGATCAGCGAACTCGTCAAGGGTTTCGACGCGCCCGAAACCGCGAAGTCACTCGACTTCAAAGTGTTCGCGCTGCAGCACGCGCGAGCGACGGAGATCACCAGCTCGCTCGAGCAGCTGCTGGCTTCGATGGGCGGCGGCGGTGCGGACGACATGGTGAGTGTGCGCGCGGATGAGCGCCGCAACTCCATCGTGGTCGCGGGTCGTGGCGATCGCTTCGCGTTTGCTTCGGAGTTCATCACGGCGATTGATGTCGTTCCCGCTGAGGGCGATGTACGCGTCGTGCGGATCTATGAGGTCAAGCATGGCGACATCGAACAGATCGCGGGACTGGTGCGCGACGCCATCGGCGAGCGTTCGCTGCGACCGTGGGAGTCGGCGCAGACGAGCAGTGGATCGCGCGTGATTCCCGTAGTGCGAAGCCGCAAGTTGGTGGTGCGTGCCACCGACAGTCAGCACAACGAGATCAAAGCGCTCTTGGATTCGCTCACGACCACACTGGTGCAGGATGGTCGTCAGAGCGCGGTGATTCCTGTGGAGTTCGCGACTCCTGCCGAGCTCGCGTCGACCTTGAAGCAATTCCTTGATGACCGCAGTGCTGCGGCATCGGGCGGCGCGAGTGTCTCGACGATCGTTCCTTCGGCATCGGGCGGTGCGCTGCTTGTCGCAGGCACTGCGGATGAGATCTCAACGATTCGCGATCTCGTGACGCGCCTCGACCAACCCGCCACAGGTGGTGAGCGCCAGAGCGAAATCATCGTGCTGCGCAAAGGTCAGGCCGTCGACATCGCCAAGATCGTCGGTGAGCAGTTCCGTGGTCGCTCGGGTTCGGGTGCTGTGCAGGGCGTGAGCATCACGCCTGATGTGCGCACCAACAGCATCATCGCCTCCGCGCCGCCGCTGCAGCTGGGTCAGATCAAGTCGCTCATCGAGCGCCTCGATGCGCCAGCGAGTGCGGAAGAGACGGTCATTCGCACCTTCGTCCTGAAGAACGCCAAGGCGGACGAGGCTGTGCGGATTCTCACGGGCTCGTTGCAACTCGATGCCAAAGGTCGCACGCAGGGTCTCGCGGTTCGCACCGAGCCAGGTCGTCCTGCGGTGCAAGTCAGCGCGCGAATTCTTGCGGACACGCGATCCAACTCGCTCATCGTGACCGCGACACCCGAGAGCTATCCCGTCATCGAGAAGCTGCTTTCGCAACTCGAAGAATCGCCCGCGAAGGCCGCGATTGAGTTCCGCATCATCCCGTTGCAGTTCGCAGCGGCCGATGAAGTTTCGCGCACGCTTGGCAGTCTTGTTTCCTCGGGCGGCACCACGGCCAAGGCCGACGCGCCGCGCATCGAAGCGGATCCGACGGAGAATCGCCTCATCGTGGCGGCGACGCCCGAGCAGTTCCGCACCATTGAAGATGTGGTGAAGGCGATTGATGTGCGCAGCGTGAAGCGCCGCGTCACCGAGTTTGTGCCGCTCAAGCAAGGTAAGGCGCGCGGTATTCAGGAAGCGCTGAGTTACTTCTACGGTGCGGGCGCACTCGACGCGGACACGCCCGCCAAGCAGGGCGTGCGCATCATCGGTGATGAGGCGACCAACTCTCTGGTCATCTCAGCCGAGCAGACCGAGTGGCCAGGCATTCGCAAGTTGCTCGAAGAGCTCGACACCGAGCAGTACGACGGCTCGCGGCAACTGCGCGTCGTGGCGCTCAAGCACGCCGACGCCAAGAGCGTTGCGCGCGCGATCAACGAAGCGTTCGACGATCTTCGTCCCAAGCCGCAGCCCATCCAGCAGAACCAGCAGGGGCAACAGCTGCCTCAGCCGATCGTGCCGCAGGTCAAGCCTGAAGAGTTCGTGACCGCGAGCGCCGACGAGTTCTCCAACAACCTCGTCATCGCCGCAAGTCCGTCGAACATGCGCAAGATCGATGCGATCATCGCGCAGCTCGATTTGCCCGACTTCACGCAGCTTCCTGCGCCGCGACTCATTCCTGTGCGCTCGGGAAACCCCGAGCAACTGGCGCGTTCGATCGAGCGCGTGTTTGGCAACGGTCGCCCAGCGGGTCGGGACAACGGACTGCGCATCGTCGGCGACACCACGAGTAATGCGCTCATCGTGCGCGCCTCGGAAGAGGACTACGCGCGGATTGCCGCCATCGCCGAGGCCTTGCAACAGCAGGCCACGGAGCAGGGGCTGCAAGTGCAGTTGCTCCAACTCAAGCAGGCGCCTGCACCGCGCGTCGCGGCTGCGATTCGTGAGGCGTTCCTGCAGCGTGCGCGTCAGGCAGGTCTCACGCTGTCGATCCAGATCGACACGGTGGCCAACAGTCTCGTCATCGCTTCCACGGGTCCGATCTTCCAGGAGATCAAGGAGCTCGTCGAGCAGATGGACGCACTCGCGCCCGACTCGACCAAGGGCATCTTCATCATCGATCTCGTGAACACTCCACCCGAGTCGGCGAAGAAGATCATCGAGGAGATCGGGCTCGATCGCGCGCAGCCCGTCGACAGCGTGGCCAAGGTGATCTCGGAGCCGCTCAAGGTTTCGGTCGCTGCCAATCGCAGCGCGTTGGTGATCGTGGCGAACCCCGCCGACCGTGACACGATTCTCTCGCTGCTCAAGTCGATCGATGCCGATCCGCCGATGGCGGACTCGGAGGTTCGCATTGTCCGCATGAAGAACGCGGCGGCTGCGAGCATCGCCGAAACGCTGCGCGCCATGGTGGCGCAGGGCAGTGGCGCAGGCGCGACTCCCGCAGCTGGTGGTGCGGGCAATCGGCCCGCTGAGCTCGCGCGTGCGTTGCAAGAGCAAGTGCGGCGACTGCGCATCACGCCTGAAGGCGCGTCGGCACCGATCGCGCTTGATCTGCAGAAGCCGGTGAAGATCCTCTCGGATGCGCAGAGCAACACCCTCATCCTCGCGTCGACTGCCGACAATGTGCGCGCGCTTGAAGAAGCGGCGCAACTGTTCGATCGTCTTCCTGTGACTGATGCGGCGGTGGTTCGCATCTATCCGCTGGTCAACATTCAGGCGCAGCAGTTTGCTCGCATCGTGCGCGAACTTTTCGTGCAAGGGAAGCAAATCGGCGGCCTGACAGGAACGCAGGTGCGTGCGCAGGCCAGCGGCGCGACGGGTGAGGCGTTGACACAGAACATCGCGCTCTCGGTGGATGATCGCACCAACACCGTGGTCGTGGCGGGCAAGGAAGAGGCCGTGGCCTTCGTCGAAGTGCTGCGCGAGCGACTCGACTCCGCGGTGACGATGGGCTGGATCGAGCCACGCATCGTCAAGCTGCAGTACGCCGACGCGCGCGATCTCGCCGAGACGCTGCTTGCCGTACTCGTCGAAGGATCGACCAAGCTCCCCGAGAGCGGCCCGTTGCAGAAGCAGATCGCCCGCATTCGCATGGCGCGCGCGGCCCGTCCCGATCAACCTGCGGCGGCGATTGAGAGCGATGTCTTCGTGCCGTTCAGCCAGCTGGTGATTCGTCCTGACCTCGCGACGAACTCGCTCGTGCTCGTAGGCAGCACGCAAAACCTCGAGATCATGCAGGAGCTCATTCGCCAACTCGACACCGAGGCGGCAGCGCCTGGCTCGATCGTGCGCATCTATCCGCTCGAGAACGCCAGCGCGTCCCGCATCGGACCGATGCTGGTGCAGCTCTTTGATCAGCAGGTTGCGGCCAAGGCGATCCGCTCGGAAGATCGCGTGCGCGTCGTGCCCGATGATCGGCTGAACTCGCTCGTCGTCTCGACCAGCGCGCGGTCGTTCACCATCGTGGAAGAGATCCTCAAGAACCTCGACCGCAAGGTAGCGCCTGAGTACCGCGAGATTCGCGTGATGGATCTCAAGAATGCCAGCGCGCCGCGCTTGGCCGCGATCATCCAGCGCCTCATGGACGCGCGCGTCGATCGCCTGCAGAAGACCCAGCCGCAAACGGCGGATCTCGAGCGGGTGATCGTGACCGCCGACGATCGCACCAACCAGCTGCTCATTGCGGCGGGCGCAGATTCGTTTGATGTCATCAAGTCGCTCCTCGTGGACCTCGACACCGAGCGGTTGCTCGAAGAGTCGTCGGTGGAAGTGGTGCCCGTCAAGAAGGCCAACCTTGATCGGCTCACCACGGCGATCACGCAGATTCTCAATCGTCGCTATGCCGAGCTCTCACCTGAAGTCGCCAAGCGCGTGAAGCCCTTGGTCATCGCCGATCCTCGCACCTCGAGTCTGCTCGTCGCGGGTGGACCTGAGGATGGCGCGTTGGTGCGGCAGATCGTCGCCAAGCTCGACGAGATCCCCTCGAACTCCGCCATCGGCGTGCGAGTGCTCGCTCTTGCTGCGGCGCGTGCTGAAACCATCGCGCCGCGCATCCAGCAACTCATGCGGGAGCGCGCGACCTCATTGGGAACTTCGGAAACTCCATCGGACGCTGTGTCGGTGGTTCCTGATGTCGCATCGAACTCGCTCATCGTCGCCTCGAGTGAAGAGAACTACGAAGTCGTCAAGGGTCTCGTCGATCTGCTCGCGCAGGCGGCGAAGGACCAGCTTGCCGACAAGCCGTTTGAAGTCATCATGCTCGCGAACAATGCGGCGCCCGACATGGCGCGCATGCTCGAAGAGATGTATGTCACCGAAGAGAATCGCCGTCGCGGCGCACAGATTGTGCAAGTGAAGCCCGATGTGCGACTCAACGCGATCGTGGCCAGCGGACCCGAAGCGGACATCGCTGCGATTCGTCGGCTCGTGGCCCAGCTTGATGAGGCCAAGCCGCAAACGGTGGTGGAGATCAAGTACATCACGCTCAAGGGCGCGAATGTGCAGGAGACCGTCGGTCTGATTCAGTCGGTGCTTTCGGGGAACTCCCTCGCGGGTCGCACTGGGCAGCAAGCCACGATTCTCAAGTACCTCCGTGAAATCGACGGCGCGCCAAGCCAGGGTGCCGAGATGGAGATTTCGGCTGCGACGCGACAGTCGATCTCGCTCACGCCTGATGTGCGCACCAACACCATCATTGTGCGCGCGCCGCGCGACAGCATGTCCTTGATCGAACAGATGGTCAACGACCTCGACGGCTCGACCAGTGGAAGCCAGAACATCCGCATCTTCAAGATGGTCAACGCCGATGCGAGCCAGATGGCGCGGCTCCTGAAGGAGCTCTTCAACCTTCGCCAGCAGGGCAGCCTCTATGTGTTGAAGCCGCGCGAGACCACCGACGCGCCAGCGGCGGACACCGGCGCGTCGACGGACGCCACAGCAGCCGCGATGCAGCAAGTTGGCACGCTCGGTGCCGACCTCACACTGGTCCCCGACAGTCGCCAGCAGTTGTCGATCACCGTCGATGACCGCACGAACTCGCTCTTGGTGTCGGGTACTCCGAACTACCTCGAGCTTGTCGAGAAGGTCGTGTTGGAGTTGGATCAGCAGAAGGCCAACGAGCGCGACACCTTTGCCTACAAGCTCAAGAACGCAACCGCGACCGAGGTCGCGCGCGTGGTGAACGAGTTCGTGAGCGAAGATCAGAAGAAGATCCTTGAGACTCTTTCGGCTGATGAATTGCCGAGTGCCTCGAAGTTGCTTGAGCGTGAAGTCACCGTGGTGGGCGACAAGAAATCCAACACCGTGCTCGTGAACGCGAGTCCGCGCTACATGGAGAAGGTGCAGGAGATCATCCAGGAGCTCGATGTTGATCCGCCGCAGGTCTTGATTCAAGTGCTGCTCGCCGAGGTCTCGCTCGACACCACCGACTCGCTCGGGATGGAGATCGGCCGCGCCAAGATTGGCGAGTTTGGCGTTGCAGCTGGGATGGGCAACCTTCCTGGCGTGGGCGGTCGAACTGGAAACCAATTGCTTGGCTCGCTCTTCACCAACTCGGGCACGCCCAATGTGGCCATCGGTGCAGAGGACTTCGAGTTGCTCATCAACGCGCTCGCTTCGCAGAGTCGCGTGCAGGTGCTCTCGAATCCTTCGGTCATGGTGGAGAACAACTCGAAGGGCTTCATCCAGGTCGGCGAGACGGTGCGCCTGCCGTCTGCAGTAGGCTTGTCGAATGGCAATGTGGCGCAATCGAGCGTGACGCCGGAGGAAATCGGCATCATTCTCACGGTCACGCCATCGATCAATCCTGAGGGTTTCGTGCGCATGGAGATCGAACCTGAGATCTCGAGGCTCTCGCTGCAAACGACGCAGATCTCCGAGTTTTTCAGCTCGCCCGTCGTGACCCGCCGCCGCGCCACAACGACCGTGACCGTGAAGGATGGCCAGACGGTCGTGATCGGCGGGCTCATCAGCGATCGCTTTGAGCGCATCGACAAGAAGATCCCCTTGCTCGGCGACATCCCCTTCTTGGGCGCGCTGTTCCGACAGTACAAGGAGAGCTCGTCCAAGACGGAGCTGCTCATCGTGCTCACGCCGCATGTCGTGCGCTCGCCGACCGCTGGTGGATCTTCGAAGGCGCTGGACTTGACGCGCGAAGGGATTGAGCGACTCTCGCTACCTCCAGCGTTGCTTGAGCAAGTTCGCAAGGGACAGCTCGAAGGCAAGGGGCAACTGGGTGATGGCGCGCGCGAGGCTGAGATGCCAGTGAACCAGAAGGACCCCGCTTCAGACACGCAGCCTGATGCGGAGAAGGATCCAGCCGCGGAGAAGGCGCCGTGAATGCTGCGGTTGCGACGCTCGGCGGGATCGTGCTTTGCATGAGTTTGTCTGCGTGCCAGACCACGATCACGACAGCCGATGGCTCGGCACCTGTGCCGCGTCCGACGAATCCTGTGGCACCACCGAGTTCCGCCAAGCCCAACGCGCTGGCGATCACTTTTGCACCCAAGCCTTCGGACACCAACGGCAACCAACGACCTGACTCGTTGCAGGTGACGGCGTATCTCTTCTCGCGTCCCCATCCTTCGCCACTCTTTGCCGAAGGCGCGTTTCACTTCGCGATCTATCGACTCGGCGAGTCGGGCATGCCCGACAAGCGTGGGCCCGATCCCTTGCGTGAGTGGTCGTTCGATGCGGCCTTCGTGCAGGGAGCGCGTTCGAATTCTCTTGCAGGACCGTGTCATGAACTCGTGCTGTCGCTGCTTGAGGCGGGCGGCAGTGACACGCTTCCTGTCGAGTCGGTTGATCTCGTGGCGTGGTTCGAACCTTCGGACGGCAGCGGCCCCGTGTGGTTGCGCGGCATTCGAAGTGTGCAGTTCCAAGGCCCGCTGCGCTGAGAGGCGCATGCCTTTGACGCAGTAGAAAAACGCGAACGGCCCGTCGATCGACGGGCCGTTCGCGTGACTGCAGCATGGCTGCTTGAACTGGGGATCCTAGATTCGAACTAGGACAAAGTGAACCAGAATCACTTGTGCTACCGTTACACCAATCCCCAAAGGTGCGGCGACATAGTAGCCGCACTGCTCGACATCGCAAGCGATCGAGCCATGGCGGAAATCATGCAGTTTCACAGGGGGAACAGGCGAGACTCCGTCGCGCGGGCGCAGTGCGGCGTTCGCATTATCGACTCTGCGAGCGGCCCGCGTGTCGTCGCGTCAACGAGTCCGTCGTCGCGCAAGCCCCGCGATCGCCAGCAGCGCGACGACCGATGGTGCAGGGATCACTTCACCCGTCAGCTTGATGCCGGGGGTCAAGCCGTCGCCCGTCATCCACGAGCTGTTGTCAAGAAGGTCGTCGATCAAGGTCGAGCCCGCGGTTCCGATGCTACTGCGATACCAGCGCACGCGCGTGGCATCGAGGTCGCCAGGGACCGCGCCGAGTGTCACCCAATAGGAGTGCCCGCCGAGGAGCGTGATGCCTTGCGAGGCGAGTCCATCGATCGCGACATTCGTGGGCACGGTGGCGGTCGTACTCAGTGTTCCGACCTCGTAGGTCTGCGAAGGACCTGCACCTTCGACGGCTTCGGAAATCCACGCGCGCGCTCTTCCAGCACCGAGAAAATCCGCGTCGCGCGACATGCGCGCGCCGAGCGCGGTGAGTCTCCACATGCCATCGCCTGCAAGAGTGATGCGCGTTGACACCGTGTAACTGTGCGGCAGCGGATCGCCTGGAAACGCGTCGTACTCGCCGACGCGGAAGAAGGAAGTTGTCGAGAAGGTGGCGCTGGTGATGTTGTCAAACACGACCGCGGCGCTGGCGTCCGACGCAAGTGTGGGTGCGAGGACGACAGAGAGAGCAAGGAATGTGGCCGCAGAAGGAGCAGCGCGCCAATGCATGGCACGCGACGCGAGAGCGGTGGTCACGAAAACGCCCTCTGGTATGGACATCGAAAGAGAAACAACAACGGTGAGCATGCTCAGCGCGCTTGGGATAGCGACACCGCCCTCAGCCCACCCTCGAGGAGGAATAGACGCAGCGCGTCCGTTTCTGCGTGTGAAGCGGTGGCCTCGCGAGGTTCAGCGAGCCGTTGTGCGAAGGCCGTCAGTCGACTCTCGGCCTCAAGCGCACTGCGAGCCAAGAGTTGCGTTGGTCTCGCGCCGTGAAGAGCATGGCAGAAATCGTTCGGCAATCTGGATGGCGTTCAGCGCCGCACCCTTGCGGATCTGATCGCCGCAGACGAAGAGCGCGACGCCGCGGTTGTCTGGAACGCTCGGGTCCATGCGGATACGGCCGACGAGCACATCGTCGCCACCCGCTGCAGCGAGCGGTTCGGGAAATCGATTCGCAGCGCGGTCATCGACGATGGAGACGCCAGGTGCGGCGGCCAGCAGGTCGCGGACCTCGCGCTCACTCGTCGGGCGCGCGAACTCAAGATGGATTGCCTCAGCGTGCGCGCGCAGTGTGGGAACGCGCACGCAGGTCGCGCTGATGCGCACCGTGTTGTTCTCCCACATGCGGCGGGTTTCCGAGACGAGCTTGCGCTCCTCTTCGTTGTACCCATCGGCGCCGACGGCGGAGTTGTGACTGAAGACATTGAAGAGGTACTGCCGCCCGAAGATCGTGGTGTCCATCGGACTTCCCGCCGTGAATGCCCGCGCTTGCTCTTCGAGTTCCGCCATCGCCGCAGCGCCAGCGCCCGAGGCGGCTTGGTAGGTGGCGACCACCATGCGCTCAACGCCGATCGCTCGATGCAGCGGGGTCGCAGCGACCAACGCGATGATCGTGGAACAGTTGGGATTCGCGATGATCGCGGGCCCGTGGAGCGATTCGAGCGCGTGCGGGTTCACTTCAGGCACGACGAGCGGGCAGGCGGGATCCGCGCGAAACGCGCTGGAGTTGTCGACCACGAGCGCCCCCGCGTCCCTGAACTTCGGTCCCCACTCCACGGAGATTCCCTTGCCCGCCGAGAACAGCGCAAGGTCGATCCCCTCGGGCACCGCGCCGTTGGCCAGCGCCTCGACGACGACCTCTCTCGAAGCCTCACCGCGCGGACGAAAGGGAATGCGCATGCCAGCCGAGCGAGGCGACGCGAAGAGCCGCAGCGTGCCGAGCGGAAACTTCCGTTCCTCGAGGAGCGTGATCATCTCGCGACCCACCGCGCCCGTGGCACCGATGATCGCGACGACTGGATTTCGAGGCAGTTGCAGCATTCGGCTCATCCTACCCATTCCGAAGTCAAGACGGTTGCGCCTATGCTGTCGCGCATGTCGTCCGTCACTGGTCCCACCTCAAGACACGAGTCCGAAGCAGTCACCGAGGGCGTGCGGATCGTTGTCATTCCGATGTTCATGGCGCTGCAGTCCTCGAGTAAGGACAAGCGCTTCCTCTTCTCGTACAGCGTGACGATTCGAAACGAAGGGACCGCGCACATTCGTCTCGCGACGCGTCACTGGCGCATCGTCGATGCCGACGGTGACGTGCGGCTCATTGAAGGTCCTGGTGTCGTCGGCCAGCATCCCGAGCTTGGTCCTGGCGAGAGCTTTGAATATTCGAGCTTCTGCCCGCTGCTCACGCCGTGGGGAACCATGGAAGGGCACTACACCTTCGAGCGCAACGGTGCACGCTTCGACGCCAAGATCGAACGCTTCTATCTCGTGTCCGACGCGTAGCGCAGAAGCGCCTCTCAATACGAGAGCGTTCGCGGCCACGACACGAGGTTCGCGCGTTCTTTGACGCGCGCAAGGGTCGTCTCAGCGAGCGCGTTGGCGCGCGCGCATCCGGCACGCAGGATCTCCAACACCAGATCGTCGCGGCCCTCGTACTTGGCGCGTCGCTCGCGCATCGGCTCAAGCAACTCGTTGATCGCCGCGGCGACTTCGAGTTTCACATGGCCATCGCCGAGATCCGCGCCCTTGGAGTAGCGCTCTTCAAGCTCCGCGACGCGCGCAGGATCCTTGATGAAGGTGCGCACATATTGGAAGAGCACATTGTGGATGTCGCCAGGCTCGGTCGCACTCTGCCGACCCGTGAAGATCTTCTTGACCTTCTTCTCGACTTCTTTCGCGGGGTCGCTGATGAAGATCGCGTTGTTGAGCGACTTCGACATCTTGTTCACACCGTCGATGCCTGCGAGTCTTCCCACCGCACCCACATCGGCGCGCGGAATCGGAAAGGCGCCACCGAGCTTCACATGATCCTCGTCTTCGGCGTGCTCATCGACTCCGCAGAAGATCTGGTTGAAGCGGCGCGCGACTTCGCGGGTGAGTTCAAGGTGAGGGACCTGATCCTCGCCGACGGGCACGCCGACAGGACGGAACGCAAGGATGTCGGCGGTCTGACCAACGGCGTAGAGCGGGAAGCCGAAGGAGTAGGTCTCGCCGAGGCCTTTCACTTCGATCTCGGTCTTGAGCGTGGGGTTGCGCATCACGCGATTGAACGGCAGCAACATCGCAAAGAGAAAGGTGAGCTCGGCAATCGCGGGGATCTCGCTTTGCAGGAAGATCGTCGCGTGCTCGGGGTCGATGCCCATGGCGAGGTAGTCCCGCACGATGCCGATGGAGTCGCGCTTGATCTCTGCACTCTTGGCCAGCCGCGTGGTGTACGCGTGCATGTTGGCGATGATGAAGTAGCAATCGTGCGAGCGCTGCAACTCCACGCGCCGTTTGACGCTTCCAACCCAATGGCCAAGATGGAGTGAGCCCGTGGGCGTGTCGCCTGTGAGAATGCGCGGCTTGTCACTCATGTCTGAAGTCCATATCCGACGTCCATCGCCAACATCATGGCGGGGAAGATACGGGAACCTCTGCAGCCGAGGCGACGGCGATGGCGACATTCGCGGCGTTGAAGAGTCCGTGCAGCACAATGGGCGCCAGCGTTCCGCCAGTTCGCTCGCGCAAGATTCCTAGAACAAGCGCGAGCGTGCCAAGCATGGCGAGCGCGGCGAACCGACCGTCGGCGGGAATCATCGACCAGTGGATGCCCGTGAAGAGCAGCGCGGTGACCACGACGGAAGAGAGTCCACCCATTCCTGCGCGGCGCAGCGATGGTTGGAGCAAGCCGCGCCACAGCGACTCTTCGGCAAGCGGAACCAGCACCGCGACATGCGTGAGAGTGAGCAGGGTGAAAAGTGTTTCGCGGCGCTCGATCAGGATGCGGAGCGTCTCATGCGAATTCGATGGCGGCCGTGGTGCGCCGAGGGCTTCCTGCGCGGCGCCGATCCCCATGCCTACGGCCGCGACGATCGGCGCAGCCAGGAGGAATCCTGCAATGCCCGCCGCGATCGCGCGCGTCGGTCGAACCGCGGGAGTCGAACTCTCCAAGCACAGTGACGAGTGGATGAAGAACAACACGAGCGCCGCTTGCACCGCGTTGCTGGCCACGCCCGCCGTCAGGCGCGCGTAGTCCGCGTCTTCTAAGCCGAGGGACATCGCCATCCCTGCCGCGCCTGTTCCGATCAGCAGCGCCAAGACCATGGTCATCGCGCCTGCCCCGGCCAGCACGGGCAATCGACCCATCGGCTTCCCTGGGCATTTCCAGAGCCTCTTGCGGACGAGGACCACGATCGCGCCGATCGCCAACGCCGGCACCAAGGCGGTCAGGAGCGAGATCCCCGCGTCCGACCCTGCCTCGTCAATCGACTGAAGAAGTGTGGCGGGAGTGTCGATGAAGGCGGCTGGAAATCGCATGGGTCCGTCGGGATGGACCGCACCGTAACCGCCCGGACGCTGGCATGCACTCGATCCTGAAGAACATCGTCGCTCGCAAGCACCGTGAGGTTGCGTCCGCGCGCGAAGCAGTGCCGATCGAGTTGCTCAAAGAGCGCATCTCCGAGCTCGGCCGCCCGCGCAACTTCTTCAACGCGCTTGTGGATCGCAGGCATCCTGATCTCACCCATGTCATTGCCGAGGTCAAGCGCAAGAGTCCATCGGCGGGAGTGATTCGCGAGGACTTCGACCCCGTCGCCATCGCTCGCGCCTACGCCACCAATGGTGCGCGCGCCATCTCCTGCCTCACCGACGAAGCCGACTTCGGCGGCAAGCTCGAATACATCCACATGATTCGCGACGCGGTGAAGTTGCCCGTGCTGCGCAAGGACTTCATCGTCGATCTCTATCAAGTGTGGGAATCGCGCGCGGCGGGAGCGGATGCCATTCTCCTGATCGCTGAAGCGATTCCTGAGCGCGACATCATCGACTTCCAGATCCTCGCGACCGAGCTCGGCATGACCACGCTTCTTGAAGTGCACGATGTCGAGCATCTCCTGCAGGCTGTGAACATCGTGGGCTTTCCGCATCCGAGTTACTCGTTGCTCGGCATCAACAACCGCAACCTGCGGACGATGAAGACTTCCATTGAGCACTCGATGCGACTCGCTGAGTTGCTTGAAGACACCAGTGTGATCGTCGCCGAAAGCGGCATTCGCACGCCCGAGGATCTTCGACGGCTGCGCGATCATGGCATCCACATCGCGTTGGTGGGCGAGCATCTCATGCGCCAGCCTGATCCAGGCGAGGCGCTCAAGCACTTGCTCGCGTCAGCCTAATCGCGCCGAGGCACTCGCTCAGAACGCGAAGACCGCGTCGAGGAGCTTGGCAAGAATGCCCTTCTCACTGGTATCGCGCAGTTGGCCCGTCGTGACCTTCTTGATCACGGCGTCGGCAATCGACTGGGAAAGCACGGTGTTCCCCGCGGAGACATCTTCAGGACGGCAGACACCCGAGAGCATGATGACCTGCGTCTCGCCGTCGTTCACGATCTCGCGACGCGCCTCAAGCACGAGAAGACCGTTGGGTCGGATGTCGACGATCTCAGCGGTCACGCGCGCGGTGAAGTCGTCGGTGCGATTCGCGGAGGCCTTGCCCTTGAAGCCCTTGCCTGCCGAAACATCGAAGGCAGGAAGGCTGGTGTCAGGCAGGTTCACATCCTCGCCGTCGAGGTTGAGGAGATCCATGGTCATGAAGGCGCCGACTTCGGCCTCCATGTTGTAATCCTTGTCGGCCTTCGAATCAGCGGAGCTCTTGGACTTGCTGCTCTCACTCACGAGGATGGCCACGAGATCGTGGATCGCAAAGAACCGCGGCGTTGGATCGGGAACATCAAAGAGGCAGCCTGTCGAGGGATGGGTCACGCTCGTGGCGCGCGCGGCGGCGACTTGCGACGCGATGGCCGCGGCAGTTCCTGATCGACTGGATCGAACGACCGTGTCGCGTTCATCCTCGCGCAGCACGCGGCCCGCAGCGGGCAGTGTGATGGGAAGCGGCGTCGAGACGGGCGCATCGGCGGCAAGGCAGAGGAGAAGAAGAATCGCGGTGGACATAGAAGTGCTTTCGTGGCGTGTTCAGCGGATGACAGCGCGGCCTGGAGCGACGATCTCTGCGCTGATGGCGCGGGCATCGCGCGAACGGCGCGTGCCTGCTTTCTGCAGCGCGATGATGTCACCGATGGCTCCGTCTTCGAGCGCAACGGCTTCAAACTCAATGGCGACCATGCCAACTTCGCGTCGGACGGTGACGGTGTCGCGGCGACGGACCTCTTGGGCGCGAGAGAGATCGGAGCGCGTCACGATCGAGTTCGCGGGGAGCGCGTGGAGGAAAGTCGAAGTGCCAACGGCGGCAGGGTCGACGGCGTCCGTGGCTTCGTTCATACTGAGCAGGCGCGTTTCAACGGAGGTGGAATCGCCGCTGACAGCCGTGCCGCGGCGCACCTCTTGATGCGTCACCAGCGCGCTGCGCTCAAAGCGCGGCAACACGCGAACGCGAGAGCGAGTCTCGGTTCCCTGTGTTGGGCGGGCCACGATTTCAAACTCAACCCGCGCCGCGCGCAACGCGGACTTCTTCACGATCTCGTAGCGCACGCCTGCGATCGGAGTGAGCCGATCGAGGTGTTCACTGCTGAGTTCCAGTCGAAGATCACACGCCTCAGGACCAAACGCGTTGCGGACGATTTCGCAGACGAGACCAAGCGGCGTGGTCGATCCCGCGTGGGCACTCGGGTCGATGACGCGCATGCCCGGCTGCGAGCCAGGCTGTGAACCAGCGAGAGGTCCCGCACTCAGGTGGGTGTTCGCTGCGGGCGCGCCGCTCGCCGCTGCTTCGCGCAACGGACGCACGACCGACTTCTCGCCGACCAGTTCCAGTTTGCGCATGTTGGCGCCTGCGACGACAAGCTGTTGGCGCAGCCGCTCCACACCGAGTTCAAACGCGCCTTCTTCGCCACGACCGACGACGATCTTGGCCAGCGACTCCGCTTCCTCGCCGTCGAGGTCTGCGACATCCGCCAGCGTGATCGCTGCGCCTGGTGCGATGCGCACCGACGCGATGAGGCGCACGGTGTCGGCGTAGCAGGCGGAAGCTGCAAAGATTCCTGCAGCGAGGACGAAGGAACGAGCGGTGGGGAGGGCGTTCATGGCGAGCACTTTCAAGCGGTGCGCGAGGCGACGGATGACTTAGAAGGCGCGGATGTTCGAGATGTTCTTGAGCGTCTCGTTGGCGGCCTGGATGACTTGGCTGTTCATCTCAAAGACGCGCTGCGTCTTGATGAGCGTGACGAGTTCGGTGACGGGGTCCACATTCGACGCTTCCAAGGCGCCTTGGCGGATGAATCCCGTGCCCTCTTGACCAGGCTCCGAAGTGAGCGGCTCTCCGCTGGCTTCGGTCTTGGTGTAGATGTTGTTGCCGCGCGTCTGCAGCCCTGATGGATTGATGAACCGCGTGAGCATGATCTGGCCGAACTCCGTGGGCGCCGTGCCGCCCGCGACGACGCCTGACACCACTCCATCAAGCGAGACCGTGACTCCCGTCGCATCAGGAGGAATGTTCACATCGGCGCGCAGCCGAAATCCAGGCGAGTTCGCCATCACGATCTCACCGTCGGCGTTCAGCGAGAAGTTTCCAGCGCGTGTGAAGCCTTGGCCTTCGGCGATGTCGTCAGGGAGCTCGACCTCGAAGAAGCCATCACCCTCGATCATCAGGTCGTAGGCGAGGTCGGTGATCTGTGTGCCGCCTTGTGTGAAGTTCAGCTGCGTGCCTGCGGCGTTGGTGCCGAGACCGACATAGAGCCCCGTCGGTCGCTGCACGCCCGTGCCGCTGGGAATGCCAGGCTGCGCGAACTCCTGATAGAAGAGATCTTCGAAGTTCACCCGCGAGGTCTTGAACCCCGTGGTGTTGGCGTTGGCGAGATTGTTCGCCGTGACATCGAGGCTCGTCGAGAGCGCAGAGAGTCCTGTGGCGGCGGTGTTGAGTGCGATGTAGCTCATGGTGTGTCACTCCTCGATCAGCTGAAGCGTCCGAAGGTGTCGATCAAGCGGCCTGTCATCTGGTCTTGTGTCTGCATCAACCGCGTGGAGAACTCGATGCCGCGCGAGACTTTCACAAGCTCGGCCAGCGCAGCGACTGAGTCGACCGTGCTCTCTTCAACATGTCCATGGCGCACCAGAGTTTCGTCGGGCGCGTTCTTGGTGTTGCCGCCAAGGAGACGCATGGCATCGCGTCCTTCCTTGCGAAGGTTGGTCACATCGAGCGGCATGACGACGGCCAGCTGACCGATCGAGTCATCACCAGTAAAGATCGTGCCGCGTGCATCGATGCGAATCTTGGCGGTGTCGGAAGGAAGCACAATTGGCTTGCCATCGGTGCCCATCACGGGCACTCCGCTGTTGGCCAGTACGAGTCGTCCCTTGGTGTCGCGCGTGAAGGCACCAGCTCGGGTGAGCAGCGCGTCTTGCGAACCAGCGCCTGCAGTCTTGGGGTTCTCGAGCACGAAGAAGCCGTCACCTTCGATGGCCACATCGAGTGCGTTGCCGGTCTGTCGCAACGCGCCCTGTGAGAGATCGATCTGCGAGGGGTTGAAGAGCGTGCCGCCGCCCAGCGCGTCGAGCGCCGCGTTGGTGTCGGCGTAGAGCCCGCCGTTCTCGAGGTTCTCTGGCAACCGCGCCTGCATGGAGAGGATGTCCGCCTTGAAACCAACGGTCGTCGAGTTCGCGAGGTTGTTCGCGACGGTGTCGAGGCGACGCATGCCCGTGATCGTTCCCGCGGTTGAAAGGTGAAAGCCGTAGTTCAAGGGTGCGCTCCGTCGGCTTCACAAGCAAGGCGTGCGCCAGCGAGGGTGGGGTCGGCGTGGAGACGCCAAAGCACTCCCATTGGTCGCGCGTGGGTGGGGACCAAACGGCCTTCTCCGTGGTTCAGCTCGTTGAAGATCGCCTCGAAGGAGGCGGGAGCGGGGCGCGAACCCCGCTCGGCACGCGTTGGTGTCGACCTTGGGTGGACGGCACGCGGTCGCGCAAGGACTGCGCGGACCAACGCGAGACTCGGCAGGTCTTGCGCGGCGCGTGAGAATGGCGCCATGCCTCCGTGATGGACACGAAGTGCTGGATTTCTTGGGGTTTCGAGCGGGTTCTGCATGCGGCACTCCTTGCCGAAAGGTTCCGCGCCTGGCGTCCTGCCGGGCGGCGCATCGAGGGAAAGCAACCGCCATGCCAGCGGTTTGGACCCCAGCGGTTTGGACCAACGGGGCGCGGCGAGGACGGCAGGTCCTGTGGACTTCTCTTCCTTGGGGCGCAGGAATGCCGATCCTCGTTTCCGCCTGTGCGCGGGTCCACGATGAAGTCACTCGCGAAACAGTCCACCGCCGTCGCGCCTGCGAAGCCCGACGCAACGCCCATGGCGCCGCAAGGCACCGCGGCAGCGGCTCCTGGTTTTGCGGCGCCGTTGCGCGCCTTCATGGCCTACATCCGCGTCGAGTGCGGACTCGCTCCCGCGACGATCGCCACCTACGGACGCGACCTCGATGACCTCGTCGGTGATCTACTCGCCCGCGGCGTTTCTGACGCGCGCGCCGTGCGCCCCGAGCATCTTGTCGAGCATGTGCGCTTTCTCGCGCGGGAACGAAGCCTTGATCCCGCCACGACCGTGCGTCATGTCTCCACCGTTCGCGTGTTCTTTCGCTTCCTCCACGCGAATCGGGAGATCGCGGAAAACCCAGCACGGCTCCTCGAGCGACCGACCAAGTGGCGGCGGATCCCCGATGTCATCTCGCCCGCGCAGATGCGCAAGCTTGTCGAGGCGCCGCATCCCGACCACGGCGACCTTTGGCTGCGCGACCGCGCGATTCTGGAGCTCATGTACGCCGCAGGCTTGCGCGCGAGTGAGGTCGGTTCGGTGCGAGTCAACCAGTGGTTTCCCACGATCGCGTCGCTCTCAGTCATCGGCAAGGGCAACAAGCAGCGCATCGTTCCCGTAGGTCTTCCTGCGTCTCAAGCGCTCGCGCGCTGGCTCGGATCCCAACGGCCGGGCATCGTGCAAGGCAACGAAGTGCAGGCAGATCACCGCCTGTTTGTCTCCAACCGCGGCAAGCCGCTCGAGCGCGTCGCAGTGTGGGGGCTGGTCAAGAAGTACGCCACCATCGCGGGCCTGCACAATGTGCATCCGCATGTCCTGCGCCACAGCTTTGCGACGGATCTCCTGCGTGGCGGCTGCGACTTGCGCACCGTGCAGGAGTTCCTCGGCCACGCGAGTGTGGTGACCACGCAGATCTACACGCATGTCGACAAGTCGCGACTGCGCGAAGTCGTCAGCAAGTTCCACCCGCGGTTTGACCGATGAGCCTGCCGCTCGCACTCCCAAAGGTACGCTTTCCTCATGCCGCAGAATGATCCGTGCATCCTCGTCATCTTTGGTGCCTCGGGCGATCTCTGCTCGCGCAAGCTGATCCCCGCGATGTACGAGATGCATGTGCTTGGGCAACTGCATCCTTCGACGGTGATTCTCGGTGTCTCGCGCACGCAGAAACTGGATGACGGCTGGCGCGACGAGTTGCTCCCGTGGGTGAAGCGGCAGGCCAAGGGCTTTGACCAAGCGCGCTGGGCTGAGTTTGCCGCGCGTCTGCATTACTTCTCGGGTGATGCAGTCAAGCCTGAGTGCTACGGACCACTGGAAACGCGACTGGCCGAACTCGCCACGCAGAAGGGGACACGCGGCAACCTCCTCTTCTTCATGTCGGTGGCCGAGAGTCTTTACGAGCCGATCGTCGAGCAGATTGATGCGGCGGGCTTCGTGGTCGAGGGAAAGCGGTGGTGCTCCATCGATCCCAACGCCAAGAGTTGGCAACGGATCATTGTCGAGAAGCCGTTTGGTCACGACGCGGTCAGCGCCGCGAGTCTCAATCGAACCCTCGGTCGCGCCTTCGAGGAAGAGTCGATCTATCGCATCGATCACTACCTCGGCAAGGAGCTGGTGCAATCGCTCCTGGTCCTGCGCTTTGCCAACTCGATCTTTGAGCCCGTCTGGAACTGGCAGTACATCGATCATGTGCAGATCACCGCCGCCGAGACGGTGTCGGTCGGGCAGCGCACGGCGTTTTACGACCAAACTGGCGCGATTCGCGACATGATCCAGTCGCACCTCTTCCAGGTGATGGCGTTTGTCGCGATGGAGCCGCCGAGTTCCTACACCCCGGAAAATGTGCGCGCCGAGAAGATCAAGATCATCGACTCGATCACGATCCCGACCGCCGACGAGGTTGCCGACTACTGCGCGCTTGGGCAATTTGCCGCGGACGCTTCGGAGCGCGCCTACCACGAACTCGACGGTGTCGCGCCCAACTCCACGACGGAGACCTACGCGGCGCTCAAGTTCCACTTCGACAATTGGCGTTGGGCGGGCACGCCGTTCTACATTCGCTCAGGCAAGAAGCTTGCGGCCAAGCGCACCGAGATCGTCGTGCAGTTCAAGCCACCTGCTGCGAATCTCTTCCGCAAAGTTCCAGGCTTCGGCAGCGAAGTGCCCAACCGACTCGTCATCGAGATCGCACCAAAGGAGCGGTTCAACTTGCGCTTCGAGGTCAAGGTTCCAGGCTTCGGTTTGCGCGGCGCCAATGTGGACATGGAGCTTGACTACGCCGACGAGTTCAAGGCCGAGCCCGTCGAGGCGTACGGTCCACTCATCGTCGATGCGATGCGCGGTGACCAGACGCTCTTCAAGCACCGCATCGAAGTCGAGGGTGCGTGGAACGCCGTCATGCCGTTCCTCGATGAGCGATCATCGCGTGCGCGTGCAGGAATTCACGGCAATTACGCCTGCGGCTCCTGGGGACCAAAGTCGGCGGACACGCTGCTCGGCTCTGGTGGTCGCGCGTGGCGCAACGAGCGCTAGAGCAGCGCGCCAACGGCAAAAGGCCTCTCCGGATTTTGATGCCTCCGCTACGCTGCGTTGGTGTCCGACCGTGACCCCTACGAAATCATCGACGACCTGCCGGAGGTTCCGCGCCTTCCTGGCCATGTCGTCCTGAGCGAGGATGCCGATCGCGCGCTTGACGCCATCGGCATGGACATCGTGCACCACGCCAAGGCCTGCGTGCGCGCCTTTGGTGATTTCCATCTCGCACTCTCAGGTGGTTCGACACCGATGCCGCTCTATGAGCGCATGATGATCGACCCCGCGTACCGCGAGATGCCGTGGCGCCGCACCCATCTGTGGATCGTCGATGAGCGCTGCGTTCCCTTTGATCACGAGAAGTCCAACTTCGGCCAGATCCGCGAGATGCTTGGCGATCACGCGGACATTCCGCCATCGCAACTCCATCCGATCCGCGCCGACGAACATGACGCCGATGCGCTCTATGAGGCGGAGCTGCGCGAAGTCCTCGCCTGGCGCGAAAAGGGGCACGATCGCCTCGACTTCGTGCTCCTTGGGATGGGTGACGACGGCCACACCGCGAGCCTCTTTCCGCACTCGCCCGCGCTCCATGTCATGGATCGCCTTGCGTGCTTCAATCGAGGTTCCACGGTCACGCCTCCTGATCGCGTGACCATGACGTACAACCTCATCAACGGCGCGCGCTTCGTCGGCGCGCTCGTGGTGGGCAAGAAGAAGGCTCCGATGCTGCATCGCATCATCAACGGCACCGAGAGCGCCGTGGAGATTCCCATCAAGGGCATTGCGCCCGTCGGCGGTGAGTTTCGTTGGTATCTCGACGCCGACGCTGCGCGCTGGCCGGTGTGAGCGCGGCTGGCGTTACGCGTCCGTTGGATCGTCGGCACCGCGCTTGACGCGCAGGAAATCCTCGAGAATCGCGCACGCCGCCAGCGCGTCACGCAGCGCCTTCTTCTCGCCATGGGTGCGACCCGTGCGGTTGAGCTTCTCTTCGGCAGCGAAGCTCGACAGGCGCTCATCGTGAAACTCAAGCGTGACGCGGGGGAACTTTGGAAGCATCGCCTCGAGCTCCGCCGCAAACGCGCGAACCAACTTCGCGCGCGGTCCTTCGGTGCCATCCATGTTGAAGGGCAGACCGATCACGACGCTGTTGGGTCCATACTCCTCAATGGTCTTGAGTGACGCCTTGAGTTGGAGCGCGCGCGTTGGCGCTTCGACGACCGAGATCGGTTGCACGAGGCCAACCACATCATCACCCGCCGCGAAGCCAGTGCGTTTGTCACCGAGATCAATGGCGAGGTAGCGCATGATCGCGGACTACCGCCACGCCTCCGGCAATCGATCGGCGACAGCTTTGACCTGTTCAACGGCTGCGCGCGGGCAAACCAAGGTCGCGTCTTTGGTGTGCACGATGATGAGTTCCTCGCAACCTGTCGTGGCGATGATGTGTGAGGGATCATCCGACACCACAAGCATGCCGCGCGACCCCACATCGACCCAGTGGGCGTTGCTCTTGTTGTCGGCATCGTCGCTGGCCAGCGTCTCGCCGTAGCTCGTCCAATTGCCGACATCGAGCCACGAGAGTTCGAGCGGCAGCGTGCAGAGTGTCAACGAGGCATCGCGCCCCGCTGGTTCAAGCACTCCGTAGTCGATGCTGGTCTTGGGGAGCGTTGGGTAGACGCGCGCCATGGTGGCGTCGCGCGCGGGCGTGTCGTAGGCCGCGGCGATTTCTGCGAGACCCGCGGCGGCCGCTGGTTGAACCCGACGAATCACGGCACAGAGCGTGGCCGCGGAAAGCACAAACATTCCCGAGTTCCACGCGAAAGTCCCCGCCTCGAGGTAGCGCGCTGCCGTGGCGGCGTCGGGCTTCTCGACAAAGCGCTCCGCCAAGAACGCGCCGTCAAACCCAGCGATGGGCGCGCCGCGCTCGAGGTAGCCGTAGCCCGTCGCTGCGTGCGTCGGCTTGATGCCGAAGGTGACAAGACGCGATGGATCCGCTTCGACCAGACGAAACGCTTCCGCCAAGCGCTGACGAAACGCCTCGGCGGGTTCGATGAGGTGATCGGCCGTCAACACGCAGAAGACTGCGTGCGGATCGCGTGATGCGAGCACGAAGGCGATGAGCCCAATGGCGTTCAGCGTGTCGCGGCCAACGGGCTCACCGAGAAAGTTCTCATCAGTGAGACCATGGAGTGCGCGAAGAACCTCGCTGCGAAACGATTCGCCTGCGCACACGAGGCGGCGTTCTGTGGGGATGAGCCCATCGACGCGCAGCCACGCGTGTTCAAGAAGCGACGCGCCGCCAGCCAGCGGCAGGAGTTGTTTGGGGCGCGCGTGACGCGAGAAGGGCCAGAGCCGCGTGCCCGAGCCACCGGCGATGATGCTTGCGTAACGATGGGCGAGAGCGTTGGTCATCGGTGTTGCGTGCGCGCCATTCTTGCAAAGGGCTCAGCCCACGCCGCGCGTGCGCAACGCGCGAGTCACGATTTCATCCGCGCCGATCGCGGCGCCGCCGCTCTCCGCCAACACACGCTCAATCTTGGCGCGTGCATTGGCGCGGGGTTCGCCAAGAGCGATCAGAACTTCTTCGGCGTCCGCGGCAGGACCAGTCACCAACGGCATCGGTGTCACCACCGCGGAACGCTCCAAACTGCGCCGCGTGGCCGAAGGATCTTTGAGGAACGGATCGAGCTTTCCCTTGAGTTCCACAATCGTGCTCTCGGCGGTGCGCTTGCCGATTTCAGGAAGCGTCGAAAGAAACTTGGCATCGCCCGAGGCGATCGCTTCGGCCATGCGCGCGTGAGAGACTTGCATGGCGCGCAACGCTTTGCGGTTGCCAATGCCTTTCACGGTCGTGAGCAGTTCGAAAAAGGTGCGCTGTTCACGCGAGCTGAATCCGATGAGGCGCGGAACGAAGTGCGATCCTTGACCTTGTGATTCCAAGTAATGGAGCGTCACAAACGCGACGGGCTTTCCTTGCTGAGCTTGGAGCGCGCTGGTGTCGCAGGCTGGAACCAGCACTTCGTAGACGAGGCCACTCTCGCCCACGCGGACTTCCGCGACGCCGTCGACGAGATCGTTCAGAACGCCTTCGATACGCGAGATCATCGCGCGGCATCGTACGGCGCACGCGCAGCGCGATCAGCCGCCGCCATTGAAGGCGCGGAGATTTCTCGCCACGAGTTCGGGGTTCACCTCGTCGGGCGGTGTCTCATTCGTGGGCCAGCCTGTCTCCTGCTGCATCAGTTCAAAGATGCGTTGCGCCGTCTCGCGCGGATGTCCTTCGGCGGTTGGCTCGATGAGCGCCACAAACCGCACCGACGCGCGCGTCGCCTTGAAGAGGGATCCCCATGTGGTCTTGGCAGCATCGCCTGGATCGATGATCGCGACGAGGACGGGAGCTTTCGAACGCGCAAGGATGAGGCGCAGTCCACCTGAGAATGGGCGTAACTGCCGCGCGGGCCGCTCAATCGCGCCCTCTGGGAAGATCGCCATCGTGCCGCCGTCGGCGACATGCGCGATCGCGCCCTTCAACGCGAAGGCGTCGCGGTTGTCAAAGCAGACGGGAATGACGCGCAGCAGTCGCCAAGCCCACGCAAGCGCGGGCAGCATCATCTCGGCGCTCATCATGAAGCGGATCGGATGGCGCATCGCGCACTGAAGAAGGACTGGATCAAGTCCCGCAGCATGGTTGGCTACGACGATGAGTCCGCGCGCACCGAGCGTGACGGGGATGAAGTTTCGCCCGTGGACGCTGGTGCGCTGAAACCAGCGCAAGTAGGGAATGGCGGCCAGCCGCATCCAACCGAGAATCGCGTTTCCGCCGTAGGAACGCCGCCCAATCGCGCGCGCGAGAAACCAGCAGCCGATCGGCACGCCCATCAAGAGGCCGAGAAGCGTGGCAGCGGCCCCGAGTGGTCCCAGCTCCGCTTCGAGCGCCAGCGGAATCGCCAGCACTGAGGGAAGGATTCGGGGTGAGAGTGACATCTCCATGCACGGTCGCTCTCCATGCGCGTCCTGTCAACAGCGCGCGCTCTTCCTCGCAGCGATGGAGGTGTTGAGGACCTCGAACGGAGGGCGCCTGCAACGCCGCGCTTCGTGTACAGTCGTAGAGATTTTGCGACACGCCCGCGCCGCGCGGGACGCACGACAACTCAGCACCCTCCGCCATTCTGCGCTCAGAAGAACGGTCCGAAAGGCCGACGACGCTCATGCCTCGCCGCGACGACATCCACACGATCCTCATCATCGGTTCTGGCCCCATCGTCATTGGGCAGGGCTGCGAATTTGACTACTCAGGAACCCAGGCCTGCAAGAGCCTGCGCGAAGAGGGCTACCGCGTCGTGCTGGTGAACTCGAATCCCGCGACGATCATGACCGATCCCGCGTTCAGCGACCGCACCTACATCGAGCCGATCACCGCCGAAGCCGTCGAGAAGATCATCGAGAAGGAGAAGGCGCTCGGCACTCCGATCGACGCGCTTCTGCCGACGCTCGGCGGACAGACCGCGCTGAATTGCGCCTGCAAACTCTTCGACGACGGCATTCTGCAGAAGCACGGCGTCGAGATGATCGGCGCCGACCGTCGCGTCATTCACCGCGCCGAGGACCGCGAGGTCTTCCGCACCATTGTTGAAGGCCTCGGACTGCGACAGCCCAACGCCAAGACGGTCACCAACCTCGACGACGCCCGGGTCTTTCTCGAGGAAATCGGCCTTCCCGCCATCATCCGCCCCGCGTTCACGCTCGGTGGAACGGGCGGCGGCATCGCCTACAACCGCGAAGAGTTTGACGAGATCATCCGCCGCGGCCTCGCGGCAAGCATGATTGGCCAAGTGCTCATCGACCAGTCGGTCCTCGGCTGGAAGGAATACGAACTCGAGGTCGTGCGCGACACCCGCGACAACTGCATCATCGTCTGCGGCATCGAGAACATCGATCCCATGGGCGTGCACACGGGTGACTCGGTCACCGTCGCGCCGATCATGACGCTCTCCGATAAGGAGTACCAGCGCATGCGCGACGCGGCGTTTGCGATCATGCGCGCCGTTGGCGTGAACTGCGGTGGCTCGAATGTCCAGTTCGGCATCGATCCTGTCACGGGCGAGATGGTCGTCATCGAGATGAATCCGCGGGTCTCGCGCAGTTCGGCACTCGCGTCCAAGGCCACGGGCTTCCCCATCGCCAAGATCGCGGCCAAGCTCGCCGTCGGCTACACGCTTGACGAGTTGCGCAACGACATCACTGGCAACACCAGCGCCTGCTTTGAGCCGTCGATTGATTATGTCGTGGTGAAGATCCCGCGCTGGACCTTTGAGAAGTTCCCCGAAGCCGATGAAACGCTGACGACGCAGATGAAGTCTGTCGGCGAGGCCATGTCGATCGGACGAACCTTCAAAGAGGCGTTTCAGAAGGCGATTCGCTCGATGGAGGTCAAGCGGTTTGGGTTTGGACTCGACCGCAATGACAAGTGGCTCGCGGCGCGACGCGCCAGCGCGGCTGATCTGGCCAAGGGCGTGCAAGTCGCCGATCGCTCGGCGGTCGAGTGGCCAATTCCTGAAGACAAACTCACCCGCAAGCTCGCGGTGCCCTCGCAAGGGCGACTCTATTACGTGCGATACGCGTTCAAGATGGGTTGGACCATCGAGCAGATCTTCGCGCTGTCGAAGATCGATCCGTGGTTCCTCGAAGAGTTCCGCCAGCTCGTCGCCTTTGAGGAGACGCTCTGCCAGTACACGCGCGTGGAAGACCTGCCGCGCGAGGACTTCGTGCAAGCCAAGCGTCTCGGCTACTCCGACGCGCAGTTGGCCAACCTCTATCTCGGCTCGATCACGCCCGAGACGATTCTCGCGGTGCGTGCGCGACGCAAGCAGCTTGGTATCGAGCCCGTCTACAAACTTGTCGACACTTGCGCCGCTGAGTTTGAGGCCGTCACGCCGTACTACTACTCGACCTACGAGGCGCCCTTCACCATCGACGGCAAGCTCGTGCTCGACGACGAGATTCGCGTTTCGGATCGCGAGAAGATCGTGATCTTGGGTGGCGGACCCAACCGCATCGGCCAAGGCATCGAGTTCGATTACTGCTGCTGCCAGGCCGCATTTGCCTGTGACGCCATGGGTTTTGAGAGTGTGATGATCAACTCGAATCCCGAGACGGTCTCCACCGACTACGACACCAGCGATCTCCTCTTCTTCGAACCGCTCACGCTCGAAGATGTGCTCAATGTCATCGAGCGTCTCAACGGTGGCGGCATCGATCGCGCCGATCGCAGCGGCAAGGTCGCGGGCGTGATCGTGCAGTTTGGCGGGCAAACTCCGCTCAATCTCGCCCACGGATTGGCCAAGGCGGGCGTGCCATTGGTCGGCACCGGCCTCGACTCGATTGACCTCGCGGAAGATCGCGATCGCTTCAAGGCGCTCCTCGATGAGATGGGACTCAAGCAGCCGCCAAGCGGCATCGCGCGCTCACTCGAGCAAGCGATCGCCAGCGCGAACACGATTGGCTATCCCGTGTTGGTGCGTCCGAGCTATGTGCTTGGCGGGCGCGGCATGGAAATCTGCCAGGACGAAGCCGCGCTGCGCACCTATATGACGACGGCGGTGAATGTGAGCGACCTCGCCAATGCGCCAGTCCTCATTGACTGCTTCCTCAACGATGCGACCGAGGTCGATGTCGATGTCGTCGCCGACTTTGAGCCGAGTGAAGGCACCCGCGCGCGCATGATCGCCCACGATGGCGATGCGCCGCGCGCGATTGTCTGCGGCGTCATGGAGCACATCGAAGAGGCGGGCATCCACTCGGGCGACTCGACTTGCATCGTGCCACCGTTCTCGCTTCCTGCTGGAATCGTCGAGGAAATCCGCGGGACCGCGCGTCGGCTCGCCGAGCGGCTCAAGGTGCGCGGACTCATGAATGTGCAGTTCGCCGTCAAGGACGAGACCGTCTACATCCTCGAAGTCAATCCGCGCGCCTCGCGCACTTCACCGTTTGTCGGCAAGGCCAAAGGCGTGGCGTGGCCGTTTATCGCAGCGCAGTTGATGATGGGCCGTTCGCTGGCGAAGCTCGGCACTAAGGAGATCGCGCACACGGGCTTCCACGCGGTGAAGGAGTCGGTCTTCCCGTTCGCGAAGTTCCCTGGCGTCGATGTCGTGCTCGGACCCGAGATGCGTTCGACGGGTGAGGTCATGGGCGCGGACCGCTCCTTGCCCATCGCCTTTGCCAAGGCGCAGATGGCGGCGGGCGTGCATCTTCCCACCAAGGGCAATGTCTTTCTCAGCGTGCGCGACGGCGACAAGGACGCGTCGATCGCGATTGCGCGCGATCTTCGCTCGATGGGCTTTGAGGTCTACACCTCCAAGGGCACCGCTGCGTTCCTCAAGACTTACTCGGTCGAGACCAAGTCAGTGAACAAACTCAGCGAAGGCGCGCGCCCGACCGTGCTCGACCTCATCGCCAACGGCGAGATCCATCTCATCATCAACACGCCCACGCGTAAGGGCGCCAAGACCGATGAGGGACGCATTCGCGCCACGGCGGTGCGCGCGGGGATCCCGATGATCACCACGATTTCCGCAGCGAAGGCCACCGTCGACGCGATTCGCGCACTGCGCGCTGGTGCGTGGACGGTCACGGCGATTCAGGACTATTTCCCGCACCTCGCGCGCGCGAAGGCCGAGCGTCCCTGTGCGCTGGTTGGAGCGGTCTGATCGGACCGACCTCAGCGAACCACGCCCTCAGTCTGTTGTAGACTCCCCGCCCTATGGCATCAGGCCTCAATCTCCAGTTGTCACCCGCGGTGGTGCAGCTCCTCGTGAACATCGGGCTCATCGTGCTCATGGTCCATGTGATCCTGGGCGGATGCGCCTACGCGATCTTGCTCGAGCGCAAGCTCAGCGCGTGGATGCAGGATCGCATCGGACCGAATCGCGTGGGCCCGCAAGGTCTCTTGCAACCGATCGCCGACGGCATCAAGTTCATGCTCAAGGAGGACTACAACCCTCGTGGCGTGGACAAGGCATTGTTCTTCCTCGCGCCTGGGTTCATCGTCGCTCCCGCGATCATGGGTTTTGCCGTCATTCCTTGGGCGGGCCAGTTTGATCTCACCAGCGCGGTGCAGTGGCTTGGTGTCGGAGTGGCGGGCGCGAGTTACACGGTCAAGTTCATCGGCGCCGACATCAACATCGGCATCGTCTATCTCTTGGCGACTTCCGCGATCAGCGTCTACGGCGTGTCGCTTGGCGGTTGGGCGAGCAACAACAAGTGGTCCTTCATCGGCGGTCTGCGTGCGAGCGGGCAGATGATCTCCTATGAGATCCCTATGGGCCTCGCGCTCTTGTGCGTGGTGCTCGCGACGGGAACTTTCTCGCCGTACGCGATTGTCGAACAGCAGCTCCATGGCGCGTGGAATCTCGTGCAGCAGCCGCTCACCGCGGTGATCTTCTACGCGTGCCTCTTGGCCGAAGCCAACCGCGCACCGTTCGATCTGGCCGAGGCCGAGAGCGAACTCATCGGCGGCTACCACACCGAGTATTCATCGATGAAGTTCGCCCTGTTCTTCCTCGGCGAGTATTTCCACATCGTCACGGGCTCCGCGTTCTTTGCGGTGCTCTTCCTTGGCGGCTGGTCGATCAATCCGTTCACGGGCACCGATCTTCCCGTCGCTGGCGGCGTGGGTCTCATGCTCGCGCAGTTCGCCATCATGATGACCAAGGTCGCGCTCATGGTCTCGCTCACCATGGCGATCCGCTGGACGCTCCCGCGCTTCCGCTTCGATCAGCTCATGCGTCTCGCCTGGGAAGGCATGATTCCCGTGTCGCTGCTCTTGCTCCTGATGGTGACCTTCTTCGTCTACTTTGACGCCACGGGCTATCTGTGGCTCGGCTCGATCGGTGTTGGCGTGCTCGTCTATATGCTCAAGCCGATCATGGCTTCGCATGTCGAGGCCAACAAGCGCATCGGCATGATCGGAAGTCGCTTCAGCCCGCTTGTTGAGGACGGTGGTTCGCTTGCCGGACGACCTGGCGTTGCGCTTGATGATCGAGCGATTCCTGATCCTCGTCAGGGCATGATCAAAGCCTGATGAGCCAACACTGATGCTCGCTTCACTCCTCGGCCTTCTCCGACTCGGCTTCGCCACACGCTTCCGTGTCGGCGGCGCGTACTGGACTTGGCGCAAGGAGACGGCGTTCGGCAGCGACCCCTCCAAGTGGCCATCCGCCTCGGCGCGTCGGCACGCGATGCTCGAGTACGGCAAGTGGGCGTGGTCGATGCGTCGCCGCCTCTAGGCTCGGACAATCTCGGTTTTCTGTACCGAACTTTTGCCGAACATCGGGATGAAGGTCTAGGCGTGGTTAGAGTCGCGCCATGGCCAAGACTCGCACCGAATTCCTCTGCCGCGAGTGCGGTGGCAACCACCCAAAATGGCTGGGAAAGTGCCCAGATTGTGGCACCTGGGACAGCCTCGAGAAGTTCACCGTCGAGGTCGAACCGACCAGCGCGGCCAGCCGCTCGGGCGCCAACGGTCCCGCGATCTGGGGCGCACCGACCGACGACGCCGACTCCTCCGAGCGCGCCCTCGCAGGAATCGGCAAGGCGATCCCCCTCGGCAGTGTGCCTGAGGCGAGCGTCCCGCGCATCCCGAGCGGCATCGCAGAAGTCGACCGAGTGCTCGGCGGCGGGATCGTTCCTGGCTCGGTCATGCTCCTCGGCGGCGACCCTGGAATCGGCAAGAGCACGCTCATCATGCAGATCGCCGCGTCGATCGCCGCGCGGGGTGGCAGCGCGCTCTACGCCTCGAGTGAAGAGAGCCCGCAGCAGATTCGTTTGCGCGCGCAGCGGCTCGAGGCGGTGGTGAAGGCTGGCGGAGCGGCGGGTCTTGGCGAGCGCTTACTGGTGCTTGGCGAAGGCAATGTCGCGCGCATCGTCGAACAGGCCCGTCGTTCTCGGCCGACCCTCGTGCTCGTCGACTCGATTCAACTCGTGCATCGCTCCGATGTCGCTGCGGCGCCTGGCTCGATCGCACAGTTGCGACGGTGCTGTCTTGATCTCGTTGGTCTTGCGAAGTCTTCAGGCTGCGGCGTGATCATCGTCGGTCATGTCACGAAGGACGGCGCGCTTGCGGGGCCGAAGCTGCTCGAGCACCTCGTTGATGTGGTGCTTTCCTTTGAAGGCGATCGACACTCCGCGGTGCGCGTGGTGCGCGGCGTGAAGAATCGGTTTGGTTCCACGCAGGAGATCGGTCTCTTTGAGATGCGCGGCGATGGTCTGGCTGAGGTGGAAGCGGTGCGCGTACCGCACAACAACGGGCCGTCGGCACCCGGCTGCGCGTTCGTGGCGGCGATGGCGGGAACCCGCTGTTTGCTCGGGGAAATCCACGCCCTCGTCTCGACCGGTTTTCTCGGATCGACCAAGCGCAAGGCCAGCGGCCTTGACTCGTCGCGCTTGGCCATGCTCATTGCAGTGCTTGAGAAGCACGGCGGTTTGCGACTCGCGGATCAGGATGTCTTTGTTCAGTCGCTTGGTGGACTTCGCATCGCGGAACCCGCTGCAGACCTTGCGCTTGCACTGGCCATTGCAGGAGCCTTCTACAACCGCGTGTTGCCGCAAGGGACTGTGGCGATCGGTGAAATCGGGCTCACAGGCGAGTTACGCACCGTCCCCAATATCGAGCAGCGCATCCATGAGTCGCTGCGTCGCGGCGCGCGCGTGGTGTTGGTGCCGAGCTCCGCGCGCATCGCACCCACAGTGATCGGCAGCGCGACGAAAGGTGCGTCGCGCGCTTCAGAGCACGAGGCGCACGTAGGAGAAATCGTGCGCGTGAGCACGATTGCGTCCGCGTTGGAGTACCTGTCCCCTACGCAGCGGGCGATCGTTTCGACACAGCGCATGAAGGATGATGGATCGAAGTCCAGCGACGCGACAACCCAAGCGCCGCGCAAGTCGTTCGTGAAAACCCAAGAGTCTCGAGTGATCTCAGCGGGCGGCGGTTCAGCGTAATGCCTATCCGCACCTTGACTTACAGAACGCTAGCCCTTCGCGTGGTTGTCACACTCTCCACACCGCAGTCGTCGGCGACTAGACGACTTGAGCCAAAGGTTGTAAGTTCCCGCTCATCGTTTCGGCCAGAGTCGGCCGATGTAGGAGAACCGTTCGGCTGTGGCCTTTGGTGGTCCAGCGCTAGACGGACGGGTGGATGACGCAGGTCGGGGTTTCCCCGACCATACAAGTACGGAGAGTTTCATACATGAGTCTCACCAAGACCGTCGGCTTCGTTGCCGTTACGACCCTCGCCATGAGTGGCGCGGCATTCGGCGCTGAGCTGAACAACGACATGCAGTCCCAGATCGCCGAACTCAAGGCTGAGATCGCGGCCCTCAAGGGCGCTGAAGGTGGCCAATGGCTCACCGAGCAGCGCGCCGCTGAGATCCGTGGCATCGTGACCGACGTCCTCGCGGACGCGGACACCCGCTCGAGCCTCCAAGGCGCTGCGGCTGGTTCCGGCTACAACGGCGGGTTCTTCCTGTCCAGCGCGGACGGTAACTACTCGATGAAGATCAACGTCCTCGAGCAAATCCGCTACTCGTTCAACCACAGCGAGTCGGGCGCTACGACGACCGAGGCTTCTGGCTTCGAGAACAAGCGCACCCGTCTGAGCTTCGGCGGCAACGTCGTCGACTCGACCTGGAGCTACAAGCTCTCGTACTACCTCGGCTACTCGAACAGCAACGAGAACTTCGGCGCCAGCGAGCTCGCTGACGCGTCGGTGACCAAGGACTTCAACAATGGCTTCACCGTCACTGTTGGTCAGTTCAAGCTCCCGTTCTCTGCTGAGTACGGCATGGATGTTGCGAACCTTCAGTTCAACGAGTATTCGATCGTGAACCACGAGTTCAGCATCGGTTACGGCCAGGGCATCGCCTTCGGTTACAACTCGGATCAGTTCCGCGTCGCCGGTGCTTATGTGAACGCTGCCAACCAAGTCAATGAGGCTTGGAACGGCTCGTCTCCCGACACCGACTGGACCATCGCTGCTCGCGCTGAGTTCAAGATCTCCGGCGACTGGGCGCAGTTCAACGACGCGCAGTCCTGGAAGGGCGAGGGCGCCGGCATGATGGCTGGTCTCGGTTACGCCGGCTCTGCCGACGACACGACCGATGCCAACGCCTCCGAGCTCACCGTCGACTTCACCGCCGACTTCGGCGGCGCGAACATCGCCGCTGCGTACTACTGGGCTGACCCAGATGACGGCTCGGGCTCCAACCCAACCGGTTACACCCTGTCCGCAGGCGCCTTCGTTGCTGACGATTGCGAAATCGTCGCCCGCTACGAGGCGATCGACAACGACGCGGGAACCGAGAACGGTTTCTTCACCCTCGGTGCCAACTGGTACATGGCGAAGAACTCGGCCAAGGTCGGCATCGACTTCGGCTACTCGATGGATGATCTCGCTGGCGGCGCCGGCGACTACCTCTTCACCAACATGGTCCCAGCGGACGACGGTGAATGGGTCATCCAGGCACAGATGTCCCTCAGCTTCTGATCAGCTCAGCTGACAGAGCAGACATCCACCTTTCAAAAGGCTCAGTCGGCCGCCCCACTTGGGGCGGCCGATTTTCGTTTTGGGCTGCATGCAGGCGTCCGTTCAGTTTGAGGGCAGGCTGTCGCTCCATGCACCGACCTATGCGGTCGAAATCTCGCGCTCCTTGCTTCGCTCTGACGATAACGAGCGACGGCGTCAACCGACGCTCACACAAGGAGATGGCAGGATGCCGACGACACGAGACTCGAACCCGTCCACCAATCGCCGCACGACCCGCACCCCGCGGCCGCTGCTCACGCCACTCATGCTCGCAGCACTCGGCTTGTCGTCTGCCGCGCGGGCGCAAGATGCGGGAACATCGGCGCCATCCCCACGAGAGCTCATTGAGCGCATCGAACGCCTTGAGGCCTCGAATCGCGCTCTCGCAGGCGAAGTGCAAACACTGCGCGCCAGCGAAGGATCCGCCTGGCTCTCCGAAGAGCGCGCTGCGGAGATTCGCAGCATCGTCAGCGATGTGCTCGCCGACAGTGCTACACGCGACTCCTTGCAGACGAGCACCTCCACCGCAGGCTGGAACGATGGGTTCTTCTTGCAGAGCGCCGATGGCCGCTTCCGTTTGGAAGTCGGCGGGCTCGTGCAGTTCCGCTACATCTTCAGCTACATCGCCGATGGGCTTTCGGGCATCACCATTCCGCAGGGGACCGCAGCGTCCACCACGGCGGACAATGTCGAGACGCGGACAGGGTTCGACCAGCCCAACACCCAGATCGATTTGAAGGGCCATGTGTTTGGTCCGAGCTGGCAGTACAAGATCAAGGGCGCCTTCTCTAACACCGATGAGGCGATTGTCGGGCAGAATCCGTTTGGAAACCTCGGCAACGGTAGCGGAACCTTCCGCCTGCTTGACGCCTACATCCGCGCAGAGTTGTCGGACGACTTCTCGGTGCGCGCAGGCCAGTTCAAACTTCCGTTTGCGCGCGAGCAACTCGTCGATACCGAGTATCAACTCGGGGTGGCGCGTTCCACCGTCGTCGAGCATCTCGGCATCGGTCGCTCACAGGGCGTCGAGGGCACTTGGACCAACACGAACACGCGCGCGATGCTCGCCTTCTCGAGCGGCGGGACCGACAACCTCTACGGTGTGTTGAAGGCGGTTGGCAGTGACCCTGCCAACACCGCCTACTCCAGCGATGGCGTCGATTGGGCCCTCACCGGCCGCTTCGAATGGAAGATGGCGGGTCAGTGGCGGCAGTTCAATTCGATGACGAGCCCGCCAGGCGATGAGTACGCGTTACTCGTCGGCTTGGCCGCGCACGCGCAGGATGGTGATCCCGACAACGGAACCGAGACCGTCAGCACGGGTGCGAACACGTGGGTTGCGATGACCGCGGATGTCACAGCGATGTACGGCGGCGCGACGATCTTCGCGAGCGTCTTCTACCACTGGACCGATTCGCAGTCTGCGTATGTCCTCGGCGCCTCGAACTTCAACGCGGGACCGTTCGCCGACATCGGCAATACCGAGAGTGTCGGTGCGATGATCCAGGCCTCCTACTACATCATGCCGAAGTGGGAAGTCTTCGGTCGCTTCGAGTACGGCTCGGCGAACATCGATCAGCTCGGCAACATCACGACTCCCACGGGAGCGACTTCGCTCGACAACGGAAACACACTGACGATCCTCAGCGCGGGCGTCACTTGGTACCTCGACGGCGAGGACCTCAAGTGGACGAGCGATGTAGGAATCGCTCTCGATGCTGTCGACGGGATTTGGTCCAACGCAGGCAACGGCTGGCGGGCAGCGGCAGAAGAGAGCGAGACGGTCTTCCGCTCTGCGCTTCAGCTCGCCTTCTGATTCAGCGCGCTGCACACGACATCAAGGGAATTTGCGCCGCACGGAGGTGCGGCGCTTTTCTTACACTCGCGGTTTCCCTGAAGGTCGCGCTTCGCCGCCGCAGTCGGCTGTGCGCAGCCCGACCTAAGCAGCCGCGCCATGCCGACCGCACCCTCGCCGAAGTCTCCCGTCACCGCCGCATCCGTCATCCATCGGGTCGAGGTTCGTCCGCGCCGTGGGCACCATGATCCACGCGGTCAGTCGGTGCAGCGCGCGATCGAGTCGCTCGGCCTCGCGCGTCAACCCAAGCGTGTCGAACACGCTGCGGTCTATCTCATCGAAGGCGCCCTCACACCGAGCGAGATTGATCGGGTCGCCAACGAACTACTGGCCGATTGCGTCACCCAGTCGGCTGAGGTCCACGCGTCCAACCGCGCGTCACGACCGAGCGTCGCTCCTGGCAGCGCGATCGTCGAGGTGCATCCGCTGCCTGGCGTGACCGATCCCGCTGCCGAGAGTGTGCAAGCGGCGATCTTCGCGCTCATCGGCCGTGAGGTCCTCGTGCGCACGGGTGATCGCTTCGACTTGCATGGCGTCGACAAGATCGTGGCGCGCACCGTGGGCGAGCGCTTGCTCGCCAACCATGTCATTCACGCGATTCACACCGAGCCGTACTTTCCCAGCGCGTTTCCGACGGGCGCGCCCTACGCGCTCTCGATTCGCCATGTGCCAATCACGACGCTGTCGGACGCGGAGCTGGAGAAGCTGTCTCGCGAAGGTCACCTCTTCCTCTCGCTCGATGAGATGAAGGCGATTCAGGCGGAGTACCGGCGCCTCGGCCGCGAGCCACGCGAGATCGAGCTCGAGACGCTCGCTCAGACTTGGTCAGAGCACTGCGTGCACAAGACGCTGAAGTCGACCGTGCGTTACCGCGAACTTTCCAACGATCCAGCCTTCGAGGGGCAGTGGTCGCTCGTGGCCGATGCCGCGACGCGTCCGAATCACGAAGTCTCCGCCGACGGCACGGTGCTTGTGAAGAACCTGTTGAAGTCGACGGTCGCCGCGAGCACGCACGCGCTCATGGCCGATGGCATCGATTGGTGTCTCTCGGTGTTTGTCGACAACTCAGGCGTCGTCGCCTTTGACGACGAGCATGCGGTGTGCTTCAAGTGCGAGACCCACAATCGACCGAGTGCGATTGAGCCCTATGGCGGCGCCGCGACAGGAATCGGCGGCTGCATTCGCGACATCATCGGCACGGGGCTCGGCGCCAAGCCGATTGCCGCGACTGATGTGTTCTGCGTCGCGTATCCCGATGTCGCCGAGGTGCCGCAGGGTTGCCTTGATCCGCGGCGTGTGCTCAACCAAGTCGTCGCGGGAGTGCGGGACTATGGGAATCGCATGGGTATCCCGACCCTCAATGGCGCCGTGTGGTTCGACGACAACTATGTCGGCAATCCGCTGGTTTATTGCGGCTGCATCGGACTCATGCCGCGTTCGTGTGTGAAGGGCGTCACGAAGCGTGGTGATCTCATCGTCGCTGTCGGAGGACGCACTGGTCGTGATGGCATTCACGGCGCGACTTTCTCGAGCGCCGAGTTGACCGACACGCACGCGGATGAGTTCAGTCACGCGGTGCAGATCGGTAACGCGATCACCGAGAAGAAGTTGCTCGACGCGATTCTTGCGATGCGCGATCGCGCCGAAGGCCCGCTCTACAGCGGACTCACCGATTGCGGCGCGGGCGGATTTTCCAGCGCGATCGGCGAGATGGCCAGTGAGGTTGGTGCGACCGTCGAGCTCGATCGCGCGCCGACGAAGTACCAGGGGCTCTCTCCAACGGAAGTCTGGATCAGTGAAGCGCAGGAGCGGCTTGTTCTCGCGGTGCCTGCTGCAAACATCGACGAGCTCGCGCGCATTTGCGCGGACCACGGAGTCGAGTGGTGCAGCCTCGGCGTGTTCGGTTCTGAGGCGAGTGACATCACACTGCGCTGGCACGGCACTGAGGTCGGCAAGTTGTCCTGCGAGTTCTTGCACAGCTCGATTCCGATGCCCATCCGTGATGCAGTGTGGGATGCCTCGTGGGCGGCGCAGCAGCGCGTCACCCGACGACCTCCGCGCTACACGCGCGAACTCGGTCCAACGGCCGCCGATGCGTTGGCGGTGCTCGAATCACTCTTGTCGCATCCCAACATCGCAAGCAAGGCTTGGATCATTCGCCAATACGACCACGAGGTGCAAGGCTCGAGCGTGCTGAAGCCGCTTGTCGGCGAGTCGGTCGGCAGCAGCGGAGGCGGCCCGGGCGACGCTGCAGTGATTCGTCCAAAGAAGGGCTCCGACAAAGCGCTCGCCATCGGCAGCGGGCTGGCCACGGGGCTCGCGTCCGATCCCTACGCGATGGCGCTTGCTGCGATTGACGAGTGCGTGCGCAATCTCGTCTGCGTCGGAGCGGATCCAACCCACATTGCGATCCTCGACAACTTCTGCTGGCCGAGTTGCAAGGACCCGCGCAACATGGGCGCGTTGGTGCGCGCCTGCGAAGGGTGCTACGACGCTTCGCAAGCGTTCCGCGCGCCGTTCATCTCAGGCAAAGACTCGCTGAACAACCAGTTCGTGACCGTCGATGGACGCACGATTCAGATTCCGCCGACGCTGTTGATCTCAGGCTTCGCGCCCGTTGAGAAGGACACGCTCGCGGTCTCGATGGATGCCAAGCGCGCGGGTTCGAAGTTGATTCTCGTAGGCAAGACCAGCAATCGACTCGGTGGGTCGCACCTCGCGCTCGTCGCGGGTTCATCTGCGGCAGGGTCAGCGGGTTCGACGCGCATTCCTGCTCCAGATCTCAAAGCGGGGCCGAAGCACGCCGCAGCGGTGGCGCGGGCGATTCGCGCGGGGCTCGTGCGCGCGGCCCACGATTGCTCCGAGGGCGGATTGCTTGTCGCGGCGGCCGAGATGGCCTTCAGCGGCAAGCTCGGCTTGGCGCTCGATCTCTCGTCCATGGCTGTGGACGGTGATCCATCGCTGCTCGCGCGCTGCTTCGCGGAGGACAGCTCGCGGTATCTCCTCGAGGTGGAAGAGCGCGATGTGGCCGCGCTGACCGCGTCCCTTGGTGAGGTTCCGCATGCAGTCATCGGTGCCTTCACCGCAACCAGCGAGCTCACACTTGGTGGTGCGTCAACCAAAGTCGCAGCGCTCGGCGAACAGTGGAGCGGAGGTTTCTCGTGGTGAAGTCGCGGAGTTCATCGATGAAGTTGAAGGCGCTGGTCATCACCGCACCAGGAAGCAACTGCGATCTCGAGCTCTGCGAGGCGTTCACGCTTGCGGGTTGCGAAGTGCAGAGCGAACTCCTCGTACGACTCAGCCGCGACCCCTCGCAGATCGATCGCTTCGATCTCATCGGGCTGCCTGGTGGTTTTAGTTACGGCGACGACATCGCAGCGGGGCGCATCATGGCGGCGCTCATCCGTGAGTCGATCTATCCAGCGCTCGCGGCGGCGATTCAGCGCGGCGTGCCGATGATCACTCCGTGTAACGGCTTCCAGATCGCCGTGCAGGCAGGTCTCTTGCCTGGTCCTGCTGCGGGAGAACCTTGGAGCAGCGTTCCAACCGAACCATGCGTCGCACTCGCGCAAAACGCCACGGCGCGGTTCAACGACATCTGGACGACGATGGAAATCCCCACGGGAACTCGCTGTGTGTGGACGCGCGGACTCGAGACCACGGTGGACTCCGCGGTCCTTCCTTGCGCACACGGTGAAGGTCGATTCGTGGCCGATGAGGAGACGATCGCGCTTCTTGAGGCCAATGGCCAGATCGCCGTGCGCTACGGCGAACGCGATCACTTCAATGGTTCGATGAATCGCATCGCGGGTATCTGCGACAGCACAGGACTCGTGTTCGGACTCATGCCGCACCCTGAGCGCTACTTGCATTGGACGCAGCATCCGCGTTGGACGCGCTTGTCTGCCGCGCAGCGCAGCGGTGATGCGCCTGGGCTTCAGATGTTCAAGAACGCGGTGGCCCATGCGTCGGCAGCGCGAAACGCCTCCGGTGCGCGGGCAAACTCCTAGAGCTTCCGACATGCCGCGCACCGCCTCACCAACTGCTTCAACCAAGAAACCCACCGAAACGCCCTGTGAGCATTGGCGCATTGGCGCGCATCTTTCGGCCGCAGGAGCACTGAGTGTTGCGATCGAAGAGGGCGTGGCCCTGCGCTTCGGCGCCGTGCAGATCTTCACGCGCAACCAACGACAGTGGACGACGAAGCCACTCGCGGAAGACGAGATCGCTGCGTTCACGGCGGCGCGTGCGGGAACGGTCTTCACCGATGGCACGCGCCTGGTGAGCCACAACAGCTACCTCGTGAATCTTGCGTCGCCTGATCCGACCAATCGCGCGAAGTCGCTCGACTGTGAGCGCGCCGAGCTTGAGCGTTGCGAGCAACTCGGGATCCTGACTTCGGTCGCGCATCCTGGCGCGCATCTTTGTGGTGAAGGCGGTACGCCGCGCAAGCCCAAGGATCCGAACGATCTCGAAAGTGAGCCAACGGCCGACGAACTCGCGGGGCTCAAGCGCATCGCGGCTTCGATCGATCAACTGCACCGTGATCTCAAGGGCTACAAGGTTCGGATCGCCCTCGAGACGACGACAGGAAGCGGCACCAATCTCGGTTACGCCTTTCATCACCTCGGCCTCATCCGAAGCATGGTGAAGGCTCCCGAGCGCGTGGCGTTCTGCATCGACACCTGTCATGTCTACGCCGCGGGCTATGCCGTTGCGACAGCCGTGCAGGCCAAGGCAACACTTGAGCGCTTTGACGCGGAAGCGGGCCTCAGCGCCGTCGCGGCTATCCACATGAACGACTCAGAGGGCGCCTTCGCCTCGCGCAAGGATCTTCACGCGCACATCGGTGAGGGTGGCTGCGGTGAGGCGTGGTTTCGCGCGGTCCTTCGAAATCCAGCGTTTGCGCTGGTTCCCAAGGTGCTCGAAACTGAAAAGGGCGAGGATGCGAAAGGGATACTCTGGGATCGGCTCAACGCCGACCGACTCGCTCGCCTCGCAGGATCGGCCTTGTCGAGAGCGTGCGGCACGACTTAGTACAGGAACAACGCTTGGAAGCCCGATTGACTATCAGCATGATGAAACTTTCCAAACTGCCCGGGAGCCTGCGGCGCGATGGGTGCGTCCGTTCCACGGGGCCAGCCGTCACTTTTTTGATGGCGTTGGTCATGGGAAGCGCCATGCTCGGCGGCTGCGTGAGCCGCGCGGTGGTCGATGTGGAGGAGGGCGCCGCAGACACGGAAACGGGGTCAAGTGGATTGACCGGCGGGGCCGTCGGCTCGATGCCGCTCCAGACCAAGCCAACGCCAGCGCAAGCATCGCGGCTCGCCGCCGCGCGTGAGGCGGCCGCGAAGGAAGACTACGAGGCTGCGCTTCGCGTGTTTCGCGAGTTGCTCCAGGAGAATCCCACGCTTGCCGACGCGTACACGGGGATGGGCACAGTCCTCGAGCGTCGCGGTGAACTCACGCTCGCCGAACCCGCCTATGCGCGCGCGACTGCTCTTGATCCCAGCGACTTCACGGCGGCGTCGGGTCACGGCCGTGTGCTTGAGGCACTTGGACGCGTCAAGGACGCGATCCTCGCTTACCAGCGCGCGCTCATGATCCGCCCGCGCGATCTTGAGTCGAATCTCGCACTCTCGCGCTTGATGAGCCTGACCGAGCAATCGGACAGTGCTGTGGTCTTCGCTGAACGCGCCGTCAAGATCGATCCGCAGAGTGGTCCCGCGCATTTGCAACTCGCGCGCGCGCTCACCAAGGCTGGTCGCACCGCAGACTCGATTCGCGAATACGAGGCGGCCTGCGAACTCGTCGAACCGCCCGCTGAAGTGATGTTCGCGCTGGTGAATGCCTACGCGACGGAGAAGCGCTACCGCGAGGCCAGCAACGCCGCGGAAGCGCTGACTCGTGCAGCTCCGAGCGCGCCTGCGTTTGAGCGACTCGGCTGGGCCTACTTCCGTCTCGGCGAGTTTGCCAATTCGGACACCGCGTATCGCAAGGCCATTGAGTTGGATCCCGCTTACTGGCCCGCGCTGAACGGTGTCGGCGTGAACGCGCTGAACGGGTGGCTGCAAGCGGGAAAACCCGACGACGACGCGCAGCGCCATCAGGCCCGCACGATGTTGCAGCGCTCACTGCGCGCGAATCCCGACCAACCCAAGGTCGCGGCGCTCCTCATGAAGTATCAGCTCTGAGCGCGCGCGTTGGTTACGATCCGCCGCATGGCCCACGCACCTGCGAACGCAAGTTTCGTTGATCCGTCGCTGCTCGAGTTTTTCGACTCGCCGACGGAAACGCCCTTCGTCATCGAACATGTCTCAGACGAGTTCACCTCGGTCTGCCCTAAGACGGGACATCCCGACTTTGCGAGCATCATCCTGCGCTACGAGCCCGCTGCGGTCTGCGTCGAACTCAAGAGTCTCAAGCTCTACTACCAGAGCTTTCGAAACGCGGGGATCTTCTACGAGGCCGTGACCAATCGCCTGCGTGATGATCTCGCCGAGGCGATGAGCCCAACCTGGATGCAAGTCATCACGGTGTGGAAAGGTCGCGGCGGCATTCGTTCACGCATCGTCGCCACACATGGCGAGGTGCCAGCGTGTTGGCGGACGAAGCTTGAGGCGTAGCACGCCGCCGTTCACCACCGCCGCCGTAGCAGTGAGGCATACGGCGAACCGCCAGTGTTGCAGTATGCGGGACTGCAATCGGCGCCGAACGGGTTTCTGTACGACGCCACATCGGGGCCCATTCCGCACTGGAGCGCGAGCTCCCCAACCGTGCAACTGGCCATTATGGTAATCCAGTTCTCTGTGTGGAGACGCCATAACCACGCTCGCAGAGCAGGGTCGATTTCTGCGCGCAACTCCGCGGTCCACTTCAGGTCGTCTTCCAGGCCCCCTTCCGTATACATGAGCAGTTCCCGTCTGAAGGCTTTGATTCCTGCCCCAGTCGTGGGGAAAAGAAGCGGTGGTTGAAACGGCGAATTGATCAACTCGCTCAAAGCATCATCCAAGGACGCCAGAAACGATGGGTCGATCGGCCCGAGTGGTTCGATCGCCGTGCTGTGGAAAAAGTCACGATAGCCCGCGCGTTGTGATGCTCGCTCTTGCATCAGTGAGGCAGGCAGCGCATCGCTGAGGTTCCACATCGCGGCGTACGCCTCCCAGGTGGTCTCTCGCGTCTGCATCACATCCCACTGGGCCTCCTCAGACTTGGTGAGTCGCTCCTTGAGCTGGGCTCGGATGTCGTCGCGGGCGCGCGCATCGAGCCGCATGCCGAGGGGAAGCCACGCCTCGCATTGCCCAAATCGCAGCTCGAGTTCCTTCAGCGCTTCGGGGGCCAGACCTGCCGCCCGCGCGATGCGCAGAGCATCTTCCAGCACCGACGCAAGAAGGCGGGCGCGCTCGACGCGCGCTCGGACGACGGCTTCGCCGAGGCGCCAACACTCAAGTGGGAAATACTCATGCTCACTGAAAGAGGCGATTCCAACATCGCTCGTGTTGGCGCGGCTTCGGAACACCGAGGCCTCTCGTGCAGCACCGATCCGCTCCAACAGGTCGGTGAGATCTTGCACCCGCAGGGCTGCGCCTTGCAGATCGCCTGCGGCGCGCAGCACACATTGCGCGCCATCGACCGCCTTGCACCAACCTGCGAAGGCAATCGCTTCCGACGGTGCGAGTGCAGGCACGGCTGTCGCACGCAGGACGAGCGCCTTTTTTGCATCATCCGTCAGTTCGGCCGCGGCGGCGGCTCGCGCTTCGGTCAGCAGCGCGACGCCAAGCTGATGCAGTTGCGCCGCGAGTTCGAGATCGGGCGCGGGCGCAGTCGGGCAGTCGCTCGCAGGAGCTGCAGACGCAACGGCTTCGGTTTCTCGCGACCCGACAATCGGACACGCGGTCACAACATCCGTCGACCAAGGCGCCTCATCGGCCACGCGATGGCGAGGGAGTGCGGGGCGTCGATCGCGGAGCAGGACGCACGGCAGCGTGGCGCCTGCAGTTTCTTGCTTGAGCGAAGGCAGAGAAAGCGTCGCCTCGGCGAGATGCGCGTGCGCGAGTGCCGACTCGCGGCACGCGCTGTCCGCGGCGCCGCAGACTGGTGAGACCAGCAGCGGTCCTACGTCAAACGCGTGTCCAGCGGCGGGAATCAGAACTGCGAACGCCCGCGGCGAGTCTCGATGGTCCTGCGCGAGCAGCACGCCGCTCGTCGAGGTAGGCGGGCAGAGCCATGCGGGCGCTGCCTCACGAACCTCGGGCGGAGTCGCGAGGACGAGTGCGCTGCAGAGGGTGGTGAGGAGAGTCATCAATGGCCTCCATGCTGCAAGGGTTGCGGAACCTGCGGATGACTGCATTCCATGCACGCGAACTCAAGCTCCACCGCGAGTTGGTAGGTTTCTACTGAAACTGTGGCGAGCGCCGTTTCGGCACCGTCAGCGGTCGCATCTGCATCCGCGGCGAGGTCGAGTCGGAACGGCCAAGTGATGGCGGCACCAGATTCTGGAGGGATCAGACAGCTGATCGCCTTGAAGTTGTACCAAGCCAATGTGTTCCCCACCAATCTCCTTCCGCCTTGCCCAGTTTCCCAATTGAGCCCCAGGCCTGTGGCTCCAACAGCGGCACCAACGCCGACGGTTTCCGAGGCGCCGCAGAAACTGCGATCCTGGTCGATCTCTTTGAATATTCCCTTCCGGCGTATCTCTTCTTCGATTTCGGGTGTGCGAAATGGGATTGAGAAGCCACAGGTCGCTTTCACGGAGATGGTTCCACACGCGTTTGTGCAACCTGTACCGAGCGGCGGAGACACGCCGAGAAATATCTCGGCATGGGCCGACAACTTCACCATCGCGCGCAAGGTCATCTTCACTGGCGCCGCGCTGGCCATAGGTGTCATCCGTAGGTCAAGGTGATCCGAGATGCTGACCAGCGGCACCAGTGTTGCGGCTTCAGCGCACGCGCACAGCAAACCTGTGGAACCCTCCGTTCGCTTGAGGCTCGCGTCTGCTGTCAACTTTGACATTCGACCCCAGCCGCTGTCGTTCAGCAGCGCGGGCGTCGCGACGGCGCAGTCCGCCATGTCCCATGTGGCGTGGTCAGGGCAGCCCACGATGCATGGATCCAACGTCGGGCACAGGCATGTTTCGTTTTCCGGCTTACTCGAGCGCCGCGTCACCCGCCAGGGGGCGGCGCAGGGGCCGTCGACGGGAAGCCCATCGCCGTCTGGCAGTGGGAGCCACGGATCTATGGGGTGGTCTTCCGCGAAAGCAAGCACCGCGACGACGAGGCCGACGATCGGACCGAGCGAAATCCGCGTCCAGGCGGCGCCATCAGGGCGTCGTCGATGTGTGGAAGATCGCCGCTCGTTTCCCGAGTTTTTCCAGTAACGCGTCATGGTTCTTTCTCCGCGGGGTGTGCGCGCATGGTGCCGATGAATTGAAATGTAGCGATCACGATCGACTCATCAATCGGATTCCACGAGATTCAGAGAAATGACACCATCGACACTCTGGTTGACAGAGGAGCGCGCGCGGATCGCTCACCCGCCGAACTGCAGCCCCTGCAGCGATTGGCGCTTGCGCACGGGCAATTCGCCGAGCTCCTTACTCTTCTCGGCGCCGAGTTCGACGATGAGGAGTTCCTGCAGCTTGCGGAAGACCATGGACTCGACTTGTTCGAGATCTTCGCGCAGCTTCTTGCGCTCTCTTGCGCGCGCTTGCATCTCCTGCATCTCGCCAGGACCTGGGAGTCCTGATCCAGCGGCCGCCTTGGCCTTGTCTTGCGCGAGGATGAACTCTTCGCAACGCACCTCGCGCGCTTCGATCCACTCGGCGTGTATCGCCTCGACCGTGGTCTTGGCGGTGGCGCTGGTGCCGATGAGCGTCGTGGCCTTGGTGAAGTACGGCTCGAGATCGCGGGCAATCTTGTAGGTCGAGGGATTGGCAGCGCGGAGGAAGCCGCGACGCACAGCGTGCTGTGCACTCGTATCGCCTTCGAGTGCTTCCACCATGCTGTCGTTCGTGCGGCGGTTGGTGTCGGCAACGCGGGTGTGGGCGTCGGTGATGTGCTTCTGGACCTTCTCGAGTTTCTCGCCAAGCTCGCCATCGACCTTCATCGCGCGGGTCACCGCGACGGAATGCTCTCCGTCGTCTTCAACGGTCTCCGTGGTTCCTTCGGCAAACAAACGCTCACGCTCGGCGTCGAGGGCTTTGACCTCTTGCTTCATCGAGCGAAGCGCGCCGACGGACGATTCATCCCAGGTGCGCAGCGTGCTGGCAATCTTCTGGTGTGCGGTGGGGGAGAGACCCGCACGCTCGACGACTGACACGAGATCGACCGCTTGCGTGCCGATTTCGCCAGGAAGCAAGCGAACGCGCGCCCGCGCACGGCGACCAGACTCGACGGCGTCGGCCTTGTCCGCCGCGCAGACCGCCTTCAACTCGTCGAACATCGTCTCTTCGGCGGTGTCGATGGCTGCCGAGAGCTTGTCGTTGTCGCCGTGGCCTGCCATGGTGACTTCCGTGCCATCCTCGCCCGAGAGGTTGACCGAGAAGCTGAACGAGCCGCCTTCGCCCACATCGATCGTCTGTCCTTGTGGAGCTGGAGCGAGTTCCTTTTCAGCCAAAGTGCGGGTCTCGACGCAGCGGGCGATGACCTCGTCAAACACGGCGCGTGAGTCGGTGGCGAAGCCAAGCTTGGTGGCCAGTGCGTCGAGCTCTTCGCGATTCATGGGCCGCGCGAGGCGCGTCGGTCCCATGCCGCCGATGCCGCCGATGAACAGGCCGCTCTCACCGAGGTCGTCGCCCGAGAGCACCATCATCTCGCCGTCGCCGCCAACCATGGCGATCTGCACACCGCCCATTTGACCGAGCGCGCCTTCGAGAGCCGCGTGGATTCCATCGCGTCCGATCTGTTGCGCGGTTTGCACCTGAGGCTGCGCGAGTCCGAGCAGCGCGCGCAGCGCTTCGGAGTTGGAGTTCTCGATGGTGGTGAGTTCGGTGCGAAGTTGCTCGAAGCGACGCTTCATCGTCTCTTTCGCCTCGGCGTCCTCTTCGTCTTGGCCGTCGGTGAAGAATTGGATCTCCTCGAAGCCGTGTCCGCCGCGCTTGTCGACGATGTCCATCATCTCGCGAACGATCGAGCGAATCGAGAGCTCGTTGGACTCTGCGATGCCTTGCACCGACTGCCACTTGCTGTCATCGAGTTCGCCCTTCTCGCGCATGGAGGTCGCGGTGGAGTAGGCCGAGTCGAAGGCGCTCTTGGCGCGAAGCATGAGATAAAGCCCAGAAATCATGTGGTTTCGCACGGCGGCCGCTTGCGTGGGCTTGAGGAGCGGCAGGAGTTGATCGAGTCCCTCGCGGTGCACTTTCCTGATGCGCTCGATGACATTCATGAGGTCCACACTGGCTACGCGCTGCGCTTGACGCATCTTTCTGAACCACTCTTCGCCTGGAGGCGGCGCGTTGCCCTCTTCGGTGTCGGCGGCTTCAGGCGCAGCGCCCACGCCGAGTTCTTCCCGTGCCTCGGCGGCCTTCACGACGCGCGCAAAGGAAGCGTCGGCATAGCGCTCGAGTTGTCGCGTGAGTTCGGTCTCGTAGGCATCGAGTGCGAGCGCGACGAGTTCTCGCGAATCGGCATCCACTTGAGTGAGCACGGGCGCTGCTCGAAGCGTGTAGCCGAGCAGCTTGCCAGCGGAGTCGAAGGCGGTCGCGAGCATGGCGCAGCGGCGCCGAGAGAGCGCTGCGCGCAGCGTCGTTGCCTTCAACGCTTCATTGGCAGGAAGCGTGGCTGCAAGCTCCTCCACGAACTGGTCGTCGAGTTGCGCAGCGCGCAGGAAGACACGACGACGCAGATCCGCTTCCTTACGGGCATCGGCGACCGAGCGCGCGAGATCAAAGGGCGCGTCGTTGGGGCGGACGAGTGCAGGATCGACTTCACGCTTCTCAAACTCACGGAAGCGCTCGAAGTATGCCTCATGCAGTGGCAGCGCAGCGTCCTTGGTGGTCTCAGGCAGCCCGACTTCTCGCAGCAGCGTTTCAAGTTGCGCCGCCGAGACTGGGGATGGCAACTGTCGGCTCATCTGCGCGTGAGCGTTGCTCGGAGCGATCACTGGTGCCGCGAGAGCCACCGCAAGGGCGAGCGTGAGAAGCGGGCGACGAAGAAGCGAGACGCGGGTTCGAAGCATGGGAGGGGTCGTCCTAAACAGGAAGTGCCTGACCAGTCGGGTGCGATCCAGAGCCGCCATGATGCACGAAACGGCGTTGCCCGTCATTGCTCACTTGGTATCGGGGGTTGGGTCAAGACCCGCGGCGCGCGGCGGCGCCTCGCCGAGTCCATGCGCGCGCAGATGCTCCACGATGCCGCGGTGAAATCGCAGTCGAGCCGCCGCTTGCGTGGTGTCGTGGGTGAGTCCGTCGATGATCTCGATCGAGCCTGCGCCTTCCGAGACGCCATGGGCAGCGCGTGCAACCGCGAGCTTCTCCTGGAGTTGGGCGACGGCTTCGTTGAGATAGAACGAGTCGCGGGAGCCGCAGATGATGCGGATGCGCGTTGCAAAGAGCGCGCTGATCTTTTTCGGATCGCGCTCGAGCAACTTGGCGAAGTCATGCTTGGACCACGCCTCGACGGTGACGGGATCGATGGCGCCCGATTGGGGATCGCAGAGCGCGCGCGGTGCGCCCGAAGTGGGATCGAGCGGCGACCACATGGCATTCCACGCAGACCACTGTTCACCGCTGCGGCCCGTGGGATCGATCGCGTACTCGCTGCCGACTTCGTCGCGCGCTGTCATGAAGACGCGGTCTTCGTTGGGACCGAGAGGACCACGAAGGCTTGGAGTCTCGCTTCCATCCTTCGCGAGAAACAGACTCGCGTCGCGATAGAGGTTCGTCCGCTGAAACGCGCTGAAGTCCACAGGATTGGGCGCACTCGCGAAGCACGCACCGAACACCAAGGGATAGGTGAGCTGCAGATGAAGCGCCGTCCAACCGCCTGACGAGTGACCTGTGACCACGCGCGCGTCAGCGGTCGTGATGATGCGAAAGCGCTCTTCGAGGAAGGGAATGAACTCTTCGATGAGTGCTCGCCCGACAGGCCCGTTGGCGTCTGAGTCGCAGAAACCGTGGTGTCCCCACGCGCTCTCGGCGTCGAGAAACACCCACAACGCCTGCGGAATCGCGCTGCGTGCTTCGGGCGCTCGCAACGCAGCGGCGGCGTCGGCAGCTGCACGATGCGTCACACCGAAACCACCAATCACATAGATCGTCGGCCACATGCGACGATCAAAGGAGAGATCGTCGTAGCCGTACGGAAGCACGACACCTGCGCGAAGCGTCGTCGGCTTTCCAAAGTGCTTGGTCAGGAGCGCGCTCTCGCGCTCGATCCACTCGACACCAGGAACGCGCGCAGGTTTCACCGCGGGTTCGATGCGATGCACGAGTTCAAGCTGGATCTCGTCGGCGCGATTGAGTGAGAGCGCGACACTCTTGGACTCGGAGTAGAGATTCCCTGGCCCGCGATGGCCGCGTTGCGTGAAGTCGGTGTCGAGAACCGCCTGCACGCGCCACGCGCCGGTGAGCTCATTGAGTGGTCCACCGAACACGGTTGCGTGCGCATCATCCACCGTGAAGAGCGTTCCCTCGGACGCCGAAGCCGCGACGATGGAGGCGATGGGTTGAAGGCGTTGGAAGAACGGCCCGCTCGCGGGCTCGACACCAACCCATCGATCGGTGTCGGGGACGAAGAAGAGCAAGAGCCGGCCGCCACCACGCGGGGTGCTGTCGCTCTCCACACTCGGTGGCAGGGCGACCTTGATCACATATCGGTCGCTCCGCGGCGCTTCCTCGCTCGTGGCCTGCGTGGGGTCCTCATCCGCGGGCTCCGTCTGAGGTGCGCCAACACACGCGACCGTCGCCGCCAGTGCCAACATGAGGGCGAAGGCGCTGAAGAAGAGGAGTGAGTTGCGAGGCAAGGGCCGCATGTCCTGATTGATACCCGCTATCCGAGCCGATACAGAGGCTCCACTGATGCGGATGCGCGCATTGCCGTGGAATCCTCGGAGTCCAAGACCATGTCTTCTCGCATGTCCTCTCGCGTGTCCCTTCGCTCAGTTCGCCCGCTCGCCGCGGTCATCCTCACCTTCGTGGTGGTCGGTGTGGTCGCAGGTTGCTCGTCCCATCGCTCGATGGAGGACGAGATGACCTCGTCCGCGCAAGCGGTCTCGGACACGCTGCATTTCCGTGCGTTTGAGACCGACGAGCCCATCACGCTCAAGACCTCGGGTCCGATCGCGGTGCAAGTCGAGAACTTCCGCGGCGGCGTCGAGGTGCGCGCCGACACCAGCGTGAAGCAGGCCACCGTTGAAGTGCGCCGCGTCTCGACGATGGGCATTGGCCGCTACGAAGAGTCGGAGAAGGCGCTCGCTGACATCACTTGGCGCGCCACGCTCGAACCGCGTGAGGGCGGCGGTGACACGCTGGTCATCCACGCCGACTCATCGAACGCCGAGCCGTACTTCTTCCACGCGGACATTCTCGTCATCGCGCCCGCCGTCGACACGGTGTCGGTGCGCACGAGCCATGGTGATGTCACCGTCATCGAGAATCAAGGCCCTGTCGACATCCTGACTTCGCGTGGCGATGTGCGCATGCTCACGCCGTGGCCGATGACGCAACCGATGAAGATCATCACCAGCCAAGGCACGATCGACTACCGCGTGCGCGGCGAGTCCAAGGGCGCCTTTGACGCAGCCTCACACGGTGGCGAAGTGCGCCAACGCTGCGAATTTGGCTTGTGGCGCGCGCTTGCCGCAGAAAACGACCAGGACCGATTGGTGGCCACGCTCAACGCGGGGACCAATCCCGTGGTGCTGCGCACGAGTGAGAAGAACATCCGCATCGCCGTGGTTGCCGATCCCGCGAATGTCGGTACCGCCATCGTCGATCCGTGATCGCGCAGGCTCTCGCGTCGCGGCTGCCGTGACGAACGCCTCTGCTACATTCCGCGCGTGAAGGAAGTCCAAGACCACTGGTTTCGCCTTGCCAAGGAAGAAGGCTATCGCTCGCGCGCGGCCTACAAGTTCATCGACATCGATGATCGCAAGGGGCTGCTCCATCGTGGTGATCGGGTCCTCGACGCGGGCGCAGCGCCTGGCAGTTGGACTCAAGTTGCCGCAACGCGCGTGGGACCGAAGGGCGAAGTGGTCGCGGTCGATCTCAAGGCCATCAACGGCGGTGGCTACCCGTCGAATGTCCGCCTGATTCAGGCCGATCTGCGCGATCTCACCATGGCAGACCTCGGCGGTCGACCGTTTGACGCAGTCCTCTCTGACATGGCGCCCGATACCACGGGCGATCCGTCGGGTGACGCGATCCGTTCTTCACGACTCTGCCATGAACTCCTCGATCGTTGTCCCGAGTGGCTGCGCAAGGGCGGCAATCTCACCATGAAGGTCTTTGAGGGTGGCGAGTATCCCGAGCTCCTGAAGCGCGCGGCTCGCATGTTTGCCGAAGCCAAGGGCTACAAGCCGCGGGCTTCGCGCGCCGAGAGCGTCGAGATGTATGTGGTCTGCCTCGACTACCGCGGCAACGACGGCTACCAGCAGAATGCTGCGACCGCGAGCCTGCCCAAGCGCAAGCCATCGAAGGGTTGGGCAACGGAGGAGTAGGGTGGCGCAGTTCGCGCGCTCCGCGTGGTTCGTGCGCGGGTCAGGCGCAAATCATGCGCAAGTCATGTGCATCGGTTGCGCGCCCACGCGCGAACGATGGCCTTGGCTGCCTCGAGCAACGAGGCACAGCAGTTGCATGAGAGCCGTGCGGATCATCCCGCACGAAGGAGCCCTCATGCAGATCAACGGTAGTCTCAGCTCGAATCCCCAACTCATGGCGTCGATGGCCAGTCAGGCAGCGGCGAAGGGTCGGCAAGCTTCGCGCACCGACGCAACTTTGGCGGCTGCGCCTGCAGCGCCCTCAACTGGCGAGATCACTTTCCGCGGCGCCGATGCCCCCGTGATTACGCCCGCCATGATCATGGAGCGTTGGGGCAGTTCCGATGCAGCGTGCGACCTCAACAGCGATGGCATTGTCAATGGACAAGACCTCGCGATGGCGCTCGACACCACAGTGAACACCCAAGGCACCGTGCTGGAGAATTGGGGCGCGACTGGTGATGCAGCGGCCCAAGGCGGCGACTACAACGGCGACGGCATCGTCGACGCGATGGACCTTGCGATGGCGCTCAACGGCGGCAACACGCCGCGATCGCTCGAGAGTCCCGATGGTGGAGGCGAGGCGCCTTCATCCGAGCAGATGGTGGCCAACATTGTGGACGCAACGTTTGCAGCGCATGATGGCGACCAAGATGGATCGCTCGTCACGAGCGACTTCACGGCGAACTCGAAGGTGTTTGAGCGCCTCGACCTCGACCACGATGCTGGTGTTGGACGCGAAGAACTCACCAAGGCGCTCTTCACCGAGCTCGATCGGTTCCGCACGCAGTTCCCAGAGGCGCGCCCAGAAGCGTTTGCGCGTCGCTGGATGGACACGCTGACGACCGACCGCCCCGTCCCAAACTATGGTCAGTTCCAGCGACTGCAGCAGCTCTACTCGAACCCCGCATCGCTGAGCTCGAATGCACAGATCCTGTCCGCACGCGCGTAGATTGAGCCACGCGCGATGTTTCGAACATGCCCGTGGCAGGATGCCGCGGGCTGTTCGTTTCAGGAGCGCGCGATGACTGCGTGAGCAAATAGGGTCACTGCCTACCGAAATGGCCGAACCGCCGTGGAGCGCTGCGCGTTGTCTTGTTCGATGGGACATGGCATCCGCCGCGAAGGCTCGGGACAGCCTTCACAGGACGATCGGCGGGTGCTCGGAAGGCCACTTCAGTCTCACGCTCTCTCTCTCTCTCTCTAGCCGCGCGCCGTTCGACAGATCGGCGCGCGGCTCTTTTTGCATTCAGGCATCGCGCGTGCGTGCACTGCGTCAGACGGTGGCGAGCCGCCGCACGACCTCTTGGACATTCGCGCGGGAGTTGAAGGCGCTGATGCGGAAGTAGCCTTCGCCGCAACGCCCGAATCCTGCGCCCGGCGTGGTGACGACGCGCGCGTTGCGCAGAAGATGATCGAAGTAACTCCAGCTATCGAATCCGCTGGGAGTCTTGGCCCAGACATAGGGCGCGTTCACTCCTCCCCAAGTCTTGAGTCCGAGGTTCGTGCAGCCCTCTCTGAGGATTCGCGCGTTCTCCATGTAGAAGTCGACCAGCGCGGCGACCTCGCGTCGGCCCGCTTCGGTGTAGAGCGCTTCGGCGCCACGCTGCACGGCGTAGCTCACGCCATTCGATCGCGTGTTCCAGCGCCGCGTCCACAAACCGTGCAACGAGACCGCTTGCCCTTCACGCGTGTACGCGCAGACACTCTTGGGAACGACCGTGTATCCGCAGCGCACGCCCGTGAAGCCGCCCGACTTGGAGAAGCTGCGGAACTCAATCGCGCACTCGCGTGCTCCCGCGATTTCATAGATTGATCGCGGTGCGTTGGCGTCGCGGTTGTACGCCTCGTACGCGGCATCCCAGAAGAGAATGGAACGATGACTTCGCGCGTAGGCAACCCACGCTTCGGCGCGCGCGCGATCCATGACGGTGCCAGTCGGATTGTTCGGTGAGCAGAGGTAGATCACATCGGGCGCAGGCACGCTCGAGGAGGGGATGTCCGCCAGAAATCCGTTGGACTCTTGGCAGGGCAGGTAGGTGATTCCCTCGTATCCGCCGCCAGTCATCGCGGCGCCCGCGTTGCCGAACATCACATTCGCATCGACATAGACGGGGTAGACGGGATCGGTCACGGCGATGCGGTTTCCCGCACCGAGGATTTCGAGAATGCCTCCGCAGTCACCCTTGGATCCGTCGGAAAGGAAGATCTCGTCGTCGGCGACTTCGAGACCACGAGAGCGGAAATCTCCCTGCGCGATGGCGGCGCGCACCGACTCGTAACCCGTGCCTGGACCGTAGCCCTTGAAGGTCGCGCGCACCGCCAGTTCGTCGGTCGCTGCGCGCATCGCAGCCACGGCGCTCGGCGGAAGCGGCTCGGTGACATCGCCGATGCCGCAGCGAATGATCTCCGCGGCTCGCGCGGGAACCTCGGCCGCGAAGGCGTTCACGCGTCGCGCGATTTCGGGAAAGAGGTAGCCAGCGGTGAGCTTGAGGTAGTGTTCGTTCACAAGGGCCATGGTGATTCTCGGGGCGTGAATGTACGCGCTTTCACCATCGATGCAGGGCAGCCGCTAGCATGGCGCTCCGTGCTCGACTTCCTGACCGAAGCTCTTCGAAACTTCCGCGACACTGGATCGGTGTGGCCCTCGTCGCCCATTCTTGCCAGCGCGATGACTGGCTCGATCGCGCGCGTCCAAGGACCGCGGCGCATTCTGGAGGTTGGTCCGGGCACGGGTCCGTTCACCAAGGCGATCCTCAAGAAACTCCGCGCGGGCGACCAGTTCGACTTGGTCGAAATCAATCGGAACTTCTGCACCAAGCTTGAGCGTGATTTGCTCGCGCCGTACCGCATCCGACATCCCAATGTCGCGGTGCGATTGCACTGCTCGCCGATCGAGAACGCGGAACTGCATGGCCCCTACGACACCATCGTGTGCGGCCTGCCGTTCAACAATTTCCCGCCGCAGCTCATGCGACAGATCTTCCGTCGGATGTTTGCGCTGCTCAAGGAAGACGGCGAGTTGATGTACTTCGAGTACGCAGGCGTGCGCGTGCTCAAGGGCCCCGTGCTTGATCGCGCGGGACGCGATCGCCTCAAGCGCATCGATGCCATTGGGAAGTCGCTTCGCCGCAAGCACAACGGCGAGAAGGAATTCATCCTCGGGAATTTCCCGCCCGCGATCGCCTATCGGCTGAGCGGCAAGGCGCGCGCGAAGCCTGCGCGACGCGTGGCTACAGCGACGCGCTGAATCGCTCGCCGGGCTTCATCGACATCGCAAACCCAGCAAAGAGATGCGCAATGCGATTGAGGTCGCGCAGGCTGGTCATTTCCACGGTCGTGTGCATGTAGCGAATCGGCAAGGAGACGAGTCCGCAGGGGATGCCTCCTTGCACGAAGATGGCGTCGGTGTCGGTGCCGCTTCCCCCAGGAGTTGCCGCGCGTTGCAGAGGCATCGAAAGCGACGCGGCCACTTCGGTCAACCGCGTAACGACTTCAGGTTGCATCGAGCCACCAACGGCGATCTTCGGTCCACCCGCGAGCTTGAAGAAGCCGTGCTGTGCATGGTTGATGCCGGGGCTGTCGGTGGCGTGTCCAACATCGGTCACCAACGCCACATCAGGCGCGAGTGTGCGGGCAATGATCTGCGCGCCGCGCAAGCCAACCTCTTCCTGCACCGTCGAAACCGCGACGACACGCACCTTGAGTGCGCTCGCGCGCTCTGCGACGAGGCGCAGCGCCTCAGCGGCGATCCAAGTTCCGATGCGGTTGTCCAACGCGCGCGCGACCACGAGATCGTCGCTCAACTGCAGGAATCCATCGAGGAACACGCCAGCATCGCCAATGGCCAGGCGTGCCTTCGCTTCGTCGCCAGTGCTCGCGCCGATGTCGATGAAGAGCTCGTGCAGCTTGCGCACCTTGCCGTCCTGCGACTTGTCTTGCAGATGGATCGCGGTGGCACCGATCAGTCCGATGACGGGGTTGGCGACGCCAGCAATGCTCGAGGTGAAGCGCACGCGCTTGCCGACGATGGAGCCGACATCGATGCCGCCGATGGCCTTGCAGTAGACGAATCCCTTCTCGTCGAAGTGGTTCACCATGAGGCCGATCTCGTCGGCATGGCCGCAGATGGCCAGCGTCGGAACGCCTGCACCCTCAGGTCCGAACGAGGCAAAGCAGTTGTTGTACGAGTCGTTCCAGGTCTTCGTCGCGAAGCCGCGCGCGTACTTCATCCACACGCGTTGACCGTCGCGTTCGAATCCCGAAGGGCTCGGGGTATCGAGGAGTTCCTTTAGGAAACTCAGACTCTCCGGCCGCATGAGATCAGCGGGATTGGGAGTCGCGGCGGGTGACGAAGCAGCTGGAGTCGTGGCCATCGGGGCAGGATAGCGGTGGCTCAAAAAGACGACACGCCGCAAAGTGCGGCGCGTCGATGAGCTTCATCGATGTAGTTTGTCGAACTACGAGGCCTTCTTCGGCTTCGCCTTCAAACGCTGTCCGCCTTCGACAAACATTTCGTTGGCGCCGCGGATGGGCGGTGCTGCGCCAGACACGGGAGGAGTGTGCGGTTCCTGCGGTGGCGTCACCTCGTGGCGCGCGGGCGCGGAGGTCGGTGCTTGTGGTGTTGAGGGGCCAATGCGCTTGCTCCGCGCCTCGTCGATCGAGCGACCCATGGTCTGGATGATCGAGCGAAGTTGCTGCGCGTTGCGCGGTGTGCGGTTCGAGTGCATGAATCTGTTCCTGCTGCTGGATGTCTTGGCATGGCGCCCCGAGCGAGGCTCGTTACGCGTCGACTGCACCGAAGTTCAGCCGATCACTGCTTGCATCGGCGGATAAGCCGACTGAGTTTGGCGAAGGTCTGATCTTTCTTCGGACTTGCTCCTACAGGTGTGTTTCTGCGCGCAGAACAGGCATCCACCTCCCCGTAGACTGCCCCTCCGGCCCTCGAGGGGCAGTTTGGTGATCGCGAGGCGCGATCCCACGAGTGAACGACGACAGCGAAAGATTCGCCATGATGGACCGCAGCTTTGAATCGTCGCGCCTTCTCTGCGCGCTGGTCACCTCCAGTCTCACCTTTGCCGCAGCAGGCACGCTCTGCGGCGCGCAAGTCGACCTGCCGCGCTATCCATCGCTCTCACCCGATGGCACCACCGTGGTCTTTACTTGGCGCGGCGATCTTTGGCGCGCGGCGAGTGCGGGCGGTGAAGCGACGCGATTGACCTCGAACCCAGCGGTCGATGTGCGCAGCGCCTTCACGCCCGATGGTTCGCGCATCGTGTTTGAGAGCGAGCGCGATGGGCTCAAGAATCTCTGGTCGATGACCGCGCAGGGCGGCGATCTTAAGCAACTCACCGAACTCGATACGAGCTTCACGCTCACTTCGGTCGGCATGCTTGGTGAGCGGGCCGTCGTCTTTGTCGAGAGCGCACTCGAAGGCGATCTCTACCGTTCGCCGCGCCCGTTTGTGGTTGAACTCAGCGGCGGCACGCCCACGCGACTGCATGACGCGTTTGGCGGTGCGGCGAGCAGTTCTGCTGACGGTGCGCGCGTGCTGTTCGAGCGCGGAACTTCGGCGTGGTCGCGTCGCGGCTACAACGGGCCAGACAACCACAATGTGTGGCTCTTCGATGTCGCGACCAAGGGCTTTACGCCACTCACGAAGTACGACGGAAACGATGGACTCCCTCGCTTTGTTGCGGGCGACTCGTTTGTCTACATCTCCGATCGAGGCACGGGCGCGCTCAATCTGCATCGCGCCAAGATCGGCGCTCCTGTGGACTCGGGCGCGCGGCTCACCGACTTCACCGCCGACGACATCCACGGACTCGCGGTGAGCGCCGATGGCACGACGGCCGTGTTTGGCGTGCTCGGCGATCTCTGGCGGCTCGATCTCACCAAGGAAGGCGCGAAGGCTGAGAAGCTCGCGTTCTCCGCGGCCGACGACGGCTTGCTCGACAAGGAGAATAAGCAGGTCGGGCGCAGTGTGAGCGACGCCGCGCTTTCACCCGATGGCAAGACCATGGCCTTCGTGGCTGACGGCGATGTCTTCGTGCGTGCGATTGAAGAGAAGAGCCCCACGCGTCGCGTGACCGAAGGTCAAGCGCGCGAACGCGACATCGCGTGGAGCGCGGACGGCGTGACGCTCTACTTCGTTTCCGATCGTGATGGCAGCGACTCGCTGTACGGCGCCACCGTTGCAGAAACGCGCGCCGAAGCACGCGAGCGCGGCAAGGGTGCGAAGCCTGAAGTGAAGGCTGAAGAAAAGGCTGACGTGAAGGTCGACGTGAAGGTCGACGCGCCATCAACGCCAGCTCCTGCAGATCCGGCGCCCGTTGCGCCGCCAACGACTGAGCCGCCCGCTGCGGCCGCGCCCGCACAGGCCGAGCCCGCGGCCGTCGCTCCCGCTCCCGCGCCAAAGGAGACCGAGCCTGAGGAAAAGAAGCCCGAGGAGAAGAAGCTCGATCCCAAGTTGAACGCCGAACGATGGGCCGATGCGCTGCGCATCGAACTCGCTCCCATCACGACTGGCCCAGACGATGATCGTCGGCCAACGCCTTCGCCCAATGGAAAGAGCCTGCTTTTTACGCGCAATCTCGGTGACCTCGCGAGCCTCGAACTCGCCACAGGCACCGTCACCGTGTTGCGCGCTGGTTGGGACGATGAACTCGAGTACCTGTTCTCGCCCGATGGTTCGCTCATCGCCTTTGCCGAGAGCGATCAAGACTTCAACAAGGACATTTGGCTCGTGCCCGCGGACGGTTCGAAGGCTGCAGTCAATGTCACGCAGCATCCCGACAACGACAGCAGGCCGCGATTCAGCGCCGACGGCAAGATCCTCACCTTTGTCTCCGAGCGCACCAACGAAGAGAGCGATGTGTGGCTGGTGATGCTCGATCGCGATCTCGAAGGCTACTCGCCGCGCGACCTCGAGCAGTACTTCAAGGACGCGGCTGACGCGGCTAAGAAGCGCAAGCCTCTGGGTTCGAAGGATGACAAGAAGGACGAGAAGAAGGACGAGAAGAAGGACGACAAGAAGGACGAGAAGAAGGACGAGAAGCCCAAACTGCTGATCGAAGAACTCGAGCTCGAGGATGCCTACTTGCGCGTGCGTCGTGTGACTTCGCTTGCGGGCGATGAGGGCAACCTCGAGATCGCGCCTGCGGGTGATCGTCTGTACTTCACGGGTAGCGAGGGCAAGGAGTCTGCGCTCTTCTCGATCAAGCACGACGGTTCCGAGCAGAAGAAGCTCGGCGCGTCCTTTGGTGTCGCGGGCATTTCGTTCACGGGCGACAAGCTCTTCGGCGTCAACGCGGGTCAGGGCCAGACCGTCGCGGTTGCTGGTGAAGTCAAGACGATCGATCTGTCGGCGATCAATGAGATCGTTCTCGCCCGGCGCAACGCGCAGAAGCTTGACGAGGTCTCGCGCATCATGGGTCGGAAGTTCTACACCGATCCTGCGGACAAGAAGCTCGATTGGCCCGCGCTCACCGCGCGCCACCGCGCCTTGGCAGTCTGCGCGCGCACGAACGACGAGTTTGATTTCGTCGCCAACATGTTCATCGGTCATCTCGACGGATCTCACCTCGGCGTTCGTTCGCCCGATGGGAGTGGTGGTCGCGGAGCCGGCGGCGCAAGTGCGAATCCGCGCGCTCAAGGACGACTTGGTGTGAGCACGAGTGCAGGAACGGGCGGCCGCGTCGTCAGCGCCGTGCTGCAGGATTCGCCGGCATCGCTCGCGAATCCGCGTCTTGAAGTCGGCGACCTCATCACCGCCATTGACTTCGAACCCATTGATCCAACGAAGTCGTTGGACATCGCTCTCGCGGGAAAGACTGGGCAAGAAGTGTTTGTCTCGTTCACTCGTGCAGGCAGCGGCGATGGAGCGGACCCCGCGAAACCGCGCGAGCTTGGCGCGATCATCGTGCCGATGTCGTCGGCTTCAGAACGCACGCTGCGCTACCAATCGCAGACGCTCGCCAATCGCGCCAAGGTCGCTGAGATGTCAGGAGGGCGCGTGGGCTACATCCACATTCAGGGGATGGACCAGGCGTCGTTGGATCGTTTCGAGCGCGACCTCTACGCCTCGGCGCACGGCAAAGAAGCGTTGCTGGTCGATGTGCGCAACAACGGCGGCGGATTTACCGCGGATCGATTGCTCGCTTCGATCGATGTGCGTGAGCACGCCTACACCGTGCCTCGCGAGGGCGATCGTTCGCGGCATTCGAGCTATCCACAAGATCGGCTCTTCATCCAACGCTACACCATGCCGATGGCGCTGCTCTGCAACGAGAAGAGTTTCTCCAACGCCGAGATCATCGCCCACGCGTTCAAGACGCTCGGTCGCGGTCCGCTCGTTGGTCAGCAGACCGCAGGCGGTGTGATCTCAACAGGTTCTGAGTCGCTCGTCGATGGAACCACGGTGCGGCTCCCGTTCCGCGGTTGGTATCTCGCGCGCGATGGTCGCGACATGGAAGAGAACGGCGCGATGCCCGACTTCGTCGTCGTGCAGACGCCTGAGGACGAGTCGAAGGCGCTCGACGCACAGCTCGCCAAGGCCGTCGAAGAACTGGTGAAGAAGCTTCCCAAACGCTAAGCACGCGCGAAGCACGCGCTGAGCACGCGCCTCGAAGGTGACGCCCGATTTACTCGTCGTCGCCGTCGAGATCGTTGTCCGTGTCGACATCGACATCCACATCCGCGCGTGCATCACTGCCGCGCGGTTCGCCGATGTCGCGCAGGATGCGGCCATCCGCTGCGATCGAGTCGTAGATCGACGCGAGCAATCCCACGAGTGGGAACTTCCCTTGGAGCGGCGACGGTCCGAGGCGGCGCAGCAATGCGTGCGGCGCGAACGGCTCGGTCTCGCTGGGCATCTCATCGATCTGCCGACCTGGTCGCCAAAAACCGGCGAGGCAACGCTCGAGTGGCGGCGCATCGGGCGCGACTTCCGCCGAGGGCGGAGTCGAGTGCGCGCGCGCCATGCCGCGTGTGGCGATGGCTCGCGCTTCCTGCAGCCGCTCAAGGAGACGCTGGCCATCGAGGCCGCGCAAGGTGAACGCGAGAAGCGGATCACCCGCAAGTCGCTCAATCAAGAGCGCGGCCACGCACGCCACATGCTTGCAGGGAGCGGGAAGATCACAGGTGCAACTGCGATGAACGGTCGCCGCATCCGACGGCACGAGGTTCTTCCCGAGTGAGACAAAGGGCTGCTCGACGAGAGGCGGCATCTCTCCCGCAAGAAGTTTGGCGGAATACATCGCTTCGCGCGCCATGATCGACACCACGCGATCCCAATCGGCAGGCGCCAGCGTCTCGGCGGCGATGCGCACGGTGTACGGTCGCGGCTGTCGCCCCTGCACCGAGGCTTCGACTCCAGCAGGAGTGATCTGCAGCAGCGCTGTTTGTCCTGCGCGCGCGTAGTCGAGTCCCTCGGCCTTCACGCCTTCGCCGATGCCATCCAGCAACAGCATCGACCAGTTCACCGCAGGCCACGCGAGCATGTCGATGCCCTCGCGACGACGCAAACGAATTCCATTCTTGAGTCGACGCGGCGTGTCCTGTCGGCGCATTGGCCGCGGGCCTGGGCCGGTGTTGAAGGTCGAATGGCGCACAAATGCCGAACTCGCGGGCGCTGTCGGCAGCGCACCTGGTGGCGTGCCATCGGCCGCGCCTGGTTTTGGTTGGGCAGACTCGAGTTCTTCGGGCGAGCTCATTCGTTGTCCTCCGCCGCATCACGGCGCAGCGTGAGCAACTCACGCAACTGGCCAGTGGACAATTCGGTGAGCCACGATTCGCCTGCGCCGATGATCTGCTGCGCGAGCTCGGTCTTCTGCTCGATCATCTGGTCGATGCGCTCTTCGAGTGTTCCCTCGCAGATCATCTTGTGCACATTGACGGTGCGGTGCTGGCCGATGCGGAACGCGCGATCAGTGGCCTGGTTCTCGACGGCGGGATTCCACCAGCGGTCAAAGTGGAAGACATGGTTCGCGGCCGTGAGGTTGAGACCGACGCCACCTGCCTTGAGTGAGAGCACGAAGATGGGGCAGGCAGGATCGTTGGATTGGAAGCGCTCGATGAGTTGCTCGCGCTTGGCTTGCGGCGTTCCGCCGTGGAGGAACAACGCTTCGGTGTCGACCTCTTGACGCAGCATCGCTACGAGGAGGTGACCCATCTGTCGGTACTGCGTGAAGAGCAGCGCGCGGTCGCCCGCGGCCACAACTTCTTCGAGCATTTCCATGAGGCGCATGGCCTTGCCCGAGCGTGCCGAGAGACGTTCGCCCGCTTTGAGTGTGGGAAGCGGCAGGGAATCGTCGCGATCGGAACCCTGACGCAAGAAGTGGGCAGGGTGATTGCAGATCTGCTTGAGCTTGACCAGCGCCGAGAGCACGAGTCCACGGCGCTTGATGCCATCGGCGTTGTCGACGCGATGGAGCATGTCGTTCACGACTGAGTCGTACAGCTGCGCCTGCTCCGTCGTGAGCGGAACATGCTGGCGCGTCTCAATGAGCGGAGGAAGATCGGTGATGACCGTCGGATCGGTCTTGAGTCGGCGCAGCACGAAGGGCCGCACGAGATTCTTGAGTCGCTCAGCCTGCTTGCGATCCTTGTGGCGCTCGATCGGAGCCGCGAAGCGCCGACGGAATTCGCCCTGCGAACCGAGATAGCCTGGCGTGCAGAACTCAAGAATCGACCAGAGTTCGCTGAGGCGATTCTCAACAGGTGTACCTGTGAGCGCGATGCGATGGCTCGTGCGCAACGCACGGATCGAAGCCGTCTGCTTCGTTGGTGGATTCTTGATGTGTTGCGCTTCGTCGAGCGCGACGCGTCGCCAGTGGATGCGCTCAAGACTGTCTTTGTCGCGCACCACCAGCGCATAGGTCGTCACGACGACATCGCTCGACAGCGCCACTTCGACAAACTTCTCACCGATGGGTCGTTCAAGACCGTGATGCACATGGACCACGAGCTCGGGCGCGAAGCGGTGGAGTTCGCGGTTCCAGTTGCCGACGACGGACATCGGGCACACCAAGAGCGTGGGGCCAACCGATTTGCCCGCAGCCTTCTCGCGCTCATGTTGCAACAACGCGATGAGCTGCACGGTCTTACCGAGACCCATGTCGTCGGCGAGGCAGCCGCCAAGTCCGAATCGATCGAGGAACGCGAGCCACGAAAGTCCCGCCGCCTGGTAGGGGCGCAGCGTTCCTTGGAAGAGCTTCGGCTGCTCAACTTTGATGAACCGCTCGTCACCCTTGAATCCGAGGAGCTCGCTGACCCATCCCTGCGCATCGAGTCCGAGGATGGGGAGTCCCGTCTCAGGACCATCGAGTCCGTTGCCAAGGCGAATCGCTTGCATGACGGTCATCTGGCCGCCTGGATGCTCCTTGAGGAATCGCACCGCGCCATGGAGATCGTCAGGACGGATTTCGACCCACTGGCCGTTCACGCGCAAGAGCGGCGAACCTTGAGCAGCGAGACGCTGGAACGCTTCGATCGAAAGCGATTGGTCGCCGAGCGCGATCTGCCACGAGTAGTTCACGAGGCTGTGCAGGCCGAGATGACTTCCTTCGCCATCGGCGCCAACGCCGCCACCTGAGGGGAGTGGGCCGTTGCCGCTGTCGATGAGGAGACGCGCACCGAGACGGCTGGCCGCTTGACCCCACCACGGAGGCGAAAGCACCACGAAGCCTGACTCCATCAGGATCGGGCGGAAATCACGGAGAAACGCGTAGGCCTCGGTCGTCGATAGCGTGAGGTCTGTCGGCGTCGATTGCTCGAGCGCGCGCTCGACGCGTGGCCAAATGCGCGCCGCGCGCGCGAGCTCAGCCAACAGCACATCGCCCGCGGGTTCGCCTTCGCCACCAAAGCGCGCAAGCAGTCCCTTCAAGCCCTCTTTGCCTTGCGCCCAAATCTGATCCGCGTCGATGATGACAGGTGGATCATCGTTGGTGATGAGCTTGAAGGCGATCGTCCACTCCGCGTTGCGCCCGATCTCATCGTTGGCGTCGAGGCCAGTGGTGTCGGGCTCGTTGAGCTCGAAGGCAAGCTTGACGAAGCGCGACTCGCTTGCGGCATCGAGTGACGAGAGCCACTGACGCGCGCCGCGCATCAAGTGGGTGTCGGAACTCTTGAGTCCTTGCACGGTGCCTGCTTTGCCAAGCAGTCCCGTGAGCCACGCGACATGCGGATCAAGCGAGGGATCGCGGTCCTCGATGGCATCGCCGTAACTCTCGAGTTCGAGCACGCGGCGCGCTTCGGCGTCGACAAAACCGAGGAGCGATGCTTCGATGATCGCCCACGGCTGCGAGCGAAACTCATCATCGACGCAGCGCGCCGACGCGGGAATCGCCGCCAAGAGCGCGGTCAAACGCTGCGCAGGCGCGCCATCGGCGAGCCATGGTTGCCAGATCGCGCGGAAGCGTCCCGACTTCTCTTGGATGATCGAAGGCACCACGCGCTGATCGGCGATGAGATCGGCAGCAAGCGCCGCGAGTTCGCGCCAGAAGCGAAGGTCGTGACCCGCGTGCAGATTGGCTCCCAGCGGCAACTCTTCATCAGCTGGGATCAGAAGAAAGCGCAATGCAGCCGAGTGTTCGATCGCGAGCGCGGGCACCTCAAAGGTCGAGAGGTGCGCGATGGGCTCATCGGCGAGGCCGAGGGTGTTGGCGAGTCGATCACTCGGCAGCGGCGCGGTGCCGAGCACCGTCGTGGTCGCGGGAACCATGAGTCGGAGCTGCGCGGGTTCCGCCACAATGTCGTCACCCGCGAGCAATCCCGACCCGACGAGCGCGGACCGAAGCCGCGCTGCCTCACACGCGTAGACATGCACCCCATGGGCAGAGGCGGACGGCGGGTTGCCGATGGGAAGCGCCGGGCTCGCGATCTCGGTCCCAGGCTCTTCTTCGAAGGCCGACTCCGCGCCAACCGATGCATGCACAATCGCCAAGGCAGGGCCAATCAGCGATGCGTCTTCAGCCCAAAGGTGGAGCCGCTCACGAGTCCAAACAGCATGTAGTACGAGCATTGCGGTGGGCGGTCGCTGAAGGAAGGGACGGGCACGACTCGCGCGCGGGGGTGTCGCCGCGACTGATTGCGCTGGGATTTGAACCCAGGACCTACGGCTTAAAAGGCCGCTGCTCTACCGACTGAGCTACGCAATCGCGAAGGGGGACAGTGTAGCGAAGCCCGCACGCTCCGCCGCGGCGCTGCTCTCTGAGCGCGGTGCGCGGCCTTTCACAATCGGTACAGATCGTCTCAACCACACGCGACCCGCCGCCGATAGGTCCGACAGCGGCCACTGCCGCGGGAGATCTCTATGGCTATGTCGTCGCATTCGAATCGCTCCTCTGACCGCGCCAGCACGCGTCGCGACACCTGTGGTTTCGCCTCAGCCGTTGTCGCGTTGGCTTGCTTTGCATGCCTGCTGAGTTGCGATACGCCTCGCACGGTTGTTCCACTTCGAAAGACCGCCAGCGCCGCGACCTCGATCGCCGACACCAAGGCGCCGCACGCCGGAGCAGAGGCCAACAGCACCTGGGATGGCGAAGCTGGCGCAGCCTCCTCAACGGGTTGGGACACCACGCCGTTGACCCGCAGGCAGAAGAGCGGTTCGGGCTTGAATGCGGATGGATCACCCATGACCGTCAATGCGCTCACCGATGGCGGCGGAAACCTCGCACAGGTCAGTTTCGCGACAGAAGGCGGCGACTACGCGCCCGATGTCGACAAGACAGGGACATTTCTGGTGTACGCGTCCACGCAGCATCGTCCGACATTCGACCTCTATCGAAAGTCGGTTGACGGCCGAACCGTGACCCAGCTCACCACCGATCCAAGCGACGACCTCATGCCGTCGATCGCGCCGGATGGGACTCGCCTCGCCTTCGCCTCCAATCGCAATGGCAACTGGGATATCTATGTGATGCCCATCGGTGGTGGTGCGCCGACCCAGCTCACCGCGGACTCCGATGAAGAGGTCCAACCGACCTGGGCACCCGACGGTCGCCGCATCGCGTTTTCGCGAAAGAACGCCCGCACGAACACCTGGGAAATGTGGATCGTCGACACGCAGAATCCTGGGCTTCGCTCGTTCGTCTGCGAGGGATTCCTGCCTCGCTGGTCACCCGACGAGAAGAAGGATGTCTTGCTCTTTCAGCGCGCCCGTCAGCGCGGTTCGCGACTCTACGGCGTGTGGACAATCGAGCTCGTGCAGGGCGAAGGGCTCGGCCCCACTGAAATCGTGAGCGCCAAGAATGCAGCGGTGCTCCAGCCGAGCTGGTCGCCCGACGGAACCAAGATCGTCTTCACCACAGTGGTCAATCCTGGCGGCGACGCCGAGTGGCCTGAGCAGTCGGACATCTGGATCATCAATGCCGACGGGACGAGCCGAATCGGCCTCACCAACGGCCGCTTCCGCAACATGCAACCGACCTGGAGCGCCGACGGGCGGATCTACTTCGTCTCCAACCGCGCTGGGATCGAGAATGTCTGGTCGATCGCGTCCGATGGCGGCCAGAAGGCTGCTGGATCAGTGGAGTTCGCGGCAGAAACGCGTGAGAAGACCAAAGTCTTCGCCGCGGAAGGGCCGAAGACCCTTCCCAGCACTGCGGCCCAGCGCGCGCCAAACGGGGCGTCTGCCGATGGCACCCCAGAGCTCCTTCGTGCGAACTCCTTCACCGAGTTCGACGACTGACGAGACTCGCTCAACTGGCATGTGGTTTGCGACCGATATCCCCACCATGGCTCGCCACCGTCTCATTGCCCGCTCCGCCGCGCTGATCGCGATTCCCGCTGCCCTGCTCATGGCGGCGCTGCCGCTCGTCGGCTGCCAAACCGCGAAGCTCACGCAGCCGATCTTCCTCAAGGCGCCCTACCTCGAGGAGCGCGTCTGGGCGGTGGCTCCGTTCGCCAACGAGAGTGGGGTGTCGGGTGTCGACGGCTCGATGATCGCCGACCGGTTCGTTTCCGAGATCGAGCAGGTCGATGGCCTGCGCTGCCTGCCGCTCAACCGAACCCTCGCGGCTATGAAGTCGCTTGGGATGACGGGGATCCGCGATCTCCAGCAGGCATCAACCCTTATGCGCACGCTGCAGGTCGATGCCTTGGTCATGGGGACGGTGACCGAGTGGGACCCCTACAAGCCGCTGCGCTTTGGCGCGGCGATCGAAGTGATCTCGGCAGGTGAGGGAGCAGACCGCAAGCCCATCGACCTCAAGGAACTCACCATGCCCACCGCCGACGGGACCGCTCCCGCGGGTGGCGCTGGCAAGTTGCGTGCGGAGATTTCGCAAGGATCTCGGCTGTTTGACGCGAGAAACCACGAGACTTTGGAAGAACTCGACCGCTATGCTCGCGGGAGATTTGATCCGGATTCCGCGTTGGGCGCCCAGGCCTACGAGACCCGGATCGACCTCTTCACACGCTTTGGGGCGTATGTCTTGACCCGCGACCTGCTCGAACAGGAAGCGGCCCGACTCGGCGTCGCCCTTGAGGCTGGAAAGGCAGAACGAGTGCTCGAGGACTGAGCCAAGTGCTTGTCCGAGAATGCGAAAGCGCGAAGAACCGGAACCGCAGCAAGTCCGAGATCGAATTGATTGGGTGTGCTGAAAATCCGTAAACCGAATTGCGATTCGGGCCGATAGCCAAACTGGAAAACAGCTCGGGAACAGACGGGAACAGAAGGGAATCAGTTCGTGCCCGGAGAGATGAGAGCGGCCGAGTGTGCGTGAACCAACCGACTGATTTGAGCTCATGAGCAGTCATGTGAAGTCATGTGAAGTCATGAGAAGACATGAGAGAACATGAGAAAAAACTGGGCGTCCGGGATGCCCGATCGAGATCACAGCCATGAACGAGAACCTACCCATCGTCGAACGCTTCTTGTCGTACCTCATCGACGAGCGCGCCTTCAGCCCGTACACCTCGCGGTGCTATGGACTGGACCTGCGCCAGTTCGTTGAGTTCCTTGAGGGCGACCTCAAGATCCGACTCGACATGAAGCTCGAGCAATCTGCACTCGATGCAGCCAACGCCAAGAAGCCTGGTCCGAACTCGATCACGGGTTCGATCCTTGGGTGCGATGTCGAACGCATCCGCGGCTTCCTCGCCAAGCTCTCCGAGCAGAACTACTCGCCCGCCACCATGGCGCGCAAGATCGCGACGCTTCGAAGCTTCCACAAGTGGCTCGAGAAGCGCACCTTCACCTCGACGAATCCGATGACGCTGATTCGCACGCCCAAGCAGGCGCGCCGTCTGCCCAAGGCGATCTCGGTGGATGAGGTCGAGCGATTGCTCTCGGCTCCCGACGACAGCGATCTCTTGGGCGCGCGCGATCGCGCGATCCTTGAGACGCTCTACTCCACGGGTATCCGAGTGAGCGAAGTCGTCGCCATCAACCGCGGCGACCTCAACGAGACCAACGAGTGCATCGTGATTCGCGGTAAGGGCCGTCGCGAGCGTCTCGTTCCACTGGGCGCCCACGCGCTCAAGAGTCTGCGTCACTACCTCGACATGCTCGATGGCGAGATGCGCGCCGCGGGCTTGGCTTCGAGCGCCGACGCACCACTCTTCGTGAACAAGCATGGTTCGAGACTCTCCAGCCGCTCGGTGCGCCGCAAGGTCGCCAAGTATCTCGTGAAGGTTGGACTCGATCCAGACATCAGCCCCCACACGATTCGCCACAGCTTTGCGACGCATCTGCTCAACAACGGTGCGGATCTTCGTGCGGTGCAGGAGTTGCTTGGGCACCAGTCGCTCTCGTCGACGCAGGTCTACACCCATCTCGCGCAAGGCAAGATGCGTGCGGACTACGACAAGGCCCATCCGCGCGCCGAAGCGAGCTGAGTATCGACAGCATCGAACAACTTGAATCCCACGCAGGCCCTGCCAACGCAGGGCCTGTTTCTTGTTGCGTGCTCATCAGGCATGTTGGGACACGATCAGAGTCGGCGGCGCCATGGCCACGCCATGGACTCTTCGCGCGCAGGACAGTCGTCGCGGAGCTTCGTGAAGCGCACGGTGTCGCGCACGACCTCGGGCAGGTACGCGCCCTCGATGTTCGCGCAGTCCGTGAGCGAGGCCGGCGCGTCACTCACAAAGACCACTGCACTGCCCTCGAGCGACCAGCGCCCCGTCGCCGTCGGTGCGTTGGCTCTCTCGATGCGAAACGCACCAGCGCGCTCGACGGTGAGCACGGAGTCATCGAGTTCACTCTTCCAGCTGCCAATGAGCGCGTGGGGACCAAGGAGCGCGACGCTCTTGGCCGACGGCGTCGTGGCGCATGCCGCCAACAGGAGGCATGAGGAGAGGAGCGCACGGTGGATGAAGCGCAAAGAAGTCATGCGAGTCGATTCACTCTGCGGGCGAGCGCTTCGGCGCGAGCGACGCGCGCAAGCAGCTCGTCCTGTGTTGCCCCGACGACATGGAGATGCGCCACTTTGCGCCCTGGTCGCGGGGTTTTTCCGTAGAGCTGTAGTGACACGCCAGGAAGCGCCAGAACCTCGGCAGTGGAAGGCGTTCCACCGATGAGGTTCACCATCGCAGCGTGTTCGGGCATGCCTGTGTCACCAAGCGGGAGTCCTGCGACGGCGCGCATGTGATTCTCGAATTGGCTCGTGCGTGCGCCGCGCAGCGTCCAGTGCCCTGAGTTGTGCACGCGAGGCGCGATCTCGTTGGCGATGAGCGTGCCGTCGGCGACGAAGAGTTCAAGCGCGAGTGTTCCGACATGACCCAGACCATCGAGCACGCTGCGCGCGTGACGCAGCGCGTCCTGTGTGAGCTGATCGGAGAGGCGCGCGGGCGCGAGCGAGCGGAACAACACGCCCTTGGTGTGGAGGTTCTCAACGACCGAGTAGAACGCCGTCGTTCCATCGAGCCCGCGCGTGGCGACGACGGAGACCTCTCGGTCGAACGGCACAAACGCTTCGTAGATGCAGGGCGCGCTTCCAAGTTCCTGCCAACCGCGCGCGAGTTCCTCCGCGCTGTGGACGACGCGCTGTCCCTTGCCGTCGTATCCGAGCGTGCGCGTCTTGAGCACGCCATGCGGACCGACCGTCGCCAAGGCAAGTTCGAGTGAGGCAGGCGCGTCAGGCGAAACGGCAGCGAACGGTTGCACGGGCACGCCTGCGTCGCGCAGAAACTCTTTCTCGCGAATGCGATCGCAGGTGGTTTCGAGCGAGCGCAGACTCGGACGCACAGGGCGGATGCCTTCGAGAAACGCCAGGCTCTCGCGAGGGACATTCTCAAACTCAAAGGTGATCGCGTCGACGCTCTGAGCGAATCGCGCGAGCGCGTCACGATCGTTCCACGCAGCACAGAAGTGCTTTCCCGCCACGCGTGCGGGCGCTTCGGGATCAGGATCAAAGAAGGTGCATTCGATACCGAGCGGAATCGCCGACAGTCCGAGCATCTGCCCGAGCTGGCCGCCGCCGAGGACGCCGATCTTCGTAGCCACACTCACGCCTTCGACGCTCCGGGCACAGGATTGGCGAGCACGTCGGCGGTTTGCTTGGCGCGAAACGCAGCGAGCCGCGCACCGATGCCCGCATCGATGTGGGAAAGGATGCTCGCGGCCAGGAGCGCTGCGTTCACAGCGCCCGCGCGACCAATCGCCAGCGTGGCGACAGGAACGCCCGCGGGCATCTGCACGATGGAGAGCAAACTGTCGACGCCTTGCAGCGCCTTCGATTCGACGGGCACGCCAAGGACGGGGAGATCGGTCTTGGACGCACACATGCCAGGCAAGTGCGCTGCGCCGCCCGCGCCCGCGATGACGACTTTGAGGCCGCGCGCCCGCGCGCTGGCCGCGTACTCAAAGAGCAGATCAGGCGTGCGATGCGCCGACACGACGCGACACTCGTGCGAGATGCCAAGCGTGGTCAAGGTGCTCGCCGCGTGCTGCATCGTCTCCCAGTCGGACTGGGATCCCATGATGATTCCGACCGCAGGCGAAGCGTCGTTGGCCATGGCGCGATGGTACGGCCAAGCAGGTTTTCGTGGGCGTTCCCGCGCAGACAGGCACCGATCAGCAGGCGGCGATGGTGTTACCATCGCGCCCTTCGCTGAAAAGGAACCACATGAGCGCGATCCGATTGAACGGGCAGTATGTCCTCCTCCGAGATGTCGAGAAGAAGGACTTCATGAACTTCGTGCACCTCTGTTTGCCCAAGGTCACGGCCGAGGAATCGATCGCGCACACGATGGCCAATGTCGTGGCCTCGTTGCTCGCCGAGGGCAAGCCGCACAGCGATCCGCTGGTGCAGGCGGGATTCCAGTCCTGCGCCTCGTTGGGCATCAAGAACATGTGGACCGATGGGGCGACGGCGAGCGTGACGGAGGAACTGCCCACCGACGCCGCCCAAGGGCTCGAGTCCGCATTTGGATTCGCCGCGGTGCAGTCAGGATTGGCGCTCGCGGCGGCGATGTGCAACGCGTTTCGGCGCTCGATCGTGATCAATGAAGTCTCGCATCGCGTCACGCGTCAGCCCAAAGAGATCCTCATGCAGGTCGCGCAGGGCGTTTCGAACATGAAGACGGTGCAAGAGCCGATCTTCGTGACCACGGGTCGCGCGCTCGGCGGTCGTCTGAAGGACGGCGTGGCGATCGACGATCCGCACACGATGGCGCTGCTCTGCATGCTCACGGACTTCGGCGCCACAGGCGTCAAGATCGATCTCGAGAAGAACCTTCTCGGCTTCGCGCCGTTCAGTTCCGCCAACGCGATGGCCAGCGCGATCCTGCAAGGGCTCGACGCCGACAAGGTCGGCGAAGTGCGCAAGGCGATCGAGCGCACCAACGAGCAGTTCCGCAAGACGATGGAGAAGCAAGCCGGTGAGCAGGGTGCTCGCCAGCAGACCGTGACGGTCCCGCGCGTGATGGGCACGCGTCGGCGCCGCTGAAGCCCGCAGCACACTCGCGAAGGATGACACGATGCAGGACAGATCTTCCTCCAGCACGAAACTGTTCCTTGCCCTTGGCATGACGCTGTGGGTGTCGGCGCTCACCAGCGCCGCCTCAACGAGTGTGTGGGACTCCCGCGAGTTCTTTGGGCGGTCGCTCGAAGAGTCGGCGGGTGATCGCCTCGCCAACGCGTTTGCGCAATTCACACAGTGGCAGACTTGGATCGAGGTTCTGCTGGGCGCCGTGCTGGCGGTCGGCCTTGCGACGCTCCTGGCCTATCACCCACGCGGAAGTCGACACCGCGATCGCCTCGAAGCCTTTGAAGAACGACGGACACTCGTGACGCTCGGACTGGTGGGCTCGGTGGTTGCTTCACTCGTGGCGATCGATCAGGCGATGGCGCTCGTGGTCTTTGGCATCGGCGGGCTGATTCGATTCCGCACCGACCTCGCGTCACCGCAAGTGACGGGTCGGGCGATTCTCGTGGTCGTGATTGGACTCGCCGCGGGTCTCTCGCAGTACGCGGCCGCGCTGTCGGTGGCGGCTGTGGGTTGGGTGGTGATCTGGTGGCTTCACGCGCATCGCTTCGTGCGCCTGCGCATTCGAGTGCGACACAGTGGACATGGCGGGACGAGTTCCTCAAGCTCCGCAGCTGGTGGAAGCGCGTCGGCAGCACAGGTCGAACGCGACCGTGCTTCGATGCTCATCAAGTCTGCGCTGGAGCGCATGCACTGCAGCGTGAAGGCGATCCAGCCCAGTCGCTCAGGTCGCAATTTCACCGTCACGGTTCGCGTGCCCTCCGCGGTGGCCGACGAATTGCTCTGCCATGGCGTGGTCGCGGGACTCGCGCCTGAGCTTGGAACTGTTGCAGCAGAAGTGCGCGAGGTCTGATTCGCGGAGGAGCTTGCGCAATCCGCTAGTCTGCGCGCGTGCACGGCGGCGCTTCTCATCACACCCACGAACATGCGCACGGTGATCATCGATCCGATGCGGCATCGTGCTGCGGCGGTGTTGGCGCGCAGGACATGCACGATGGCAATTGGGGCATCCTTCGCGAGCTCGCGTGGCCTGCGATCGCGGGAAGCGCGCTGTTGGCGGGCTACCTCGCTACTCGGGGTGGAAACGATGCTGCGGGCCTCGCGCTCTTTGCCGTGGCGTATCTCGCGGGTGGTTGGGCTGCCGCGCGCGATGGTGTGCTCCAGATTGTCCGCGGTCGACTCGACATCGACTTCCTCATGGTGATCGCTGCGTTGGGCGCCGCACTCGTGGGTGAGTACCTCGACGGCGCGATGTTGCTCTTTCTGTTCTCGCTCGGACATGGACTCGAACATCTGGCGATGAACCGTGCGCGCAGTGCTGTGACAGCGCTTGCTCGGATCGCGCCCAAGCAGGCGCGAGTTCTGGCGGCCGACGGGAGCGAACGCGAAGTTCCCGTTGAAGAGGTCATCGTCGGCGACACGATTGTGGTGCGACCTGGTGAACGGATCGCTGCCGACGGGACCATCGTGTCGGGCCGCTCCGCCGTGGACCAAAGCCCAATCACGGGCGAGAGCATGCCCGTCGACAAGGAGCCGTCGGACGGCGTCTTCGCAGGGACGCTGAACGGTGATGGCGCGCTCTCGATCCGTGTCACGCAGTTGGCGGCTGAGTCACTCGTCGCCAACATGGTGCGACTGGTCGCCGAGGCACAGGCCTCGAAGTCGACCGCTGAGCGTGCTGCGGAACGGTTCACGCGCTTCTATGTGCCGTGCGTGCTCGTCGCCACGGCGTTGGCGATTCTTGTTCCCCCGTTGATGGACTGGCTCACCTGGCACGAAGCGTTCATGCGCGCGATGAGCATGTTGATCGGTGCGTCACCGTGCGCGTTGGCGATCTCGACACCCGCCGCGGTCCTCGCTGGCCTCGCGCGCGCTGCACGAGGTGGAGTCCTCGTCAAGGGTGGTGCGCACCTCGAAAGCCTCGGTCTGTTGCGCTCGATCGCCGTTGACAAGACGGGCACACTGACACGCGGACGGCCCGAACTCTCGGCGATATCCCCGATGCCCGGAGTGAGTGAGGAGGAGTTGCTCCGCGTGGCCGCCGCGGTGGAGAGCGCCTCTGATCATCCGATTGCGCGGGCGGTGGTGAACGAGGCGCGTCGCCGTGGGCTTGAGATTCCCGCGATCCACGATGCCATGGCAGTTCGTGGGCGCGGGGTCGAAGCAACGGTCGACGGCGCGCGCGCGGGAGTCGGTCGCGCGGGGCTTTTTTCGGGCAACGCTGCGCTGACCGTCGAAGCGGGAGCCGCCGCGCAACTTGAAGCGCTCGCGCAGACCATCGAGAAGCAGGCGATGACGGCGATGTCGGTGGTGCATGGTTCCCGCGCACTTGGCGCGATTGGCGTGAGTGATCGCGCGCGCGAAGAAGCTCCGCGCGCCATCGCGGCGTTGCGCAGTCTCGGCTGTGAGGTCGTCATGCTGACGGGCGACAACGCGGCGACGGGTCAGCACATCGCCAAAGAACTCGGTATCGCGCGCGTCGAAGCGGGACTGATGCCCGAACAGAAGATCGCCTTCATTCGCGAACTCGTCGAATCACACGGAGCCGTGGGCATGGTCGGCGATGGCGTGAACGACGCGCCCGCACTTGCGGCAGCAACGGTGGGTATCGCCATGGGTCACGGTGGGACGGATGTCGCACTCGAGGCCGCTGATGTCGCGCTCATGTCCGACGATCTCACGCGCTTGCCCTTCGCCATTGAGCTCGGGCGTTCGACGCGCACCATGATCCGACAGAATGTGCTCTTCTCGATGGCCGTGGTTGCAGGGCTGATTCCGCTCACGCTCACGGGCGTGGTGCCGCTCTCGATCGCAGTGATCTGTCATGAGGGCAGCACCGTGCTCGTCGCGCTGCACGGATTGCGGCTGTTGTCGCGCACCGATCGGTTTGCGCGAAGTGCGCCTTGACGCCTCAAGACTGCGCGTCACCCGAAGGTGGCATCGAGCCAGCGCGCCAGATTGAGCATTGGCCACGCGAGTCGCCAATGCTGCATCGCTTGCGTGCGCACCAAGGCGCGCGCCGCGGGCGAGAACACTTCCTGGGCAACTTGTCCATCAATCCAGTGTGTCTGTGCGGCGATCCACGATTCGAAGGGAAGCGGGAAGCTCGCCTTGGGGCGCGACGCGATCTCTGGCGGAAGCACATCAGCAAACGCGCGACGGAGGACGCGCTTGGTGACCAGTGTGCTCGTGGCGACACCGCCGTCATTGCCTCGATCGCTGAGAAGATGTGCGCCGCCCGCGCGCATCGCTGCGTCGAGAACCCGCACATCGGCAAACGGCACGCGTCCCTCGACCGATCCACGCATGAGCGAGAGGTTGAGTCGCTCGAGCAGATTCACGAGATTCACCCGACGCTGCACCGCGAGATGGCTGTCGATCTGCGAGAGGTCGCCCGCTTCGCTGCAAGCGTCGAGCAGAAGATCGCCCAGCGGATCGCCGTGCATGGCGCCAAACTTGTTCACGGTGTCGTGGTTGAGCAGCTCTGTGACGAGCGTGCGTGGAGCCCAACCGAAGGCGGTGCGATAGAAGTTCGCGGCGGAGTGCGCATCGTGGTTGGGGTCAGCGTCAATCCACGCGAGTGTGGCCTCGAGCGGCGCGCCGTATCCACCGAACAATTCGTCGGCGCCTTCACCAGTGAGCGCGGCCTTGGCGTGCGGATGCACCGCACCAGCAAGGAGCGCGATCGCGACCTCGTTGGGCGTCGCCAGAGGATGCGCGCCTTCGGTGATCAGGCGATCCCATGCAATGACGAACTGCTCGCCGCCGATCACGACTTCGTGATGATCGGAACCAAGCATCTTTGCAACATGGCGCGCCATGAAGAGATCAGAGCCAGGCTTCATGGCATCGGTGTCGGAACCCGCGGCGAAGGTCATGAGATGCGGATTCGCCGCGCGCGCAATCGACGCGAGAATCGTGCTGTCGATCCCACCCGAAAGCAGCGTGCACACCGCGGAATCCGCGGCAAGATGGGCTTCGACCGATTCGGTCACTGCTTCACGCACGAGCCACGCAGCATCGCTGAGTGAGCAGGGGGTTGGCGTGCTCGCGGGAATGGTGCGCGCGCTTCGCACGCAGCGCATCCGATCGCCACCGAGGTCGTAGTGTCGCGTCTCTCCTGCTTCAAGCGCGAGAAGCCCACGGTAGAGCGTGCGCGCGCCGAAGGTGCGCCGCGGCATTTCGAGAAACGACGCGACGCTGGCAAAGTCAGGCTCAACGCGAAACGACGGATGCGCGGTGATGACGCGTTGCTCGGACGCAAAGATCAGTTCGTGACCACCGCCAGCAACGGGGACTTCTGCATAGAACAGCGGAACGATGCCAAACGGATCGCGCGCCAGCAGCAACTCATCACTGTCGACAAACCACGCTGCGAGCGCATACATCCCACGGACGGCCGCGAGTCCTTCCGCGCCGCGCATCGAGAGCAGCATCGCGAGCGTCTCAGTGTCGGAGCGGGTGTGAAAGACCGCGCCCTGCTGGGTAAGCTCGCGCCGGATTTCTCGATGGTTGTAGATCTCTCCATTGAACGCGAGGATCACCCGTGGACTTGGTCCTGTGCTTCGAAACGGTTGGGCTCCGCCTTCAGCGTCGAGCAAGGTGAGGCGGCGGTGCGCGAGCGCGATATGGCCCGCGTGCATGCTGCCCGAAGCGTCAGGTCCACGATGGGCAAGCCGCTCGCACATGGCGACGCAAGCCTGCTCGTCGAGCATGAGCTTGCGCCCACGCGCTGTGGCGACACCGAACACTCCGCACATCAGTCCATCTCCAAAGCACCCTGCGAGATCGACCGCACTGTTGTGCGGCACCAAACCTCGCTGCAGGGCTATCGGCGTTTGCGCTGCTTGCATGCAGGCGCGCCCAGGGATTCGGGCGAATCCACGAACCGCACGGCGCGAGGGGTTGCGACGACGCCGCCGCGCGGTCACGATGGGGCGATGCACTCGATAATCACAGTCTCGATGCGGTCCGCCGCCGTGTTCACCGCGATGACGGCGGTTTCTGCACCAACGCACGCGGAGGTCGTGTTGGACACGCTCTTCCAAGATCACGCCGTGCTGCAGCGCGATCGGATTGTGCCCGTGCGCGGAAGCGCCACGCCTGGTGAAGCGCTCGAACTCTCGTTCGGCACGCTGCACGCCAAGGGAGTTGCTGGTGCGGACGGCCGCTTCAGCATTGATCTTCCTCCGATGGCTGCTTCGACCGAGGCACGCGTGCTCACGGTGCGCGGCAAATCGGGCGAGGCAACCGCGAGTGATCTTCTCGTCGGCGAAGTCTGGTTCTGCTCAGGCCAATCGAACATGGAGTGGACTGTCGAAGCATCGCACGAGGCGGATCGCGCCAAGTCGATGGCCTCGAAACTTCCGTTGCGCAGTTTCAAAGCGCCGCATGTGACGGCCAATACGCCAGCGGCGCGCGTCGAAGGCGGTTGGCGCGTGGCCACGGGCGAAACGGTGGGGAGTTTCACAGCCGTTGGTTTCTGGTTCGGCGTGAACCTCGCGCGTGGGTTTGATCTCGAGGTTCCGATTGGTCTCGTCGACATCAGTTGGGGTGGGACGCGCATTGAGCCGTGGATTCCGCTGGACTCGATGGCGCAGTCGGCGTTCAAGCCGACCGCTGAGGCACTCGCCGCAGAGATCGCAGCGTTTCGTGCGAGAAATCCCAGCGACCTCGCTCGCGCACAAGCCGAAGAGGACGCTCGGGTCGCGAAAGAGTGTGAGGGCTACTGGCATCGCGCGCTCTCCAACGAAATCGGACAGCGCGAAGGTTGGTCGCAGCCCGCGGAGAGTTCCGACTTCCCAACTGGTTGGAGCGAAGCGAAGTTGCCCGCGTTCTATCCAGCGCTCGATCCTGCGCTCGGTGGCTTCGATGGTTTCGTCTGGTTTACCCGCGAATTCAAGGTGCCCGCGGAGTACGCGAACACGCCGCTGACGCTGCATCTCCCCGCGATTGATGATGGCGATCATGTCTGGATCGATGGGCAACCCGTCGGCAACACCATCATGAATTGGAATACGCCGCGTCACTACGCGCTTCCCAAGGGGCTCACCGAAGGCGCGCATCGCATCGTGGTGTGCGTGCTTGATGTCGCGGGACAGGGTGGTTTCGCCGATGGCATCTACTCGCTCACGAAGCCCAACGAGACTTCGCGGCGGCTGTCTCTCGGTGGTCCGTGGCATTGGCGTAAGGGCGGAGGCGTGCCGCAAGTCGCGGTGCCGGTGCGACGCGACATCGCGCGCGAACCTGGGCTCGGCGCGGGTGATCCTGCTGCGATCTACAACGCCATGATGGCGCCGTGTATCGCTTTCCCTGCGCGCGGTGCACTCTGGTATCAGGGTGAATCTAACGCTGGCGAGTCCGACAACTATCGAAAGCTCCTGCCGCTTCTCATGGAGAGTTGGCGCGTGAAGTCAGGGAACCCTGCGTTGGCATGGGGCGTGGTGCAACTTGCCGGCTTCATGCCTTTCGTCGAGGCCGAGCCCGCGCAGGGTGCGTGGGCGTTGTTGCGCGAGGCGCAATTCCGCGGCACTGCCGAGGGAAACAGCACGGGTCGTGCAGGCATGATCAGCGCGACCGATCTTGGTGACACGGGCGACATTCACCCCAAGCGCAAGCGCGAAGTTGGTGATCGTCTTGCTGCGTGGGCGCGTTGCGCGGTCTATGGCGAGTCGAGTGTGGCGTGGCGTGGTCCTGAATTGAAGAGCGCGCAACATGGAACTGGCGGCAGCGTCGTCTGCACCTTTGATGCGGCCGAAGGTCTCGCTGCGCGCGGTGGAACGGCGCTCGGTGGTTTCGCACTCGCGGCTGCCGACGGCAAGTTCGTGTGGGCGAAGGCCACGATCGATGGCGCGCGCGTCGTCGTCGAGGCCGAAGGCGTGACCGATCCCGTTGAAGTGGTCTACGCGTGGCAGAACAATCCCGAGCGCGCCAACCTCGTCAATGGTGCGGGATTCCCTGCGATTCCCTTCCGCGCCAAGATCAGCAAGTGATGGCGTGATGGTCATGGTTGTTGCGCTGCTGCTGACCCTTCCTGCGCTCATGCCGATGGCAGAGGTCACGCTTCCATCGGATCTCAAGCCGATGTTGGCTACGCATTGCGTGGAGTGTCACGAAGGCGCGCGGGCCAAGGGGCAGCTCGATCTCGAGGCGATCCTGCAGAAGGGTGTGATCAGCGAGAGCGCGTTGCGCGAACTACGCCGACGGCTTGTGCGCCGCGACATGCCGCCCCGCGACGAGCTTGATCGCCCAACGGACGCGGCGTACCGCGCGGCCGTGGCGACGATCGACGCCTGCGTGCCACCAGCATCCCGCGAGGTTCCTGCGGTGCGACGACTCAATCGTGCGCAGTACGCGGGGGCGGTGCACGATGTCCTGGGCGTTGATGGGGCGATGGTGCGGGCGCTGCTTCCTGCTGACGAGATTGGCGAAGGCTTTGACACGACAGCGGCCACGCTGACGCTCTCACCACTCTTGATGGAGAAGTACCTCGACGCTGCGGAGCGTCTTGCGGATGAAGTCGTTGCGCCAACCACGCGTGCGCAACGACGCGTTGTGCCCGCTGAGAAATTGGAGCGCACGGGTCAGGGTGGAACCTACGACGGGATCGCGTGGCTCTCGACGGTCGGAACGCTGTCTCTTCGTTTCGAGGCGATGCACGCAGGGCAGTACGCGATTTCGTTGGAGGCGCGCGCGCAACACGCGGGCACCGAGTCGCCGCGCTTTGAACTCGTGGTCGACGGTCACGCGCTTGGCGGATTTGCCGTTGATGCTCCTGAGGGAACCAGTGCGCCCTTTCGCAAGGAGATTCCGCTTGGTGTTGGGCCGCACACCGTGGCAGCGCGATTCACCAACGACTTCTGGGATCCGAAGGTCGAAGACCCCAAGCGGCGTGATCGCAACTTTGGTCTCGCAAGTGTGGTCGTTGAAGGCCCGCTCGGTCCCTCCGCAGAGACGGCGTTCTCCGCACGCGTGCGCGAGATCGCCAGCGACGGCCCAGATGTTCTGCGCTTGCGTCGCGTTGCCTCAGTGATCGGTGGAGAGCTCTTTCGTCGCGCGCTCGAACCGAGCGAGTCCGATGCGCTGGCCGCGACGGCGCGGCTCGCGGTCGGAGTCAAGGCGAGTTTCGAAACGCAGTTGCGCGCGCTGGTGACGGTGCTGCTGGCGGATCCACGCTTTCTCCTGCGCGTGGAGTTGCCTGCATCGGACGGTGCGCTCGCGCGACATCCGCTGCGTTCAGAAGAGCTCGCGTCGCGTCTCTCGTTCTTCCTTTGGTCGAGTGTTCCTGATGCGGAGCTTCGTCGCGCGCAGGAGGCGGGTGAGTTGGCCGAGGACGCGCCACTGCGCACTCAAGTGCGGCGCATGCTTGCCGACGCGCGGGCCACGAGCCTCTCCTCTCGATTCGCAGCGCAGTGGCTGGGCATCGATGGACTGGAGACTCGTCAACTCGATCCTGCGCGCTTTCCTCGCGTCGACGCTGCGCTGTTGACTTCGATGCGACGCGAGACGGAACATCTCTTTGAGGAGATCGTGCGTGGCGCAAGACCCGTGCGCGCGCTGATCGATTCGCGCACCACGATGGTCGACGCGCGCCTGGCGGCGCACTATCAACTGCCCGCGCCGTCACAGTCCGAGTGGGAAGTGCGCACCATCGCGCCCGAGCGAGGCGCTGGTGTCCTTGGACATTCGAGCATGCTGGTGGCGACGAGTAATCCCAACCGCACCAGTCCAGTCAAGCGAGGGAAGTGGGTGCTGCAATCGATGCTCGACGATGCGCCACCGCCGCCACCGCCAGGCACCGCGCAGTTGCCTGAGTCAGCGGAAGAACGCCGCGGTCTTTCCATGCGTGAGTTGCTCGCCGTGCATCGTGCCAATCCCGACTGCGCCTCCTGTCACAACCGCATGGACGCGCTCGGGCTTGCCTTGGAGCGTTTGGATGTCGATGGCGCCGTGCGCACGGAGGTCGATGGAAAGCCCGTCGACGACAGCGGTGCGTTTCCTGATGGCACGGTCCTTCACGGAGTTCGCGGAGTTGAGGAGTTCATCTCTAGGGATCGCGCCTTTGAGCGATCGCTTTCACGACAGCTTCTGGTCTACGCGCTTGGTCGCGGAACCGCCGACGCGGACGACGCGCTCATCGACGCGCTCGCGGCACGACTTGCTGAGCACGGTGAGTTTGCGGCACTCGTCGAGGGCATCGTGACTTCGGATGCTTTTCGAACGCGCATGGATCGAGTGGTTCGGTAGAGTGATCGTGTGCGTGCTCCGCTTCTTCATCGTCGCACCGTTCTGCGCGGACTTGGCGCCTGTATCGCCTTGCCTTGGCTCGAGGCGATGCTGCCGCGTGGCGTCGCGCACGGTGCGAACCTCGCGACGGATCCTGCGGTCACGCGCGTGGCGTACCTCTTCTTTCCTAACGGCGTGAACACCGCCGCGTGGGCGTCCTCGGTTGGCGCGAACGGCGCGCTGGTGCTGTCGCAATCGCTCGCGCCGCTCGCGGAGTTTCAGCGCGACATCACCGTGTACAGCGGATTGCGACATCGAAACGCAGAGGCCAACGGCGATGGCCCCGGCGATCACGCGCGCAGCGCTGCCTGCTTTCTCACGGGAGCGCAGCCGCGCAAGACTGCGGGTGAAGACATCAAGGCGGGTCGTTCGATCGATCAGGCGATCGCCGACGAGTTGGAGCGCGCTGGGCGCACGACGCGCCTGCGTTCGTTGGAACTCGGCAGCGAGGCCGCGATGTTTGCGGGCAACTGCGACTCGGGCTACTCCTGCGCCTACAGCGCCAACATCTCCTGGAAGTCCGAAGCGCTCCCCAACGGCAAGGAAACCGATCCACGCGCTGCGTTTGAGCGGATCTTCGGGCGCAGCGGTGAGCGACCTGAGGACACTGCGGCGCGCTTGCGTACGCGTCGTTCGGTGCTCGATGGCGCGGTCCACGAAGCCAAGCGCCTCGCGCGTGCGGTGGGCAGCGAGGATCGCGCGCGGCTCGATGAGTATCTCGATGGCGTGCGCGGACTCGAGAAGAGGCTCGATGAGGACGCGATGGCGCAGCTCGACGCCAAGGACGCGCTGCCCGACTTTGGTGATGGCCCGCTCGACATGGCGCGCCGCGTCGACTTGCTTGGTGAGGTGTTGGCGTTAGCCTTCAAGACCGACTCGACACGAGTGGCGACCTTGATGATCGCCAACGAAGGGTCGAATCGAAGTTACCGCGAGGTCGGCGTCAGCGACGGGCACCACGACATCTCGCACCACGGCAACAGCCCCGAGAAACTGGCGCATTTCGCGGCAATCAACCGCTTTCACGCCGAGCGGTGCGCGGCGTTCTTGCGTGCACTCTCCACAACGCGCGAGCACGGTCGACCGCTGCTCGACTCCACGATCGTGCTCTATGGCGGCGCGATCGGCGACGGCAATCGGCACAACCACGATGAACTTCCGATCCTTGTCGCAGGTGGCAGTGCCCGTGGAGTCCGCGGTGGGCGTATCGAAGCTTGCGCGAAAGGCACGCCGCTCTGCAACCTGCATCTTGGCATCGCTCGCGCTGTGGGAGCGAACATCGAGTCGTTCGGCGATGCGACGGGGACGCTGGCGCTCTGACGCTGTCGCTCAGGTCTTGCGCATGATGAAGCAGTAGTTGAAGCCGCGCAGGAAGAAGTTGCCCTCTTCGGCGGCCTTGCGCCAATTGCCGTACTCAAGCTTCTTGTTGTGTCGCACACAGCAGATGATGTCGACGGGCGTGAGGAACTTGCGCATGATGGCGAAGAGTTCGAAGCCGATCGGCATGAACTCGCCGCCCTTCTCGCCTTTCTTCTTCTTCCAGGAGTCGCTCACATAGACGCCGAGGTAGCGACGCGGCTTGAGCACGCGGTGCATCTCGCGCAGGACTTCTTCCATGGCGCGGTAGTAGGCCTTGCCGCCGTCTTCGCCGCCTGAATCAAGGGTGCCGATGCAGCGTTCGTCACCGCTGTACTGGACATGGGTGGAGTAGGGCGGATCGATGAAGGCGAAGTCGACGCTCTCGGAGTCGAGCGGGATCTTGCGTGAATCGTTGTGGCGGATGTCGCTTCGCTGCGGGTTGATGTCGAAGCCGATGCCAGTGCGCTTGAGGTCGCGGCAGACATCAAGTGTCGTGCCCGAGCCACACATGGGGTCGACGACGAGATCCGATTCGCGCGTGTAGCGCGAGAGCAGTTGCCAGATCACCCACGATGGCGTGGCGCCGATGTATTCCTTATCACCTTGCATCGAGCCCGCTGCGACCAAGGCGTCACCGACGATCTCGAACGCACGGCCAGGTTCTTCACCGCGATGCAGGCGTGGCTTCTTCTGCGCCTCGCGCATCGCAGGACTGTCGTAGTGCTGACTCGGATACTCCCACAGCGTCGTGGGGAAGATGCGCAGGTCAGGACGCAGATCGCGCGGCGTCGGGCGCTGCGAGCGCTTGGGGTCATCACGAGATTCGCGGAAGGGTCGAGGCACGGCGCGGAGTGTACGGTCAGTGCGCAAGGAAACCGTAGAGCGCACCCAAGGCGCCTGCGGTCACGATGAGGACGGGCACGGCCAATCGGGACTTTGAGCGAAACACCGCCAGCAGCAGCACGAGAAAGACGACGGGAGTGGCGAGACCAAGCGGCACGGCTTGACCAGAGCCGCTGCGTAACGGCTCGAGCGCGATGGGCAGTGCAGCGCCAGCCATCAACCCAATGGCAATCGCGCCTGCGAAATCGAGCACCGTGCGTGCCGACTTCCACGCCAGCAGTCGCTCGATGGAGGAGAAGCCCACGAGCGTGAACGAGAACGCAGGAAGGAAGATCCCCGCGGTCGACGCCAATGCGCCTGCGAATCCCGCTCCGAGAAACCCAGCGAAGGTGCAGAAGATCACCAATGGCGCGGGCAGCACGCTGGCGATGGCGACACCGTTGAGGATCTCCTCACGCGTCATCCATCCGTTGGCGCCCGTCGAGATTTCGGTGATGTACGGGATCGCGGTGTACGCGCCGCCAAAGGTCACGAGTCCCGCAGCGAGTCCATGTCCAAAGAGTGTTGAGATCGCGATGCTTCCTCGAGCAACCTCCGCAACGAGCGGCGTCGTCGCGTCGCGCGTGGGAGTGAACCACCAGAGCGCGAGCATCAACGACAACAGCAGCACGATCGCGTGGAGAGGACCGCTGGCAACGACAGGCTTTCCCAATCGCCACGCCGCGCGCACGATGAGCGCTGCGGCGCCGAGTTGCATCGCAGCCATCGCGCAGGCGAGTGATGGAGCTGCGAAGTCGAGCTTCGCGTAGATCGCGCAGACTCCGAGCATGAGGACCAAGCCCGGCAACATGAAGCCCAACCCCGCCGCCACCGAGCCGAGTCTGCCGCCGCGAAGTGCGCCGAGGTAGCAGCAGAGCTCATGGGCTTCGGGTCCTGGCAGCAGCTGGTAGACGGCGAGGGCTCGATGAAATCTTTCCGCAGCGAGCCATCGTCGACGATCAACAAACTCGGCTCGGAGCTCTGCGATTTGCGCGGCAGGCCCACCGAAAGCCCGCAGCCCAATGCCAAGAAACAAAAGGAATATCGACCCCGCGCTGGTCGAGCGGGATGAAGCGTCGAGTTCAAACTGGTCTGCAGCCTTCATGCGCCGACAGCGTAACGGCGGCGGAAGCCCCGTCTTTCAAGAACTGGCTTGGACATTACAGAGCCTGAGGTAGATTCCCACCAATGCAGCGGATGCTCCCGCTTCAACTCTTAGCCAGTTCGCTGGCGCTTGTCCCGGGTGTGTTGGCGCACGCGGTCGATTTGTCTATTGCGTCGGTCGAGATCACCCAAGGCGTGCAGTCGGCCGCGGGAGATCTTCCGTTGGTCGCGCGCAACGCCACCATCGTTCGCGTGAAAGTCTCGCTGAACGGTCAACTTGAATCCGAACCCGATGTCGACGCGTTGCTGCGGATCTACTCCAACGGCATCGAGATTCCTGAGTCGCCTGTCTACAGCACCAACGGTCCAATCCTTGCGGTCGCAGCACCATCGAGTGACATCGCGGGACAGACGATCGACTTTCACTGTGTTCCTCCTGAAGGTACGGACCTCGACTTCGTCGTGACCGTGAACGCCTTCGGCACAGTGCGCGAGGACAGCGTGGCCAACAACACGCTCGGCGTCTACGACAAGGCGTTTGTCTGTCGCAAGATGGTCGAGCTCGTCTATGTGCCTGTGAACTATCTACCTGGCGGCGGACTGCCCAACGCCGCGATGATTGAGCCAGGCTCGGGTGATGCGTTTCTTCGCGCCATTTACAAGACGGGTGATTGGAATTACCACCGCTCGCCGCTGCCGACCTACACCCACGCGTCGGACATCAATGTCAGCAACATCGCGCTGCTGAACACGATGAACGACATTCGGCAGAACCAACTGGTTGCCGCGGGATATCCCCGACCTGACTTCGTGTTTGGCTGGCTTCCAGGCAATCCTTATGTCGGCAATGGGCAGGCGCTGGCGATTCCCAGTGGAGCTGCGTTTGGGAACACCGATCCAAATCGATTCCAGCGAACCTTTGCCCACGAGATCGGGCATTGCTGGGGACAAGCCCACAACGCGCTCTTCTGCAGCGGCACGGGCTTCGATGTGGAGCACCACCTGCGCGATCCTCTCGGCCTTTCCGCGATCATGCCCGCGAGCAAGCGGGATGTGATGGTCCCTGCGATGAACACCCCTGATGCGTGGTGTGCGTCGCTGACCTATCTCGATGCCATCAACGATGCGCGTTCTGCGTGTAGCGCACTTGATGGTGGCGAGGGCGATGGCGAGCCGCCTGCCGATGATGCCGCCGCGCGTGGCGACATGTACGGCGATGTGCTTCGTCTCGCGGGTGAACACGATCACGCGCGAGGTCAGTTGCGATTGCAGCCAACGACGGTGCATGAACGCGTCCAGCCAACGCCCGACACTCCGAGTGGCAACCTCCTTGTAGAGAGTCTCGATGCTGCAGGTGTCGTGCTGCACGCGGTGCGCGTCGAGACCCGAGCCTGTCGTGAGTCCTGCGCGCAAGCGGGCCACCTCCACGGTTCGACTGCGTTCTATGTGAATCTCCCGCGGCTTGTGGGTGGAGTTCAAGCGGCGCGATTGCGCGTGCGTGAACTTCGCGGCGCTGTGGTGGGAAGGTCGCTCGCCGAAGTCGTTCGCAGTGCGCACGCGCCTGAGATCACGCGCTTTGAAGTGAACGCGGTTGGCGGCGACGGCGCCGCGAGCCCGAGTCCCGCACCAGTTCAGCATCTTCTCGGCGCGATCCGCATCGAGTGGAGTGCGCGCGATCTTGATGGCGATGCCTTGAGTGCCGACATCCTTTACAGCCAGGATGCGGGGTTCTCGTGGTTTCCATTGGTTGTCGGTGAGACCTCGGGTGCGTTCGAGTTCAACAGCGCAGAGATTCCTGCGAGTCGCGGCGCCCACGGACAGTTCGCGGTGCGCGTGAGTGACGGATTCAACACGGCACGCCGTGGGTCAGGCTCGTCCTTGGTTGGCAACAGCGCACCACCTGATGTGCACTTGCTGACTCCTAACAACAACGACTCGATGCCCTTCGGCGCGTCGGTCGTACTGCACGGCTCCGCGTGGGACATCGATGACCAGTTGCTGCCTGAGTCGAGCGTGACCTGGGAGAGTTCGCTCGACGGAGCCATCGGCGTTGGACGCCTGTTGGTGCGCCGCAATCTCACGGTCGGTACCCATGTGCTCACCGTGCGCGGCACCGACTCGGGCGGCCTGTACAGCGAGCGATCCGTCACGGTCACGATCACGCCGCGCGTCTGCAATAACGCGAATCTCGACGGAACCAGCGTGGTGAACGCCTTTGACCTGATGATCCTGCTTTCGACCTGGGGTGAGGGCGGCATTGCCGACATCGACCTCGACGGAACCGTTGGTGCAGGGGACCTCGCGATCCTGCTTTGGGTATGGGGCTACTGATTCTTCCCGCGTGCTGCCGATGAAGGCACCATCATGGGAAGTCTGATCGGTCGCTCTCGCAGGTTTGATGTCATCGTGGTTGGACTCGGTGCCATGGGTTCCTGCGCGCTCGAAGTGCTCGCGCGCCGCGGGAAACGCGTGATCGGCGTGGATCGATTCGAGCCGCCACACTCCTTTGGTTCGTCGCACGGCGGGAGCCGTGTCATTCGACTCTCGTACTTCGAGCACTCGGGCTATGTCCCCTTGCTTCGGCGCGCCTACGAAGGCTTCGATCGACTCAGTCGTGAGGCGGGCGAAGTGCTTCGTCATGAGATCGGACTTGTCGCTGGCGGCGTGCGCGGAAACATCGTCTCGTCGGGAATGCTCCGCAGCGCGCGCGAACATGATCTTGATGTCGAAGCGATCGATGGACGCGAGTTGATGCGTCGCTTCCCGCAGTTCACTGTGCCAAGTAACTGGGAGATCGTCGTCGAGCGTCGCGGTGGATTCGTGCGTCCTGAGGCGACGATTCGTGCAGCGCTCGGCGCCGCGAAACGCCAGGGCGCGTCGATGGAACTCAACGCTCCCGTCGCACAATGGGGCTCCGACTCGCGTGGAGTCTGGGTCGAAACGGCAAGCGCACGATTTGAAGCCGAGTCCCTCATCCTCGCAGGTGGCGCGTGGATGCCGGGGCTCCTAGGAAGTGGAGCGCCCAAGCTGCATGCGACCCGTGAGACGATCGTCTGGCTTGATGACGCGGGCGACCCAGCGTGGCAGTCCACGGCGATGCCGGTCTGGTTGTTCGATCGCGGCGAAGAGCCCGCAATCTACGGAATCCCCGCGTTTTCAGGGATGGGAACACCGCGCGGATTGAAGGTCGGATTGCATGGACGGGGTCCAACCGTGCAGCCTGAGCAGGCGCAAGATCCGCCTGTCCCTGCGATTGTTGCCGAGACCGTCGCTGCAACGGCGGAGCGCATCGTTGGCGCAGAGCGGCGCGCGGTGTGCGGCGCGAAGCACTGCCTCTACACCATGTCACCCGATACGGACTTCGTCCTCGGGATGCACCCAACGCAACCGCGCGTGGCGATCGCCGGCGGATTCAGTGGGCACGGTTTCAAGTTCGCCCCCGTCGTCGGTGAGGCGTTGGCGGATCTCGCGCTGCACGGAAAGACCGGGCTTCCGATCGAGTTCTTGTCGGCGCGACGATTCGGCTAACTCAGAACCTTCGAGTCCGCGAGCGCGCGGTATCGCGGCACGACTCACTCGCGGTTCCCACCCACGAGAAATGCCACGGCCAAAGTAAAAGGGCCACTGCGAGATCGGCTTCGCAGTAGCCCCATGGGGGAAAAGATCAAAGTGAGTCATCGTGCATTGCACGACGACGGAACTATACGGCGAGTCTGTTGTTGTTCTCGCACGCACAATCGCAACGCCTCAAGAATCTGCAAATTTTTCGGTTGTGAACTCCCGCTGCGGCGACCTGTTTCCCGTCGAGCCAGCGGATGGGCGGTTCCCGCAGAGTTCTTCGGGGTTCGGCTGCCCGTCCATCCCAAGACCTCGCCTCCGAAGTGGCCTCGGCAGTCGTGCGTTACTGCCGCCCTAACTCTTCTTTGGGGAGGTGGAATCGCCTTTGGAGTCAACGGGGGTCGGCGTCGCGGCAGGGGTCTTGGGCGAATCGGGAGCATTCGCGGCCCACAAGATCCCGCCTTCGAGGTGCTGGCGGAACTCGGGCTCTTTGAAACTCTCAGTCGTGTGCCCGCCGCCCGTGTACCACGCGCGACCACTTTGGAACTCGTGGTACCACGCGATCGGGTGATCGGCGCCCATGGACGGTCCTGTGAAGGTCGTCGTATCGAGGTTGGCCAACACCTTGACCTTTCCGCGGGGGTTGCTGGTGTAGGAGTACCACTCATCGGTGCGCCGCCACTCGGCGGGGAGCATCAGTGTCGAGCGATGCGTGCGATCTTCGACGCGCACCAACGCGGGTTGGACCGGTGGGTGCGTCTTGAAGTACGCGCCAACGAGCTCGCCATACCACGGCCAACTCTGCTCCGTGTCCGCCGCAGCGTGGACTCCCGCGTAGCCGCCGCCATTCTGAATGTACTTCTCAAACGCCGCTTGCTGCACTTCGTTGAGGATGTCGCCCGTAGTGGAGAGGAAGATCACGGCGCTGTAGCGCTTCAAGTTCTCCTCGTTGAACACCGACGAATCCTCGCTCGCGTCGATCTCGTAACGATCGGAGAGGAGCTCACGGATCGCCGCAATGCCATCGGGAATCGAAAGATGGCGGAAGCCTGCAGTCTTGCTGAAGATCAGGAGTCGCGGCTTGGCTGCGGCGGGTGCTGGCGCATTCGCGGGCACTTTGCTTGGCGCAGAAGACTGTCCAGCGGCAAGTCCGATGGCCCCGCAGAAGAGCATGGCGCCGACGAGCGCGTGCGTGCGGGTGGGACGAGCGGCAAGCAGCGCGTGGAGCATGTGGTGAGGGTCGCCTTGCATCGACGGCCTGTCAAGGCGTGCGGGTGGTTTGCTCCGCGTGCAGCGCAGTCGTACGCTCTGCGGAGATGCCGCTGTCCGATCTCAAGGCCATTCTCGGCGACCGACGCATGGCGGTGGGCGAATTGCGGGAGTTTGCGGTCCGCTGCGCCGCGGCCGTGGCCGCGGAGTACGGCAGTCCATCCTCGGAGATCTGGCTCTGGCGGAGCGCGATTGAAGGCGATCGGCGCCTTGAACTGATCGCTTCGTTTGGACCGCGCTGCACGCCCGCGGGTGTCGTGACCGCCGATGGTGAATGGGCGTTTCCAGTGCCAGTCCATGTGGATCACGACGCCCGTCGCGGAAGCATCGCGCACTGCGCGTTGGGTCCCCATGGATTCGTGAGCGTGGCGCGGGTGACGGGGTTCGATCCCGCGGCCCTCGATCAACTCGCGCACGAAGCGCGCGCGCTTGGCGAGCGCCTTTTTGAGTTCCTCCCGCGCGAGGAGCTGCAGTTCAGCAATCGATGGTTGTTGCGGCGCAATGCACTCGATCGGAGGGCGGCGAAGTCCTTCGCGGCGGTGAAGTCGGTGGAAGATCTCGCGGAACTCGTGGAGTCGCTGACAGGAGAGCTCTTCCGCCTTGAGTATGCAGGGATCTACTTTGTGGATCCATTGACGGGACGCTTGCGTTTGGTTTCCGCCAAGGGTCTTACCGAGTCAGAGCGCCTGCGCGCCGAGCGCACCGCAGGGGCACGACATCCTGGCGAAGTGCTGCGCACCGGTCGCACGGTTGAGGTCGATGATCTCGGAGTGGCGGCGGATCCATCGCAGCCGCCAAGTCACGGTCGGCATATTCGCTCGCGCATGTATTTGCCTGTGCGCGTCGACGGCACCGTCGTGGGAACCATTGGGTTTGCCAGCTCAGAGCCCGCGCACTTCGGCCAGCGGCATCGACTCGTCCTCTCGTTTCTCTGCGATCTCGCGGGCATCGCCTACGCGCGCTTGCGCGGACAGATGGAACTCGAGCGACGCGGTGAGCTCATCGAGGCAACATCGACCGCCAACGAACGCCTGCTTATGGCGATGGATTGGCGACAGGCCGCCACCGCGGCGCTGGGACTCGTCGGCAGCGCGCTCGCAGCGGGAACGCTGGCCGTGGTGCGGCGCGAGACCAGCGCGATGAGTGAGCAGATGGACTTTGTGTGGCAGCCGAGCTTTGGCGCGCCCTGGCCCAATCGCGATCGCTTCGCGCATCCCACGCCCACGGAAGTCGCTTCGCTCACTCGGGGCGATGCATTGGAACGCGCGGAAGCGCCCAACCACCCCGCGTTTCTCGTCAAGCCCATCATTGTGTCGGGCGCGTTGTGGGGGGTGCTCGTCCTTGAGGCGCGCAACGGCGCGATCCCAGAAATCGGCCGACCCGAGCGCGCTGCCATGCGCGCCGTTGCGAGTGGATTTTCTTCGGCGATCAGTCGCGAGCAGATGGATCGGGAGCTGCGCGAGCGTCAGAGCGTGGATGCGGTGAACAAGCTCGCGGCAGGAATCGCCCACGACTTCAACAACCTGCTCTGGCCCGTACTTCTCTACAGCGAGACGCTCGAGCGTGGCGCGGGTCTCGACGACAAGTCGCGGCAGATGCTGCGGGACATGCGGCGCTCGGCGGTGCGCGCGAGCGAGCTCGTGCAGCAGGTCTTTGCGATTTCGCGTCACCGTGATCGGGCGCTTCAGGTGGTCGATGTCGCGGAACTCGCCATCGAGGTCTCCACGACCTTGCGCCGCGCCGTTCCCGCCACGACGAGCGTGTTTGCACACATCGATTCTGATGCGGGCCAAGTCATCGGCGATGAAGACGCGGTCCGCCAGATGCTGGTGAACACCTTCGCGCATGCGCTGAACTCGTTGTCGGAGCAGCGCGGCGCCGTGCGCATCGATGTCGAGCGCGTCGAACGCGACCGCGGAAGCTGGATTCTCATCGCCATCGCCGATGATGGTCCGACGCCCCGCACCGATCTTGTGGCGTTGAACGCCGTGCAGCGCGCCGCCGCGGAACACGGCGGAAAACTCCAGATCCGCGCGGGCGGTTCAGGCGGAACCGTGCGGGAGATTCTCCTGCCCATTGCGCTGCGCGAACCGACGAGCCGTCCGATCGCGGAGGTCGTGCGATCGACACAACCGCTCCCTTCCCAATCGCCTGACGCAGAGCGCGTGCTCCTTGTCGATGACGACGAGGCGGTGCTCGCGGTCGCGCGCCAGATCCTCGAGAGCATCGGCTACGAGGTCCTCGCCTGCGCGAACCCGACCCTCGCGCTCAAGGTCCTCGAGGATCCGTCGACGGTGCTCTCGCTGTTGCTGACCGATCTCGCGATGCCCGAGATGGACGGACTCACCCTCGCGCGCGAGTCCAAGCGACTGCGGCCAACACTGCCCGTCGTCTGTTGCACAGGCTTCGGTGACGCGCGCGCCGAGCGAACCGCCCATGAGATTGGCGTCGCGGCGTTTATCCGCAAGCCCATCGACTTTGACCACTTCGCTTCGACGATTCGCTCCGCCATTGATGGCGTCGCGAAGCGCTGAGCGCGGGGCGACCACTGATGCCGCGCGCCGCTTACGGCTTGCCGTCAAGAAGTCGCTGCTTGGTGCGGGCGTACTCTTCGGGGGTGATCGCCTGCGCATCGAGCGCGCACTTCAGGTCGGTGAGCTGCTTACCGAGCGTGGGTGGCTCGGTGCGAGACTGTCCGCCGATGCCAACACAGCCTGCAAGCGCGGCGACCGCAGCAAGCACGGCCAAGCACCCAAAGGCGCGTTTCGCGGGGAACCGCGTGGGAAGGGGCATCGAGGAGGCGAGACGATTCGTGATGTGAACGATCGAGGAGTCCATGTCTTTCCTTGTCTTTCTTTGGAGGGTTGTGCACTGTGCCTTCGGAGTCACGCAGCGATTGCGGCCTCAGTATGGCGGCGCGCGCATCGACGGGAATCGATCACTCCGTATTCCCGACAGGTTTTTGGCGGTACTTCATGGCCGTCACCACGATGCACAGGTTGAGGACCGCCGTGCCAAGCGCGCCGATGATCGACTCAAGCTCGCTGTACTTCTCGGTGTAGACAAAGAGGCAGAGGTTCGCGCAGGCAAAGAGGGCCCAAGCGGGGATAGAAACGCCTGCAGAGCATCGGCGATGGATGATGGTCAAGAGCTGCATCCCTGACGCTGCAGGAAAGATGATCGCGGGGATCCAGCCGAGGACTTCGAAGAGCCAGTCATGCGCCATGCAGAGATATCGGGAGGTTCAGCGCGATGTCTTGCTAAAGGCGAAATGTCTGGCCTCGCACGAATCTGCGGAGTGGGTGCGGTGGGTGACGGGTACCCTTTGCGCCGATGTTCTGCCGCGCTCTTCTTTCGATTCCTGTCGCGGGTGCGCTTGTGGCGCTGGCCATGCCCATGCGCTCGATGGAGCAAGTCTTAGGTCAAGTGCCCAGCGTGTCGCAGGATGTCGTGGCGCAGAAGGCCCTCTCGGCGCGCGATGCTTGGTGGGCCTACACCGTCCTGGCCAAGCCCGCGGCTCCACAAGTCGTCGATGGCGCGTGGTGCCGCAACGAGATCGATCGATTCATCTTGGCGCGTCTTGAAGCGCGTGGCGTGAAGCCTGCACCTGAAGCGAGTGGCGCGGCCTTGGTGCGTCGCGCGACCTACGACCTCACGGGACTTCCTGCGACACCCGAAGTGGTGGCGGCGTTTGTCGCGGACACATCGCCCGACGCCTACGACCGACTTCTTGATGGCCTGCTCGCAAGTAAGCAGTACGGCGAGAAGTGGGCGCGACACTGGCTCGACCTCGTGCGCTACGCCGACACCAACGGATTTGAGCGCGACAGCGACAAGGAAGCGGCGTGGAAGTACCGCGACTTCGTGGTGCAGGCGCTCAACGACGACATGCCGTACGCGCGCTTTGTGCGCGCGCAACTCGCGGGCGACGAGCTTCCTGATCGCGACTTCAACACCCTCGTGGCGACGGGGTTCTTCCGTCTCGGATTGTGGGACGACGAGGTTCCCGATCTCAAGCAAGCGGTCGCCGACGACATGGACTCCATGGTCGACACGACGGCGCGAACCTTTCTTGGCATCAGTCTTGGATGCGCGCGCTGTCACGATCACAAGGGCGATCCGATTCAGCAGAAGGAGTACTACGCGTTTGCGGCGTATTTCGCGGGCGTCGCGCAATACAAGGAGAGCCCGTTCAATTCGATCGAGGCCGACAATGTGCTGCGCATGGTGCGACGCGACTTCGGCGGCTCCGATCCCGAGCGTGAGCGCAGTGCGTTTGTCGCGCGGCGTGACGCAATCGTCGGTGAGTTGCGCTCATTGGAGGCTCGGACGGGCCGCGTGGTCTTCGACGCGTTTCCCGACACGGCTCCAGGCGAAGGACTCGTCGCGCACTTGCCTCTCTCTGACCCCAAGGGTGTGACGGCGCGAAACACTGTTCCAAACGGCGCGACCGCCACGGTGCGCGATGCGGGCTTTGAAGCGCCCGGCATCATTGGTTCGTGCTTTCACTTTGATGGCGGCGATGATCGCGTCGAACTCGAACGACCAATCGGTGACGACTTCACCATCTCCTTCTTCTACCGCACCACCGATGTGGGCGGCGGATCCGACGGAGATCGCCGCTGGTTTCTCGGCAAGGGGTTGGTCGACGCGGAAGTTCCTGGCATCGTGCGGGACTTTGGCGTCTCGTCGGTGGGCAACGGCTTTGTGTGTGCGGGCACGGGTGATCCGGAGACCTTCCTCTCGTCGGGTCCTGGCCACAACGATGGGCGTTGGCACCATGTGGCGTTGACGCGCAGTCGTACGACGGGCGACCTCGCGCTCTTTGTGGACGGCGTCGCTGTTGATCGCGGTCGCGGCTCGAAGGCGAGGCTCGACTCCGCGCGCGAACTCTCCATCGGTGCGATGCATCCTGGTGGCGGCGCGTTCAGTGGCGACATCGACGAGGTGCGGCTCTACGACCGCGTGCTCGATGCGACGACGATCGGCTCCATCGCGTTTGGCCTCGCGGCACAAGAGCCGTTGCGCGCCGAAATCGCTGTGAAACTCGGCGAGGACGCGGCGAAGCGTTTTGACGCGCTCCATGCTGAACTCGCGTCACTTCCCGCGCCCGACTGGAAAGGCGAGACCGTGTTGGCCGTGCGTGAAGACCCCGTGCCGCGCGAGACCCATGTGCACTTGCGCGGCAGCCCGCACTCGCTTGGCGAGCTCGTAGAGCCTGGCGTTCCTGTCATCGCCGCGCGCTTTACGCCTGAAGCAGCGGTGAAGCCCGCACACGGCGAGAGCGCAGGCCGTCGACTCGCGCTGGCCAATTGGATTGTCGATCCGCGCAACGGCATGGCGTGGCGCACCATTTCCAATCGAATCTGGCAGCATCACTTTGGCGCGGGCATCACGCCGATGTCCAGTGATCTTGGTCGGCTCGGTGAGCCACCGACGCACCCAGAGCTTCTCGATTGGCTCGCTGCGACGATGGTCGAACAAGGTGGGAGCCTCAAGGCGATGCATCGCCTCGTCATGCAGAGCGCTGCGTATCGGATGTCGAGCGTTCCTGGTTCTGATGCACTCGAGAAGGACGCGCCCAACGAGTTGTTCTCGCGGTTCCGCATGCGGCGTCTCACCGCCGAAGAGCTGCGTGACTCGATGCTGTCGGCCAACGGCACACTGAACGACGCCGTGGGTGGGCCACCCGTCCTTCCGCCGCTTCCTGATGAGGTGCTGCAGACCTCTTCGCGACCTGGTGAAGTCTGGCCGCTCACGCCCACGGAGTCGTGGACGCGTCGCACGCTCTACATCAAGCTCAAGCGTTCACTGCAGCATCCGCTGTTGTCGGCCTTTGACCTCGCGGATCTCGACAGCCCTTGCCCCGTGCGCTTTGCGACCGTCGTGCCGACGCAGGCGCTCTCGATGATCAACGGCGACCTCGTCAACGAAGAGGCTGCCAAGCTCGCGCGCCGCGTGGAATTCGAGCGTCCCAACGATCGGCGCGCGCAGGTTGCTCGTGCGCGCGAACTCGTGAGCGGTGTGGCGCCGAGCGCGCGCGAGGTCGATGAAGCCTGCGCCTTCCTCGATGAATTGCAGCAGCGCGACGGACTCACCGAAGCACACGCCCTCGACAGCCTCTGCCTCGTGTTCCTGAACCTGAATGAGTTTCTCTACATCGACTGACCGCAGGCCGCACTATGTCTGACGCGATGAACCGACCACTCAACACCTTCTGCGGGCAGACCCGCCGCGAGTTCCTCTGGCAAGCAGGCGGTGCGTTCACCTCTGTGGCGCTCGCGGATGTGTTGGCGCGCGATGGGTTCCTCCAGAAGCAGGCGCTGGCGTTTGATGGTGCGACACCGCTCTCGGTGAATCCGCTCGGTGCAAAGCCCGCGATGCTTCCTGGCAAAGCCAAGAGTGTGATCTTCATCTTCTGTTACGGCGGACCGAGCCACATCGACACCTACGACTACAAGCCCGAGCTCTTCAAGCACGACGGCAAGACGATTCAGGTCAAGACCAAAGGCCGCGGCGGCGAGAAGAACGAAGGACGCGTCGTCGGTCCCAAGTGGAAGTTCCGCCAGTACGGACAGTGTGGGCAATGGGTGAGTGATCTCTTCCCGCACACGGCGCAGTGCGTCGACGACATCGCGTTCATCAAGAGCATGTACGCCGACAGTCCGATTCACGGCAGCGCGATGTTGATGATGAACTCGGGCAAGTTGCTCGGCGGGCCGTCGATCGGATCGTGGGTGAATTACGGCCTCGGCACGGTGAACCAGAATCTCCCTGGCTTTGTCGTGATGCTCGACAGCGCGGGCGGACCGATTTCAGGCGCGAAGAACTGGTCGAGCGGCTACATGCCTGCGATCTATCAAGGGACGGTCTTGCGCGGCGAGGGTCCGCCGATTCTTGACCTTGCCAATCCCGAGGGACGCAGCGACACGATGCAGCGCTCGATGCTCGATCGATTGAAGATGTGGAACACACGCCACGCCTTGCTGCGCTCAGGGAACTCCGAGCTTGAGAGTCGCATCGAAAGTTACGAGCTCGCCTACCGCATGCAGTCGACTGCGCCCGAGGCGGTGGAACTCGCGCAAGAATCGAAGGAGACCAAAGAGCTCTACGGTTGCGACGAGGCGCGCACCGAAGAGTTCGGCAACAAACTTCTTCTCGCGCGTCGCCTCGTTGAGCGCGGCGTGCGCTTTGTGCAGGTCTACTCGGGTGGCGGTCACAACGATGAATCGTGGGATGCGCATGGTGATCTCAAGACCAACCATGAGTTCCACGCGGGGCGCACCGACAAGCCTGTCGCTGGCTTGCTCAAGGACCTCAAGCGCCGCGGATTGCTCGAAGAAACGCTGGTGATCTGGGGCGGCGAGTTTGGTCGTCAACCCACCGCGGAGTACGCCAAGGGCACGGGACGCGACCACAACTCCTACGGCTTCACCATGTGGATGGCGGGCGGTGGCCTCAAAGGTGGCGTGAGCGTGGGCGAAACCGACGAGCTTGGTTCCATCGGCGTCGGCGAGCGCTTCCATGTGAAGCATCTCCATGCGACGGTGCTCGCGTGCATGGGACTTGATCCCAATCATCTCACCTACTTCTACGCGGGCCTCGACCAGAAGCTGGTTGGCGTGGAAGGTGCGCAGCCGATTCGGCAGATCATGGCGTAGCGACGAAGGGAGTCGCGTTACGCTTGGCGCATGTCGATTGCGCGGCTTCTGATCCTCGTGCTGTCCGTTGTTCCCTCATGCGCGCCGCAGTCTGGCGGTGTGTGGCCGCAGGCCTCTGGTCCGCACGCGAACTGGAGTGTTCCTGAAGTGCACGCGCCCACCTCGTGGTCGGTGGCGCGCGACGAACACATTCTTTGGCGTTGCCCACTTCCCAATGCTGGACAAGGCGGACTCGCGTTGTCGCGGGACAAGCTCTTCGTCGAGACTTTTCCTGAGCAAGCGCGCGAAGGAGTGCGTCAATCGAATCGCGTCCTCGGCCATTGCATCGATCGCGCGACTGGCGCGCTGCTCTGGTCGGTCGAACTTCAAGGAGGTCGGCCGAGCCCGCAGATGTACGCGTTCAGCGACTCGACCTCGTGGTCGCCTGTGTGTGACGAGACGCGCGTCTGGTTCTTCAACTCCTCGGGCGTGATGGCGTGCTACGACCACGCGGGCAATCCGATCTGGGAGCGCGTGATTCGGTCGCAGCCCGATGCGTTCCCCTTCAATCGACAGTGCGAGCCGATTCTCGCGGGTGAGTTGATTCTCACCATCGAGCCGATCGCAATCACCCACAAGCGATTTGAACCCGAGCGCGCGCACTGGAACTACCTCCATGCGGTCGATCGCAGTACGGGAAGTCTCGTGTGGATCGCCAAAGATCCCTGCACCTTCTACTGCACGCCCGTGCTTGGTCCACACGGCGTGTTGGTCGGTCGCGGTGGGCCGCACGATGTTCCTGAGAAGCCGATTGGCTTGAGCATGATCGATGTGGCGACAGGCAAGAGCGTCTGGTCGTTTGAACCGAGTGCGGGCGATGGTTGGGAGGCGCTCTATGCGATGCACGCCGATGCCCAGCACGCCTACTGGTTCAAGAACGCGCCCGAAGAGTCGCATCTGGTGCTCGACGCCACGACGGGAGCACTGCTGCGCGAGCAGTCACTGGTTCGTGATGCGCGCGTGACCTCGTGGGATGCATCCAAGGCGCAGTACAGCACGCGCGATCATGTAGAGATTCGCACGCTCGCCGATCACGCGTTCCCGTTGCAGCAGGGCGAAGTGTTGCATGTCCATCCGCAGTGGCACACCAACATCGTGGCCAACGGATACCACTGGTTTCTCTGCACGACCAACAACCGCCGCAATGCGCTCGCTCGAGCAGGTCACAGCGGCCCCGCCTTCTCACTCGGGCGCGTGCACATCGCCACGGGCAAGGTCGAGTACCTCGAACTTCCTGTCGGTGTCGCCGTCGATGGCGCGCGGAAGTATGGAGCACCCTTGCGCACCAAGACGCTCGACGCGCGCGGCGTCGAGATCGCCGACGAGGATCGCTCGCGCACCGATGGTTGGGAGATCGATGCGTTCTTCCCCACGCCTGTCGTCATCGGGAAGCATCTCTATCTCACCACGACGCTCGGCACCGTGGCGGTTGTTGACACGACAGCTTCCGTGCTCGACGCGCGCGCGTTGACGGCGGTGAATGACCTTGGTGAACTTGGCGACTGCTGGTCGATGAGCACACCCTCGGCTGCGGAAGATGGCGTGCTCTATCACCGCACCGCGCGCGAGGTCGTAGCGATCGGTGAAGGATCGTCATCGACGGCCGCGGGGAGAGTGCGCCGATGACGCTCGCGCCGATCACGCCATCCGAGCGCCTGCGCGGAGTCGACCTTGCCCGCGGTGTCGCGCTCTTAGGGATTCTGCTGGTGAATGTGCGGATGTTCTTTCTTCCGCTCGGTGTCGCATTGGATCCGTCGATCGTCCCAATGGGCTTGACTCCGCACGAGGGCGATTGGATTGCGTGGTCGTTGGTTGAGTTCTTCTGCACCTACAAGTGCATTTCGCTCTTCTCGATCCTGTTTGGGTTTGGGTTGGCGATGCAGGCGGAGCGCGTGGTGAACTCGGGCGGTTCGCGCGTGGCTTTCGGCATGCGCCGACTGGGAACGCTCGCTGCGATCGGTCTCGTGCACGGAACACTGGTGTGGTACGGCGACATTCTCACGCTCTATTCGATTCTTGGCGTGGCGGTGCTCGCGATGGCGCGTCTCTCGATCAAGTGGATCGCGCGGGTCTTGCTGTGGATCATGGTGGCGCTGACGGTCCTCACGCTCTTCTTCGCGACGGTGCAGTGGGCGCTGCGTGCGCATCCTGAGTGGACGCAGGGCACGCTGACGCGTGAGGTTGTGCAGAGCGAGGCGGGTTCGCCGGAGTCTGCCATGGAGCCAGCAGCGGAGTCGCCGCCTGCAACTTCGCCTCCGCCGCGCGGATTCGCCGCCATGCTTGCAACAGGTTTCGAGATCGGCAATCCAATCTGGCTCGACGCCGAAACGGCTGCGTATCGCGATGGTCCTGCGCTTGACGCGCTGGTGTTCCGCGTCGTCTCCTTCGGGTTCTCCGTGCTCGCAGCGTTCTTCGGCTACGGCTGGCATGCTTTCGCGATGATGCTCTGTGGTGTGTACGCCTTTCGAACTGGGCTCTTCTTGCCTGATGCCTCAGCGCGACGGCATCGGATCGCGCGCGTGGCGTTTCTCATCGGTGTGCCGATGGCGCTTCTCGCGGTCGCGCCCTACTGGGTGTTTGGCGTCGAAGCACCGATCACCGCATCGCTCCATGTCATTGGACTGGAGTTGGGCGGGCTCACGCTTCCATTGGGTTACGCGATGCTGCTTGTCGAGACTGGCCCACACAGGACGGGCGTCATCGCACGGGCAATCGAGCGCGCGGGCCGCATGGCGCTCACCGTCTATCTCTGCGAATCACTCGTGTGCGTCACGCTCGCCTCGTGGTGGGGATTCGGCTGGTTCGGTTCGATGCTCGACCTCAAGTTCTCCTGCATTGCCCTGGCAGTGTGGAGTGCGCTGGTGGTCGGAGCCAATCTCTGGATCGCGCGGTTTGGGGTTGGTCCGATGGAGCGCATGTGGAGACGCGTCTCCTACGCAGCGCGCTCGGAGTAAGGCCTCCCTGTAGGATGCCCCGCCCATGCACGCTCCGAATTTCCGACTCGATGGCAAGGTGGCGCTCGTCACAGGTTCTTCACGAGGACTCGGCCGAGCCATGGCGTTCGCGCTTGGTTCTGCGGGCGCGAAAGTCGCCTTCAACTATCGCAACAGTCAAGAGACTGCCGAGCGGACCTTTGCCGAGTACAAGGCTGAGGGATTCGAAGGCGGACTCTTCCGCGCCAGCGTCATCGACGAGGCCGAGGTCAACCGCATGAACGCGGAGATCGCTGCGCAACTTGGTCCTGTCGACATCGTCGTAGTGAGCGCAACACCCGACCAACCGCTGCGCACCATCGAGGAGTACGACTGGGCGTTCTACCAGTCGATGCTCGACTACTTCGTGCGCAGTCCGTACCTGCTCACTCGTGCAGCCTTGCCGCACATGAAGAAGCAGCGCTGGGGACGCATCATCAATCTCACGAGTGAAGTCTTCAACCGCGGCGTCTCGCCCTTCTCGGCGTATGTCGCGGCCAAGGGTGCGCAGATCGGTTGGTCGCGCTCCATGGCTGGCGAGCTCGCGCCGTATGGCATCACCGTGAACATGCTCGCGCCAGGTTGGATCCCTGTCGAGCGACACGCCAACGATCCCGAGCACGAGAAGGAGGCGTATCGCCGTCTCATTCCCATGGATCGCTGGGGCGTGCCTGGGGATGTCGCGGGAACGATCGTCTACCTCGCGAGCGATGCATCGTCTTTCGTGACTGGTCAGGACATCCATGTGAACGGCGGCATGACGGTCGGTTGACCGAGTCGCACGAATCGATAGGAACCCACTATGAACAAGCTGATTTCTCTCGCCGCGCTCACCGTGCTTGGTTCGACTCTTGGATTTGGGTTCGCCGCGAGTTCCGCCACAAACCCGGTCGCGGGCGATCTCATCGCGTTGCAGAAGGAGCGCATCGCTGCGTACAAAGCCGCGCCCAAGAAGCGCCCGCATGTTGCGTTTGTTTCCAACGGTGTCGCCGACTTCTGGACCATCGCCAAGGCGGGCGCGATCGCCGCGGGCAAGTCGAAGGAGATCGACTGCGATGTCACCGTCGAGTTTCCTGGCGGCGGACTCGGTGATCAGAAGCGCATGCTCGAAGATCTTGTCATCAAGGGGATCGACGGCATCTCGGTGAGCCCGATTGATCCGACCAACCAGGCTGAAGTGCTCAGCATGGTGGCGGAGAAGGCGTTGCTCATCACCAACGACTCGGATGCGCCGAAGGCTCCACGCCTGTGCTACATCGGCATGGACAACTACGACGCGGGCCTGCTCTGCGGCAAGCTCGGTCGCGAAGGCTGCAAGGGCGGCAAGGTGGCGATCTTCATCGGTCGCCTCGAGCAGGACAACGCCAAGCGTCGCCGTCAGGGGTTCATCGACGGCTTGCTCGGTCGCACACCCGATGCGACCCGTTACGACGAGCCCAACACCGTCATCAATGAGGCGGGCTACACCATCGTCGGAACCTGGACGGATTCGTTCGACCGCGCCAAGGCCAAGGCGAACATCGAAGATGTGATGATCAAGAATCCCGACCTCGCGCTGGTGACTGGGTTGTTTGAATACAACTCGACGCTCGCCGTCGAGGTCATCAAGCAGAACAACAAGCAGGGCAAGGTGCAGCTCGCGGCCTTTGATGAAGGTGCGGATGTCATCGCCGCGATCAAGGAAGGCTTCGTGCTCGGCACGGTCGTCCAAGACCCTTACGGCTACGGCTTCGAGAGCGTCAAGGTCCTCAATGCTTTCTGCAAGGGTGACATGTCGTTGGTGCCTGCCAACGGCATCATCAGCATCCCCGCGAAGGTCATCAAAAAGGAGAACGCCGAGGCGTTCTGGAAGGACCTCAAGGCCAAGATCAAGGCGGGCAAGGACGCGAAGTAAGGCTCTAGCCAACCTCGCCTCCTCCGCATGCGTTCTGAACACCCAACTCTTCTGCGCGTGTGCGGCGTCGGTCGTCGATACGCAGGCGTCACGGCGCTTGCGGAGATCGATGTGGAAGTGCGCGGCGGCGAAGTGCTGGCGATCGTGGGTGAAAACGGCGCGGGCAAGTCGACGCTGCTCAAGATTCTTTCGGGAGTCGTGCAGCCAAGCGAAGGCAGGCTCGAAGTCGCGGACGCCAAGGGCGCGCTGCACGCGGTGGAGCTCGATGGCGCGCGCGACGCGACGCGCGCGGGCATCGCGCTGGTGCACCAGGAACTGAACCTGGCTGAAAACCTCGATGTCGCGGGCTCGATCTTTCTTGGTCGTGAACCCTCACGCTTTGGTTGGCTTGACCGCACGCGGATGCGAGACGAGGCGCGGCAGTGGCTCACGCGCGTCGGACTTTCCATCGATCCTTCGACGCTCTGCGGAACGCTTCCCATTGCGCAACGGCAACTCGTCGAGATCGCCAAAGCGCTCTCAACGCAGTCGCGCGTGGTGATTCTCGACGAGCCGACTTCGAGCCTCACCGCTCGGGAGACCGATCGACTCCTTGAGATCATGGATGAGCTGCGCCGCGACGGTGTGGCCGTGGTGTTTGTGTCGCATCACCTTGACGAGGTCTTGCGCATCGCAGACTCGGTCGTGGTGTTGCGCGACGGTCGAAAGACTGGCGAACTCAAGCGCGGTGCCTTTGACCGCGCGCTGCTCGAGCAACTGATGGTCGGTCGTTCGCTCGCGACGGCAGAGCGCCGTGAGAGGCGCGAGTCGGCGCAAGTTCGACTTGCGGTCGACGGCGTGGTCGGAGCGCATCGACGGCGCAGAGCGGTGTCGTTGCAGGTGCGCGCGGGCGAAATCGTTGGCCTCGCGGGACTCGTCGGTGCGGGCCGTACGGAGTTACTCGAGGCGATCGCGGGCGTGACGCGCCACGAAGGTCGCGTGCAACTCGACGGCGCCGAACTCGTCGGCGATGCGTTTGCGCGAGTTCGACGCGGCGTTTCGGTGGTTCCTGAGGATCGCGCGCGGCACGGGCTCTTTCTCGAAGATCCTGTGGCGATGAACCTGTCGCTGGCGTGGATTGATCGAAACAGCCGCTCGCGGCTCGTCGATACCCGCGGCGAAACAGGGCTGGTCGGACGCCTGGTGGCGCGGATGCAGTTGCGTCCTGCGCAACCGTCGCGCCGCGTGCAGACGCTCTCGGGCGGCAACCAGCAGAAGGCGGTGATCGGGCGATGGCTTGCGGTGGATCCGTCGGTCTTGTTACTCGATGAGCCAACGCGCGGCGTCGATGTCGGAGCGCGCGCGGAGATTCACGCCGAGGTGCGTCGACTCGCCGACACAGGAAGTGCCGTCCTCTTCGCGTCGAGTGAGCTCGAAGAGGTGCTGCTGCTGGCCGATCGGATCCTCGTCATGCATGAGGGCGCGATCGTGGGCGAGTTGTTGGCACATGAGGCCACTGAACTTGCCATCATGCACCTCGCGACGGGCGGTCGAGCCGTCGAAGGAACCCACGCATGAAGCGCGCGCTTGGCATCATTGGCATCTTCGTGGTGATCCTGATCTACAGCGCGTTCTTCGCGGAGAACTTCCTGTCGGGCATCAATCTGATGCAGCTCACGACGCGGACGGCGCTCTATTCGATTCTCGCTCTCGGCGCGACCTTAGTCATCGTGACGGGCGGCATCGATCTCTCGATTGGTTCGGTTGTCTGTCTCTCAGGCATCATGACGCCGTGGTTGCTCATCGAGAAAGAGTGGACGCCGTGGCAGGCGATCCCGACGGTGCTCGCGATTGCCGCGTTCATCGGACTCTGCCATGGACTTCTCATTACGCGCCTCAAGCTGCAACCGTTCCTCGTGACGCTCTGCGGATTGCTGCTCTATCGCGGCATCGCGCGGTGGATGACGGGCGACCAGTCGCAGGGTTTCGCAGGTGAGTTCGATGATGTGCGCGCCATCGCGTTGGCGAAGTTCACCATTCCTGGACTCACCGACTATCGCCTCCCTGCGACGGTGATTCCCATGGTTGTGCTTGCCACGGTGATCGGGCTTTTTCTTTCGCGCACCGTGTGGGGACGCTGGCTCTTGGCAACAGGACGGAACGAAAGCGCCGCGCGCTACTCGGGTGTGCCGACCGCGCGGCTCATCACGCTCTCGTATGTCGCGTGCAGTCTGCTCGCAGGCTTTGGCGGGATGCTCTTTATCTTTGACATCGGCAGCGCGCAGCCATCGGACTTCGGAAACTTCTACGAGCTCTACGCGATTGCCGCCGCGGTCCTTGGTGGTTGCAGTTTGCGCGGCGGCGAAGCAAGCATCGTCGGTGTCCTGTTTGGCGTCGCGACACTGCGTGTCTTGCAGAACACCATCACGCTTGCGGGGTTCTCGTCACAGATCGAGTTCGCCGTCGTTGGCGCGGTCCTCCTGATTGGAGTCGCCGCGGACGAATTGATCCGACGCTTCGCTGCGCGTCGGCTTGAACGCGTCGGGGCAGCGGCGTCTCATTGATCTGATCTCGTTTTTCGCACCGTTCTTTTGGAGTCCATCTTGCACTTCCCCTCGACACTCTCACTCGCTGTTCCGCTGGCACTCGCGGCGGTCGCGTTCGCCAGTTCGATTGTGCCTCCTCCCACTGCACAGGGAAAGGCCGATGAAAAGCTGCCGCTCGGCACCATCACCAAGAAGGAGTGGGGCGAGGTGGACGGCAAGCCCGTGCATCTCTGGACGCTTCGCAACGGCAAGGGGATGGAAGCGGAGATCACCGACTACGGCACGATCGTGGTCTCGCTCAAGGTCGCTGATGCCAAGAGCGTCTACTCGGATGTCGTGCTTGGTCGATCGAGCGTGAAGGAGTATGTCGAGCGCACCCAGTACTTCGGTTGCACCGCGGGTCGCTGCGCCAATCGCATCGCGTTGGGCAAGTTCACACTCGACGGCAAGGAGTACACGCTCGCGACCAACAACGCGCCCAACCATCTGCACGGCGGCACCAAGGGATTCGACAAGGTGGTTTGGAATGGCGAGTCGGCGATGACCGCGCGCGGCCCTTCAGTCACCTTTACCTATCGCTCCAAGGACGGCGAAGAAGGCTACCCCGGCAATGTCGATGTGAAGGTCGTCTACACGCTGAGCCAGATGGATGAACTCGTCGTGCAGATGTCGGCCACCACCGACGCGCCGACCTGCGTGAATCTCGCGCACCACACCTACTGGAATCTCGCGGGCCACGGCTCGGGCGACATCCTCGGGCACATGTTGCAGATCAACGCGAGGAACTACACGCCCGTCGACGCGACGCTGATCACCACAGGTGCCATCGCGCCCGTTGCAGGCACTCCACTCGACTTCACCATCATGAAGGCGATTGGCCAGGACTTCGCGAAGTTGCCCGCCACCAAAGACGATCCAGGCGGCTACGACCACAACTTTGTCCTCGACAAGACGCCTGTCGGCGATCGGATGTGGCTCTCCGCGATTCTGCACGAGCCGAAGTCAGGCCGCACCATGGAGGTCTGGTCGAACCAGCCAGGCATTCAGTTCTACACAGGGAACTTCCTCGACGGCATCCCTGGAAAGGACGGCGCGGTCTATCAGAAGAACGGCGCGCTCTGCCTTGAGACGCAGGCGTTTCCTGACTCGATCAACAAGCAGGGCAAGGCGGGCTGGCCGAATGTCGTGTTGAAGCCTGGCGAGACCTACTCGCACTCGATGGTCCATCGCTTCCGCGCCAACGGTCCCGGATGATCTGTGCCTGAAACAACGACACGCGCGCGGCCGATGGACCGCGCGCGTGTCTGTTTTCGTAGCGCCAAGGGGTCCGACCACGTTTCGGCGGACGCTCGACGCGAAGTTGTGTTGTGCAATCAGCGGCGACGGCGGGCAGTCAGGCCCACGAGTCCGAGCAGAGCAACGGCGCCCGGAGTCGGGACCGTCGAGAAGAAACCAACGTTGTAATTCGCAAGCGCGTTGACTGGCCCATTGGCAGTCGTCAGCGCAGCGAGGTCGAGGCGGTACGCGTGACCAGCGACGATGTCGAACGAACCTGAACCGAGCGACGGGCCAGTGAAGGCGAGCACCACGCTGTTGGCGGTGACATCGAACACTGAGAGCGCGATGGCCGCGGTGTTGCCCGCGCCCAGTGATTCGCGCCACAGATCAGCGATCCAAGCGATGGACTCATTCGAGTCCGCAAGGAACGAGACCGACGCACTGCTTTGCGCTGCGATCCCTGCGACGGCAAGGACCTCAAGCTGCGCGGCACCGACAAAGGTCATCTCCGAGTAGGAGAGGCCAGAGCCTTGCGTGGCAAGTGCGGTGTACGAGGCAGTGTTGCTGCTCGCAGAACCGAACCAAGGACCGAAGCCCGCATTGGACTCGGAGTCGACGACCGAGCCGCCAGCAGTAACGCTGACCTCTCGCGAGGACGACTGAAGAACAAACCCCGCGCTCGCATCCTGTGCAGATGCAAGCACCACAGCCGTCAGCGCGGCTGCGCAAAAGAAAGAACGCATTTTGAAGACTCCCTTTTTTCCCGACGAGTTCCCGCTCGTCGTCCCTACCTCGATGGTCTCGCGACCATCCCCTTAGGCCGCAAATGTAGCACGGCTTTCAAGGTGTCCAAGTCGACCACACGGTCTTTCCGCGTTTGCGGGTCGATGGAAACAGCGGACGCGATAAGAAGCGCGCGGGCCGTTGGCGTAAGTCCTTCCGGGGTCCTAGCCTACGGCCCGCGCGCGTTACTGAATCTCGTGGCGTGTCGCAGGTCCGAGTCTCATGGCGAGCACGCATGCTCAGTGCCTAGGAGTCGGAACAGTGGCTCCAGATACGAGATGGACTGCATTCGCCCGCAGGAGGTCGGACCCCGCACGCGAGGGAAAAAAGACGCAGGCCGCTGGCATAGTCCTTTGAAGGGCCAAGCCAGCGGCCTGTCGCGTCTTGGAGCACCAGAGGTGCGAGTGCTCAGTTCAAGGAAACCGTTGCTCAAGCGTGAGATACATCACGCGCAAAGAAATCTCTGATTGGTTTGGAGGGCTCACGGCGCCACAATCTGCAGAGGCGCCTTCACCCCATAAAACGATCCTGCGATCGTCGGCAGGCCCAACAACTGCAGCGCAGCGTTGGCCGCATCACCATTACGAATCGGCTGGAATTCCGCGTCGCGCTCGCCGATTTGCTCGCTTTCAAGTCGCGCGCGCGTCGGATTGATCGCGTAGAGATCGGTCGACGCGGCTTGATCACCGAGCCAAACGATGAAGGGGATTCGGAAGTTGAGCGGGCAGGTGATGTCGGTGTGGGTCTTTCGAGGGACGCCGCCGCCGTGGTCGCTGGTCAGGATGATCGCGGTATGGCCGCGCAGCTCGGCGTCGGCGTCAATCGCCTGAAAGAGCGTCCCGAGCGCGCGGTCGACCTCACCCACCGACGCCACATAGGGCGAGCCTGGCGCGAGCGTCCAGTCGTATCCATGCCCCGCGACATCGGGCGCGGCGAGATGCACGAAGTCGAGGGTGCGGGTCGAGGCGCGACGCAGCCGATCCGCGACGGCGCCCGCAAGCTCACGGGTTTGTTCCGAGAAGGTCACGAAATCGATCTTGGCGTTGCCGTTGTCGGGCGGCGTCGTGTCGGGAGCTCCCGCAGCCCAGCAGTAGCTCTGCTCGAAGATCCAGAACTTGGTCTTCGTGGTGGCGAGTGCGGTGGAGAGTCCAGCGTCGTGCGCCACATCGAACATGCTCGTGATGTACGCGCCTTTGTTGATGTGGAGCGTTCCGCCAGCCGCCGCACTTGGCGGATCGGTGTTGCCAGTCCAACAGTGTCCATAGGGGCCGTGCACGGGTCGGCCCGTCGCCATGGAAATGTGATTGGGGAGCGTGTTGGTGTGCTGCGAGTCGGTGCGCGCGTTCAGTGTGTGCGGACCGCGAAGCAGGCGCGCGAAATTGGGAAGGCTCGCAAGCGACGGCCCCTCGAGGATGTCGGGACGCAGACCGTCCACGCTGATGACGACCACATGATCAAACGGCGCAACGGCGCGCGGCTCCGCCACGAGAGGCGCGAGTGAGAGTGCAGCAACCAACAGGACAGCGAGCATTCCCGCAGCGTAATCGGATTGTGTTGGGAAGAGGTTTAGCCGCCGCTCGGGCGTCGTCTCACGAGATCGCAACCGAGCGTTCGAAGCTCCTCGGCGCTGCGCACACCTGCGAGCGCCATGGCGAGATCCAACTCATCACGCAAGATCGAGAGTGCGCGTTGGACGCCGCGTTCTCCGCCAGCGCCGAGTCCCCACAAGATCGGGCGACCAACCGCAACGGCGTCCGCGCCGAGTGCCACGGCGCGCAGGATGTCGATGCCGCGACGGATCCCGCCGTCGACGATGCAGAGCGCGTCCGTCTTGGTGCTGCGCGTGGCCGCGGCGCAGGCGGCCAACACATCGGCCGTGGCGGGCGCGCCGTCAAGTTGGCGGCCGCCGTGATTGGAGATCCACACGCCACGCGCTCCCGAGTTCAGTGCAGCGCGGCAATCGTCGGGACGGCAGAGTCCCTTCACCAGAATCGGGCGTTTGGTCGCAGTGGCGAGTGCCTCGAGGTCCTTCCAACTGAGCGAGGCATCAATGGTCCAACTGAGCGCGCCGCCGATGCCGACGCCGCTGTGGCCTGTCGGACCCGCGTCGCGTTCGAGGTTCACGATGCGCAGTCCGTCAGGGACGCGGAAACCGTTGCGCATGTCGCGCTCGCGGATTCCCCAGACGGGCGTGTCGGCGGTGACGACAAACGCCTCGATCCCCGCGAGATCAGCGCGTTCCACGAGGCTCTTGGTAAAGCCGCGATCTTGTGAGATGTAGATCTGCATCCACAACGGCGCCGTCGTCGCAGCGCGAACCTCTTCAAGGGCCGTCGTCGACAGACTTGAGAGGCACATCGGGAGGCCCGCCGCCGAGCACGCGCGTGCTGTGGCGACTTCACCATCGGCGTGCGCCATCTTCTGCATCGCGGTCGGAGCTGCGAGAAGCGGCGCGGAGATCGCGCGACCTAAGAGCGTGGTCGCGGTGCTGCGCGTTGAGACATCCACCATCGCGCGCGCGTGAATCTCCAACTCGCGCCACGCCGCCTCGCTGCGCGCGAGTGTGGTTTCGTCCCACGCGCCCGAGCGGTAGTAGTCCCACGCGGTGGGTTCGATCGTGGTCGAGGCGATGGCCGCGAGGTCGGCGAGATTGATGGCGTGCTGCAGCTGCATTGGGCGAACCAAGTCGATGGTGCGTCGCGCAGACTACCCACAATCACAGCGAGGTTCGTCGCGATGTCGAGCAGCGAATCAGCGGCTTGGGCGCTGCGTGTTGCGAGGTTCGCGCAGAGGCATGCTGAAGTGATCAGCAGGAAAGCTCACAGGCTCCACGCGGCGAAGTCGCAGCTCTGAGGGCGGAAACGGAGGAAGTGCGCCGCGGGACGGGCGGTACTCTTCGTGATTGGGCGGCGGTGGAGGGAAAGGCGGCGGCGCGCCGCGTCGCGGTGGCGCGGTCCAACGCAGTCGCGCTTCGAGAACGACTTCGCGTGTTGTGTCGATCCAGAGATCGATTTCGTCGGGACCCTGCGCGCGCTCGCGTCGTGAGGCCACGAGATGCAAGGCGCCGCGAAGTTCCGTGCGTGACTCGGCGCCTGCGCGCGCAAAGGCCACGGCGTAGGAACGCTGCACGAGCCGCAAGAGTCCGTCCATGCGTTCAATGGCGACAGAGCCATCGCGGTCTTCGATCCACCGTGGCCAGAGCGCGCGCGACTCGAGCGGTCGAACGGTCCCAACGACATCGCGTTCCCACGCGCCGCCCACCGCATCGGCGCGAATCACGCTCGGTCGACCCTCGACGGCGATCTCAAGTCGGCTCTCGTTGCCGCGCATGTCCCACTGCCCGCGCAACCAGACTTCAGCACTCGGGCGCGCCTCTCCCAACCGCGGAGGCATGAGGACCTCGACCTCATAGCGGCGCTCGGCGGCACTCGTCTGCGTGCGCGACTCGTTCCTGACGGTGTGAGCCAAGACGCTCGCGGCGCGTGTCTCAAGCGGAAGCAGAAAGAACAACGCGCCAGCAGTGACCACGATGAGTGCCGCGCGTGCCCACCGTATCGCTCGGTGACCTTTCGCGGCGTGCGCCACTGTGCACTCATCGGTGTGAAGCGCCGCAAGCGCGCGGGCGTAGCGTTCCTCCATGCGCGCGGGAGATTCACCGAGGTGCTGCTCAAGCAAGGTCTGCACCACGCGAGTGCGAGCCTCGTTCATGACGCGGCTCCTTCGAGCATGTCGGGATCTGGTCCAAACAGGCCTTTGGCGACAAGGCACGCTTCGAGGAGCGCCCGCGCCCGCTGCAGTCGCTTCTTGATGGCCTCGGTGGTTTCACCATGCGAGAGCGCGATCTGTGCAAGCGTGTGCGAGTCGCGATAGACCGACTGCACCGTGTCGGCGTAGAGCGCGGGAAGTCGTGAGAGGCACTCGTCGAGTGCGGCGAGTCGTTCGCGGAAACTCATCGCGCCCTCTGGTTCGTCGATGTGGGAGCGCTCGAAGGCGCGCAGCTCGCGCTCCATCGCATCAAGGAGTGCGGGCTCAGTGAGGCGGACGCGCGCACTCCGCGCGCCGTACTCCAAGGCAATCATCCGCGCGATGCCGCGCAACCACGGTCCGAACGGCCGCGTGCGGTCGTAGTCGCTCAAGCGGCGCCACGCGACGAGCACGGTGTCCTGAAAGATGTCGTCGGCGAACTGCGGACCCGCGTGGGCGCGAATCGAGGCCAAGAGCGCGTCGCCGTTCTCACGAATGAGAATCTCGAAGAGGTCCTTGGCGGAGGGCGGCGTGTGAGAAGGGGACATGCGCAAGGGTCTTGAGAGCAGTGCATCGCAGGGGACAGCAAAGTCTAGAGTCCGATCGTGGAAACTCCTGGGGTGAAGCACGCTGCGAAGATCACCACCCCGAGCACGGTTGCCGCGATACCGACCAAGAGGAGGAGCGCGGCGATCAGGCCGACGAGGACGCGTCCCGTCCGCATGCTGGGCCGTTGTGTGTCCTCTCGGGTCAGGATTTCGTTCCTGTAAGCACGGGCATAGCGATAGGTCCGAACACCGCTCCATATCACGCAGAGCGGGGCCGCGATGCCGAGGAAGAAGATGGCTCCAACCGTGCCGCCTCGGCTGTTGGCACCGGCGATGCCCAAGAGCACGACTCCCACGAAGACCAGCCACGGCACGCTGAGTGAGGTCAGCACCTCGCCCACGCTTGGTGGCGTCTGCAGGCGCGACGCACTGGTCGGCGTGTAGGCCGTGCCGCACTCGGGACAGGTGCCTTCCTCGGGAAGTCCTCGAAGGGGGAACCCGCAGTGGTCGCAATGCGGCTCGATGCGCGGCTCAAAGTAGCCTGAGGGTGTTGGCGTCATGTTCACAGTGTTCCTTCGCGAGTTGCGGGAAGTAGCGGGTCGTCATGCTCACGGCTGAGAGGCGCAAACAGCTCGTGAGCGGACGGTGGTGTGTGGGAGCGAGACATGAGGCAGAGCGAATGAGCGCAGAGCGTCGTCGGTGGCATGAAGGTCTAGAGCATCAGGAACAACGGCCGGTCGACGAGCCAGGCTCCGTAGAGCAAGAGCCCTGCGACGGTGACCAGGAGGCCTGCCGCCAAGACTGCGGTGCCGAACCAGACGAGCAGCGTGAGGACAAATCCAATCGGTCGCCGCTTCACGGCTCGTTGCGAGAAGACTTCGTTGAGGAGGGCGCGGGCGTAGCGCCTCGTGCGGTATCCCGCCCAGATCGCACAGAGTGGGGGGAGCACCGCGCCAAAGATGATCCCGCCCCAACGCAGGCGCGCACCACCACTGATCATCGCCACGAGTGCGACGCCGCCAAGGACGAACCATGGCGCGAGGAGCGTGGTGAGCGCCTCGCCCACGCTTGGTGGCGTCTGCAGGCGCGACGCACTGGTCGGCGTGTAGGCCGTGCCGCACTCGGGACAGACGCCTTCCTCGGGAAGTCCTCGAAGGGGGAACCCGCAGTGGTCGCAATGCGGCTCAATGCGCGGCTCAAAGTAGCCTGAGGGTGTTGGCGTCATGTTCGGACTTCCTCGCGCGTCTGTTGGCGCTCGCGAAACCCAGGCTCGCCACCCTCAAGGTAGTAGCGGCAGAAACTCTCGAGCGATCCATCGGGGCGAATCACATGGGTGCAGCAGCGATCAATGCGGTCTTGGTCGAAGGTCGACGCGTCCATGAAGGGCTTGATGAAGAAGCGAAACGGCGCGTCGGCACCGAGCGTTCCGTGCGAAGTCTCGAGTGCGCGCAGCACTTCTCCTAAGGGCTCCGTCTCGCAGCCGCATTGCACGAGATCTTCCAGTCGGTAGTCGACGCGATTGGAGAGAAACCCCTGGAGTGCCTCAAGCGAGATCAGTCGCGAGAGCGGCACCGTTCCATCCTTGGTGCGCAGGATGTAGCCAATGGTGTGGCAGTTGGGATCACCACAGGGAAGCGGCGTGAAGTCCTCTGCGCTGACAAACTCGCTGGCTTGCTTGGCGAGTGCCTGCACGATGTCGCCTACCGAAATCGGTCGTGCCATGGTTCGTGTCATGCACCGCGCGATTGGAAGCGTGGTGCTCTCAATCATCGGCGCGCTGCCGTCGAGTCGTCCTGAAGTAAAGCGCGGTTGAAAGGCGATGCCGCGGACATGACGGCGAGGCACCGCGAATCGCACGGTGTCACCGAGTGCGTCGATGGTCTCCTCGGTGACGGTCATCGCGAGTGTCGATGGCACACCGAGCGCACCCGCACTGTCGATCGCCTGCTCGCGAATCTTTCGAAGATCCGCGCCACGCAACTCGCGTTGCCCGCGCTCCTGTACTCCATCAAACTGCACATAGAGCTCGAACTTCCCGCGTTGACGACGCAGTGCTCCGAGCCGCTCGCGAAACCCCTCGTCGGTCGCGACGCGCACGGCGTTCGTGTTCACCAGCACATAGCCAATCTTGGCGTGCTGCAGACACCACTCAAGGATCTCAAAGAAGTCGGGATGGAGCGTCGGCTCGCCACCCGAGAGTTGGATGATGTCGATGAACCCCTTGCGCGCCACGACGCCCGCGATGCGCGCGCGAACCTCGGACGAGGTCGTGTACTTCAGCGCCTCGTTCGTTCCCAGCGGACTCGACGCAAAGCAAGTGGGGCAGCTGAGATTGCAGCTCTCGACGATTTCGATGAGCGCCACACAGGTGGAGAGCCGCTCGAAGGGATCGACGGCGTTGGGGTTGCCTCCCGCGCAACAGGAATTCGCACCGTTGCGGTCGCAACTTGAGGTCGCGCCGTCGCTGCAGCAGTCGGATCTTCCATGCGCGAGGTGGTAGTGCGCAGCGCTGGCGGAAAGGAGCGTCTCGAAGTCGCCGTGTTCCGCGCAACTTTTGGCCATCACGATGCTGTCGCCGCGCTGCACGACGCGTGCTGAGATCGGCCGTAGGCAGACGGGGCATCGGCTGGAGGTCACCTTGAGTGGCGAGGAGTCCACTGGCATGAGGGCACTGAAACAGAGTCGCGTTGCTCCCGCAAGGTGCATCGTTTCGAGCTCCTCCGCGCGCTGCACGCCGCGGTACACTCGCCCCGACCTCCATTCGAGCACCACCATGAACCGAACACTCTTCTCCAACTTGTTTGTCGCGCTCTTTGTCACGCTCTCACTCACTGCCTGCCATGTGGCTCCAAAGGCGGAGGATCGTGCGACTTTCACCAGCGAGGCGAAGATCGCCAAGCAGTGGTTCGACACGAATGTGAAGGGCTTCACCAAGCAAGTCGACGGCAGCGGTGGCTACATCGTCTTCCCGAGTGTCGGTCAAGCTGGTCTGATGTTTACGGGCGGCACCTTCGGTCGCGGCGCGGTGCACAACGCATCGGGTCAGCAGATCGGTTGGGCGGCGCTGAGCCGCGCCTCGCTCGGTCTGCAACTCGGTGCGCAGGCCTACAAGATGACCATCGTGCTGCAAGACGAGGGCACGCTGAACAAGTTCAAGGAAGGCAAGTGGACGGGTGATGTGAGTGCCACCGCGGTGGCTGCCAACGAGGGCATGGCTGCAGCGGGGCAGTTCAGCGAAGGCGTCGTGGTCTATGTCGGCGACCAAGCGGGACTCATGGCGGGAATCAGCATTGCGCTGGCCAATGTTCGCTATAAGAACCTCGATGATGTCGAGTGAGGCGCAGCAACGCAGCGTCTGAGTTAGCATGGGTCGATGCGCTCGATCCCGCGCCAATTGAACTCTTGCAAGATGCTCACTTCCCTTCGCCCGTCGTTGACGGCCGCGCTTTGTCTCACTCTTGCTGCCTGCAAGGTTGGTCCCGACGCTCCGCCTGTGACAGAACCACCACAGGCTGACGCGTTGTTGGCTCCCGCAGGAGCCAGTGCTGGCGTTGTCTCAGCGCAACAGCAACCCGTCGCGCAGTGGTGGACGGCGTTTCGCGATCCAACTCTTGATGCGCTGATCGCCAAGTCCGACGAAGGCAACCAGACACTCATGGCTGCGATGGCCAATGTGCGCGCGGCGTATGCGTCGGTTGGAGTGAGTGAGGCGGATCTCTGGCCGACGGTTGGCACAGGCGCGCAGTACACCCGCACGCTGACCAACATCGCGCAACTGGCCGCCGCGGGCGTTCGCGTCGAGCCCTACAACTCCTACGCCTATGGAGTTGGCATGTCGGCGTGGGAGATTGATCTCTGGGGTGGCGTGCGGCGGCAGGTTGAAGCGTCGAAGGCTTCCGCGGAATCCACGGTCGACACCCTGCGCGACGCGTTGGTTTCGGTGCGCGCGCAAGTCGCGGCGTCGTACTTGCAAGTGCGCACGCTGCAGACGCAACGCGCGGTACTTTTGGACACTCGGGAAACGCTGGTCAAGACGCGCGATCTCATCCAAGCGCGCTTTGACGCAGGGACCACCAATGGCCTCGATGTGGCGCGTGCGCAGGCCGACCTTGACGCGATGGACGCACAGGTTCCACAAATCGACGGCGGACTGAGTTCCGCGATCGCTTCGCTCGCGGTGCTTTGCGGCATGACTCCATCGCAACTGGCGCCGCTGGTCGTCGCAGTTGCTCCACTTCCTGCAGCACCTGAGATTGCGGGCATCGGACTTCCTGCGCAACTCATCGAGCGCAGGCCCGATGTGCGCGCTGCCCATCAGCGGCTCCTTGCAGCGACCGCTGCCATCGGCGCGACCGAGGCGCAACGGCTGCCGACGCTTTCACTGTCGGGCAACTTCTACATCGCCGCGAATGATGTGTCCGGGCTCGGCGATCTCTCGAACAAGGCCTATTCCTTCGGACCATCGCTCTCGCTGCCGATCTTTACCGCAGGACGCATCGACAGCGCGGTGCGTCAAGCGCGCGCCGAGGCCGAGGCAGCGTTGGCGCAGTATCGCGGCACAGTGATCTCCGCCATTGGTGATCTCTCGGCAAGCGTCGGCGACTTTGTCTACGCGAGAGAAACTCGTGCGCGCGCCGATGCGGCCTTGGCGAGTGCCGAGGCGGCGCTTGTGCTCGCGCAACAACAATTTGACGCTGGGGTCACGGACTACTCAACGCTTCTGGATGTGCAGCGTGCCGCGCTGGATGCGCAGACGGGTGCCGTCGATGCGCAAGCGGGTGTCGCGCAGGGCTTCGTGTCGCTGCAACGCGCTCTTGGCGCGGGATGGAGCGACTCCGACACGGTCCTGCGTTCCGCGGAGTCGAGTGAGAACCAAGCGAACGAAACATCGAGCAGCGAGAGTCGCAAGAGTGAGGGTTCACGATGAGTGCCATGCAACGATCTATCCACCGCGGTTTCGTCCTTCGACGGTTCTTCCTCGGAGCCTGTCTCGTGTTCGGAGCTTCCTCCTGCGCCAAGCCGCCGGGAATGCCCACGCCTCCCAAAGAAGTCACGGTGCGCACCGTGGTCGCCGCGACCAAGTCGGTCAAGCGCATCCACAGTTTCCCTGGCGTGACGGCCAGCGTGCGGCCCGTCGTGGTGAGCGCGCGCGTGACGGGGTTCCTTGAGAAGCAGCATGCTCCTGATGGCGCGATGGTGAAAGCAGGCGACCTGCTCTACTCCATCGATCAGCGTCCCTTCGTGGCGTCGGCCAAGCAGGCGCGCGGCACGCTGCAACAGGCACAAGCACAAGTGCCAGGCGCCAAGTCGGCGCGCGATCTTGCTGCGCGCGATGTCGACCGCAACCGTCCGCTCGCCTCAAGCGGTGCGATCTCCAAGCAGTCGTTTGATCAGCTCGAGACCAAACTCGCGACGAGCGATGCGCAACTCGCCAGCGCGATGGCGGCGGTCGACTCCGCGTCGGCGCAATTGGAACTCGCTGAACTCAATGTCTCCTACTGCACGATCAAGGCGCCGATGGATGGCGCGCTCGGAGCCACCCAAGCCTTCGAAGGGCAAATGGTCGGCCCTGGCTACACCGTGCAACTCAACGAGCTCATGGAACTCGATCCGATGTGGCTCGACTTTGCACCAAGCGCCACAGAGTGGCCGTTGGTGCGCGAGCAACTCGCACTTGGCCCAGTGAACGCCTTGGTGATCTACGGCGGCAACGATTCGGTCGTCGCGCAGGGAACGCTGAGCTACACCTCGAACTCGGTTGAAGCGTCGACCTCCACGCTGGCGATGCGCGTGACCTTCCCCAATCCTAAGGGCGAGTTTCGGCCGGGGACCTACGCGACGGTGTCGCTCGATCTTGGCGTGATTCCTGATGTCCTCATGATTCCGATGCAGGCGTTGGTCGCACGCGAGGCGGAGTTCGTGGTCTGGCGGGTGGGCGCCAACAACACCGTGTCGGCCGTCGCCGTTCAAGTGGGCGCGCGCGAGGGTGAGGATGTCGGCATCATCGCGGGCATCTCTGCGGGAGATCGCATTGTGGCTGCGGGCTCGCAGAAACTCGTGGAGGGTACGACCATCCTCGAGGAGTCGGCGACGGCAGCGCCCGCTTCGATACCGACGGCGGGGAAGTAAGGAAACGCGATGTCACGATTCTTCATCCGCCGACCAGTCTTTGCGACGGTGCTCGCGCTCATCATGCTCTTGTCGGGCGTGGCGACGATGTTCACCCTGCCAATTGCGCAGTTCCCCGTCATCGTGCCTCCGACCGTGCAAGTGACTGCGATGTACAACGGCGCCGACGCCGCCACGGTTGCCGCAGCGGTCACGACACCGATTGAGCAGCAGATCAACGGCGTGCAGGGCATGCTCTACATGAGCTCGAACTCCACGAGCACAGGTCAGAGCGTCATCACTTGCACCTTCGAGGTTGGCTACGACCTCAACATCGCGGCGGTCGATGTGCAGAACCGTGCGCAACAAGCCTTCAGTCAGTTGCCCTCGGAAGTGCAGCAACTCGGCATCACCGTCACCAAGCAGTCGACGAACATGACGCTCGTTGCCGCGCTGCGGTCAGCCGATGGCGCCTACGACACCCGCACGCTCACCAACCTTGCCGACATCTCCGTCGCGCCTGCGTTGCAGCGTCTTCCTGGTGTCGGTCAGGTGACGATCTTCGGCCTCGAGCAGTACTCCATGCGGGTCTGGCTCGATCCAGGCAGACTCGGGGCGATCGGAATGACCGCGAGCGATGTGATGCGCGCGGTGCAGGCACAGAACAAGCAGGCAGCGATCGGTTCAATCGGCGCCCAGCCTTCGATCGAGCATCCCGCATTCACCGTGAGCCTCATGACCGAGGGTCGGTTGACGAGTGTCGAGGAGTTCGAGGACATCGTCCTGCGCGCGGACTCGCGCGGCGCGGTGGTGCGCATCAAGGATGTTGGTCGCGCCGAACTCGGGTCGTATCTCTACTCGAGCACCTCGCACTTCAACGGCAAGGGCGCGGCGCTCATTGGTATCTACCAGTTGCCCGACGCCAACGCCTTCGATGTGGCGCAGCGGGTGCGTGAGGAACTCGATCGCCTCACGCCGCTGCTTCCCGCGGGAATCACCCACGAAGTCGCCTACGACACCACGCTGTTTGTCTCGGCATCTCTCGATGAGCTGGTCAAGACGCTCGTCGAAGCGGCAGTGCTCGTGCTCATCGTGATCTTCATCTTCCTGCAGGACTGGCGGGCGACGCTCATCCCGATGATCGCGATCCCTGTCTCGATCGTGGGAACCTTCGCGGCGATGGCCGCGTTCGGGTTCTCCATCAACTCATTGACCCTGCTTGGATTGGTGCTCGCCATTGGACTGGTTGTCGATGACGCGATCATCGTCGTCGAGAATGTCTACCACCAGCTCGAGAACGGCGTCACCGACATGCACGAGGCTGCTGAGAAGGCGATGGCGCAGGTCACGGGGCCGATCATCGCCACGAGCCTGGTGTTGTTGGCGGTGTTCATTCCTGCGGCGCTCATGCCGGGCATCACGGGACGGCTCTACAACCAGTTCGCGCTGACCATCGCATTCTCGATCGCGCTTTCCGCGATCAACTCGCTCTCGCTCTCACCAGCGTTGGCCGCGGTGTTCCTCAAGCCTGGCCACGCGCCGACGAAGTTCCCGCCGTTCGTACTCTTCAACCGCTTCTTCGATTGGCTGCGCGAGCTCTACGGCTCGATCATCCATTGGTTTGGTGTGCATTGGTGGGTGGTGGCGGGGCTCTTTGTCTGTGCAGCGGGCACCATCGTCTTCATGCTCGAACGGACGCCGACGGCGTTCATCCCCAACGAAGATCAAGGTGCGTACTTCGTCGGCATCCAGCTTCCACCAGGCGCGAGCTTGCCACGCACCCTTGAGGTGTCGGAGCAAGTGCGCAAGATCGTGTCGGAGGATTCCGCCGTCACCAATGTGCTGCAGATCGAGGGATTCAACTTCCTCACCGGCACGCAGCAGACCAACGCAGCCTTCCTGATCGTGACCCTGAAACCCTGGGACGAGCGGGATGTGCGCACGGAGAATGTGCGCGCGATTCTTCTGCGTGCCTATCCGCGGCTCATCGTGATTCCCGAGGCCAAGGTCATCGTCGCGGCTCCGCCACCGATTGCAGGACTCGGCGCGATGGGCGGCTGGCAGTTGCAACTCGAAGACACCCAAGGGGTCAAGCTCGCGCAATTTTCCGCAGTCGCCCGCGCCTTCATGGAAGCAGCGAAGAAGAGGCCTGAGCTCAGCGGCATCAACTCGCCGTTCACCGACTCGGTGCCCGTCGTGCGCCTCGCCATTGACCGCACCAAGGCGCAGATGCTCGGGTTGTCGATGAGCGATGTGTTCGCAGCGCTTGGGCAGAACCTCGGCCAAGCGTTCGTGAACAACTTCAACTTGTATGGTCAGGTCTACAACGTGATGATTCAGGACGACGCCTCGAGCCGCATGCGCGCGACGGACATCCTGAATGTCTATGTGCGCAACGCACAGGGCGGGATGGTGCCGATGGCGGCGATCGCGACGATTTCGCTGGGCATCGCGACGGACAATGCCACGCACTACAACCTCTTCAACACCGTGCAGGTCAACGGCAACTCGGCACCTGGGTTTAGCTCAGGTGATTCGATTCGCGCCATTGCCGAAGTGGCACAGACATCGCTGCCCACGGGGTTCACCTACGAATGGACAGGGACCACGCTGCAGGAAATCGAATCGGGCGGCTACGCAGGGATCATCTTTGGCCTCGCACTCATTGCCGTGTTCTTGTTGCTGGCGGCGCAGTATGAGTCGTGGGCGTTGCCGTTCAATGTGTTGTTGGCCGTGGCCTTCGCCGTGCTCGGCGCGCTTACGGCGCTCGCGATCGCGGGTCGTCCGCTCGACACCTACGCGCAGATCGGTCTGGTCATGCTTGTCGGCTTGTCCGCCAAGAACGCGATCATGATCACCGAGTTCGCGGCCGAGCATTACTACCAAGGCCTCTCGGTACTCGATGCTGCGGTCCATGCATCGAAGGCGCGCTTGCGTCCGATCTTGATGACGAGCTTCGCGTTCATCCTCGGCATCTTGCCGCTCGTGGTTGCCACGGGCGCGGGCGCGCAGAGCCGCCGTTCCATCGGCACCGTCGTGCTCGGCGGTATGCTCGGCGCCGTGGTCGTCGACCAGATCGTGGTGCCGACTTTGTTCGTGATGATCATGGGTCTGCGCGAAAAACTCTTCGGCCGACCAGTTCGGCACTCGTGAGTGCCTGCTACTTGTTTCTTTCTGGAGTCTGTGATGTCGAACCCAACCCGCCGTGACTTCATCGCCAACACCGCCTCTGCGACTGCCGCCATCGGCGCAGCGGCCTTCCTCGTGCCTGAAGGATTCGGTGCGTGGCAAACGACGAAGCCAGCAGCGCCAGGAAGGGTCATCAACATCGGTCTCATCGGCGCGGGCGGCCGCGGCTCGGGCGCAGCGAACGACTCGTTGAGCGCCAATCCCAATGTGCGCGTCGTGGCCATTGCGGATCTTGATGTGGAGAAGGCCAAGGGCGTGCGCGATGCGCTCGCTGAGGCGCACAACAAAGAGGGCGCGACTCGGATCGCTGTCCCTGACGAGCGGATCTTCGGCGGAATCGACGGCTACCAAAAGGTCCTCGATCTCAAGGATGTCGACCTCGTCATTCTCGCGACCGCGCCAGGTTTCCGTCCTGTGCACTTGGTCGCCGCGGTTGCGGCACGCAAGCACATCTTTGCGGAGAAGCCACTCTGCGTGGATGTCGCTGGCTACCACGCGGTCTGCGCGGCGCACGACAAGGCGCTCGCGCAAGGGACCTCGATCGTGACGGGTACGCAATACCGCAGGCAGACGAGTTTCCTTGAAGGCATGAAGCGCATTCGGGAGGGGATGATCGGCGAGGTCGTCGGCATGACGGCGCGCTATTGCTCCAACGGCATCTGGTACCGCGAGCGCAAGCCCGGCATGAGCGACATGGAGTATCAAATCTACAACTGGATGCACTTCATCTGGCTGTCGGGTGACCAGGCTGGCGAGCAGGCGGTGCACAACATCGATGTCGTGCACTGGGTCATGGGCGGACCTCCTGTGCGCGCATTTGCCTCAGGAAGTCGCTGGAATCGGCCTGCAGACAGCGAAATGTGGGACAGCGTCTCCTGCGACTTTGAGTACGCCGATGGGCGCATCTGCTCGTTCACTGGTCGCCACTGGGGCAACGCCGACAACCAGTTCGACAACATTGTCTATGGATCGAAGGGCATCGCGTACCTCCGCGCGTTTGACGCGGGCACGCAGATCACCGACCGCAGCGGCAAGGAACTCTTCAGCATGAAGGGCAGCATTGGCGCGGCCTATCGACAGGAGCACAAGGAGCTCGTCGACGCCGTGGTCGCGGGCAAGCCGATTGTGGAAGCGCGACAAACCGCCGAGAGTTCGCTCATGGCCGTGATGGCGCGCGAGGCCGCGTACTCAGGCCAGACCGCAACCTGGGAATTCATGACCACGAAGTCGAAGCTCGACTTGATGCCCAAGGTCGTGACGATTCCTGGTGAAGCGCCCAAGCCATTCGTGCGCAAGCCCGGGGAGTATCGGTTGCAGTGAGTGGGCGCCCGATGACGAGTCGTCGTGTGACGAACATCCAGTTGTTCTGGCAGCTTCGCTGCGCGAGTGCCACGCTGGCACAGCTCAGTGCGCTCCTCATCTTCGCCGCATCCTTCGCCAAGGCGGAGGAGATCGTTGATGTCTTCGTCGGCGGCGAGGGCGGCTACCCCGCGTATCGCATTCCAGCGATCACACGGATTGAGAGCGCGCAGCATTCGGGGCGCTTGCTGGCCTTCGCGGAGGGTCGCGACACACTGAGTGACAACGGTCTCAACGACATCGTGTTGCGCCTCAGTGATGATCGGGGTGCGAGTTGGACGCCTGTGCATCTTCTCTGCGATGTGCCCGAGCGTTCGCTCAACAATCCATGTGTCGTCGAGGTCACTCGGGGTGCGCATGCGGGCCGCGTGCTGTTGATGTTTCAGTCGTACCCCGTTGGCTGCGGCGAGGGGTGCGTCGTCGTGGGCTATGAGTCGTCGCCGAGCGATCGGGTCTGCCGCACGCTCCTGATGCACACGGATGACGCTGGCGCCACTTGGAGTGCGCCGCGCGAGATCACCCGCGAGGTCAAGCGCGCGACGGGCGCGACGAGTACCGCCGTTGGCCCTGGCATCGGTATTCAACTTGCTCACGGCGCGCACCAGGGTCGCGTGATCATGCCGTTCAATGAAGGTCCTGCCGATCACTGGCGCGTCTATGCGGCCTTCAGCGACGATGGCGGCGATTCATGGCGCATCGGAGAGAACGCGCCCAACGACGCCAAAGGGATGGGGAACGAAGTGCAGATTTTTGAGCGCGCCGATGGCAGCGTCGTCCTCAACACGCGACAGCATCACGGCGCGAAGCGGCGCAAGACTGCGACCTCTCTCGATGGTGGCGCGACCTGGAATGCGTTGGTCGATGTGCCTGAGCTTCCCGACCCAACTTGTATGGGCGGCGTGCTGGCGGTGGGAGGTTCGACGGTCCTCTTCACAGGATGCGACAGTGAGTCGCGTCGCGCACTCGGGACAGTGTGGATTTCTCGTGACGACGGGCGTACTTGGGGTGAGAAGCATCGCATCGAAGAAGGCGGATTCGCCTACAGCGTTCCCGTTCTGGTTGCGTCCACCGTCGGCGATCGAGGCGCCACAACCATCGGCGTGCTCTATGAAGCCGCGGGCTATGCGCGGATTCGGTTCGCGCGATGGGTTGTTCCAGCCGCGCCGGCCGTGAAGGCGCCGACCAGCACGCGGTAGTCGAGTTCTCCGCGCTCGCGCCTCGTCGTTGCCGTCAAGCGGCATGAACTCTTCGTAGGATGCGCCTCGCAGAGCACGAGTGCATCTGCGCCGACACGCCCTCTGTGAGATCACGCCATGAAGACTCCGACCCTCGTTGTTTCGACCGTTCTTGCTGCGGCTTTCGCGGCGCTCCTTGCCGCCGCACCGCGTGGGCAGAATGCGCCTGCGCCCGCTGCGACGACGAGTGTTGCTGCGTCCGGCGCAACGATCACGCTTGACCCCGTCCACTCGATGGCGGTCTTCCGCATCCAGCACCTTGGCGCGGGCTACTTCTGGGGACGCTTCAACGAGGCCGCAGGCACCGCGACTTGGCCGCTCGATGACAGCGCGGCGCCGAGCTTTGATGTCACGGTGCAGGTGAACAAGGTCGACACGGGCAGCGAGAAGCTCGACGGCAACTTGCAGGGACCAAACTTCTTCAACCAGGCTGAGTTCCCCACAATGACCTTCAAGTCGACTTCGGCCAAGAAGCTCGGCGATCGTCACTACACCATCACTGGAGATCTCACGCTGCGCGGCGTGACCAAGTCCATCGAGACCGATTGCACGGTCACGGGCATCGGCAAGTCGCCCGCGGGACAGAAGGTTGGTTTCGAGTGCTCGTTTACCGTGTTGCGCGCGGACTACGGCATGAAGTGGGGGATCGACGCGCCCAAGGGTGCGCTCGGTGGTGAAGTGAAGTTGATCGTCTCGCTTGAGGGTGATGTGGCCAAGGCCGCAGCGACTCCGTAAGCGCGCGCATCGCAGAGGTCGCATCGAGATCAAGCAAGGAACTCGCTCGCATGGATGACATGCTCGCCTACCTCATCAGCGTGGTTGCGATTCCTGCAGTGCTCGCGGGTGCGCTTGCTGCGCCATTCACCGTGGGACCTTGGCGGCGACATCCACGCGCGGTCGAAGCGGGTTTAGCCAGCGCGGTGTTGCTCGCGTTTCTCGTGAGCTTTCTCAACGAACTCGACTGGCGCGCGGTGGTGCGGCAGGTCTGCACGATCGAGGGCGACAGCGCACCCATCGAACGCTGGCATCGGCTTGGGTTGGTCGCGGCGCTCTTGATTCCCACGGCGTGCCTGTTCACGCTCTGGACGAAACGATTTCGTCAGGCGCGCCGCACACTTTCTGCAGGTGCCGTCGCGGTGCTTGCGGCGTGTCTCGCAGGATGGTTCGTGCGCTTTCCAGGCACCTCATTCGGTGTGCAGGTGGGGCAGGGAGCGTTGGTCCTTGCGTGTTTCGGCGCGTGGTCGCTTGCTGCGGGTGCGCTGTTCTGGACCGCGTGGGTCGTACTTGGGGTCTTCGCTGTCCTCGCTGGTCTCGGCGGGTTTGCTTCGCTGGCGGTGATGTGCGGCGCGATGAGCGCGGCTGCGTTTCTGATTGGAGCACTGCGCGCGGTGGGGATTCGTCTCCTTGGCGCTGTCGCGCGTGAGTCCGTTGGTGGTGATGCGGTCGAGAGCGCGGATCGGCATGTGGCAGCAAGCGCGATCACGCTGGTTCTTGCAGTCATGACCGCACTGATCGCGCGCTGCGCGATGGCCTACGACACGCTGGGGGTTTCACCAAGCTTGTGGACGGCGGCGGCGCTGATTCCACTGGCCACGAGCCTGTTTCGTGATCGCTCCCGCGCGGCCGCGCGTCCTGCGGCCAAGACATTTTGGACATGGCTCGGCGTCGCGTTGGCCGGTGTGTTGCTGCTGAGCATGGTCCTCGCCGTGCAAGCCTGGCGTGGGTCAGGGAACGGCACCGAGGCTGACGATGCGACTTCCGGCATGTACGGAAGCTAAGCACGAGATCCTGAGACAGCGCTCCGACTTGCTCATACTCTGCGCCCCGTTCGGTCTTCAGGCGTTTTCGCTCACTCCTTTCTCGATTGGCCCACCATGCGCTCCATGCATCCGCGGTTGCTCACCCTTGGTCTCTCTCTCGTCAGCGTCACCATGCCAGCAGCCTCGCTGCTCGGCGCGCCGACCGCGTGGGCTCTCGCCATGCAGGACGATGTGCTCGTCGCGGAGTCCGTTGCCACCGACGCGCCGATCGGTGAGGTCACGCTCTACCAAGGGCGCGCGATGATCTCGCGCAACGCCGCCTCACCCAACCGCGAGGGGCTCTTCGAACTTCGATTCGAAAACCTTCCGCCAACACTCGACGCCTCGACGCTGCAGGCGACGGTCACTAGCGCGCAAGGCGGCGCCAAGTTGCTTGATGTGCGCTACGAAGAGGTCGTCACGCCGACGGACACCAGTAACAACGCCGAGCTTCGTGAAGCCATCGTCAAACTCGAAGTTGCGCGCCATCGCGCCGAAGAGCTCGTGATGCAGATGGCGGCGATCACCGATCGCTACACGCTCATCACTTCCATGCGCACCAAGACCGCGACGGAGAGCGCGAAGGACTTTGGTTCGAAGTCGCTCGATCCAGAGGCGCTCGCCAAACAGATGGCCTTCCTCGACAGCGCGCAGGCGCAGCTCATTGCCGATCGCGTGAAGCGTGAGGCCGAAGTGCGCGCCAACACCGACGAACTCAATGCGCTGCAGGCGCAGGTCAACGCGCTTGGTGGACAGTCGAAAGTCGAGCGCACCGCCATCGTCACCGTGGGGCAATCGATCGCGCAATCGGCAGAGGTCACGCTGCGCTACCTCGTGGTGAACGCTGGATGGCGTCCGCGCTACGCGGTGCGCGCGGATGTTGAACAGAGCGCGCTCGTCATCGAGTACGACGCCGACATCCGCCAGTCCACGGGTGAGGATTGGATCGATGTCAAGCTCACGCTGTCGACTGCGCAGCCCACGCAGAAGGCCGCGCCGAGTGATGTGCCGCCGACCTATGTCGATGTGTTCATCCCGCCGCCACCAATGGTCACGGGCGGGTTGGTGGCCAGCGATATGCCTGCGCCTGCGTCCGCGGCGGAGTACCGACGCGCGCCTGGTCGGCCCGGGAGCGATCCAGGGTCTGGCGCTCCGATGGACGCGTCACATGACTTGTACAAGAACAAATCACTCGCGCTCAAGTTCGAGGACGCGTACGCCGTCCAATCAGGCACCGTCGCGTCGTTCCCTTTGGCGCGCGCGATTTCGATTCCATCCGATGCACAGCGTTCGCGCAAGCAGCGCATCGCCACGATTGAGACCAAGCCATCGTTCGTGCATGTCGCGCGTCCGCTCGTCGAGACGCCCGTCTACTTGAAGGCTGTGGTCGCGAATGCATCGGCGTACCAGTTCCTCGCGGGACCAGCGACGGTCTTCCTCGGTGGCGACTCGGTGGGAACTGCGGAATTGCCCGATCTCTCGCCTGGAGCGGAGATGACTTTCTGGCTCGGCACCGATCGTCGCATCGAAGTCAAGCGCGTGTTGGTGAAGAAGGGCACGGTCGAGAAGGGCGTGTTCGACAAGGCCGACGAGACGCGTTGGGAGTACCGCGTCGATCTCACGAGCACCGACACCAAGCCCGTCACCATTGAACTCGTCGATCGCATGCCCGTGTCGCGCAACGAACAGATCCGCATTGACCTCAAGGATCTTTCCCAACCACTCTCGACCGACGCGAAGTTCGTCGCCGACGAGAAGCCGCAAGGCATTCTCAAGTGGCTCGTGCAACTCCCCGCACGCGTGGACGCAGGCAAGCCCGCCGCCAAGAGCATTTCGTGGACGGTCATCTTGTCGAAGCCTCAAGATGTGCAGATGACGGGCTCCGCGGAATAGGGTTTGGCTGCGGAAATTCGGCCCAACCGCGCGGATTGCGCCAATGCAGGTTGACTTTGCAGAGCCGCGGCCTCACGCTGAGAGGATGAGTCACGCGCCTCGGTCCATTGAGCTTCGCCTGCGTACCGTCGCGTCGGCCTGTCTGACGCTTGTCGCATCTTCCTCCGTGTGCGCCGATGCGCCGCGTTACTTCGCGCGTCCCGTGCCTGTGTTGGCGCATGTCTGCAACCCATCGAACCCGCAGACGATCGCGCCAGCGCGCGGGATCGCTCTGGCGGCCGACGGGCGCATCGCCTGCGTGTCGGATTGTGGAAGCACCGTTGGTGGCTCGCGGCCGTTCGTCGTACTTCCCGATGGATCGGTGGTCGAGTATCCGCACGGGACTTTCACCTTCACGACGCCCGCGGCGTTTCTCAACGATGGCCGTCTGCTTCTCGTGGGCGACTGGTGTCCGCCTGTGAATGGTGCGTGCACGACTGCGATTGCAGTCGCGCCTCCGAACGCGAGTGAACCGACGATCATCGGATCGTCCGCGCTCGCTGCGTCCTCCGTTGCCGATGCGCAAGAGACAGGCTGGGCCGTGGGTCAAGGTCCCATCGTCACGAGCGGCGCGTGGCGAGTTCGCCCAGATGGCGTCCTCAAGGAACTCGCTGCGGCGAAGGCAACGGGAATCTCTGTCACGGGAGTCGCGCCTGCGGGTATCGCCTGCGGATCGGCGTTCATTGGTGGGCTTCAGCGCGCTGTGCGTTGGGATGAAGCGGGAGCCGCTGAACTGCTTACGCCGATCACCGCTGGCGCCACCTCGCGCGGCCAAGCCATGGGAATCGACGGCAGCGTCGTCGGACAAAGTGACGGACGCGCGGTTCGGTGGCCACTCGGCTCAAGTGTGGTGATTCCACTCATGCCTGCTGGTTCGACCAGCGTGTCGCTGGCGATGGCGGGACATCCCGCGTCGGCCAATCCGCTTGGCTACGCGATCTTTGGAAGCCACACCAATGGGACGCGGATCTTCCGCTCGAATGGCTCGCCGCTTTGGGTTGACCTCGGGCCGCTCGATGCCAGCGCGCAGTACCAGTCCTTCGACATCGTGGCCGCGCCGCGACCTGATTTCGCAGTCGCGTCGGCGCACACCGTCGTCTACCAGCCCGTGAGTTTCATCTGGACGCTTGGCGATTCGTTGCGACGCCTCGACAGCGTGATCGTGAATCCGATCACGACAGGACCGAATGACTTCCTCATCGCCGTCGATGCCAATGTGATGGGGACGATTCTCGTCAACGCGGGAAGTGCACAGACGCCCTTCACGCTCACGCGTCTTGGTCCTGGCGACACCAACGGCGACGCAATCGTCGACGCGCGCGATCTCGGCGCGGTGCTCTCCGAGTGGGGCGCGGTGCCTGCGGGTCGTCGATATGCCGAGGACTTTGACGGCGACCAAGTCGTTGGCGCGGTCGATCTCACCATGGTCTTGGCCAGCTGGAACTGACGCTCTCGGACGAGCGGTGCGTCTCGTTCTCTGTGGCGAGGTCCGCGAAGCCGCTGCGCAGCGCGTGCGTTTTCAATCCGCATGGAGGAGAGTCTGTGGAGTCGACCGTCGCTCCAACTTGAGGCATGGTGGAGTGTCGTCTTGAGGATGCGTTTGATTGGCCCCCGTCGTCCGTGGGTCCGTCGAGCGTGACCGTCACGGATTTTCTGCATGGTTGATCCATGCTGCGTCGCGCTCGCGTTGCCCGCGTGCGCGCAGAGGTTGCCACCATGAGTCATCGGAATTGTCTGTGCGTTGGCGCGAGCCTTGCTGCCGCTGCGATCGCTTCGCTCACCACCACGAGTGCGTTGGCGCAAGGCGCAGCGTGCGGAAAGCCGCAGCCCATCACGCTCGGCGAGAACCCGTTCGCCAACCAGGCATCGTTCGATGTTCAACTCTCGCAATCGACCTCAGGGTTCGGCGAGGCGTTTCTGTACAGCGTCGGGTGGTTCTCCTTTACTCCGAGCATCACGGCGCAGTACACCTTTGGACTCTGCGGCGTGAACGACGATTCAAAGCTCGCGCTTGGTGAAGCCTGTCCGCTCGCCGTCGACAGCCCGTGGGATGTGCTTGGCTACAACGACGATTCCTGCGCCTACGCCGGTGGTACTGGCTTGTGGGCGAGCAAGCTCTATCCAGGCAATGCGGGGCGCCCGCTCAACGCTGAACTTCTCGCGGGGCACACCTACCTCATCGCCGTCGGCGGTTACTCCTTCTCGACGCTTCCCATCGTGGGCTCGTTGTCGGTGGACTTGGTTCCGCCGCCGATCGATGCGTGCGCGGTGCTTCAGGTTGGCACGCTTGGCGCCAACACGCTCTCGATGGATGCCTCGGCTCCGACGCTGACCGTGGAGTGTGGCGGCGTGCTCAGCGAGATTGCCCGCACCAACTATCTGCGTTTCACAGCGCCTTACACGGGCGTCTTCACTGCCAACACCTGCGCGCAGACCACCGACACCATCCTTGCGGTCCTGACAACCTGTGGCGATGGCGCGACAGTGATCGCGTGCGACGATGACACCTGCGGCAGCGCGTCGAGCGTGAGTTTCGCCGCGAATGCGGGGCAGACTGTCTCGATCGGTGTTGGCCTCTACAGCCCAACGAAACTCCCTCCCTCGACGCTCACCGTTGAGATCGGTGAGGAAACTCCGCCACAAGATCCCTGCGCGACCATCACGCAACTCGCTGTCGGTTCAACCGTGATGCCGCTCAATGCTGCGCTGCCCGACCTCGTGATTCCTGGGCAACAGGCGACCGTGGTGTACAGCGTGAACTACGCCAGTTTCATCGCGCCGCAAGCGGGCGTCTACCAACTGTCGAACTGCAGCAGCGCGGGCTTTGACAGCATGCTGGTGCGGACCACCGAGTGCGGCAATGGCGCGGCCGTGGTGGCCATCGACGACGATGGGTGCGGTGTGGTTGGTGGACCATCGAAGTTGCGCTTCTTCAGTGAGGGAGGCGCCATGACGATTTTCGGCATCGGCGCGTGGTCGGAGATTGACGCGCTTCCTGCCTCCACCGCGCTGTCGCTCACCTTTGTGGCGAGTCCGTCGGATCCGTGCGCGACGCCGAACATGGTGGAGGGTTTCGTCGGATCGAACACGGTCGCGATGAGCCTCACCTATCGCGCGCTCGACCTCGCGGGGTTCTGCAATCCTGGACCCGCTGGGAACGACGCGATCGCCTGCGCGCGGTTCATTCGCTTCACCGCTCCGACATCGGGTGTCTACACCGTGAGTAACTGTGGTGACACCGATCCAAGCGGAATCGGCAGCGTTGATGCACGACTGGCTGTGCTTGCCGACTGTGGCAGCGCCGCGACGGTTCTCGCGTGTGACGATGACGGTTGCACCGCGGGTGTCGCGCCCTACACCGCGCGACTGACCTTCCAAGCGTTCGCGGCGCAGACCTACTACATCGCTGTCGGTGGCTTTGACGAGTTCGTAACGGGTCCGCTCCATGTGGTGATCGAGGCGCCCGTGCCGCCAAGCAATCCAGCCGACTTCGATCAGGACGGGGTTGTCGGTGGCGCGGACCTCGCGGTGCTCCTCGGCAACTGGCTCGGCGCGGGCCGTGGTGATGTGGACGGCAGTGGCATCGTCGACGGTGCCGATCTCGCCTTGCTCCTGAACGCCTGGGGATGAGCCACGGGGCTAAACCACGGGGCGCCTCGAGCAGAAGAATCCGCCGTGTGCGGAGTTTTTCCTGCCTCCGCGACGGTCGGTGCACGGGTAGTCTTTCCGCCCAATCCAGACGCACCCGTCGTGTCAGGCAAGGATGCCTGCACGATGCGATGCGGACGATGCACCGCACGCCAACAATCATGACCACGCTGACCGCCGCGACCGCGTTCGCTCCGAAGCTCGAACTCCAGCACCGCTTGTTCTCCGAACTCTCCGCGATGTTTGGACGCGAGGTGCCGCTCTACGACAAGTCGCAACTGGTGAATCGCGCGTGCAACCGTTTGGTGTGCACGCTGCTCTCGCGACTCTATCTTGGCTTCACCATCTCCGATGCGGAACTCGAACTCACGGGCGGCGAGCGGCACGGTGCGATTCGCATCGGTCGCCCCGATGAATACCGCTGGATCGGCCGCCTCTTCGGCTGTTTTGCGATGGAGCCGCACAACTACTACGGCATGACCGAAGTCGGCAGCAAGAGCCAGCCGATCATCGCGACCGCGTTTCGTTCGACGATGAGCCCTGAGCATCGGATCTTCACTTCGCTGTTGATGACCGACTACTTTGATGCGCCGACGAAAGCGCGCATCGACGCGCTGTTGGCCAAGCGCACCGTCTTCTCACAGCGCGCCAAGGAGTTGGTCGAGAAGTCCGAACGCGACGGCGGGCTCTCCAACGCCGATGGCGACGCGCTCATCCGCGAATGCACCGAGCGCATCTTCAAGTGGACAGGCAAGGCCAGTGACTACGCCCTGTACAGCGAGCTCTCCGCCAGCGGCTTCAAGATCGCTGCGGACATCGCCTGCTTTCACTCGCATCACCTCAACCACCTCACGCCCAACACGCTGTGCATGGATCTCTACACCGCAGCGATGAAGCACTGCATGGGTGAAGCAGGCGCTTCGTGGTTTGAGGCGCGCGCGCGCACCGTGCTGTCGCGGCTCGTCACGCACGCGGAGAACGATTCGAACCGCGACGGTCTGAAGTTGCGCTTCAAGCATCTCTCGGCGGATGAGGTCGCTCGCTACCGCCTCGGCACTGTTGGCGCGGCAGAGATCGGGCGTCTGGCCGCCGATCTCACGGCGACGCTGGCGAAGCCTGAGTTTGCCCTCACGCATCTCAAGCACGCTGGCTTCAAGGACTGCACCGAAGGCCCGAGCGAGGACACGCCCGTTTTCCTGCGCCAGGATGCGTACAAGGCGTTGACCGAGCCCGTCGTGTTTACCGAGAACGATGGTTCCACCGTGCACAGCACGCACACCGCGCGCTTTGGTGAAGTCGAGGAACGCTTCTACGCCTGCACGCCCGCAGGTCGCGCGCTCTACGACGAGTGCCTCGCGAAAGCCGACGCTGCGCGCGAAGTAGACGACGGGCTTCCCGGACACAATCCAGCAAACCATCATCGCGATCCTCACGGCATCGCAGAGTCCGAGGCGCTCTACGCGCGGCCCTTTGCTCCGTTGCCCAAGACACTGGCTGGTCTGTTGGCCAAGAAGTTCGTCTATGCGCGCTTCGCGCCAACGCGCGCGGGTCTTGCTGCGCGCGAGGCAGGCACCATCACCGACACCGACCTGATGTCTCTCGCCGACGCGGGCTTGGTCAGTTACGAAGGGCTGCGCTACGAAGACTTCCTTCCTGTGAGTGCTGCGGGGATCTTCGCATCGAATCTGCAGCAATACGGCACCAAGTCGACGGCGGCGGTCAAGCCGAGTTACTCGCAGCGGCAACTCGAAGAGGTGCTAGGTCGCACGATCATCGATGCGACGGCGGTGGACGCAGGGATCGATGCGCAATCGCGCCTGGCAACCTATCGCGCGCTTGGGTTGCTTGATCGCGTCTCGCTCGCCGAGCGCGCCACGCTGGAAGCGGCCGTCACAGCGTGGGTCGCGACGACGGGGCATCTGCGTTAGAGTCTCAAAATGGCTCAGCGCGAGACAGCGATACAGCGCATGGAACGAGTGATGGCTGCGGGTGACTCTGCGGGAGCGCTGCAAGCTGCCAACGAGTTCCTCGCGATGTCACCTGGGAGTTTTCTCGCGCGACTCGGCCGTTGCCGCGCCAACATTCGGCTTCGAAACTATGTCGAAGCCGAGAGCGACATTGAGCTCGCGCTGCAGATCTCGCCCAAAGACGATCACGCGAATGTCGTCCGCGCGAACATGGACCATCGACTCGGCAAGATCGATGCGGCCATCGCGCGGCTTTATCCGATCGCCAAAGGCCACGGTCCGTACGCCATCGAAGCGGCGATGAATCTGGCCGAGCTCTATCACCTCGCGGGTCGTCGCAAGGAGCTCACGACCTTCATCGGCGAGGGAGGCTCGTGGAGCAGTGATCCTCGCGCGCTCCTCGCTCGTGCGCGCGCGCGAGCGCTCATCGAACTCGATCCTGCGATTGAGGACATGATCAAGATCCTTCGCGCACCGCATCCGTCACTGCTGCGTCGCGTGGCTGGATTCGAAGCGGTGGGGCACCTCGATAAGCAAGGCCGCTACCGCGAGGCGTACGACCTCGCCCGCGAGGTCCACAAGGCGACCGATGGGCCGTGCGAGCCCGAAGAATGGCTCGGCCACCTGCGCCTGCAGTTGTCGCTCTTGCAAAATAAAGGCCGCGCGTGGATCACTCCGCGCGTCGAGCCAGTCAAGGGAGTTGCCATGGTCGTGTCGATGCCTCGCTCAGGCACGACGCTGCTTGAGCAGATGCTCGATCGACATCCGCAGATCGGCGGCATTGGCGAGTTTGACGGACTCGACACCATCTGTCGCACCATGCACTCAGTGCAAGGTTGGCCGCGTTTGCCTGCGGTCATTGCACCCACGGTTCTCGCGGAGGCACAGCGTCGTTACCTCGACGGCGCCAAGCAGATTCGCAAGGCTGGCGCGAGCTGGACCTTCGACAAGACGCTCTTGAGTTGGCGCGCGCTTCCTGAACTTGCAGCGGTGTTGCCTGGAACGGTGTGCATCAACATCGACCGCGATCCGCGCGACATGGCGACGAGTCAGTTCCTCTCCTCGTTCAATCCGCTTTCCTACTCGTGGACGCAGAGCTTCGACCTCATTCGCCAGATCGTGGAGATGGAGCGGATCGTCGTGCCCTTGGCGCTCGACACGCTTGGCCTTTCCTACGAGTCGTTTATCTACGAGGACCTCATCGAGGACCCTGGTCTGTTTGCGGGCCGTTGCCTCACGCGCATGGGTCTTGAGATGGACGACCGCGTGCTCACCCCAGAGCAGAACACCCGCGGCGCGTTCACGCTCTCGCATGCGCAGGTGCGCAAGCCGATCAACCGCGGTTCCATTGGTCGCTGGAAGAACTACGAGTGGGCGTTTGACTCGAAGTGGGAGATGGTCGTCGAAGCGCATCACGCGCGTCGGACCATCTCTTGAGCAGCGCTCTTCGCATCGCCTTGGTGACTTGCACTGAGATGCCGCGGGAGGATGGCGACCTCCCCATACTTGTGGAGGGGTTTGCCGCGCGTGGAGCGCATGCGAAGGTCGTCGCGTGGGAGGACACGAGTGTGGCGTGGCAGGAGTTTGATGGCGTCCTCGTGCGCTCCACTTGGAACTACCTCGATCACTATGCGGCGTTCCTGCATTGGCTGGAGCGCGTCGACGCGGCGACGCGGCTCTTGAATCCACTGAAGGCGTTGCGATGGAATCTGCACAAGCGCTACCTCGTAGAGCTTGCGTACGCTGGTCTCGCTGTCGTCCCGACAGAACTCGTCCTTCGAGGGGTCGAGCCCAATTGGGAGTCGCTCTTCGCGCGCTTCGGTGCGCTCGTGATCAAGCCTGCGATTTCCGCCGGATCGTTTGGCACGGTGCGCGTCGCGTCTGGTGATGTCGCTGCGGCGCGCGCACACCGCGCTCTGCACGAATCGCGCGATCTCTTGGTGCAGCCGTTTCTCGAGTCGATTCTCACGCACGGCGAGGAGAACCTCGTCTGCTTCGGCGGCGCGTACTCGCACGCGATTCATAAGGGTGCGCGCTGGGCGGGCGACGCGGAACAATCGGGTGGTCGCATCACTCCAGCACCCGACATGGTGGTGCTCGCAAGTGAAGTCCTCGCGTGGGTGAGGCAGCGAGGCTTCGGGGCGCTGACCTATGCGCGTGTCGACATCGCCCGCGGACTGGATGGGCGCCCGCTTCTCATGGAACTGGAGATCGTCGAGCCGTCGCTCTTTCTCGACCGCGCACCTGAGTGTGCGCGGGCCTTGGTGGACGCGGTGCTTCTCAGCGTGCGCGACGGCGGATGACGCCGAGGCAACCAGCAAATCCCATGAGCGCCAGCGCGCCTGGCGCGGGCACGATCGAGAAGTTTGTGATGTCGAAGTGCCCCTCGAGATCCTGGCCAACGAGCGCTGCGGGCACCATGAACCCGAACTGCATGTTGCCGATGTTCGAGAAGACCGTCGCGTGGTTGCTGCCTTCAAAGGAGACGAAGTTCGGACTCGACGCGGTGAGATCGATGAAGATCGTCGTCCACACATTCGACGCGACGGGAGTGAACGCGACCACCGCAGCGCCAGGGAAGTTGTTCGCCGAGGCGAAGCGTCCCGTGACATTGATCGCTTCGCTGAGATCGTGACGGAAGCTGAACGACACACCCGTCACGCCCGCCGCGATCCAATTGCCCGCGTAGGCGCCAGCCGAGGAGCCGTAGCCCGATTGCGCGCGAATGACCGTTGGTGGGAAACCACCTGCAGTCGTCGAGATGAGATTGAAGGCGCTGGTGGCGTAGCTGCCGCCCGTCGGGCCGCCAAACTCATGCCACGCGAGGTCGGCAGCGCCATTGGCGTTGCGCCACGAAGCGCTGTTGCTGGTGAAGCCCTCGTAGAACCCCACGATGTCAGCCGCAGCGACGGAGACGAGCGAAGACGAAAGAACGAACACACCCGCGATGGCGGGCACGATTGGAAAAGAAGACATGACGCGGACACCCCTGATTGTGCTGAACCCATTCTCCGCGCGCTTTGATGGAGTTTCAATCGAGCTGCGCCACTTGGGAGCTCAGAGAAAACAGCGCGAGCCCCAAAAACGCATGAGGCTACGAGAGAAGGTAGCGGCAATTGCACGAGGTGCAAGTCGGGCTGCGCATGCACCATTCAAGCTTGCAATACGGACCCGAGTTCTTCCTTGAGGCGAAGCGGCGCAGGCGCGGTGGTAGATTCTCTTCGTGCCTCCAGCAGAACCATTGCCTGTTGTTCTTGAGCGAATGATGCGCCAAGGCGACGCCGCGGGCGCGCTTCGCATCGCCGACGAGTTGATCGCGCAGTCAAAGCGAAGTTTCCCTGGTTGGCTCGGTCGCGCCGTGGCGTGTCTGAATCTCGGACGGCTCGTCGAGGCGGACGAGGCGATCGATGTCGCGCGAAAGCTTGCGGCGTCTGACCCGCAGGTCCAACTCATCGGCGCAATGATCGATCAGCGACTTGGGCGGATCGATCGTGCTGTGGAGCATCTCTCGCGACTCGCGCGCAGCAACACGCCGCAGGCGGTCGAAGCGGGCGTGACACTTGCGGAGGTCTATTGGTTTGCGCATCGCCGCGCGGAGCTCGCCTCTTTCATCACTGCGGGCGGCGCGTGGCTTGGTGATCCGCGTGCACGATTGGCCGTGGCGCGGATCCGTGCGCTGACTGAGCCCGACGCCGCGCTGGCGGATCTCGTGGCATTGTCTGCTGCTGGAACCAATCCGCTTCTCCGACGCGTCGCTGGGTTTGATGCGGTCGGGATGCTCGATCGCGCGGGGCGCTACCGAGAGGCGTTCGACTTGGCGATGCGTCTCCACGCGGAGTTCACGCCGCGGTTTGATCTCGAGGGGATGCTGCAAGGCGTTCGTGAGCAGATTCCACCGATGGAGCGCGCCTTGGCCAGCCACGAACGCTGGATCACTCCGCGTGTCGACGCCGTCAAGGGTCGCGCGATGGTCGTGGGGCTTCCGCGCTCAGGCACCACGCTCCTGGAACAGATGCTCGATCGTCATCCGTCGATCAGCGGAATTGGTGAGTACGACGGCGTTGAGGTCCTTGGCGGCGAGCTCATCTCGATGGGCCGCTGGCCGCGCGGGCTGAGTTCTATGCCGCGTGACGCACTGCTAGCCTTGCAGGGTCGCTACACGGTTGGAGCCGATCGCCTCAAGCGCACGGACGCCACGCACACCTTCGACAAGACGCTGCGCGCGTGGCGCTGGCTGCCCGCGATCGCAGCAGTGCTTCCAGAAATGGTCTGCTTGCATGTCGCGCGTGATCCGCGCGACACCGCCATCAGCATTCTCCTTTCGTACTTTCATCCGATCACCGATGGCTGGGCGTCAAGCCTCGCGTCGATTCGCGCAGTGCTCGAAGCCGAGCGCGCGTTGCTTCCTCGAGCGCTCGAGGCATTGCGACTGCCGCACGAGTCCATCATCTATGAGGACTTGATCGAGGATCCAAGTGGACACGCCGCGCGCTGTCTGGCGCGCATGGGTTTGGCGATGGACGAGCGGGTGCTCACGCCCGAATCAAACCAGCGCGCGGTGTTCACGCTCTCGCATGAGCAGGTGCGTCGCCCGATCAATCGAAGCTCGGTGGGGCGTTGGGAGCACTACCAATTTGCCTTCGACGCTGACGATCGTGCGCGCTGGGATGTGCTCGGCGCGGCGCATGCTGCTCGGCGTGCCTCCCGCTGAAACTCTCGACCAACGAAAGAGCCCCGACCTTGCGGCCGGGGCTCAGGAGTCCTTCGAATGCTGACGCTCGTCGCTTAGCGGCGACGACGGCCTGCGAGACCCGCGAGGCCGAGGAGCGCGATGGCGCCTGGGGCTGGCACTGGTCCGCTGTAGACATTGATGTTGTCGATGCGGTTGGTACCCGCAGCGGCGGTCGCCACGGCCGACGAGATGCGGAAGATCACCGAGCTCTGCTCCGATGCGCCCGCGATGCTGAGGATCGTCGTGGTAAAGGCAGTCTGGTACGCGCCAGCCGCGGACCACGAGAGGGTGCCGCTGCCAGCGAGACCAGCCTGAATGACGCTGTAGCCAGCGAGCAGGGTGGTGAAGTTCGCTCCACCATCGACGCTCATGAGCACATCAAAGGTCGCTGGACCAGTGCCCGAGCGGGTCTGATCAAAGGTCAGCGAGATGTCGGAGTAGCCAGTGGTGGACACCGAGACTTGGTAGTAGTCGCCGATTGCCCAGTTGTTGCTGCTGAGTGAGAAGGTCGAGCCGTTGCCCGAGGGCGACGACCAAGTGGCGGCTGCAGCAGCGTGAAAGCCACTGAGGACGGTGCCAGCTGCGGCGTCGCCTTGATCGGCGCCGCCGTAGGTGTAGTTGCTCCCAGTGGTGGCAGCGGGAACAGCCGTGGAAATGGTCCAACCAGCGACCAGCGATGCTGATGCGTTGGCAGAAACCGCGAAACCGATCGCCGCGGCGACCATGAATTGCTTCATCATCTCAAACTCCTAGATGTTCGGAAGGACAGGGAACAGGACAAGGGAAGGACACACACGATCTGTCGCGCGCAGAGAGGGACTTCAGCGCGTCCGATGAGGCTACCGACCTTGCCAGTCAACTGCAACGCGACTGGGCAAAACCGTCGCGAAACACACGCATTCTGAGCAATTGACAGGGGGCGCGGCAAGACCGCCGAGCAATGCGCCAGAGACGATTCAGCATCGCGAGGCGACAGCGTTCGCGGCACAACTCCCGTGTCTTCAATGACTTCATTCGCGCGGACGGGTCCGCACCCGCGCTGGCCTCGCCGATCACCCGCCCGAGTTACGGGCAGGCGCCCCACGACTGCAAGATCGTGGCAAGGTCCGCGCCATTCACGGCGCCGCTGCCATCAATGTCCGCCGCGCACCCCGTGCATCGCCCCCAAGACTGCAGCACTTGAGCGAGATCGGCACCATCCACGGCGCCGCTGTCATTCACATCCGCAGGGCACGGCGGAGCTGCGGCGACTGGGTTCAACCAGACGCATGCGTTCATCGCGAGATCAGCATGATCGCCATTGACCTCGCCCGACCAACCGAAGAAGAGGTTGTCGTTGGTGTCGCCCGTGCCATCATCAAACGGCGAAGAGTCACCGCACATCACCACTTTGCCCAGTCCGTAGGTCGAGTAGCCGACCATGACATCGTTGCTCGCGCGCGCAGCGGTGCGCCAGATCGCGCCGTGCGCGTTGGCACCGCTGATGGTGAGCGTGGCACCTGCGCTGTACTGCATCTGCGCCACCGCGCCGACAGGACCATGAATGAGCGGATCGGTCGCGCTCGTGGCGACGAAACTGCTGATGACGCTCAGGCTATTGATGTTGCTCACGATCCCAAATGGATTCGCAGCGATGCCGTTGGTGGCGGCGAGGTCGTTGATGACATCCACCGAGTCAGAGCCATCACTGTTGCGATCCGAAGCGTTGTGGTCGCCGATCATGAACAGCCCACCGCCATCCGCGACGAAGCGCACGATGGCGTTCTTCTCGGCAAGAGTCAGCAGGATGTTGGGCTCGCACATCACGAAGATCCCGTAGTTGTTGAGATCTTGCGCGTTGGTGGAGTCGCCATAGGTGATGCGCGAGCCGAGCGGCAGCGTCTCGACGGAGAAGCCGCGCTTGACCAGTGCGACGGCCCACGCGGACATCGCGCCTTTCCAATAGGTCTCGAGGGTTGCGGCGGTGATGCCTGACGCAGCAGGAGTCGGGAAGCGCGCGGGATTCGCCTCGCTGCCCGCGCCGACGGTCATCGCACCGCCGACTCCAGTTCCGATGTTGTAGACATCCGCGTCCACGATCCAGTCGGCGTTGGCGGCCATCTCGGCTTTGGTCGCGTCAAACAACACTTTGTTGGGTGGCGGGACGGCTGTGGCGGAGTGGGTGCTCGCGACCAGCAACAAGAATCCCGCCAGAAGGCGAGGAGCGGCAAGAGGATGCATGCGGGAGTTCATGGAAGTGGCGCTGTCGCGGGGTCAATCTACGCACGACAATGGAGCGCGACAAGCGACTTCGAAGACAGAAGGCCTTCGAGAATGTCTCAATTGTTTGGACTCGCTGGTCGGGGCGGTTCTCGGCGGTGCGAGGCAGCGCGGTTAGTGCGGCGCGCCGCGGCGAGCTTCGTGCGCGGACACGAGCGCGTCCCAGGACGCGTCAAACGCCCACTCGTAGTTCTTCCATCGTCCGATCGAAGAGCGGTTGATCGGTTGGCGCACCTGCAGCGCCGACAGCGTGATCGCCGCGCGCGGATTCGCTTCGGGGTTGAGCACCCGCGCGTCCATGGGTAACCCCATCGCAGAGAGGCAGCGCCCGGCATGTGTGGCGGGATCGTCCACGAGATCCTCGTACACCACAGTTTGGTGCGGGATCTCAAGGACCTCCATCATGCGCGGGATCAGGCGTCGCTCTATCTCAATGACCCGCTGCATTCCCGCGAAGCTCCGTACCCACCCCATCGTGCCTGGCGTGAAGTAGGAGAGAAAGATGCTGGTGGCCATGTCGCGCGGATCGCGGTGCACATCGATGCACAGCGCGCCAGGCAGGACGACCGCGACTTCAGGAAGCGAACGCCAAGTGCGCAGCGTCTTGTCAAAGAGCCACTGCGCGCCTGGCCGTCGAATGCGATTTGCGCCCTCAAAGTAGAGCGCCTGCAATTGCGCCGCGCGCGCAGTCGGGACGAGTTCAGGCCTGCGCGGCCAGGCAGGATCAGCCTTGAGTCCCTCGCAGATCCAGCGGATGCCATCGAACTCACCGATGCCACTGATGGCCGGATGTCGGTCGAGCATCTGCTCAAGCAGCGTGGTCCCTGAGCGCGGTTGCGCCACCATAAGTGCGACGCCTTGCACGCGCTCGACGCTGCGGCCAGCGGTTGCCGCAGCGATCCAGTTGTCGCCCTTCTCCATGCGCGTGGCCTGCTCGACGATCGGACGAAGAAAGACATCGAGGTCAAAGTCATCGCCTGTCGTGTCGTGGGCTTCACGAGCGGCCGCGAAGGCGTCGCGGTACTGCCCGAGTTTGTCGAGGAGTCCTGCGGCTTCAAAGCCCGCGAGCCTTCGTTGTTGCAGCGGGAAGTTCCCACGCAGAACTGCGCGCATGCTCGCGACGGCTGCAGCGGGATCATCAAACGACTGCACGCGGGCCAGGTGCATTGCCGCGCGCGGGTGCGTGTTCCACGCGCCTTTGGTCGCGGAAAGTTCGCGCATCTCTTCACGCTTGCCGGTTTGGAACAGCAGGTCGAGCAGCGTCACCATCGCTTCGGCAGCGTGGGGACCGCGGCCGCAGGCGATGGGGCGAAGCAATGTCATCGCCTCGTCGGCGCGGCCGTATCGGTTGTCGATGGTCGCCCGCAGGAGGCGCGCGTGCTCGTCCTTGGGTGACGCGCGCAACGCTGCGTCGAGGTCGCGCTCGGCCTCGATCACGCGAGACATCATCAAAAGCGCGCGGCAGCGGCCGAGACGAGCAAGGAAACTCGAAGGAGAGGTCGCAAGAAACGCGGTCGCCGCGCGCTCGGCGCCCACAGCGTCTCCGACGCGAAGCAGCCGCTCAATCTGTTCTGCGGGAGTTTCACGCGTCGCCATCCGTAAATCCTCTTCGAACGCTCTGCACGCGCCGCGAACCAGCGAGCTCGGTCACTTTGCTTTCGAACTGGCCTTCGACTTCGAACTCGATTGCGGCTTCGCCAGACTCTTCAAGGTCGTGGCGCGTGAAGCCTTGATGATTGCGTTCGCAGCCTTGGGATTCGCTTTCGCTTCCAGAAGCGCCGAAAGCAACATCGGAGCCACGATCGTCGCGTCGCTCTCGATGACGAACATCGGAGTGTCCTGCGTGAGCTTGTCCCAGGTGATCTTCTCGTTGGGTGTTGCGCCCGAGTAGGAGCCGTAGGAAGTCGTCGAGTCGCTGATCTGGCAGAAGTACGCCCACGGCTTCACGGGCTGTTGAAGGTCGTACTTGATGCTCGGCACGACGCAGATCGGGAAGTCGCCCGCGATGCCTCCGCCGATTTGGAAGAAGCCCACGCCCGCCTTGCACTTCGAGAGTTGCTTGTAATCGTCGTAGAGCCGAGCCATGTACTCGATGCCGCTCTTGACGATGCTCGCGTTGCATTCATCGAACTTCACATGCGAGGCGAAGATGTTGCCGAAGGTCGAGTCTTCGTGGCCAGGCACGACCATCGGAAGATTCGCCTTCGCGGCCGCAAGCAGCCAACACTCCTCAGGATTGCCTTGGTACTTCGACTTGGGAATCGAGAGGATCAGCTCGTAGAAGTACTCGTGCCAGAAGCGGCGATCGCCGTTCTTCGTTGCCTTCTTCCACATGGGGACCAGGATCTTCTCGACGGCCCGAAACGCCTCATCTTCAGGGATGCTGGTGTCGGTCACGCGTCGCATGCGCTGTTCGAGGATGCGGGTGTCGTCCTGCTTGGTGAAGTAGCGGTAGTCGGGGAAGTCCTTGTAGCCATGATGGGCGACAAGGCGAAAGAGTGACTCCTCAAGGTTTGCGCCCGTGACCGAGAGGCCGTGGATCAACCCTGCGCGAATCGCGGGTGCCAGCGTGATTCCCAGTTGCGCCGAACTCATCGCTCCAGCGATCGCCCAGTACATCCCGCCGCCCGCTTCGATGTGATCCCAGTAGCCGAACAGCGCATCGCGCGTGGAGCGTGCGTTGAAGTTCTTGTAGTTGCGCGCGACGAAGTCAAGGAGCGGAAGCGAGGCCGTGGACATGGCGCGAAATGTACAGGAGGAGCCGACCGATCGACGCGGCCGAGTCTGATGCAGTACGATCGCCTTTCTATGCTCACCACCCGCTCGACCACCACCGTGCTTCTCGCTTCGCTTGTCCTCGGCCTCGGATCGGGCTGCGCCGCTCGGCGCGTCGTGTCGGGGATCAAAAACGCGGTGAGCGATGAGCGCAACGAGACCGCTGTCCGTGCAGCGCACGACGGCTTCTATGCCGCGCTCAACACGATGTTCACCGGCGACATCGCTCCGATGAACGCGGTCTGGTCGCACGACGCGGATGTCTCGGACCAAGGACCGTTCGGCAGCCGCACTGTCGGCTGGGACGCTGTGGGCGCGCACTTCAAGCACGAGGCGGGGCTCAAGCTCGGCGGCAAGGTCGCGAGCGAAGATGTGCTGGTGCGCTTCTCTGACGACATGGCCTACACCGTGTGCGTCGAGCATGGCGAACACATGACCGTGGACGGCAAGCCCGTCGATGTGCGCTTCCGCGCGACGAACATCTTCCGACTTCAGGATGGCGCGTGGAAGATGGTTCACCACCACACCGATCTCTCGGCTCCGCTGCAGGCAGCCGTCGGAAAGAAGTAATCAAAACAGCTACTGGCCAGCGCGAACAGCGCGACCAGTTTCGCGGCTGCTGAACAGCGCTTCAATCTCGCCTTCCTCGGCGACACGCATTCCCGCCGCCTCAATGGCGCGGCGCGCTGCGCTGTTGGGCGCGAGCGCGGGGTTGGTGTGGTTGAAGTGGATGAACCGAACTTTCGCGCGCTGCGACGCAGGAAGCGGGGCGAGTCGTTCGATCGTGTGACTGATGAACGGATGCGGAAAGCCCGACATGTCGCGGCCGGGGATCTCACCGTTGGCGAAGAAGGTGCCGTCGAGATAGGCGATATCCACGCTGGCAATGGCGTCTTCGAGCCGCGTGCCCATCGCATCCCATTCGCGCCACGAGTCGATGTCGGGAAGCCAAAGTGCTGAGCGCGATGGACCCGCGATCCTGAACCCCACGACTTCGCTGAACTCCTGTCGATGCGGCACGAGGAACGGTGTGACATGCAGGTCGGGGGCGAGTTCGACGGGCGATCCTGCCGTCAGCGGCAAGAGCTCGATGTTCTTGTAGGCGACGAGCTGACTCCATGGTCCGTTGGTGCGAAGGAACTCAGCCATCTTCGGCATGGCGTAGGTGGGGACGGACTTGGCGCCGATCGATTCGTGCCCGAGAAACATCAGGCCCGTGTAGTGACCCATGTGCGCGTGGGTGAGGAAGATGCCATCGACGACGGGTCGCGCCGCGCCGTGCGCGACCCGCTGTAGCGTGAGAAGTTGTCTTCGAAAGTCGGGCGTGGCATCGATCATCCAGCGCTTGCCGCTGCGTGGGTCGATGATTCCCAAGGAAACCACCGAGCGCTGCAGCGAGAGATCATCCCAGCGCGCGTCGTCGAAGTTTCCCGCTTGAGGAACCCCACCATCCTGCGCAATACCGAGGACGACGATCGAGGGGCCGTCTTGCATGATCTCTCTGATGCGAGCCGGCCTGTCACCTGAGGAAAGTTCCGTGGGCTTGGTGGCGCACGCAATCAGGAACAGGAACAAGGAGAGGATGGCGGCGCGCGAGGCGGAGGAACGGAAGCGGGAAGCGGGATTCGGTGCGAGGTTCATCGAGTGCTCGGGTCGCGAAGATAGCTTCGCGCGGACGGTTGTTACAAACGCGTGATCGACCGAGTCGCTGCTCAACCGTATGGTTCCTTTGCCATGAACCACCTGACTCACTCGTCCCCCTTCGCGACTTCCCGTGTTCGCCGCGCTCTTTCGACGCTTGCCGCCTCTGGCGCGGCCTTGCTCGCGCCCTACGCGCTGGCGTTGGTCGCCTCCGCGCAAGTGGTCGCGCCTCCTTCGAACCAAGGCGGATTCCCGGTTGGATTCCCCGTGGAAGTCACCCATGTCGTCATCCCTCAGCACCGCGTGGTGCCGCTGCGACCAGGTTTCGCACAGGAAATCGCGCTGGTCTCCGTCGATGTGGGCATCACCATCCGCGAGCGCGTGGCGCGCACCGTCCTCGACCTCACCGTCGAGAATCCTTCGCCCACGCAGGCCGAAGCGGTGCTGCTTGTTCCTGTTCCTGCTGGCGCGACGGTGAACAGTTTCTCGTTCAGCGCGTCGTCGACGCAGCCCGTTGGTGCAGGCGCTGGCGAAGGTGTCGCGCGCGTCATGCCGCGTGACGAAGCACGCAAGTTGTACGACTCGATCGTGCGCGCCAGTCGTGACCCAGGACTCTTGGAGTTTGCGGGTTCGACGATGCTCCGTTCGAGCGTCTTTCCGATTGCTCCCAACGCGCGTCAGAAGATGCGCATCGAGTGGGAAGAGTTGCTCCCGAGCATCGACGGGCGCGTCGACTACGCGCTGCCACGCAGCGAGAACCTGCGTCAGAATGTGCCGTGGACCGTCCGTGTCGCCGTGGCGCAGGTCGCGCCGATTGCGGCGGTCTACTCGCCAAGTCACGGAGTCGTCGAAGTGTTGCGCGGTTCGCCCTCGACAGAGCGGCACTTCGCACTCGACACGCTTTCGCAGCGCGCGCCTGGACCGTTCCTCCTCAGCGTGCTGAGCGCTGCGGGCGATGGCTCGCTGGCGACCGCCGCCACGAGTATCGCCGCGTATCCCGATCCGAGTTCGGGCGGCGGGTACTTCATGTTGCTCGGCGGACTGGCAGCGCCAACGACCAACGCCACCGCAAGTGCGAAGTCCCTGCCACGCGAAGTGACCATCGTGCTCGATCGCTCGGGCAGCATGGCTGGTGGCAAACTTGATCAAGCCAAGGCCGCGGTCCTTCAGGTGATCGAGGGAATGTCCGAGGGCGAGCGATTCAACATCATCGATTACTCCAACGGCGTCGGCGTCTTCGCGCGCGAACCCGTGGCCTACAACGCGCAGAGCGTGCGTGATGCGCGCGCTCATCTCGCAGCGTTGCGTCCAAGCGGCGGCACGAACATCTCTGACGCACTCGTCGAGGCGCTGCGCCAGCCGCACGCCGACGGGACTCTTGGCATCGTGCTCTTCCTCACCGACGGACTGCCGACGGTTGGGCAAACCTCCGAGCGCGCCATTCGTGAGATCGTCGAGAAGGGCAATCCCCATCATCGCCGCATCTACACCATCGGCGTTGGCGCCGATGTCAATGTGCCGTTGCTCGATCGCGTCGCGGACATCACGCGCGCACGCGCCACCTACATCGTGCCTGGCGAGAATGTCGAGGTCAAAGTCGCGCAGGTGGCTCGTCAGCTGCTTGGTCCTGTGCTCGCAGACATCGCGCTCACCGCGCGGGACGCTGCGGGCGTGGAAGACACCAAGCGCATCCGCGATCTCGCGCCGCGCCGCATTCCTGATGTGTTTGCGGGCGAGCAGCTGGTTGCCTTCGGTGCGTACACGGGTGAACAGGCAGCGACCTTGGAGATCACCGCGCGCAGTCCCGCGGGTCCTGTCGCTGCGCGTGTGCCGTTTGATCCTGCGATTGCGACCACGCGGCACGGCTATGTCGCTCGTCTGTGGGCCACGCGACGCATCGCCGAGCTCGTGGATGAAGTACGGCAGTTTGCCGTGGATCTTCCCGTGCAGTCGGTCGGTGCAGCCTCGCCGATGAACGATCCGCGCGTGAAGGAACTCGTCGATGAAATCGTGCGCCTGAGCGCGCGCTTTGGCGTGCTGACCGAGTACACCGCGTTCTTTGCTGCAGAAGGAACCAACCTGAACGACTGGTCGGCGCTCGCTGGTGGATGCCGCGATCTGCTGGAGAGCCGCGCGATTGGCCGACGCAGCGGCGAAGGCGCGTTGAACCAAGGCATCAACTACAACGAGATGAAGGGCAAGGCCCAGCTGGCCTACGACAACCGCTTCGTCGATGAGACCTTGAAGGAGACGCGCATCGCCAATGTGCAACAACTCTCCGATCGTTGCTTCTACAACAGCGGCGGAACTTGGGTCGACTCGCAGTTGATCGCTGGTCAGTCCGGCGCCAATCTCGGCGCGCAGCGCGAGGCCATGCAAGTCGACGAGACCGTCGAGTTCTGCAGCGATCGCCACTTCCAACTCATCGAAGAACTCTCCATCGAGGGCCGGCAGTCGGTGCTCTCACTTCCTGGTGACACTCTCGTGCGCCACAAGGCGCGCAACATTCTTGTCCGCAATCCCCAGCGACCCACGCTCTAACTCGAACCATCTGACTCCTACAAAGGACTCCTCGCCATGACAACGAACACTTCCTATCAACTCGCCTCCGCCATCCTGCTCAGCGCTGCGTGCGGCGCATTCGCCAGCGATGATCTTGCCAAGCCCGTCGCGCCACCGCTCACGCCCGCGCCGCCAGCCGTCGAGCGTCCTCATGTCGATCTGGCGATCTGCCTCGATATCTCAGGCAGCATGGATGGGCTCATCGACAGCGCCAAGGCGCGCTTGTGGAGCATCGTCAATGACCTCGCCACGGCGAAGCCCGTTCCTGAGCTGCGCGTGGCGTTGCTCACCTACGGCTGCGATGCCTATGACCCAGCGAGCGGTTGGGTCGTGGTCGACAGTGGCCTGACCGAAGACCTTGATCTCATCTCGCAGAAGCTCTTCGCGCTCAAGACCAACGGCGGCACCGAACTCGTCGGCCGCGTGGTCGACAAGGCCGCGCGCACGCTGGCGTGGTCGAGCGATTCCAACGCGCTCAAGGTGATCGTCGTCGCAGGCAACGAAGGCGCGGATCAGGACACCGAGATCAAGTACCAAGTCGCGAGTAAGACCGCCATCGAGCGTGGCATCCTCGTGAACAGCATCTTCTGCGGCGCGCCGACTGATCCAATCGCCGTCGCGTGGGGCGATGTCGCGCGACTGGCGGATGGCAAGTTCCTCTGCATCGACCAGTCGCAGGGCGCGCTTGTCGCGGAAACTCCCTTCGATAAGGAGCTCGCGGAACTCTCTGCCACCATCAACACCACCTATCTCGCCTGCGGAACCGCGGGTCGTGAGGCTGCGCGCAACCAAACCGAGCAAGATTCCAACGCTGCGGGACTCGGCGGCGGCGTCGCGGCACAGCGCGCCGTCTCGAAGGGCAGCGCTGTTTACGACAATCGCCAGTGGGATCTCGTGGATGGCTGCAAGGAAGGCGTCATGAAGCTCGAGGAGATCAAGGACGCGGATCTGCCCGAAGAGATGCGCGGCAAGACGCTTGAGGAGAAGAAGGCCATCGTGGCAGGCAAGCAAGTCGAGCGCGAGAAGATCTCCAAGCAAGTGCAGGCGCTGCAAGTGAAGCGCGAGGCGTTTGTCGCTGAGGCTGCGCGCAAGCAGGCCTCGACACAGGGCGCCAGCCTCGATGACGCGCTCAAGCAGGCCATTCGCGACCAAGCCACGGCCAAGGGGATGCAGTTTGCTGCGCCCGCGCCAGTGCCGGCTCCACAAGACTCCGCTGTTCCGAGCGCGCCTGCGAAGCCGTAAGGGCAAACAGGCGGTTGATGCGAAGTACGATCTCCGCGTGGACTCTCCGAGATGACCGCTTCCAAGCCAACGATCATGGTCGTCGAGGACGACCAAGCGATCCGTGCAGGACTGTGTGATGTGTTGCGCTTCGGCGGATACATCCCACTTTCCTGTGCGAGAGGCGACTTGGCGGTGAAGGAGATCCTCGAAGCGGAGCCCGACCTCGTCTTGCTCGATGTGATGCTTCCTGGTCGCAACGGATTTGAGATCCTCCAGGAAATCCGTGCGGTGCGCGCGACGCTTCCCGTCGTGATGGTGACCGCGCGGGGAGACGAACGCGATCGAGTCGACGGTCTCGAGCGCGGCGCGGACGACTATGTGGTGAAGCCGTTCAGTGCGCGTGAAGTGCTGGCCCGCGTCGGTGCTGTGTTACGACGCAGCGCCGAGCGGCCTGCCGATGTGCGCACGATCGCGTTGGGTGAGGGAGTCGTTGATCTCGCTCGCTGCGAGGCGCGCGGGGCAAAGGCCACGGTCACACTGAGTCCGCGTGAGGCAGGTGTGCTGCGTTCTTTGGCAGCGAATCGTGCGCGGGTGATTTCGCGAGAGGAACTGCTGCGCGTTGTATGGGCGGTGGATCCGCGCGGCGCCGAGACTCGCGCGGTCGACATGCAGATGGCGCGCCTGCGCGAGTCGTTGGCCACGGTGGGCATGGATGCGCTTGTCGAAACCGTGCGCGGCAAGGGCTACCGACTGGCTGCTGATGCCGAGGTTCGCGCGTGAAGCATCGACGCCCCGCCTGGATCGCTGCGCTGGCCATCGCGTTCCTCGCGACCGTCCTTGGATTGTGGCTCGTCACCGATGCGGTGCGCACGCTCGAGCAGCAGCAGAGCGCGTCGCAGGCTGGAATCGCTCGCGCTGAAGCGATGCGACTGGCGTTGTGGCGGATGGATGGTTGGATGGCGCCGCGCCTCGCGCGTGAAGCCGCACGACCGACCAACGAGTACGCCGCGTTCTTTTCGCCCGTCGATGCGGTGAACAAACTCCTGCAATCGGTGCCGCAGGGTGAAGTGCTCTCGCCGAGCCCGCTGTTGTTCTCCTCGCCCGACTGGATTCCGATCCACTTCGAGTTGCGCCCCGACGGATCACTGACGAGTCCGCAGGTTCCGCAAGGCAATCTGCTTGATCTGGCCGAGGGTCAGTACTTCGAGAAGGGTGTGCCCATCGAGCGCGCTGCGGCCCTCGAGCGATTGCGCGGCGTGCTTGGCAAATCGGAGAAGACGCTCGAAGCGTGCGCCGTCGCAGCGGAACTCTCGAACGAAGCGATCGTCACCGCGTGGACGGCGGCTTCGACACAGCGAGAGAAGGAGCCAGACTCGAATTCGAAACTTGCTGGCGGTTTCGCAGGCGGCGCCTCGAAGGGCGCCATCGACGATTACGCCAGTCGTGCGCGCGCCTCGAACTCCGCGCAGCAGTTTGACGAGAAGCAAATTCAATCATCGCGCAGCGTCGGCCGCACGGCAACGCAGTCACTCGCTGCGCAGGAGAGCGCGCGCGAAGTCGCCGCGTCGCAGGTTGAGTCGCAGACGCGCGCGCAATCGAAGGACGGGCTTCCCGATCAGACGCTCGCGCCATCCAAAGAGAACCGCGCGCTGACCAACGATGCCGACGAAAGCGCGCTGAGCGATGCCGTCGGTCCCTTCGTGGCCACTTGGCTCTCGACCGATCCGCCCGAGTTGGCGTTTGTCCGACGGGTGCGCGAAGGTGGCGCGTCGCGGGTCCAAGGGTTTCTCGTTGATTGGACGCGCCTCAGTGCGTTGCTTCTCGCGCAAGTCTCCGATCTCGCGAGTGACCTTCGTCTCATGCCTGTGACCATGGGGATCGAGTCGTTCGCCCCAGCGCGCCTAGCGACGATTCCTGCAGAGCTTCATGGAGAGTTCCTCGTCGCGGCGACACCGCTGCAGGCGTCGAGTACTCCCGCGTTGTTCTTCGCGTGGGGAGCCGCGGCGCTGGCGCTCATCGCCGCAGCGTTCTCCGCGTGGACCAGCATTTCTTTCGGCGAGCGGCAGGCGCGCTTTGCTTCGAGCGTCACCCACGAACTGCGCACGCCACTTACGACCTTTCAGCTCTATGCCGAGATGCTCCGTGACGGCATGGTCACCGACGAGGCGCGGCGCAAGGAGTGTCTTGACACGCTCTGCCGTGAGTCGATTCGCTTGTCGCACCTCGTCGAAAATGTGCTGAGTCTCTCTCGACTTGAGCGTGGCGCCGCGCGCGTGGGCGTCGAGAGCGGACTCAGCGGCGACGATCTCGCACGGCTTGTGGACGCCATCGCCGTTGAGCGCGCCGCGGGAGCACGCTGCGCTGTTTCGATCGCGCTCGAGGATCAAGCGCTCTGGATTGACCGTGACGCACTGACGCAGATCTTGGCCAACCTCCTCGAGAACGCTGCGAAGTACGGATGCGACGCCAGCACGGTCGCGAAGAACTCCGTCGACATCGAGGTCTCTGCGCGCGCAGACTCGGACACACTGGTGATTCGAGTGCGCGATCATGGTCCTGGCGTCTCCGCCCGCGCCGAGGAGGCAATTTGGAGGCCATTTGATCGCGCGGGTAAGGAAGGCGGCACACAGTTTGGGCTTGGGCTCGGTCTGTCGGTGTCACGAGCCCTGGCCGAAGGTCTGGGCGGAACGCTCGTACTCGTGCCGAACACTTCGGCCACTCCTGGTGCGTGCTTCGAGTTGCGTGTGCCGCGCAGCATCGTCGCGGGCTAAGTCGCGCGGCGCGGTGTTTCGGCTCCTTTTTCGCGTGACAGGGCGCGTTGGGCCGACAGTCAGCGCGGAGGACCCGCGTCGATGCATGATCCGATTCTGACGAAAGAGGCGCTTGCTGAACTACCAGCGGATGTCGCAGGAAGCCCGCTCATCAACGGCGATCTCGCGCCGACGCCCCTCGCGCGTCGCACCTGGACCACCTACAACTTTGCGGCGCTGTGGATTGCCATGGCGCATTGCATTCCCACCTACATGCTCGCGGGCGGACTGATCGCTGTCGGGATGAACTGGTGGCAAGCGCTGCTCACGATCGGTCTGGGCAACATCATCGTGTTGATTCCCATCCTGCTCAACGCGCACCCTGGCACCAAGTACGGCATTCCCTTTCCCGTGCTGGCGCGGAGCAGTTTCGGTACGACCGGCGCCAATGTCCCTGCGGTGTTGCGCGCCTTGGTTGCTTGCGGTTGGT
>CANLHK010000004.1 GCA_947490615.1 Planctomycetaceae bacterium | reverse complement strand
TACAAGATCTACGCTCGCTTCAACGGTCCGACCGACACGATCCTCAATGCGTTCAACCTCGACGGCCTCGCTGGCGCGTCGCTGAATGCCTTCTATCACCAGGATCTCTCTTCCTCCGCCACCACGCTGTCGACCACCGCTGGCTCGTGGTCCCCTGCCCTCACGGGCAACGCGACCCTGAACCGCCCGTTCGACTCGTACCTCACCTGCGGTGGTCTCCCCACCGCGACCAACGGCGTCTCCGCCGATCCGTCGTGGGGTAACCCGCTCTCCTGGTTCCGCCCTGACATCCCAGCCGGCCAGAATGTCGGTTGGTTCGCGCCAGGTGGCTCGATCATGGGTCGCGTCGGCCAAGCCGGCAACACTCCTGACTCGGTCATCCTCGGCCAGTTCTCCGTCGCCGCGGGCACGACCTTCGGCAGCGTTGGTGGCTACAGCATGACGATCGGCTACAACAGCGGCGTCGCTGGTGCACCGGTCCAGTTCGCAAGCGGAACGCTCTTCCCCGTCCCCGCCCCAGGCGCGATCGCGCTCCTCGGACTCGCTGGCCTCACCGGCCGTCGTCGTCGCTGAGCCTAGGTTTGCCTCAATCAAGTCTGAACGCCACCGCCGCGGACAACCGCGGCGGTGGTTTTTTTCGTGTTGCTGGCGACTCGATCGCGAGCCGCGCACTCCACTCCCTCGGGAGTTCCGACGCCACCGCAAGCCGCCGTGCGAGGGCGTCCTGGTGCGACGCCTTTGCCGAACCTCCTATGAGACGCGATCTTGCGCAAACGCTTTTGCAGACCCACCTAACGACCCCGCCTTGCGTCGACCGCCCGCGAGCGACCCGCCTCGAGGCCTCTGCGCAAGCGCCTCGCAAATATCTCCAAAAAGCCAAGCCGCCTACCTTGACTCACCTTGGAACGGCAGCATCTTCGCCTTGAGGGTTGTCTGTGCTCCGAGGGGAGCAACGTTTCGAGTCATCGAAACGGTTCGATCGATTCCAGTCGATCGCGCAGACGGGTAATAGGGGCTTTGCCACGCGACATCCCGTCGCCACGCAGAGCATGAAGTGATCCCGTGATTCGCTCGCAAGAGCGCGTCTTCTGTCCCCTGTTCCTGTCCCCTGTCCCGTTTCATCAAAAGGATTGAGATCATGAAGCTTACGGCTATGACCCTCGCGGCCGCTGTCACCAGCGTGTCCTCCGCGACCTTCGTTGAGTACTACGCTGTCAAGACCCAGTCGACCCACGGCGATGGCCGTTTGGTTGACTCCTACAAGGTGTACGCCCGTTTCAACGGCGCCACCGACACGATCCTGAACGCCTTCAACCTCGACGGCCTCAACGGCGCGACGATGAATGCCTTCTATCACCAGGATCTCTCGACCTACGCCTCCGTCATGACGAGTGCGTTTGGTTCGTGGGCACCTTCGCTGACCGGCGCTGTCGCCAACCGCCCGTTCGACTCGTACCTCACCGTTGGTGGCATCCCAAACGCGGTCAACGGCGTTTCTGCCGATCCGTCGTGGGGCAACCCACTCTCCTGGTTCCGCCCTGACATCCCAGCCGGCCAGAACTGCGGTTGGTTCGCCCCAGGTGGATCGATCATGGGTCGCGTCGGCCAAGCCGGCAACACCGCGGACTCGGTCATCCTCGGTCAGTTCGTCGTCGCTCGCGACTTCAACGCTGGTCTGTTCAACCTCAAGATCGGCTACAACAACGGCGTCGCTGGATCGCCCGTTCAGTTCGCGGAGAGCACCGTGTTCATCGGAACCGTGCCAACCCCAGGAGCGATCGCGCTCCTCGGCCTCGCTGGCCTCGCCGGCCGTCGCCGCCGCTGATCGGTGCATGACCAGTTCATGAACCGACAGTGATCTCAGGCGCGTCGACCCTGTCGACACGCTCACGGGACAGAAAGCTCCACCCGCCGCGGCTCGTCCGCGGCGGGTGTCTTTTTGCATCAGGCTGTTTCCGAGCGAACCGACTTCCGAGAAGTGCCACTCCTCTCGCCTGCCGAAAGTCCGAATCGGGCAGCGCACCCGCGAGGTCCGCGGTTTGTGATTGACCGCGAACTTCTAGGAAACTTGGCCGATCCCGTTCGTCGCGGCACAAGTTCGTCGTATCTTAAACGCGTGCTCGTCCGGGGCCGGCGAGCGGTTCACCCCCATTCTCAGTGCAGGAGCTACATGTGAAAACGAGTCTGACTCTCGGCGGTCTGCTTCTTGGCGGCACGGCCATCTTCCTCGGTCAATTCCAAGCGACTGCTGTCCCAGGTGGTAGCGGCGACGGCGGAACTGCTTCCGTTGGACCCGACGTGATCGTCGGCGCGATCCCCGACATCTCGTCGTACACCCCAGGCACCTACAACGCGGTTGAATACGCGGCGTACGCCTTCGGCACCACGAGCTGCAACATCGGCACCCAACAGCTGGCGTGGCAACCGAACCCAAGCGCCCTCCACCCAACCATCCCGCAGAACCTCTTCCGCATCAAGAATGGTGTGATCGAGCAGATCGGTCTGTCGTGGTGCAAGCACGGTTTCTGCGCATTGCAGGGAACCCTCTGCGGCGCGTGCATCCCTGCTGGTGCAGGCTGCCCGACCGTGCTCGGCATTGGTTGCTCCGATCCGTACACCTCGTCGCTCAACGGCGGACAGTCTGACCTCAAGGGTCGCGGTCCGATCAACGCGTCGACGGGCGTCTTCTCGGGAACCTACACCGACCCAACTGCTCCTGCAGCGCTGCCAACCTCGCTGCGCGAGCGTTGCATGGTCGCGCGCTCGGATCTCAACGCCGCGGAGAATGCTGGCGCGACCTACTACGCCGAGTGCCAGTATGTCCATCAGCAGGATGCTGCTGCGATCAACGACGACAACAACGCGTCGTACCGCAAGGTGACCGTTGGCGCGACCTGGTCGGCCGCTTCGGGCTACCCGCTCACCCTCACGGGCGCGACCTTCCAGCAACTCCCCGCGATCAACGCGTGGGCCGCTGAGTTCCCTGGCTCGGTTGGTGTGAAGAGCTACGACGTCACTGGCGACGGACGCTTCATCATCGGCTACCGCGTGACTGCCAACGCCAACGGCACTTGGCACTACGAGTACGCCATCCACAACCTGAACTCGGATCGTTGCGGCGGAAGCTTCTCCGTTCCGATTCCAGCAGGTGTGACGCTGACCAACATCAGCTCGAAGTCGCCGAAGTACTTCAACGGCGAAGGCTACACCAACGCTGCGTGGACTATGACCCAGGCTGACGGCCTCGTCACCTGGACCTGCGAGCCCAACACCAATGCAAGCGCCAACGCGATCCGTTGGGCGACCATGCACAACTTCCGCTTCGACGCGAATGTCGCGCCGCAAGCGAATCTTGGAACCGTCACCCTCGGCATCTGGAAGGCCGCCACGGCGGGCAGCACGGCTGTCTCAGTCGCGATGGGCGCGCAAATTCCAAGCGTCCCAACTCCACCAGCGATTCCTGGCGACTACAACGGCGACGGCGTCGTCGATGCGGCCGACCTCGCGAACATGATGAACGGTTGGGGCACCGCTGCCACCGACCTCGATGGCGACGGCACCACCGGCGCATCGGACCTCACGATCCTTCTGAACAACTGGGGTTGAACCCTCCAGCGCATTCATGAGGTGAACCTCTTCGATTGGCATCAGGTGGGGCCTTCGGGTCCCACCTGTCTTTTTCAGTTCCGCAACTTGCCCCGCGCCGCCACGACACGCTGTGCGAATGATCGCGCAGATCTCCTCCAGTCCATCCGCGCCTCCACGCCACCATGAACACTCGACTTCACAGCATCGCCGCAGCACTTCTCACGGTCTTCTTCGCTCTCCCAATGGCGTTCGCGGTCGCACCTCAAGTGCCGCCCGCTGATGGCGGCAACAGCAACAAGGTGCCGCCAAGCAAACTGCCGCGTCTTGATGGTCTCACGCGATACAGCGTGCAAGACCTCGCGGTCCCGACGGGGATCCCTGAGCAAGTCGACATCGTGGTTCAAATCAACGGCAAGGCTGAGACGCTGCGCCTCTTCCGCATCTCACTGCGCAGTCCTTCGGCGCAACTGCTCGTTGACCGCGGAACTGGCACGCTCGAACCACTGCCCCTCCCGCCGCACCGAACCTATCGCGGCTCGGTCTTGAGTAACGGCGCGCGCGTCACGGCCTCGGTCATCGATGGTGCGCTCCACGCGATGATCGACATGCCTAGCGAAACCTACTTCGTGCAGCCGCTCGATGAACTTGCGGGCACGCGCGGCGCGCGGGGCACGAGGCTCCAACACGCGGTCTATGCGCATTCCGACGCCGTGCCGTTTGGTGACCATCACTGCGGCAACGACGAGACCAAGCTCGCGTCTCCCGATTGGATGCTCGAGGGCGTGATCGATCCCGCTGAAGGTGGCGCGATCGCGGGGAGCGCCGCAGCAGGCGAAGGCGGCATCGCTGGCACCACGCCCTTTGTCTCCGAGATCGCCTTCGATGCGGACTTCGAGTTCTACCAGCTCAACGGGTCCAACACGACCAATGTCGTGAACGACATCGAAACGGTCATGAACAACGTCTCGGCCGTCTACGACCGCGATGTGAACATCACCTACGAATTCACCACCTTCGTCGTGCGGACCACCAACACTGATCCCTACACCACGACGGTGATGGGCGATCTGCTCTGCGAGTTCCGCACCAAGTGGAACACCACGCCTGAAAGCCAGATCCAGCGCGACGAGGCGCAGCTCTTCACGGGCAAGACGATCACGGGCAATGTGATCGGCCTCGCGTGGCTCGGCGTCGTCTGCAACCAAGTTGGTGTCGACTGCGCAGGCAATGGCAATCTCGCCTACTCCTGCGTCGAGAGCCGCTTCACAACGACTGCCGACTTCCGCACCTCGCTCTCGGCCCACGAGATTGGCCACAACTGGCAAGCGGGCCACTGCGACGCGGTGAATCCGTGCAACATCATGTGCTCGGTCATCAACAGCTGCCAAGGCACGGCGGGCGCCAATCTGAAGTTCTCCGCGACGGAGCAAGGGCAAATCACTGCGTTCCGCAACGCCGTCGGCTGCGATGTCGCGCTGCCACCCGCCATCGCACTGCCATTCAACGAAGGCTTCGACGCAGGAGCGACGCTGAACACAGCCAACTGGATCTACTCCAAGGGCGCGGTCGTCACGACCTCGGCCGTCGGCGAGCCGAGCCCAACGCGCTCGGTGAATCTTGATGCCATCGGCAACCTTGAGTACGGCGACGACGAGATCCGCTCGAACTACATGCTGCTCGCGGGTCTGCCGACGGTCATCGTCCAGTACGCGACGCAACACACGGGCGTCGAAGTCGGCAAGACCCTCATCGTCGAGTACATGAATGCAGCGCTCGACTGGGTGGTGCTCAACACGATCATCTCGGACGGGATCAATCAGACGACTTTCAGTTCGTGGTCGCACACGATGCCCGCCAACGCCAAGCACAACAAGTTCCGCCTTCGCTTCCGCGCTGGAGTCGATGGGCAGGATGACGACTGGTTCATCGATGATGTCGCGGTCGTGACGGTGGTCGTGCCCGCCAACGACGAGTGCCTCGACGCCGTCTCGGTTGGCGAAGGCTCTTTCGCCTTCAACTCGACCAACGCCTCGGACAGCGCGACCACGCTTCCTGTGTCGTGCGATGAAGGCGCGGGCACCGCGATCCGCAAGGACCTCTGGTACGCCTACTCGCCAACCTGCACGGGAACCGCGACGGTCTCGACCTGCGGCACGGCGGTCTTCGACACGCGCATGGCCGCGTATCAATCCGCCTGCCCCAACGGTGGCGCGCTCGTCGCCTGTTCCGACGGGACCGCGGGGTGCGCGGCTGGAACTTCCTCGATGACCTTTACGGCGATCTCGGGAGTGGCGTACTACATCCGCGTGGGCGGTGCGACGACCGGTGGAAGCGGAACGCTTTCCATTTCCTGCGCACCACAACTCCCGTGTGATGCCGATCTCGATCTCGATGGAGCAGTCACGGCTGCCGACCTGTCGAGCGTCTTGAACGCGTGGGGAACTGCGCTCGCCGACATCAACAGTGACGGCACCACCGACGCATCGGATCTCGCGCTCCTCCTCAACGCGTGGGGACCCTGCCCGTAACGGCCGCAGAGTCGAACGAATCTGACCGCGAGCGACGGCACTCCGCGCACGGCGTGAGCCGCTATAAACCGATGCGATGAGCATCGAGGTGGAACCACCAGCAGCACCAACGCCGCCGCGCGCGCCACTGAGCAGGCTCGCGATCGCGTCGACGGTCATGGGTGGCGTCGCGCTGCCGTTGGTCTGTTGCGGCGCGGGACTCGCGGGCGCACTCGCGGCGTTGCTCGGATTCATGGCCCTCGATCGGATCAAGACATCGGCTGGATTCCTGCGCGGCCGCGCGCTTGCGTGGACGGGGATCTCGACGGGCATCGCCACAACACTGCTGTCGATGGCGTGGCTCTCCACGATCAACTCGTTGCAAACCGCGTGGGACCAACAACTCGCTCAAGGCGTGAAGTTGACCTTCGCCGCACAGGACGACGAGGCCGCTCGCAAAGCGCTGCAGTCCTGGTCGGCCTCGCAAAACGCCAGCCTTTCCGCAGCGGATCTCGAAGCCTTTGCCGTGACGGTCCGCGAGCGACTCGGCGCGTTTGAATCGATGGGATTGGTGACGAAGGAAATGGCGCCGTCCCTCACTGGTGACCACATGCTGACGCATGTCGTGAACTTCGATTTTGATGGCGGGCGTCGGTCGGGCGCTCTCACCGCGCGGCTCCGCGTGGGGACCGACGCTTGGACGCCAACCCTGCAACTCGCGTCGATCACCATCAATGACGCTGACGCACCTGGTGGGATCATTGAACTTCCCGTGCGCAAAAAGCGGCCGACGGCAGGCGAAGACGCGACCACGAAAGAAGTGACGCCATGATCACGCGAAACGCACAACTCCTGCCCGATTTCGCTGGCAAGCGTGTCACCGTGATGGGACTCGGTCAGTTTGGTGGCGGTGTCGGTGTGACGAAGTACCTCGTCGCCCGTGGCGCACTCGTGACCCTCACCGACCGTGAGCCTGCCGAAAAGCTTCAGGCGCCACTGGCGGAACTCGCGCGCGATGTGCGCATCACGATGGGCGCGGAGCCGCATGACGGTCACGGCGCGCGCGTGCACTGCATCCTCGGCGAACATCGACATTCCGACTTCTCCGACACCGACTTCGTGATCGCGAATCCCGCTGTGCCCTTGCCGTGGACGAATCCCTATCTCGCGGCCGCGCGCGCAGCGGGCGTACCCGTGACCACAGAGATCGGTCTCACGATTGGCGAGCTCACCGCGCGGGGCGTCACGAACTGTGTTGGCGTGACGGGAAGTGCTGGAAAAAGCACGACTGCCGCCATGTTGCAGGCTGCGCTCGATGGTGTGGAAATCGGCAAGCAACGCGACGGCGCCACGACGACACAACGCGCGCATCTCGGCGGCAACATCGGCGGTTCGCTCCTCGCAAAACTCGACACGATTGACCGCGACGATTTCGTCGTGCTCGAACTTTCTAGCGCGATGCTCTGGTGGATCGGCGAAACGATTGAGTGGTCGCCACGCGTTGCGGTGCTCACCAATCTCCTCGCGAACCATCTTGATTGGCACGGTAGCTTCGCGCACTACGCGCAGTCGAAGTCGGTGATTCGACGCTTCGCGCCGAGCGGCGCACGCTTTCACACCGCGTTTGGTGCGAGTCAAGAGGCGCATCGAGCCGTCGAGCTTGGCGCGGAACAGTGGTGGAGCGATCCGAGTCGCGTGACGACCGCCGTCACGCTTCCTGATGCAACGGCATTGCAGCCGCGCATTCCAGGAACGCACAACCAATCCAACGCGCGACTCGCGCTCATCGCGGCGTGTGCAGCGTGCGAGGTCGCGGGGATCGATCCCGCGATCGCGTTTGAAAGCCTGCGCGCGCGCATCGAGCGATTCCCTGGACTTCCCCATCGGCTCGCCTTCGTGGCAGAGCACGGCGGCGTGCGCTATTTCAACGACTCCAAGAGCACGACGCCTGAAGCAACACTCTTGGCCATCGAGAGCTTCGACGATCCCTCGCGTATCCACCTCATTGCAGGCGGTTACGACAAGTTGGTGGATCTCTCGCGGGTGCAGGCGTTGGGCAATCGCGTCGCTGGGCTCTACGCCATCGGTGTCACCGAACCGAAACTCGTCGGTGGATGCCGAAGCCATTCCTGCGGCACGCTTGCAGTTGCGATGGAGCGCATCCGAAGCCACGCGCGACCAGGCGACATCGTGTTGCTCTCACCCGCCTGCGCGAGTTGGGATCAGTTCACGAACTACGAACGACGCGGAGAGCTCTTTACGACGCTCGCACAGGATTGCTCCGCCGCGAGCGCGCGATCGGTCCCTTACTCGTAATACTTGGCGCGCTTTGGAAGCTCGCCGCCCTGCGGGGTCCACCACGATGGCTTCGTGGTCGCGCTGTTCACGCGATCGACATACGCAGGCGGTTCCTCGCGCCACTCGGGAGCGGTGCGCACGCTGTAATCAATGCGACGGCATCCCAGAGGCGGACAAGTCAGTTGGTTCGTCAAGCGACCGATCGAAGTGCCCGCATCCCAGATCGAGTAGACCATGCGATCAGGTCGCTCGACGGGGTCGTCGCCTTGTCCCTCGATGAAGTTCATCGTGAGTTGCTTGCCCGCAGGGATCTCGAGCTTGAAGAATGGCTCTTCGGTGCGCGTGTCGATGACCGCGACCGTGACGGGGTTCATCTCCGACGACTCGTAGGTGTACCCCGCGCCTGACGAGGGATAGACGCCGCCTTTCGGGCTGTAGCAGCCGACGAGGCAGAGCGTGGTGAGGGCGAGGGAGATCGGAAGAGCGCGAGTCATGGCGGGTTGGTATCGACCGACTCACGGCGCCCACTTCGGGATTTGACGAGTGCACGGGGTGGTTTGGGCGACAAAGAACGCATGAGCGCGACGCTTCCTGCCCTTCGCATCGGCCACGGTTACGACCTGCATCGCCTCGAACCCGTGGCGCCTGCTGGCAAAGGTCGCCCGTTCATCCTTGGTGGCGCGCGGTTCGACCATCCGCTTGGCCCCGTCGGGCATTCCGATGGCGACGCGGTCTTTCATGCTGTCGTGGACGCGCTCTTCGGCGCGCTCGGGATGGCGGATATCGGACAGACCTTCCCTGACTCCGACCCTGCGTGGGAAGGAAAGGACTCGTCCTTCTTTGTCGAGGCGGCGCGCGCGAAAGTTGCTCGATCGGGATTCGAGGTCGTCAATCTCGACATCACCGTAGTCTGCGAGCGGCCCAAACTCGCCGATCGCAAGCGCGAGATGATCGGGAACATCGCGCGATTGCTCGGGATCGACGCTGCGCGGGTCAATCTCAAGGGCAAGACCCACGAGTCGGTCGACGCTGTCGGAGAAGGCCGCGCGGTCGAGGTCCATGTCGTCGTGCTCTTGGCAGCGCTCTCGGTGCGCTAACCCCTTGTCGTCTCTCGGCGCAGTGGCCTCGCAGGTCCTGTTACGCTCTCACGCCCCCGCTGCAGCAACAGCGGTGGCCTGGAGCCCTGCATGCGCGCGATCGTGACCGGTCAGATTGGCGTCGACAAGAAGCCCTACCTGAAGGCGGTCAAAGACGCTGCAGAACTGCGCGGCGAGCCGGTCGAGCTCTTCAACCTTGGCGATCTCATGTACGCCGAGGCCCCCGATGTCCGCGCCGGGCGCATCCTCGACCTCCCGCTCTCGCGCCTCGCGACCCTGCGCCGGGCTGCCTTCAAGGATGTCATCTCGGCGACCCTTCCCGCCAAGGAGCACCGGAACCTCATCGTCAATACCCACGCCACCTTCCGATGGCGGCACGGCCTGTTCTCTGCGATTGACTTCGACCAGATCGCCAAGCTCGAACCCAACATGTTCATCTGCCTCGTGGACAATGTCGAGGTCGTTCACCAGCGCCTCCACGCCGAACACGACATCGACGCGACCCTCAAGGATTGCATGGTGTGGCGCGAAGAGGAAATCCTTGCGACCGAGCTCATGGCGCAAGCGATGAGCTGCCAGAACAACTTCTACATCCTCTCCCGCGGGCGCATGCAGGACACGGTCGAGACTGCCACGCGATTGGTGACCAAACCCTCGATGCGCAAGGTCTACCCGAGCTTTCCGATGAGCCATGTGGTGGATCTTCCTGATGTGCTTGCCGAGATCGACCACTTCCGCGCTGAGCTTGCCAAGCACTTCATCACCTTTGATCCAGGCGATGTCGATGAGAAGTTGCTCCTCGATCGCGCGCTCGCGGCTGCGCGGGAAGGCAAGGACTGGATCGAGACCGCGGCGCACAGCTTTGGTGGACGAGCAGGCCGAAGCATTCGCGTGTCGGTGCGTGAGGTACTCGACATCGCGGGCGATGTCGACGGACAGATCTACATGCGCGACTTCAAGCTCATCGATCAGAGCGACATGATCGTCTCGCTGGTGCCTGAGCTTGCCAATGGCACGCCAGGATTGTCCAGCGGCGTCGAGCGAGAACTGCACCACGCGTGGGAGCACACCAAAGAGGTCTATGTGGTGTGGAAGCCGCGCAAGGCGCCGAGTCCATTCATTACAGAGACGGCAACGAAGATCTTCCCCAGCGTCGACGCGGCGCTCGCGTACTTCGAGTCCAAAGGGATGTTCCACCCTGGCGACCTCTTCGGCGGCTGAGTCGGCGCGGTCCTCGCTGCGCGCATCCATCGCTAGCTGCGAACACCACCGATGCCTCGCTACAAGCTGACGATCGCCTACGACGGAACCGACTTCCACGGTTGGCAACGGCAGGAACCCGCTGGATTGCCGCCGTTGCGCACGGTGCAGGGCGTTGTGCAGGAAGCGGTGTCCGATCTGTTGCGGCAGAAGGTCGAAGTGGTTGGCGCGAGTCGAACCGATTCGGGTGTCCACGCCATCGGGCAAGTCGCAGCGTTCACCGCGGAGGTTCGCGTGCCGCTCGAACGATTGGCGCAAGCGATCACCGCGCGCTTGCCGCGCGATGTGCAAGTCGTGCGCGCCGAGTTGGCGCACGATGAGTTCAGCCCCATTGGTGACGCGCGCAGCAAGTGCTACCGCTACACGATTGAGCACACGAGCCATCCGCATCATCCGCGACCGCTGTTTGATCGCAACCTCGTCTTCGCCACGCCGCACGCGCTCGATGTCGGGCGCATGCAAGACGCGGCGCGGCGGATGATCGGCACCTACGACTGCGCGTGCTTTGCGCAGATCAATCACGGCCGCACCACGACGGTGCGCAGCATCTTTGACTGCGTCGCGCGACCGCAGGGATCGCGCCGTGTGGAGATCGAGATTGCCGCAAGCGGCTTTCTCTACAACATGGTGCGCATCGTCGCGGGAACACTGCTCGAGGTCGGCCGCGGTCGGCTTGAACCCGCAGCGATCCCCGCGTTGATCGCCTCCCGCGACCGCCGTGGAGCGGGACCGACGCTGCCGCCCCAAGGGCTTTGCTTACGCTGGATCTGGTACGGAGCAGGATCCGCGAGCCCCTCCGCCACGGACAAGGATGCATGCGAATGAGTCGGCGCTTCACGATCTCGCGCAGACGCAGGCGGACCCTCGGCGTCGCCCTCGCGACGATGCTTGGTCTGGCGCTCACCCTCTTGATCGGGAGCGCTGGCGACACGCAGGCGCAAACACTCGACCTCGGCGGCGTGCCTGTCGGTCCCGTGCTGAGCGAAAAGTGCGGAGCCGCGAACCTCGCCGACCTCAGTGAAGCAGAAGCCAGCGCGCTCACGGCGCGTGCGCGCACGCTGTCGGGTGAAGCGAGCGCTGGCGCCAGAGCGAGCGCACGCGTTCGCATGATGGCGGTCTACCTGCTGCGCGCTGGCGCCACGCGATCGTGGAACGAGAGCGCGCTCACGGTGACAGGCGCGCGTCTTGAACTCCTCGTCGGTCACATCGACGATCTCATCAGAGCTGCGGTGGCGGGAACCACCATGGATGGACGCCCGCTCTCGACGCCCGACGCCAAGCGCGCGATCACACTCCTTGAAGCGATCGCAGCAACGCCCAGTGAACCGATGCGCAAGGCGTGCATCGCACCACCTGAGCGACTCGCGGCTGAATGCGTGGCTGCGCTGTCGACCATGCTCGCGCCGCTCACGGCACTGACTGAGCTCCTTGAGGGCACGCGCCACGATGACCCATGGCCGATCTTCGTGGACGCGCGCGCGACGCAACCCGATCGCTTGCCGCCGTCACGCACGGCGTCTGAGATCCTCGTGACCATCACCGCGCTTCCAAGCGACCGAGAGAAACTTCCGCTTCGCGCTGCGCTGCAAGCATTGATCGATCGCGGTGCAAGCGCTGCGGCCGACTTGCGCTTGATCGATGGCGCGGCCGAAGCCGTCGCGTGGCTCACGGGCGTGCGCGCTCTAGGTGCGCCCGCTCCGATGTCGGACATCGCGATCAGCGCTGCGCTGGATCGCATTTGCGCCGCTGCTGCCGTGCTCGGCCGAGCTGGTCTTCCCGCAGCGACGACCACGACCAACGGCGCCGAGAACAGCAGCGCTGCCGAACTGGCTGCGCAAGCGGCGGAGTCTGCGCTCAACGAGGCACGCGCAACACTCGAAGCACTCCCCACAACCGTCGCGGCAGCGCGCGCCATGCTCACGATGCGCGCGACAAACGGAATCTCCGATGCCTCACGCGCTGGACTGTCCGATGCGATGGCATCGTTGCTCGCGCCCGAAGCGGGAGGCGCGCCTGGTGAACGCGAGCGATCACGCACGGCCTCGAGAATCATCGAAGCATGCGCCACCGCCGCGCGGCTTGAACAGTCCCTTGTGGCCACCGCGCCACGCGACATGAAGGATGTCCTTCGTCAGCTCGACAAAGACGCGCGCTTTGCGGTGCGCGCTCTGCCGATGGCCTTCAAGGCAATCGCGGCCAATCCTGCTGCAGCGAGTGAGCCAGGCAATCTCTCCGCGCTCGAGCGCGTCAGGACGATCGAGGCCGATCGGCAGCGCATCGTGCTGCTGCAGGATGTCATCGATGCCGTTGGCGCGATTCGACCTGGCGCAGGTCGCGATTTCGCGGTCGTCGGCAAGCGGATGGCCAAGTTGCTCCTCGACCCGCTCAAGCGTTCCGAGGGCCAGACCGCCTTCTCCGCACTCGAGTCGCAGTACCTGCGCGCCTTCCCGTTTGCCTTTGAGGACGAACTCAAGCGACGCGATCGTCGCGCCGTTGAACTCTGCGACGGCACACCTGAGCTCGTCGCGCAAGCGGCGGCGGCGTTGCGCGCCTCGTGGTGTGACGCGATTGGGACGGGCGACCTCGGTGGAAACGCCAGTGCGCGCCTCGATCAAGCGGCGCGACTCTGTCGAGCACTCCGTGACCTCGATCAGGTCATCGAACCGATCTCGCGCGCCAAGGGTGACACGCTCGCAACCTGGGGAGGTTGGGCGATGCGCCGAGCCATGATCGCTCCTGCGACGCAAGACTTGACCGCGCGCGCGAAACTCGCGACCCGCTCCTTCGTGGCAAGCGTGCCAAGCATCGGAGGTGGGCAATCGGGCAGTTCTAGCACCGCCGCATCCGAGCGCAACGCGACCTTCCTCCGCGACCTCACGGCGCTTGAGACGGCGATACCGATCGTGAAGCTGACCGCGGGACTCGAGCGGAGAGTGGCGCCACTCTTGCGAGGCGATCCGGGCACGCTCGGTACCGAGCTCGGAGCGTTGCTCACGGTGCCCGCGGGGAACGCGTACCTCGTGGACGAATGGCCGCGCCTCCTGTCGCTGAACCGCATGCTGTTTGAAGCGGAATTCGCTCGCCGAAGCGGCAACGCTGCGATGGTGCGGGAGCTTGAGGCGTACGGCGGCGCGTTGGCGCGCGAGATCGAACAGGCAGCGTTTGGAGCCCCGCGAGTCGTAGCGCGCGTCCCTGGATTCGACGGGACGAGCGTCAGCGCTCCCGTGACGAACTCGGGCGGGCGGCGACGATGAATGCGTGAGAAGTCCCCGTCGGCGCACGCGGTACGATCCGCCTCGTGTCGAGAAACCTGAACATCGTTGTCGTCGCGCCGCATCCTGACGACGCGGAACTTGGCATGGGTGGCACGATCGCCCGCCTCGTGGAAGAGGGGCACAAAGTCCTCATCGTCGATCTCACCAGCGGAGAGCCGACGCCTTGCGGGACCCCAGAGCGTCGCGCGGCTGAGGCAGCGGCTGCCGATGCGATCCTTGGATGCACGCGCATCAACCTCGGACTTCCCAATCGCCAACTGGAGGCCACCATCGCCGCGCGGCACGCGCTTGCTGCGGTGCTGCGTCAGCATCGTTGTGAGCTCCTCTTCGCGCCCCATCCCGAGGACGCGCATCCTGACCATCTCGCAGCGACGCGCATCGCTGAGGACGCGCGCTTCGATGCGAAGCTGGGCAAGTCCACGATTCCTGGTGAGCCGATCCATCCGCGGCGGCTTCTCTACTACTTCGCGACGCATCTGAAGACCATGCCCGCGCCAACGCTTGCCTTGGACATCAGCCAACAGCGCGCGAAGAAGCGCGAGTCGATCATGGCCTATCGGTCGCAAGTCATCGAGCACCTCCCAAATCGCGAACTGCCTGAACAGGTCGATGTGCGCGATCGATTCGTGGGAAGCCGCATCGGCGTCGTTGCCGCAGAACCGTTTTGGTCCCGCGAATTGATCGGTCTGCAATCGCTCGACGCCTTGCTGTAGGCGTGCGGGGAGTCGAGACCTCCGCCGACCCGCGCGCGGATGCCTCGCGCACGATTCCACAACACGACGCGCGCGAGCGCGAACCCGATGCAAAGCCTCGCTGATAGAGTGCGCCACCTTGATGGACGACCTGATCCTGCAGCTCCCGAGCATCCTCAGCCAAGTTGGCGATGCCGTCGCGACTTCGGCTGCGGAAGCTACCTCGGCAGCCGCAGACGAAGGCGGCCTGATGTCTTGGCTGCACACGCAGGGCCCCGCGTTGGTCGCGCAGTACGGCGCGTGGTTCATCTTTGTCGCGTTCATCATCTGCGGCATCGGCCTGCACATCTCCGAAGACTTCCTGCTGATCCCCGCTGGCGCGCTGATCTTCCACGGTCACATGTCGTGGACCGAAACTCTCGCCGCCGCCTACTTCGGGTTGATCATCGGCGACAGCGGTTGGATCTGGGTCTGTCGAAACTTCGGCACTCGCATCATCCACAGCAAGCGATTCAAACGCCTCATGCATCCGAGGCGACTGCTCGAAGCCAAGTACGCCATGGAGGATCGCGGCGCGATCGTGCTCATCCTCTCGCGTTTCATTCCTGGCACGCGAACGCCCGTGCTCACCATGACGGGCATCCTCCACATGGAATGGTGGAAGTTCCTCGCCGTCGAGTTCACAACGGTCGCGATCACCAGTCCGATCCAAATCGGGATCGGCTATGTCGGCGCCATGGGCTACGAGCACGCGGAAGGCGCCGCAGACATGCTGACGCTCAGCATCGCGGGCGTCGCGCTACTCACCGGCGCCGTCTTCGCCTATCGATGGTGGAAACAAGCCAAGGCACGCAAGGGCCCGCGACCACGCGCACCTGTGGCGTGGCTGCGAACCTTTGGTCGCGCGACCTAATCGGATTGTCCGATTGGCTACATAGGTGGTCCGCCTCGACCCAGCGGCCTCGGCAGCAGTTGATCGCGACTCGCGCAGGGACCGCCATCCACGCGGAACTCACCGCCGTCGGGCTCATCGACCTCTGATCCGAAGTCAAACGGTCCGAACAGGCCGTCTGGTGGAGCCTTCGCCTCGCTCGCAGAATCGTCCGGCGCTGGTTCTTCGAGTCCTTCACCGGACGCGCCACCCGCCGCGCCCTGTCCGAGGTCGATGAACTCACTCACATCCGCCGACGGAGGAACATCGCGAACCTCGTCGTTGAGCACCGTCAGGCAGAGTTTGTACAGCAGTGCCGTGTCATTGAGATGGTTGGTCCCCGTGAGGTAGATCCCAAGACGCGCCAGTCCGTAGATCACGGTCCACAAGGCACGGTGGATCTCGCTCGGCTCATCGGGGAACGCGCTCTCTGAGGGCACCGCGATACCGAGCTCCAAGAGTTGCCGACGATTGGTGGTCCACGGCGCGAGCTCGGTGTCGTAGGAGATGCATGCCACGAACCGTTCGACGGGCGCGCCGCGCGACCGCCCGCGCTCAATGATTCGAGCGATCTCCTCTTCACGATGGCGCGTCTTGCGCGCAAAAAGTTCCACAATCTCATCGCTGCTGCGCCCTGGTGGAAAGAGCGCGGGCTGCGGCGCGTGTGGAGAAATCAGCGCAGGTGCACCGCACGCGAACGGGTCGCGCGCGCCCCGCTTCACCGCACCGATCTTCCGCACCTCCTGCCGTGCGCCATCCATGTCAAAGCATGCGATCATCGCATTCACCTTCCTTTCCCTTCTGAAACGCTGTCGATTCACCTGATCCCCGCAGCAGTGTCCCGCCACGCGGGCATGCTGCGCGCTGCAGCCTACCCACGCTCAGACTGCCGATTCGAAGGCACTACAGTTTCCCACGACTTTCCTACGCAAGCGTCTTGCGAAAGTGATTCGCACTCCACCACGCCATGCCCGCGGGCACTTCAAAGGCATCGCCAGGAAGAAGCGTGCGCCACGAGTTGCGCCGCGCGAACGCGTCCAACGCGCGCTCGCCGTCGGTGGGTTCAGGATGTTCGGCGCAACAGCCCATCCACGATTGCTCGAACCACGCTTCACGAATCACGCAGGTCGCGCGCAGCACGCCATCGTGGCCGTCTAACGCCGCGAGGTTCGGTTGAGGAAGCAGGAGCTCCGCGTCGGGCGCAAGGAACTCGACCGCGCGTTCGATCGTCGAGTCTCCCTCGACGCGCGCGACGAGGAGATCACACTTGGAATCACAGGCAGTCAGAAAGTCCGATGGCACTCGTGCACGGAGGGTCGCGGCATCGAGGCCGCACTCGGAGTGCGGACGGAGCGTCAGCTCGATCGATTGCTGCACGGAACCCGCGAAGTCCATCCGTTCGAGCGTGATGTTCATCTCCGACCGCGCGAATCGCGCAGGCTCCATCCACGCGGCCTCTTCGGATAGCACGACTTCCAACGCGCCCCGTTGCCCTTGCGCGAATCCACCGATCGGCTCAATCGACAGCACGCGCGCTTCGCACGCACGGCGCACCGCGTGCCATGCGGGCTTGGCTCGACCATCGCGATCGACGAGCGACCACGAGTGCCCTGCCCAGACATCGTTCCACTGCCAGATCAACGCGCCCATCGAACGCGGCGAACCCGCGCGCAGCCAACGCATCGCGATGGACATCGCGCGTGCCTGCAAGTGTTGCGTCTGCGCGACATACTCGCGCGCGCTCTTGGCTTCTTTGAATCGCTCCTTGAGAAACGGCGCGTACTGCACCGCGTCACCACCCCAGGCCTTCTGACGCAGCGCGAGCGCGTCGATGAGTTGGGCCGCACTCATCGTCAGAGGATCGCGCGCTTCTTCGAGACACGAGCGCACAATCGTCGCCCAACACGGAGGCGACTGGTGTCCAAACTCGCTGGAAAACCGCGGGAGAATCGTGCGGTAGCCCTCGAGCTTCGCTTCAGCATCCCAGGTGTGGCGATCCCCATGATCGGGATCGTTGGGATGTAACTCCATCGAGCCTGAGTACGGACTCTCGGTCCAATAGGGCGTGCCTGAATCGTGTGCTGTGACCGCTGCAGGAAGCACCTCAGTCCAGTAGCGAAGTCCCCACGACTGACCTGGTGCGAGACGCTCCTTCCATCCCCAACTCCACCACGCGAGAATGTCCTCGTTGCCACCGCACCACAACGCCAACGACGGGTGATGCGAAAGCCGTTGCACTTGATGCGCCGCTTCTTGGGCGATGAGTGACGCGAACGGCTCATCCTCGGGATAGGTCGCGCAGGCGAACATGAAATCCTGCCAGACGAGAATCCCGAGTTCGTCGCACATCTCGTAGAACGCGTCGGGCAGATAGATGCCGCCACCCCAGACACGCACCATGTTGAAGCCCGTGTCGCGGTAGCGCTCAAGCTCGCGACGCCAGTCCATGCGCTCCGCACCACCAAACAAAGGCGGGATGATGTTGGCACCGCGTGCAAAGATTGGCGCGCCGTTCAGGAGAAAGCGAAAGCGACGACCGACCGCATCGATCGAGGTATCAAGCTCGATCTTGCGCGGAGCAAATCGCTGCGTGGCGATCGCTTTGAAAGCTCCCGTGTTCTCGTCGCGAAATCCCACCATCGCGCTCCACCAGCAGCGCGCAGTCTCTGCGTCGTCTGCGCGTCGATCCCAGGTCGTCCAACAGTGCGTCGGTCGAATCGTGACTTCACCCAAGGCGTCGCAAGGATGGTGCTTCGGGCTGGTTCGTTCGCGCACGACGCAGTGCATGGTCGCCGCGTCGAAGTCGCCTTGTGGACGCACACGAACTGTCACCGTGCCGTCCTGGTTCCACCGCTGCGACACCGTGAGTCGCACCACGCGCGTGTCGTTCCAACAGTCGATGCGCGCGCCATGAAAGCCGACCGATGGCACGCGCGGTCCCCAGTCCCATCCAAAGCTGCACGCAGCGCTGCGCGCGAAACAAAACGGCGTCCAGTCACCGTTGACGGGACGCGCGCCGAGTTTCTCCTGCCAACGCAGCACCGCATCGACTGGGGCAGTGAAGCGCAGTTCGAGCAGCGCGCGCGTGCCGCGCAATGCTGCGGGGATCCGTGCCTCGAATGGAAAGTGCTCACTCTGGTGCATGCCGAGCAGGACGCCGCCAAGAAAGATCTCGCACGGTCCATCGATCGTCTCGATGACGAGCGCAGCATGACGGCCGCGCGCTGAACTCGGGATCTCGATCTCCGATGTGAGCGTCCAATCGGTTTGACCAATCCACTCGCTGTCGAGCTCTGCGCGTTCCCCGTGAAGACTCGGCGCAGCTCCCGCGAGAACCAGCGCACGCAAGACAGACGCAGTCCCCGCAAGTGGTGGAATCGGCACCGCGTCCAACGCCCGTGAAGCGCCGACGCCTCCCGTCGCGCGCATCGTCCAACCATCCGCAGGAAGCGGCAGTCGCGTGAGATCACGCATGATCGCGCGTCCTGTCCTCACCGTGCAGAGACGCTTCCACCGTTCCATCGTCGCGCGCATCAACACGGCGCTTCTCAAGGAGCGCAAACATGCGGCGAAGATCGCGGAAGCCTCCAATGGTGAACCACAAGACCACGCTCGTTCCCACAACAAGCGTGAAGATGGTGTAGCCATGCCAGAAGGCGATCCATGAAGAGTCGCTTGGCGGCGCTTCGAGGAAGAGCAACGGTGTGCCAATCGCAAACAAGATCGTTCCCACGATCGGCCACGAGAGCGTGATCCAAGTGATCACGCGATCCCAACCCGTGAACTCGCGGTCGATGCCGATCTTTTCCCAGAAGCTCTTGCGCTGGTCCGCCTCGATGCCTGCGTCGATTTGGTCTGCATCCACGCGGTACTTGCCGCGGTGCAACAGGCGATCAAGGTCAAAACGCGCAGGCGCCGTCGATGCGACGACGGTGTAGACCAGACCCGAGCTCGCCATGGCAATGAAGGTGAGCTCCTGGCCTGAATATCCAGCGATCCACGCGAAACACTGCGAGCCAATCGACGCGGGATCCCAGGCCTGCCAGACCCAGCTGAACTCCTTCACGAAGAGACTCACCGTCGGCAGCAACGCTCCGACGAACATCGCTGACCACGCAGCGCGCGTGCTGCCGCTTCGGGAGTAAAGCCCGCCGATGATGACAGCGCCCGCGCCCGCGAAGAAGATCGCGCCGCTCAGCGTGCAGTACATCGCCACGCGTTGATCAGGCGATCGGAAGACTGCGCTGAATCCAAAGCCCCAGCATGCCACCGCGAAGATCGCCCACTTGATGACGGTGAGATGCGCCTTGGTCGAGAGCTCGCGCAGACCGAGACGCTGACGAATCGGCATGATGACATCCTGCACGAGGATCGATCCCCACGAGTGGAGATACGCGTTGTCGGTGCCGAGATACGCGCCGAACATTGCAGCGATCACAAAGCCAAGCATGCCCGCAGGGATCATCAGTCCAAGCGCGACAGGCGCGCGCAACTCAGCAACCTGCTCGGGCGGAATCGCGCCGACCGCCTCGCGGACTGCAGCACCCGCGACGGCGTAGTTCGGATGTTCCATGAGCGTGCGAATGCACAATGGCAGGACCAGCGTGATCAACATGAGCACGCGGAATCGCCAGCCGTTGAGGATGTTCGCCATCTTCGACTCGTGCGGAGTGACCGCCGAGGCGTTGTAGCCTTGGTCGCCCTGCCACGCCTTGGCCGTGTAGATCAGCGTGAACGCAGAGATCGCCCAGTAAGTCGGATTGAAATTGTCCTCGGCCTTGAGCGACGGAGGCGACGGATTCACCAGCGAAGTGCCCTTGGCCACACTGAGCATCGTCTCGCTGAGATCGCTCCATGGGAACTTCCACAACAGGTAGAGCGTGAGCGCTGCGAACACCAGATTGCAGAAGACGCCTTGCAGGAAGTCCGTCACCATGATGGTGACTTGTCCGCCGAGGAAGATGAAGAACAGCGCCGTACTGAGCATCATCCCCATCAGCACGAGATAGGTATCCCACGTGACGCCCGCGAGCGCGAACTGCTCAGGGAGGGCCATGAGGTGGATGAGAAACCGCGCGCTGATTCCTGGGAAGACGCCGTAGTTCAGGAGTCCAGCGATGAACGCGAGCGCGCCGCAGAACACGCGAAAATTGCGGCTGTAGCGCATCTCTAAGAACTGCGCGAGTGTGAGCGCCCGCGTGCGGCGATAGCGATACGCCACCCATCCCGTCAGCGCGAGAAAGATCATCGCGGGACCTTCGATGAGTCCCCACCAGACCGAAGTGAATCCCGCGTCGTAGCCGACTTGGAAATACCAGACCAGCGTGATGAGACCGATCGAAGCGCGTGCGTCGGCCAAGGCGATCAGGTAGCGGCCAGCGCAACGATTCGCCGCAAGAAAGCCCGCCACACTCTGTCCGTACTTTCGGGTGCGCACGCCGACGACTGCCAAACCGATAAGGAGAACGATCGGGAGGATCCAGTCAAACGGAGACATGTGCATCGGCGCAGAATACCGCCTTGTCCCCCGATGACGCGCTCACTCGACCCGCAGCGAGACAATCTCAAAGGGACGCATGGAGAGCAGCGTCACTGCCCCCGCTGCATGTGCGAGACCTTCGCGCGCCAAGGGACGCTCGAGCAGATCGACGGCCGAGACCTTGGCTGCGTCGATGTTCCAGAAGATCTGGACATCACCGCGCGCGCCACGCGTCTCCACAAGCCGAAGAATGCGGCCGCGCCCATCTTCTGCGGGCTTCCACGCAGCGATCTCCACACGCATCGGCTCGACCGCAAGCACATCGAACGCCGCCCACGCACCGCGCAGCGAACCCTTCTGACTCTTGGCTTTCGCCTTAGAACTTTGCGGCTTGAGCGGCAGCGCGCGCAGCGGTTCTCTGAGGAACTCTGCTGCGATATCGACGCCCGCGCCGCGCCAGTCGCCCGCATGCGGCATGAGCGCGTAGTTGAACGCATGCGCGCCGCGGTCGCAGGTCGGATCAGGAAAGAGCGGACTCTTGAGCAGCGAAAGCCCGAGTGTCGCGCCATCGGCAGAGGCCACGGCACTGCGTCCGTAGCGGCCGTCGTCAAGAATCGCCAGACCAAAGCCTGGTTCGGCCACATCCATCCACGCGTGCCCTGGAACCTCGAAGCGTGCTTCTTCCCAACTGGTGTTGCGATGAATCGGCCGCTCGATCACTCCAAACTGCGTGCCGAAGCTCGCGTGACGCGCGCGCACAGCGCAAGGGAAGAGCGCGCGAAGCAACTGCTGCGACTCTTGCCAATCGACCTCGGTGCGGACTTCGAGTCGGCCACAGCCTGCATCGAGTCGATAGGTCTGCCAGAGACGACTCTTGGCTCCGACGGCGCGTTCGATGCGGACTTCTCCACGCAGGGGGTGCGCCTCGGACACGGCGATTTCGCACTCGTCGTCGAGCATCTCGCATTTGTCGAAGTAATCGCGGTCGGTGTCCCACGCTTCCCACCGTCGCGGACGATCCTCGTAGAGCGCCAGCTGATTCAGCGGAAGCAACCGCCCCTCGGCGTTGCGCATGTTGGCGAGGCGTCGCGTCGGAACATGCTCAAGTTCAGCCACACGACCCGCCAGATCGATGAAGGCGCGCACGATGCCGTTGTTGAGCGTCACACCGCGCGTCGTGGCCGTCACGGTGACGGGACTCGGCAGCGCACCGATCACCGCAGCATCAAACACCTTCATGCCCATCGCTGGCACATTGTTCACTTCGATCAACGAATCACCGCAGGCAACGACGCCGCACCGACGCGTCGACGATGAGTTGCGCACCAACACAGGATGGCGCATGCCGCGCGTGTCGGCGATCGACGCAAAGGCCGACTCGAGTTGCTCGCGCTCTTCGGCGACGGTCTCGGCAATCGCCACATGATCCGCGCGCGCGTCGTCATAGACCGCCTCGATCGACGAGCCAGGAAGGATGTCGTGGAACTGATTCAGAAGCAGAGTCTTCCACGCGCGATCGAGCCGCGCGCGGACTCCAGCGAGATCCTTGGCTCGCGCGTTGGGAACACTGCAGGCCAACGCTTCGACATCGCGCAGTCCGCTTTCGGCCAGTCGATTCTGCCGCTTGAGCCACGCTTGACTCGTGTAGGTTCCGCGATGGAGCTCGAGGTAAAGCTCACCATCCCACGACGCGAGCGGTCGACCCGCGCCCTCAAGCGCGGCGCGGCCAGCGTGGAGTCGCCCGCAGAACTCATCGACGCGCGCCTGCTCAACGCGAGGAACACCCGCGCAATCGGCGGCAAGTTCAGCGCGCGCGATCTGCCCATCAGTCGGACCACCTCCACCATCGCCGTAGCCAAACGGCTGGAGCCACATGGGAATCGCACTCGAGAAGAAGCTCTGCCCATCCTGGACGACAAGATTGCGCTCACCAAAGAGCATGTCCTTCGGCTCGATCGATGAGTTGTAGTTGTGGCCTGGCGTGAGATGCGTCAGCAACTCGGTGCCGTCGAGTCCGCGCCAGAGGAAGGTGACATGCGGGAATCGATTGGTCTCACACCAACTCATCTTGTTGGTGATGAAAGTGTCGAGTCCGCCCAGCCGCGCGATCTGCGGCAAGCATGGCGGAAAGCCAAAGGTGTCGGGCAAGTAGAGAGACCGCTGCGCCGCCGCTGCGCCAAACTCAGCCGCCCAGAATCCCGTGCCATGCACGATCTGACGAATGAAACTCTCACCCGACGGGCAAGTGCAATCGGGCTCGATCCACATCGCGCCGCCCGCTTCCCAACGACCCTCTGCCACGCGCTTCTTGATCTGCGCGTAGACCTCGGGCGCGTCCTCTTTCACATACTCGTACTGCTGCGCCTGCGAGCAGAGGAAGTGAAAATCCGCAAAGCGCTCCTGAAGCCGCAAGACATTCGAGAAGCTGCGCACGCACTTGCGCCGCGTCTCGCGCAGTGGCCAGAGCCACGCGGTGTCGATGTGCGCATGACCAACCGCCAGACATGCCGTCGCTGGTTCGTGCGCGCCGCCGCGCACGAGTTCATCGAGCGCTGAAGCAGTTTCTTCCATGCCAGGCACTGGGTCGTGCGCATCGATGCAGGCATGAATGTCGCGCAGACCGTTGGCGATCTCACACGCACGCGCCGAATCTTCAGGCAAGGCGAGCATGAGTCGTCGCAAGAAATCCCACGCCTGCGCGTAGCGCCACGCCGACTCGTCCACGACGACCAACTCCGCGCTCTCGAGGCGACCAGGATTCGGTTCCTTCCATCGCGCCTGCAGCTCGGGGTGATCCCACCAGAAGGTCGAGATGCCGAGCGGCAAGTTGCACGCGCCTTCCACAAGCAGATCGAACTTCTCGCCGCCTTTGGCTTTGCTCCACAGAAACGCGAGGTCTCGATAGGGATCGAATCCTTGGAACGGAACGCCATCACGCCAGAGCGTGCCTTCGGTTCCGCAGGAAAAACGCAGCGCCACCGTATGTCCGCGCATCGCCATTGGCACGCGACCTTGCAGACGGAACCACGCGGTCGACCAGACTGGTCCCCAGCGCAATCCCAACTCGACAGGCTTGTACTTGGCGCGCTTGGCTTGCGCGAGTGTGGGATGTCCGCTGGTCAGGCCCGAGCCTGCCGCGTGCCACATGCCAACGCGCAAGGGCTCGCGCAGCGGATAGACCCGTGGGAGCAGAACCTCGGAGTGGAAGTTCTCAAAGCGAATGGCCGCGTAAGGGAGATTGGAGAGCACGGGCGCATCCTACCCAAGCATGCGAGGCGACCACGCGCAGCAAGTAGACTTGCACTGTGACGCCGCTCTTTCAGGATCCACTGGTGCAACTCGCGCTGCCTGCGCTTCTCGCAGGAGTCGTGGCCATCCTCGCAACCCTTGCCGTCGAACGATTCGGTGGAGGTCTTGGCGGGATTCTCTCCACGATTCCCAGCACCATCGTGCCCGCCGCGATTGGGATGTACGGGGATCAATCGAATACCGACGACTTCCGCCGCACCATGGCGTTCATCCCGATCGGGATCCTGCTCAACGCGGGATACCTCGTGCTCTGGCGCATCGTTCCTGCCATGGTCGCGCGACGGACGCACTCGCATCTCTTGGCGTGGACAGTGGCACTCTCGCTCAGCGCGTGGCTCATCGCAGCGACGGTGATCATGCTTCTCCATGAAGCGTTTCAGCCAACGGTGACGCAGTCGCTGGCCATCGGTTGCCTCGCGTCGTTCGCTGGGTTGGTCGTCGGCATCGCTGCGAGTCGCACTCCGCATCCAACGCCGCGAGGACATCATGGAGTCAGTCGGCGCGTGCTTCTTGTGCGCGGCACGGCGGCGGCGATCGCCATTGGAGTCGCCTTGGTCTTGGCGCGGCTTGGTCTCCCCGTCGCGAGTGGACTCGCGAGCGTCTTTCCCGCGATCTTCACCACGATTCTGGTGGCCACTTGGATCGCACAAGGCGCGCATGTCACCACTGGCGCGGTCGGACCGATGGCGCTCGGGACACTGAGCATCAGCGCGTTTGCGCTGCTCGCTGCCCTGCTCTTTCCGCTCATGAACCTCGCCCTCGCTGCAACGCTGGCGTGGACCATCGCTGTCGCCTGTGTCAGTGTGCCTGCCTACCTGTTTCTCGGTCATCGCCGCCGACGCGCGCAGTTGCAACACATCGCGCCATCGCCGCATGGATCCGATAAGCAACGGGTTGAGCAGCGCCAATAGGGACATTTCCCGCGGGTGCCCGCACAACCCGTCCGTTCCGTTGGTTCGTTAGACTGCCAAGCCTTGCCTTGGCGTCGGACCACGGCACGATCAGGTGTGGATTGGCTGATTTCGATGGAGCCGCGCCCGCTGCGGCGCCGAAAGTGCACTGACGGATCTCTACGAGCCATGACTGCTTCCACGCTCATGCACCGCGTTCTTGTCTGCGCCCTCGCGGCGTGGATGGTGCTGTGTTGCTGCGAGAAGCGGATCTTGGCGGCCTCACTCGCCCCGACGGACGCCCCGACGCAGAGTCGCGAGCGATCGTGCTGCATCAGCAACAATTGCTGTGAGTCATCGACACAGGACGCTTCGACGACCTCCGACGACTGCGGCGGATCTGGCGAGCGATCCAACCATGATCGTTCGTGCGCTGGTGGATGCTGCAACAAAGCCGCCTTCACGATTCCGCCCTTCGAACTGACGGTGGATTGCATCGGAACGGTGCTGATCGCGCCGCTCAACCTTGAGCCAGTCACCACGAGCTTCACCGCGGCAGAAATCCGCGTGAATGCTTCCGACGGTGAGCCGCCTCCGCGACTCGCGCTCCTGATCTCTGCCCGCCTGCGGATCTAAACGACACGCGCGCCTCGACGCGCGACTGTTTGTTTTTCCTCAGGCCAGAGCGAGATCTCACACTCGGAACTCCCATGCTTCCTCTCCGCCACACCCCGTTGGGTGATGCCCTTGCGCTGCTGCTTCTTGCGGCACTGTCGGGTTGCGCATCACCACAACCTCGAGCGCCACTCGCCTCAGCGCCGCACGCCGCGCTCGGCGAATCAATCGACGCTGACGCCGCGGCCGCGCGCGCGCTCCAAGTCTCACCGCGCGTTCGTGCAGCGGCGTTGCGACTTGAGGCCGCGCAATCGCGCGCCGCTGCAGCAGCGTTGCCACCCGATCCATCCATCGCGCTTGGCCTCGGCATTCCCATTGACGGCATGGGTGGCACAGGAATCTCCCTCTCGATCATGCAGGGTATTGGCTGGCTTCTCGCGGGTGACGCGATTCGTGACGCCGCAGCACGCGAGCGCGATGTGGCGGCGCGCGAACTTGTTGCCGCAAGCGTCGAGACAGCAGCCGAGGCACGAAGACTGGTGCGCACCGTCTGCGCCGCACGCGCCACCACCTCGGCGACCCACGACGCTCTCGATGCTCGTGGCGCGCGCGCCTCGATCGAACGCGCGCTCGTCGAACTTGGCGAAACCAATTCCGTGGAAGTCCTTCGACTCGAACGAGAAGCGCTCGCGGCGCAACTCGAACTCGTGGACGCAGAGCTTGAAGAGCACGAACTCACGGTTTCGCTGGCGTCGCTTCTGAGCGTCGAGACTCTGCCCACGCTCGTCGATGCTGCGGTTGGCGCCGATGCCGTTCCCTCAGCGCAGTCCTTGGAAGTCATTCGAGCACGCGCGGCCGTCGCGCGTGCGGAGGCGATGTTGGCCACCGCTGATTCACCGCTCGGCGCCGACGCGCGTGTCGGTGGCGGTGTCATGCAGGATGTTGAAGATCGCCGCACCATCACAGGTTCGCTGGAGTTTGGCCTTCCCATCTTCCGCAGACCGCACGAACTCGCTGCGCTGCGCGCGGAACTCCTGGCCGCGCGCGCCGAGCTTGCCGAAGCAGAGCGCATCGCTGCTCTTGAAAACGACCATGCCCTTGTGCGCGTGAAGAGTGCGCGAGAGACCGAAGAACTCGCGCGCACCGCTGCGGCCTCGGCGCATGCCGCGCGGCTCATTGCTGAGAAAGCGCAAGCTGTTGGCGAACGCTCGTTCGCGGATCTCGCCGAAGCGCGTCTTGAAGAAGCAGACACGGCAATCGTCGCAGCGGAACGACGGATCGAACTCGCCAACGCCCTCGCCAAACTCGAGTCCCGCGCGATTCCGCCGCACGATGCAGCGCATCGCACGTTCTCTGATCCAACCTCTGAACCAACCGTCCGTGGAGCAACACCATGAACTCACCCACACCCGCGCCCACCTCACGAACGGCCTCGACCGCCAATCGATATCCCGCGTCGCGCTTCATCGCCCGCGTCGTGGTTCCCGTCGCGGTCCTCGGCACCGCCGCGACGCTCCTGGCCATCACTGGCTGGCGCGCACTCGAACGGCTGCCTGAAGCGCGCGTCACGCCCGTGGCCACGATCGCCACGCAGCGACAAACCGCACACAGCGACGGCGGCATGCAGGCGCCTGGTTGGATCGAGCCTGCGCCCTATGCCACCGAAATCCGCGCGTTGCGCGAAGGTGTCGTTGAGGAACTGCGCGTTCTTGAAGGCGCGCGCGTCACCAAGGGCGACATCCTCGTGATACTCGAACGGCGCGCCGAGGAAGTCGCTCTCGCACGCGACGAGGCTGGTCTTCGACTCGCCCACGCTGAGGTCGATTCAAAAGCTGCCGCATTGCGCGCCGCTGAGCGCACCCTCGCGCTCGCGATCGACGGCGATCGCGCGGTGCGCACCGCTGATGCGATGCTGCGCGAGAGCGAAGCGATGCGCGCGAAGCTCACTGCGGAAATCGCTGAAGCAACCGCGATGGCCTCCGAGGTCCGCGACGAACACGAGCGCGCGCTGAAACTCGTCGATGCGGGCGCAGCGCGCGCGGGCGCGACCCGTCGACTGGGACTTCGCGCTGCAGCCCTCGCGGCCAAAGTGGACGCACTCGAACAAGAGCGCGCAGCCCGTGACGCCCGCGTGGTGTCGGCGCGCGGTGAACTCGAAGCAGCGCGCATCACCCGCGCTGAACTCATCACCGAAACGCGGATGAAGGACGAAGCCAAGGCGGACCTTGCCAGCGCCGTCGCCAACAAGGACATCGCGCAGTCCACGCGCGACAGCGCCGCGCTCGCCCTCGAGCGCAGTGAAATCCGCGCGCCGCGCGACGGCGTGATCCTCACCCGTCTTGCGCGTCCTGGTTCACGCGTTGGTGGTGACGCCGACGCGCTCGTGACTCTCTTCGACCCTGCGTCTCTCCAAGTCCGTTGCGATGTCCCACTGAAAGACGCGGGCAAGCTCGTGGTGGGTCTTGCCGCGGAAGTTCGCGTCGACGCGCTTCCTGACCGCGTCTTTCGCGGGCAAGTCGTGCGGATCGTGCCGCAGAGCGACATCCAGAAGAACACCGTGCAGTGCAAGGTGCTCATCGAGAATCCCGACGAAGCGCTGCGTCCCGACATGCTCGCGCGCGTTCGCATCGAGGCGTCAACTTCGACTGCGCGCGTGCACGCGGAGGGATTGGCGATTCCTACGGAAGCGTTGCGACTCCGCGAGGAGACGATGGGTGAAGTGCTCCTCGCCCAACCCGATGCGGGTGCGGCGCGCGCCGAACCACGACGCATCACACTCGGCGACGAGCGGGCCAACGGTTGGATCGAAGTGATCGATGGCCTGGCCGCTGGCGATCGCGTCGTGATCGACGCGAGCGTTTCCGCAGGCTCACGAATCAAACCCATTGAGAGCCCAAAGGAGGAAGCGCCATGAACCACGCCACCACTCCAACCGAATCTGAGCGCTTCATTCGCTGCCAGAATCTCACCAAGGTCTATCGCAAGGGCGATCAGGAAATCGTGCCGTTGCGCGACCTTGACCTTGAGATCGCGCGCGGCAGCTATGTCTCACTCATGGGTCCGTCAGGCTCGGGTAAGACCACGCTCTTGAACTTGCTCGCGGGCGTCGACACCGTCTCGCGTGGTGATCTCTGGATCGGACCCAACAATCTTGCGCGGATGTCCCGCGACAAACTCGCAGCTTGGCGCGCCAAAGAAGTCGGCATCATCTTTCAGTCGTACAACCTCGTTCCCGTGCTCACGGCGTTTGAGAATGTCGAGTTGCCGCTGCTCCTGCACAACCTCTCGCGCCGCGAGCGCGCTGCACGCGTCGACGCGGCGCTGGCGACGGTTGCCTTGGATGATCGTGCGGGGCACTTCCCGCGCCAACTCTCTGGTGGACAGGAGCAACGCGTCGCCATCGCCCGTGCGATTGTGGCGGATCCGCCGCTCCTCCTCTGTGACGAGCCGACGGGCGACCTCGATCGTGTGAGTGCCGACATAATTCTCGATCTGCTCGACACGCTCCACCGCGAACGCGGCCGCACCATCGTGATGGTCACCCATGATCCGTCAGCGGCTGCGCGCGCGCAGATTCAATTGCATCTCGATAAGGGCTCCCTCGCCCGCACCGTGCACACGGCTGGGCACACTGCTGCACGGGAGGTGCACGCATGAGCCTGCTCCTACGAACTGCAGCACTCTCCTTGCGCATGCTGTTGCGCAGTCGACTCCGCGTGGCGCTTGCCGTCGCGGGTATCGCCGTCGCTGTGTTTCTGCTGTGCGCCGAACGCGCCATGCATGCGGGCGTAACCGAAGCCACCGCAGCCAACGAGCGCGACACGCGCCTCATCGTGTACCGCGCCAATCGCTTTTGTCCGTTCACCAGCCGCATTCCTGAGCGCTACACCGACGACATCCTCGCGATTCCTGGTGTGAAGTCCGCGGTGCCGATGCAGATCATCGTTTCGAACTGTCGCACCAGCCTCGATGTCATCGTGTTTCGCGGCGTGCGACTGGAAGATGCCGAACGCACGCTCGGGCCGCGCCTGCGCTTTGTCGCTGGTTCGATGCGTGACTTCGCTTCGCGTGGTGACGCGGCGCTCGTCGGAAGTGCGCTGGCGCAACGGCGCGGATTCAAGGTCGGCGACCGATTCCAATCCGCAGGGTTGAGCGTCACCGTCGCGGCCATCGTGGAAGCAGAAGGCGCGCAAGATCGCAACGCCTGCTTCGTGCAGCTTCCCTTCCTGCAGTCGTCGGTGGGTGGCGTGCAGGGTGGTGAGGTCACCCAGTTCGAGGTCGAGGTCGTCGACGCCAAGCGCATGGACGAGGTCGCCGCAGCCATCGACGCGCACTTTGCCGCCGACGCGACGCCGACTTCGACCCGCGCCGAGAAGGCGTTTGTCGCACGCGCTGCGGAAGATCTCGTGGCGATTGCGGACTTTGCGGGATGGCTCGGTCTTGGCGCGCTTGTCGCAGTCTTTGCACTCGTCGCGAACTCGATCGTGCTCTCACTTGAAGGACGCGCTCGCGAGATCGCCATCCTGCAATCGATCGGTTTCCGCGGCGTGACCGTGGCCTGGACGGTCCTCGTCGAGAGCTCCGCACTCGCACTCGCAGGGAGCATCGTCGGCGCAGGACTCGCCTACGCGGCGCTCGCGTTTGGAAAGTTTGGCCTCGGCGGCGAGGGCGTCATGATCGAGTTCCAGCCCTCGCTCACGGTGTCGATCGTCGCCGTGGCGGCGGCCGTCGTCGTCGGTCTTGCGGCGGGCGCGGTGCCTGCCATGACCGTGGCGCGACGCTCGATCGTGCAAGGGATGAAGTCCGCATGAAGCTCCTTCCCTTTGATTACGCGATTCGCAATCTCGGTCGCTCTCCCAAGCGACTCGCGCTCGTCGTCGGCGGGAGCATGCTCGTTTCGACGCTCGTGCTCGGCGCTGTGGCCTTCGGACGCGGCATGGATCGCTCGCTCTCTGCAAGTGGATTGGACACCAACGCGCTCGTGCTTGGTTCTGGAAGCGAAGAGAGCGTCGAACGCAGCGAGATCCCGCCGTCGACCGCGGGTGTGTTGGCAGGGAGCATCGAAGGCCTCGCGCTCGTTGCGGGTGTTCCTGCAGTTTCCGCAGAGATTCATGTGGCGCTTCCCTTCCACGCCGAGGGAGTCGACGCCGCGCAGGGCGAAGCACCCGCGGTCTTTCGCGGCTTTGAAACGCAGGCGTTTTCGGTGCACCCACAAGTGCGACTCGCTGAAGGTCGCTGGCCTGCGCGAGGAGCCGACGAGATCGCCGCAGCGCGGGGCGCCCTTGCGCGACTCGAGGACGCGACACTCGGGACGCGCGTTGAAGTTGCAGGCATTCCCTTTGAAATCGTTGGCATCTTCGATGCACCAGGAACGGCGATGCATGGTGAGTTCTGGATGCGGCTCGATCGCATCGCGCAACTCACGCAACGCACGACGCACTCTTGCGTCATCGCCGCACTTGGCAGCGCCGAGTTCGATGACATCGATGCCTTCACCACTTCGCGCCTTGATCTTGAGACCATCGCGGTGCGCGAGAGCGACTACTACGCGCGCTTGAGCGAGTTCTTTGCGCCGATTCGGCTGCTCGTCGTCGTGACGGCGATTCTCATTTCTTCAGGCGGCGTGCTCGGCGGCGTGAACGCGATGTATGCAGCGTTTAGTTCGCGCGTGCGTGAAGTCGGCACGCTCCAGGCACTGGGCTTTTCTCGCTCGGCCATCGCGCTCTCACTGATGTTGGAGTCGACCGTGGCGTGTGTGACGGGCGCACTCGCAGCGTGCTTGATCTCTGGCGCACTTCTCGAAGGCGTGGCCATCCAGTTCTCCATGGGATCGTTCGGCCTGCACATCGATGCCCACGCCATCGCTGCTGCGCTTCTTGCTGGTGTCTTTCTCGGAGTCCTCGGCGCCGTGCCCGCGATCGCGCGTTGTCTGACACTTCCCATTCCTGCTGCTCTTCGCTCGTAAAGATCCATCGACTTCTCAGTATTCTCTCCCACTCAACCCCGGATCCACCATGCTCACCCTGACCGCATCACTCCTCATCCTGTTCGCCCCACCTCCGCCACCAGCGGCTGATCCGAAGATCCCCGACGCGGTCTTCGTTGCTGAGAAACCCAAGGACGCCAAGAGCGTCGCTGCGATGAAGAAGTCCGCCAAGAAGGGCGACACCGTCATCATCGAGGCCAAGGTCGGCGGCCGCTCTGAGCCGTTCGTGAAGAACCGCGCTGTCTTCATGGTCGCGGATCGCTCGCTGAAGAGCTGCGACACCATTCCTGGCGACACCTGCGCGAAGCCGTGGGATTACTGCTGCGAACCACCAGAGTCGAAGAAGGTCAACATGATGATCGTGCAGTTCGTCGGCGACGACGGCAAGCCGCTCAAGGTTGGCGCGCAGGGTTCGCATGAACTTGAGCCACTCGCGCTCGTGGTCTTCGAGGGCGTCGTCGCGGAAGTCGACGACAAGGGCAACTTCGTTGTGAACGCGAAGAAGATGTTCGTCGAGAAGCCTGCGAAGAAACCAGCGAGCTGACCACGCGGCGAGGTGCACGCGGCGCGCTACATTGCGCCGATGCCAACGGCTGCACCGCTCTTTCTCGGCATCGACATCGGAACCACAGGTACCAAGTGCGTCATCCTCGACGCCGCTGGCCTCATCGTGGCTGACGCGACCGTGGAGCACGCGGTCTCCTATCCGCGTCCTGGTTGGAGCGAGCAGAATCCTGAAGACTGGTGGACCTCCACCGTCGCAGCGGTGCGGCAAGCAACGGATTCCGCACCCAACAGCGCAGCGCAGATCGAAGCGATCGGACTCTCGGGGCAGATGCACGGTCTCGTAGCGCTCGACGCCTCGGGCACTGTCGTGCGCCCGTGCATTCTTTGGAACGACTCACGCAGCAGCGCGATCTGCGAGAAGCTCCAGACGAGTGAGCCAGGATTGCCGACGCTCCTGCGCACTACGGGAAACCGCGTGTTTCCTGGCTTTCAGGCGCCGAAACTGCTGTGGATGCGCGAGCACGAACCCGCTGCGTTTGCGCGCACCGCAAAGGCACTCCTCCCCAAAGACTGGCTGCGCTATCGACTCTCTGACGCGTTCATGGCTGAGCCGAGCGACGCATCAGGCACCGCGGTCTTTGACTGTGCGCGACGCACTTGGTCAAGCGAGATGCTCGAGATCCTGCAGCTGCCGCGCTCGCTCTTCCCTGATGTCGCGGAGTCACCGATCCACTCGACACGACTCAGTGCAGCGGCCGCACGCGCACTGGGACTTCGCGCAGGAATCGGCATCGCGGGTGGCGCAGGCGACCAAGCCGCCGCTGCGATCGGTAGCGGCGTCTCTCGTGAAGGAAGCGTTTCCTGTTGCATCGGAACCTCGGGCGTGGTCTTCGCGGCAAGCAACAGTTGGCGCGCCACGAGCAACGGTGAACTCCATGCGTTCTGCCACGCGATTCCTGGTCGCTGGCACTTCATGGGCGTGATGCTTTCTGCAGGCGGGAGTTTGCGCTGGTTTCGCGACACGCTCGCCAAGGACGCCATCGCCCAAGCGCGCGATCAAGGCATCGATCCCTACGACCTGCTCGCACAACGCGCGCAGCGTGTGGCCATCGGCAGCGAGGGGCTGGTCTTTCTCCCGTATCTCACGGGCGAACGCTGCCCGATCCCTGATCCAGCGATTCGCGGCGGATTTGCAGGACTCGACATCGCGCACGGTGTCGATCATCTCGCGCGTTCGGTCTTCGAAGGAATCACAGCAGGTCTGGCTGGAAATGTTGACCTCATGCGCGCGCTTGGCGTGCCGGTCCATGAAGTGCGCCTCTCGGGTGGCGGCGCGAAGAGCCCGTTCTGGCGCGGGATGTGCGCCGACATGTTTGACGCGTCGGTCTGCCTCCTGGCCAGCGATGCGAGCGGCGCGGCAGGTGTCGCGCTGTTGGCGGCGGTCGGCGCTGGGGTCTTCCCAACGGTCGACGCAGCCTGCGATGTCACGGTGCGAACCTCACAAGCACTCGCACCTGACACGACGCGGGTGCAGCAGTACGCCGCTGTGAAGGCGCGTGCGAGTCTGGCAGCTCAACGCGCGCTTCGAGTCGCGCGGTAGGATCTCACTATGGTTGTCCTCGTCACCATTCTGCGCTGGCTTGTCGCGATCGTCGGCATGGGTGCGGTGGCGTACATCGCGTGGCGACTCGTGAACCGACAGGAAGCCAAGGACACGGAGTTTCAGAAGAAACTCGACGCCGACGATGAGCGCGCCTCGAAGGGGCGCTTCGGCGCAGCCGCGCAATTTGGCAAGCAGTCGCCACCGCAGCAGCAGCCACCGCCGCCTTCCAACCCGTCAACTTGAGTTCTGTTTGAGGCGCGCCTTAGACCGAGCGAACCAAACGCGGGAAGAGCTTCTTCTCCCACGGATTCTGCATGTTGTCGCCTGGGCACGCCGTTGGCGACAACTGCTGATGCGTGAAGACGCCAACCTCTTTCGAGAGTCGACCGCCTGCCAACTTCTGCCGCGGAACCTTGTACTGCTTCTGCAAGCTCACGACGAACTTCTCGAGTGTGACCATCTGCGGCGACGAGGGCGATTGCTTCTCGAAGTTCCCAAGCAGCATGATCCCGATGTTGCCCGAACGGTTGTCGACGCCCTTCCAATCGCGGGTGTGACGACCTTCGTAGCGGATGTCCCTCGCGGCCCACACGCGACCAGCGGGGTCGATCACATAGTGGTAGGCGATGTCGGTGTGACCGCCGCCCATCTCACCGCGCAGCACATGCTGGAGTTCTTCCTTGACCTCGGCGACACCCGTGTCCGTGAAGGTGTAAGGATTACCCGTGTGATGCACGGTGATCTTGCGCACCTTGCCCAGCGCGTCCATTTCCTTCGGGTTCGGACACCAGTTGGTCCACGCCGACCGAGGAATGACCTTGCCGTCATAGGACTTCGGGATCGCGCTGCTGGCACTCGCTGCGGGCTTGTCGGCTGCGCGCACGACGGCCTTACTCGGAGCCGTGGCCTGACGCACCGCAGGGGGCACGCGCGGGTCGGGTCGAGCTTCGACTGGTTGCGCCCAACGCTGCGGCGGAAGATTACCTTCGCTCGTCCACAGTCCTGGAGGCAAGGTTGACTTGGCGCCGCTCGTGCCTTGCGCCACCGTCTTGGAAGCGCCGCCTGATGCGCAGGCCGCGAGGAAGCCGAGGCTCGCAAGCACGAAGCCGCGTCGCGCGATTTGCGCGGGCGTCGGGCCACCATCGAGGAGCTCTTGCGCCTGCGGGGATGGTGTGAAGTTCTGCTCCTCAGACATGTCGGGCTCCGTGGCGGCGATCATTCAAGCATCGTGGCAGTCAGGGCGGGGCGTCGCGGCCGAGTGCATCGGCCAATCCCACCATTTTGGCGCAGAAACCCGCCGAGCCTGCGCGCTCCGCCCTGTTCGCCTCAGGCACCGATGGCGGTTCGGAGTTTCTCCACGCGCGGCTGCAGGTTGCTGCCTGGACAGGCGGTCTGCGCGTCCTGCCACTCCTTGTGGGTGTAGACCCGTCCGCGCTTGATGCCGTAGGTCGAGCGCAGGTCGACGAGCACCTTCTTCAGCGTCACCAACTGCGCAGCGGTCGGGCGTTGGAGATCGAAGTTTCCCATGACCAACACGCCGATGTTCCCTTCGTTGTGGAACTGCACATGGGCGCCCTGCCAGCGAATCGACCTCCCCTGCCAGAGCACGCCCCCGCGATCGATCGCCAGGTGGTAACCGATGTCCGCCCAACCGCGACCGAGGTGACCAACGCGGTAGTGCTCCATGCGCGCGGCGACATCCTCGGTGCGCGCAGTCCAGATCAACTCCTCCAAACCATCGTGATGGACCGTGACGCAGGTCACTGGCAACATCGGATTGAGCTCCGCGCGAATCGGCGCGCCCTTGGCCCACAAGAAGCGCGGCTTGGCCCACGGCAAGGCGGCCTCACTGGTGGGAGTTGCGGCAGCAGGCTTCGGCGCGACGGGCTTGGTCTTCGTTGCGCTCGCAGGCGTCTGCTCTGGCGCAGGATCGGAATGCGCGACGACCGCACGCGGCAGAGGCGCTGGTGGTTCCTGCCACTGGCCAAGTGGGAGCTCGTTCAGGTTCGCTGCGCCCTGACCCTTTGTCGCGCACGCGGCAAGTCCAAAGGCGCAACCGAGTGTTCCCGCGATCGTCGAACCAAGAAAAACGCGCCGTGACCAAACTCGGAGTGCCCGCTCGCGCGCCGCCAGTTCGAGAAGAATTTCGGGTGCAAGAGCGCCCGCAACGCGCAGCGGATCGGGCTGCGGGTCGCAGGGTTCGCGACGCAGGGTTGGCTTCTTGTCGTCCGTCACGGGAAGGGCTCCGCTCCGACGATGCAGGCTCAGGGAGGGCTCGGAGTGTAGAGCGCGGCGCCCGTTGCCGAGGGCAAACTCTCTGCGGAAAGCGCGCGCGTTTTTGCCTTGTTCGCGTCGCCTTCCAACCCGTGCGGCGAGGGCGGAAAACCGCGGTTTCTGCTAGGATTTCCGCTCGCGGATGGACTCGCCCGTTGCGGCCTCGCGCCGCGTCCCATGCGTGTGCCCGAAGCCCCTGCAGCAGAGCGCGATGACCGAATCTACACCCGTCAAAGACCCCGTGAAAGATGCCGTCAAGGAGGCTGTCGTCGAGCTCGCTGATGCAGCGACCTACACCTCGGAATCCATCCAGGTGCTTGAGGGACTCGAGGCGATCCGCAAGCGTCCGGGCATGTATGTCGGCGGCACGGGACTCAGCGCGCTCCACCATCTCGTCTACGAATGCGTCGACAACGCCATCGACGAAGTGATGGCTGGCTTCGCGACGACCGTGACGGTTCGCGTGGGTGTCGACGGCTCTTGCACGATCATCGATGACGGCCGCGGCATGCCCGTCGATCCGATGCGCCACGAGAACCCGACCATCAATGGTCGTCCCGCCGTCGAAGTGATCCTCACCGAGGTGCACGCGGGCGGAAAGTTCGGCGACAACGCCTACAAGGTCTCGGGCGGTTTGCACGGCGTCGGCATTAAGTGCGTCAACGCGCTCAGCGAATGGACCGAGGTCGAGGTGTACAAGCACGAGCGGACCTATCACATCGGCTTCTCGCGCGGTGATGTCACCAAGCCGCTTGAACTCGTCGAGACGCTCGAGAAGTCCGCGGCCACTGAGAAGCGCACCGGAACACGCATCTCGTTTCTTCCCGACTCACAGATCTTTCCCGACACCGAATTCCGCTTTGAAACGCTGGAAAACCGCTTGCGCGAGTTGGCGTTCCTCAACCCCGGCGTGAAGATTCGGCTCATCGATGAACGCGTCGATGCCAGCGGCGAGCGACGCGATGCCACCTTCCACAGCCCGCACGGCATCGGCGGCTATGTCGCGTGGCGCAACGAGCAGAAGACTATTCAGAGTCCCGTGATTGCCTTCGCGTCCGACGATGAGAGTCGAAACTTCCGACTCGACTTTGCGATGCAGTATGTCGACTCGAACTCCGAGCTCACGCTCGCGTTCGGCAACAACATCCCCAATCGCGACGGCGGCACCCATATCCAGGGCTTCAAGGCTGCGCTGACCCGCGTGGTCAACGGCTACGCGCGCAAGAACAACTTGCTCAAAGACCTCGTGCCGTCGGGCGACGACCTGCGCGAAGGCCTTGTGGCGGTGGTGAGCGTAAAGCTGCCCAATCCGCAGTTCAACAACCAGACCAAAGAGAAGCTCCTCAATCCCGAGATCGAGGGATTTGTCTCCAACGCGCTCGGCGAAAGGCTCGGCGCGTGGCTCGAGGAGCATCCCAAGGACGCGCGCGAAATCTGTCTGCGCGCTGTGCTCGCTGCGCAAGCGCGTGAAGCCGCGCGCAAAGCCCGCGAGCTCATCAAGCGCAAGGGCGCGCTTGATTCAGGCGGCATGCCGCACAAGCTCAGCGACTGCTCTTCGGATGATGTCGAGAAGACCGAGCTCTTCATCGTCGAGGGTGACAGCGCAGGCGGAAGCGCCAAGGGCGGCCGCGACCATGTCCATCAGGCGATTCTTCCGTTGCGCGGCAAACTGCTCAATGTCGAGAAGGCGCGTCTGGACAAGGTGCTCGGCTTCGAAGAAATCCGCATCCTCATCCAAGCGTTGCAATGCGGCATCGGCGAGGACTTCGATCTCGCCAAGCTGCGCTACGGCCGCGTCATCATCATGACCGACGCCGATGTCGACGGCTCGCACATTCGCACGCTCCTGCTGACCTTCCTCTTCCGACAGATGCAGGAACTGGTGCGGCGCGGCAAGGTCTTCATCGCACAACCGCCGCTCTACCAGATCGCTCGCGGCAAGACCGCGACCTATGTCCTGAACGACAAGCGCATGAATGAAACGCTGGTGAACCTCGCGCTCGCGCACGCGAGTTTTGCGGTCCGCGACGACGCAGGCGTCGTGGAGCATCGCGTGCAAGGCGAAGAAATCCGCCGCATGGTGCGCGCGCTTGAGCGGCTGGAAGAACTGGTCACGGTCTCGCAACGCCGCGGCATTCCGTTCTCGAAGTTGCTGGCCGCGCGGACCAAGGACGCGCTTGGAAAGCTCCCCTCGTGGCATCTCGCCTGGGCCGAGGGCGACCTGCTCTTTGCCAATGAAGTCGACGCGCGCGCCTCAGTCGCCAAGCACGAGCTTGTGCTTGATGACCTTGTCACGAGCGAGATGAAGATCGATCGCCGCCGCATCGGCAGCCTGCGCGAGCTCCATGAGAACCGCGAGATCGAGCGGATCATCGGCCAGCTTTCGCACTGGCACATCAGCATCGATGACTGGGATCGCGTGCAAGTCGAAACCGTCACAGGCGAGAAGCAGCCGACGCGCTACGCGTGGATCGTTGATGGCAACAAGCCTGCGGGCCTCGACAGTGCGCACGCTGCCGCTGACGGCACGACCAACACAGAGACTGAGAGCGAGAAGCCAGGACGCCGCAAGGATTCTGCAAAGGAATCAGGCATCGTGGAAGCGGCCAGCGTGCCCGGCGTGATCCGCGCACTCCTCGAAGTCGGCCGACGCGGCATCGAAGTGAAACGCTTCAAGGGCCTCGGTGAGATGGAACCAGAGCAACTCTGGGAAACCACCATGGACCAGTCGCGACGCACACTCGTGCGCGTGACCCTCGAGAGTGCCAGCGATGCCGATGCGCTCTTCACCATCCTCATGGGCGAAGATGTCGAGCGACGGCGGGCCTACATCGAGAAGCACGCGCTTGAGGTGAAGAACCTCGATGTGTGAGCGCGACCGCGCACGCGCTTGATCCGATCGACCTCTGAACAACGACAACGGCCCCGCGCGTGCGCAGGGCCGTTGTCGTTCAGTCGTTGTCGTTCAGTCGTTGTCGTTCAGTCACACGAGGCTTGCGCGCGACGCGCTCAGCCGCCCGAGGCGCGCGTGTTCGCGGGCTTCGCTGGGGTGGCAGCGGGTCCGCTCGCCGAGAGCAGCTCGTCGATCGCCGCACGGATCGAACCCTCATCCGAGGGATGCATGCCGACCTTGTACACCTTGCCTGCTTGATCGAGGATCGCCACGAAGGGGATCCCGCGGATGCCGAAGTCGGGATTGAAGACATCTTCCGTGGTGATCGCGACCGTCCAAGTCACGCCCATGTCCTTCATGAACGCGAGGAGCTCGGTCTTCTCTTTCTCGGTGTCGCCTTCACACTGCACGGCTTCGCGCTTGGTGTGCGCGACCATGCCCTGAATGCTGGTGACGCCCACGATTTCGAGTTTGTCGGCGGGGTAATCGGTGCGCAGTTGCGCAACCTTGGGGAAGCTCCCGACGCATGGTCCACACCAAGTCGCCCAGAAATCGAGCACCACGACCTTGCCCTTGAGGTCTGCGAAGTCCTTGAACGGCGTGGTGCCGTCGACGCGCTTGACCCAATCGCAGTGCATCGTCGGAATCGGGAAGCCAACCAGTTCGCCGCGCGCGGCAGCGCCGTTGAGCGTCTTGGCCATGCGCTCGAGAATCTTCTTGTCGCGTCCCTCGGCGGTGACGGACTTCGCTGCGATCGCTGCCAACACGGTGGTGCGCACCGCCGCGGACTTCTCCTTGGTGAGCGCAGCGTTGGCGAGCTTGAGGTAGCCCTCACCCGTCATCACCACGAGCATCGGCGCGTCGGGCGTGAAGCGCGTGCTGTAGGCCTCGATCATCGCGGCGCGCTTGGCGAGCTCAGCCTTCGGCGCGTCTTCGAGCAACTCGAACACTGCAGCGCCATCCTCGGTCGCGACGCCCTCGGCAAAGCCAGGATGATCAAGCAAGAGTACGGGCTCACCGCCTGCGCCTCCGCGACTCCCCAAGGATGCAGCCTGCACCGCGGCCATGAAGCCTGCGGCCGTCGGCGCCTTCGCCTTCTCGATGAGGATCTTCTGCATGCGCTCGCGCGCCGCGGGTGACCAACCGATGAGCGGCTCGATCGCGGCCAGTTGCGTGTCGCTGAGTGTCGCGAGATCGAGGTCCGCCAGCGCTGCGTCGGCGCGCGCGGCCACCTCGGTCTGGATCTGCTTCATCTCGTCTTCGCTGGGATTCTCGAGCTTGGAGTACTTGTCCTGCAACTCCTGGAAGAGCGCGGCGACGCGTTGCTCGAGTTGTTCGACCGTGGGCGCCCCTGCGACTGGCGCGGTGGCGTTGGCTGGCGCAGGCGCTGGTGGCGTCTGCTTGGGATCATCGAGAGTCAGCGCAAAAACGAGTGGAAGCAGTGTGCACGCAAGCATGGAAACTCCTTGCGCGCACGGTAGCGGTTCAGCCTCACGCGCGCTGCGAGGTTTGCGCAGCGCGAGGCCTGCTTCACGGAGTCGTGAGTCCCTGCGAAGTCAGTTGGGCACGCCGCTGGGCCGCGAGCCCCTCCCAAGTCTTGCCTGCTTCAACGAGCAGCTTCTCGAACGCCTCACGCTCGACCCGCCGCCGACATTGGTCGACCGCGTCGCCGCTGGTCCAGGAGTTTGCCAACTGATCATCGTTGGAGCTCGCTTCGGCGGTGCCATAGACAAACCCCGTGCGCACATCGACGAACACGATGCTCACCGTCGAGTGCACCACGGCGGTTCGCGTCGGCGCCAGCCCAAGCGTCAAGACGCCAAGCGCGCCTGGCGAGAAGTCGTCGACACGGAAGTGCGTGTCGACGGTGTAGAGCGCGAGAATGTCCGCGTGCAGCGTGGCGGCGCCTTCACGCAGCGCGGTCAGCGCGTCAAAATCCTGCGCTGCGGCACCGTTACGGACAAGGATCGGCGTCAGCCGCACGAAGTCGGTTGTCTCAGGCCACCGTCGCATCGCTTCAAGATCCGCGGCCTTCTCAAGATCATCGGCGGAGACCAGTGCGATCGTGCCGCGCGCGACTCCTGAGGTCGAGGCCGAGCGATAGCTGCGGTCCTGAATGTGCGCATAGGCCACGCGTGCAGGCATGGGACTCTCAGGAACCGTCTGCAACACTGCCGCGACCGACGCGGTCGTCATCGCTCCGATTGGCGCGGGGCCGCCTGGCGTGAAGTACCGCGAAACACAGCCTGTGCTCGAGGCAAGCGCCATCAACGCGAACGAGACAACCGTCGTGCGAATGTGAGCCGTCATGAGTCGCTCCAAGGTTTGGATGCTGGTCCGTCTCTGCCGTGGCGCGCCACCGCACCTACTGGTCCGCGACACCCGCTTCAGCAAATCCGCGGCGTCGCAAGATGCACGCATCGCACCGTCCACACGGTTGTGCATCGGGAGTTGGATCGTAACAGGAGACCGTGCGACCAACGGGTACGCGCAACTCGACCGCAAGCCGCACGATCTCCGCTTTCGACAGCCGCTGCAGCGGCGTGTGCACACGAAACTTGGTGCCATCCTCCGCACCTGCTTTGGTGGCAAGATTGGCGAGCCGTTCAAAGGACGCAATGAACTCAGGCCTGCAATCGGGATAGCCCGAGTAGTCGATTGCATTCACTCCGATGGCGATGTCACTCGAGCCAAGCGTTTCGGCGTAGGCCAGCGCGAAAGAGAGGAAGATCGTGTTGCGCGCGGGGACATAGGTGATGGGGACGCCGTGCGAAAGCGACGCGTCATCGCGATCCTTGGGGACCGCGATGTCCGCCGTGAGGGCACTTCCTCCAAACGCGCGCAGATCAATCTGTGTCACCGAGTGCGAGACAGCGCCGAGCGCGGTGGCGATCTCAGCAGCGCGCGCGAGTTCCACCGCATGTCGCTGGCCGTAACTGAAACTCAATGCGTGACACGCGAATCCCTCGCGACGCATCCACGCCAACACCGTCGCGCTGTCAAGACCACCAGAAAGAAGGACGACCGCGCGTTTCATGGAAGCGTGAACCTCGTGTCGCGAGCGCGATTCAGACGGGACTCGCGACGCTCTCCAACACCCGCTGCATGATCCGCCGCGTCGTCAAGGTGTCGCCCTGATGCATGTAGGTGCGGCTGATGACGCGGTGCGCGCAGACGGGCAGCACATTTGAAACGATGTCGTCAGGAATGCAGTACTCGCGTCCCAACACGAACGCCGTTGCGCGGGCTGCCGCCGCCAACGCCAACGCGCCACGCGGTGAGACGCCGACTTGGAGGTCTTCGCAATTTCGCGTGGCCGTCGCGATGGCGATGATGTAATCAATCAGGCTGCGCTCCATGCGCACACCATCGACATGCCGTTGCAACGCCAACACCTCGTCGGCGGCCATCGCAGGCTGCAGATCAGGGAGCGCCGAGCGGGCGGGTTGCTTGAGGAGCACACGCGCCTCATCGTCGGGCGAGGGATAGCCCAAAGAGAGTCGCATCAGGAATCGGTCGAGCTGGTTCTCGGGAAGGAAGTAGGTCCCCTCAAACTCGTAGGGATTCTGCGTCGCCACCACGAGGAATGGCTGCGGCAGATGAAGCACGCTGCCCTCGGCCGAGACGGTTCCGTCGCTCATCGCCTCAAGCATGGCCGACTGCGTGCGCGGCGTCGTGCGGTTGATCTCGTCGGCGAGCACGACATTGGCAAAGATCGGTCCTTGGCGAAACTCAAAGTTCTGCGTGTCCTGCCGATAGATGCTCGTTCCCGTGACATCCGCAGGCAGCAGATCGGGCGTGCATTGGATGCGGCTAAACGAGCAGCGAATCGAGCGTGCCAAGGCGTTGGCCAGCACGGTCTTGCCCACACCAGGAACATCCTCAATCAGGACATGGCCGCGCGCGAGAAGGCAGACAATGAGCCGATCGACGGCCTGCACATTCCCCATGTAGACGGAGACGATGTTCGCGCGAAGTGCCTCGATCCGGTCCTGCATGGCGCGAGTGTACAGCACCGCTTGTCGAGCGCGCTTGCCATGCGTCGACGACCAAGGCACACTCTCGACTATGCCTGGCCTCACCATTCGCAAGCCGTTGCCGTGCGCGAAGTGCGGCTACGACCTCAATGGTCTTGAGGCAAGGGGGCGGTGTCCTGAGTGTGGAAGCGACAACATCGCCACACTCGCCCTCCGACTCGACATCGCCGCCGAGGAACTCACGCGCAGCGCCGCGCTCGTCCGCACGGCGTGGGCTCTTTATCTCGCGTGCGCGGGAAGTGTGCTCGGCTGTTTCATCGCTGTGTCTCCGATACTCAAACACGCAGGGACGGCTGTTGATCTGCCGGCGTGGCTCTTCTCAACACTCAACAAGCTCAGCATTGCGGCGCCGCGGATCGCACTGTTTGGAACCACGATCGGATTGATCGGCTTGCTCTTGGTGCTGCCGTGGGATCGAAGACGACCGGTGAGGCGCGCGCGGTTCTTCGGCAGCGGCGGATTCCTCGGTTGGATGTTTCTCAGCGTGCAACCGCCCTCGTACGAAATCGCGCTCATGGCCCTCGCTGCTATCGCGATGGTCGTCGCAGCGTTGACGCCGCTCCTGCGCGAACTCACGCCGCACTCGCGGTTCTTCAGTACCGCGCGACACGCCACGCAATCCACGCGCGACCTCTTGATTGCTGCGGCGGTCTGCGCCGCCACGGGAGCGGTCCCGCTCTATCTCGGGCAGTACCTTCCTGCCGACCTCGATCCAACATTCGACGTCGCCCTCTACTCAGGAATCGTCGCGTTCTCCAGCGCCATGTTTCTGGTGGTCGGTCTCGGGTATCGCCTCGTGAACGCGCACTGGGTGCTCCTTTCGGTGCGGCGGCCGCCGCCACGACTGTCTGAAGTTCTCGGAGAGTGAGCTCAAGCGCATGGCCAAGCGCGTGGCCATGCGTGCGACGCCGCGACTCCTCCAGCACCTGCTGCCATTACGGCAGCACTCCTCCGTCGACCTACAGAAGTGTCAGCAGGAACATGGCGACCTTGTCACCGTCGCCTGCCTTCAACATCTTGCTTGATAAAGACTTGCGCGCGTCGCCTAGGCCAGATTCCCTGCGCGAAGTCGCCAAGTGTGCTTGCAAGTCGCTGGTACGGCGTTTGTGTTACCCGCGACCCGCTACAAACGGCGTCGGGCCCGTTCCACGAGCTCGATCAGAGACCCTCAAACACGATTCATCGGAGAGCGCCCAAGATGTCTGCCAAGGAACTTTCCTTCGACAACGAAGCCCGCAAGAGCCTGCTCGCAGGCGTTGAGAAGCTCTCAGCCGCCGTCAAGAGCACGCTCGGCCCCCGCGGCCGCAACGCCGTACTCGACAAGAGCTGGGGCGGACCGACGATCACCAAGGACGGCGTCTCGGTGGCCGAGGAGATCGAACTCCGCGACAAGGTTGAGAACATGGGTGCGAAGCTGGTGAAGGAGGCCGCCTCGAAGACCTCCGACGATGCCGGCGACGGCACCACCACCGCGACCGTGCTCGCAGAGGCGCTTGTGAAGGCTGGCTATCGCCAGATCTCCGCGGGTGCGGATCCCAACGCTGTCGTGCGCGGCATGAAGAAGGCCGTCACCGCGGTCGCCGCGCGCATCACCGAGAGCGCGCGACCTGTTGAGAAGGTCAGCGGCGGCATCGGCGCGGTCGCATCGATCAGCGCCAACAACGACCTGAGCGTTGGCAAGATCATGGCCGAGGCCTTTGAGAAGGTCGGCAAGGACGGCGTCATCACCGTCGAAGAAGGCAAGAGCCGCGACACGGAAATCACCGTCGTCGAAGGCATGCAATTCGACCGCGGCTATCTCAGCCCGAATTTCTCGACGAACACCGAAGAAATGACCTGCGAGTTCCAGAAGGCGCTCGTGCTCATCTACGAAGAGAAGATCGACTCGCTCGCGAAGTTCGTTCCCTTCCTCGAGAAGATCATGGAGGCGAAGAAGCCGCTCCTGATCATCGCCGAAGATGTCACGGGCGAAGCACTCAGCGCCTTGGTCATCAACAAGATGCGCGGCGTGCTCAATGTCTGCGCCGTCAAGGCTCCTGGCTACGGCGACCGCCGCAAGTCGATGCTCGAAGACATCGCGATCCTCACGGGCGCCAAGGCGATCATGAAAGACCTCGGCCTCGAGCTCGACAAGGTCACGCTCAAGGACCTCGGCCAGGCCAAGAAGATCATCGTCGACGGCGACAACACCACGATCGTCGAAGGCGCAGGCAGCACCGCTTCGATCAAGAATCGTTGCGAGCAGATCCGCCAAGAGATCGCCAACACCGATTCCGACTACGACCGTGAGAAGCTCCAGGAGCGTCTTGCCAAGCTTGCCGGCGGTGTCGCCCAGATCAGTGTCGGCGCCTCAAGCGAGGCCGAGCTCAAGGAGAAGAAGGCGCGCGTCGAGGACGCGCTCCACGCGACCCGCGCAGCGATCGCTGAAGGCGTCGTCGCGGGCGGCGGCACCAGTTACATCCGCGCGCTTCCCGCGCTCGACAAGGTGCGCAAGCAACTCAAGAGCGACGACCTGCGCGACGAGCTCGCAGGCGTCGAAGCAGTGGCAGAAGCACTCTGCGTTCCGCTGCGCACCATCGCTGAAAACTCGGGCGAAAAGGGCACCGTCGTCGTCTCGAAGGTCAAGGAGATGAAGGGCGACGAGGGCTTCAACGCACTCACGCTCGAGTACGGCGACCTCATCAAGCAAGGCGTGATCACTCCCGCAAAGGTCGACCGCAGCGCACTGCAAAACGCCGCGAGCGTCGCGGGTCTCCTCCTGACTTGCGATTGCGCTATCTCCATCAAACCACAGCCCAAGGGCGAGCCGCAAGATGACCACCACGGTCATGGCGGCGGACACCAAGGCATGGGCGGCATGTTCTAAAGGACGCGCGGCGGCCGCGCGTCGATCACGCATCACGCGTTGCCGTCTGTGACTCCTCGATCATCCACTTCACACGAAACACTTCAGCGAACAAGAGAAACGAACCATGTCCATCCGACCACTCGAAGACCGAATTCTCATCAAGCCCACCGAGCCCGAGACCAAGACCTCCAGCGGCTTGTTCCTTCCTGAGAGCGCCAAGGAGCGCCCCATGCAAGGAACCGTCGTCGCCACGGGACCAGGACTCCTCCTCGAGAACGGCGAGCGCGCGCCCGTCGTCGTCAAGAAGGGCGATGTCGTCGTGTACGGCAAGTACGCGGGCAGCGAAATCGAGATCAAGAACCAGACTCATGTGATCATGCGCGAGAGCGAACTGCTCGGCGTGATGGCCAAGTGACCCCCGCATCCGCCTGAAAGGCTTTGAATCATGGCAAACAAGCAAATGAAGTTTGATGCTGAGGCGCGCGCTGAGTTGAAGCGCGGCGTCGATCAGCTCGTCCACGCGGTCGCGGTCACCATGGGTCCTGTGGGACACAATGTGCTCTTCGCGAAGTCGTTTGGCGCTCCGTCGATCACCAAGGACGGCGTCACCGTCGCCAAGGAAATCGATCTTCCCTCGCCCTTCGAGAACATGGGCGCGAAGATGGTCCAGCAGGTCGCCAAGAAGACCGCGGATGTCGCGGGTGATGGCACGACCTGCGCCACCGTGCTCGCTGGCGCGATCTTTAACGGCGGCCTCAAGCACATCGCCGCGGGCGCCAACGCCGTGGCTGTGCAGCGCGGTGTCAATGCAGCGGCCAACGCCGCCTGCGACGCGATCACCGCGATGGCGCAGAAGTGCAAGGGCAAGGCCGATCTCGAGAAGATCGCCACCGTCTCGGCCAACCACGACACCGTGATCGGCAAGCTCATCGCCGACGCGATCGACAAGGTCGGCGCCGATGGCGTGTGCGAAATCGAAGAAGGCAAGACCGCCGACACCACGCTGAGCTATGTCGAAGGCATGGCCTTCGACAAGGGCTTCCTCTCTCCATACTTCATGACCGATCCCAAGCGCGGCGAGTGCGTGCTTGAGAATCCGCTCGTCCTGATCTACGAGAAGAAGATCTCGCTGCTGCAAGATCTCCTGCCGCTGCTCAACAAGGTCGCGACCTCAGGCAAGCCCTTGCTGATCATTGCCGAAGATGTCGAAGCCGAGGCGCTCACCGCGCTCGTGGTCAATCGACTCCGCGGCGTGCTCCATGTCTGTGCGGTCAAGGCGCCGGGCTTCGGTGATCGTCGCAAGGCGATGCTCGCCGACATCGGCGTGCTCACCGCGGGCGAGTTCTTCGCCGAAGACCTCGGTCGCAGCCTCGAGGATGTCGAGCTCAAGGAGCTCGGCACCGCGAAGAAGGTCGTCATCTCGAAGGACGAGACGATGATCATCCAAGGCGGCGGCAAGACCAAGGACATTCAGGCGCGCGCCGCGCAGATTCAGACGCAGATCGACCGCACCACCAGCGACTACGACAAGGAGAAGCTCCAGGAGCGTCTCGCCAAGATGGTCTCAGGTGTTGCAGTGATCTCCGTTGGCGGAGCGACCGAAGTTGCCATGAAGGAAACAAAGGATCGCGTCGACGACGCGCTCCATGCGACCCGCGCGGCAGCCAAGGAAGGCTTTGTTCCTGGCGGCGGCGTTGCACTCGTGCGCGCAGTCGACGCTGTGCTCGACGCCAAGAAGAAGGCCAAGGGCGATGAGAAGTACGGCTTTGACATCGTGGCCATTGCGATGACGCGTCCCTGCGAGCAAATCGCAGAGAACGCGGGACACGACGGCGATCTCGTCGTCGAGAAGATCCGCAACTCCAAGACCAATGTCGGCTTCAACGCCGCCACGGGTGAGTACGAGGATCTCGTGAAGTCGGGCATCATCGATCCAGCCTTGGTCATGAAGACGGCGCTGCTCAACGCAGCGAGCGTCGCTGGCCTCATGCTGACGACCGATGTGATCATCACCGAACTCAAGGATGAGACGGAGCCCGTCGAAGGCGCCGTCGTCTAAGGTGTGAATCCAACCGCCCGCACGCGGACAGCCGCGTGCGGGCGGTTTTCCTAAACGACGAACCTTCGTCGCGCTCGACTGGTGCCGCGCATGCCGCAAACCCGCTGCTACTACGAAATCCTGTCGGTGGAGCGCGGAGCCTCACAGGACGACATCAAGCGAGCCTATCGACGGCTCGCGATGAAGTGGCATCCTGATCGCAATCCTGGGAATCCCGAGGCCGAGGGCGAATTCAAGGCGTGCACCGAGGCCTACGAAGTGCTCTCCGATCCCGAGCGTCGGCCACTCTACGACCGCCATGGACACGCGGGCCTGCGACAGAATCCTGGCCACGACTTCCGCTCGATGCATGTGAACGACATCTTCTCGATGTTCAACGATGTCTTTGGTCAGCAGGCTGGAGGACGCGCGCAGCGCGGTCCTTCGCGCGGATTCGATCTGGAAACCGAAGTCGAAATCGAACTCGAGCAAGCCTTCAAGGGCTGCGAGGTTGAGACCGAGTTCAAGCGCCTCGATGTCTGCGAACCCTGCGCGGGTTCGGGCGCGAAGCCTGGCTCCAAGCCCACGCCCTGCACGGTCTGCAACGGACAAGGACAAGTCGCGCAGACGGGTTTCGGCGGCATGTTCCGCATGGTCACGACCTGCCCCGAGTGCCGCGGGCGACGCACCATCATCGCGGACAAGTGCGAGAAATGCCGCGGTCAAGGCCGCGTCTCCACCAAGCGCAAGCTCAAGCTCAACATCCCAGCGGGCATCGAGGATGGTCAAGTGATGCGTGTCGCAGGTGAGGGCGAGCCGCCGCCACCCGAAGTCAACGCAGCAGGGAAAGGTCCGCGGGGAGATCTCCATGTCGTGGTGCGCGTGACCGACGACGAACGATTCGATCGTCGCGGCGCGGATCTTGTCGGCGTGCAGCCAATGGCGTTTGCGCAGGCCGCACTTGGCGCGAGCGTGAAGTTCCATGGCATCGACGGCGAGCTCGATCTCGCGATCCCCCCAGGAAGCCAGCATGGCGATGTAGTGATCGTCGAGCGCGCGGGCATGACCACGCTGCAGTCCAAGGCTCGCGGCGATCTGCATGTCGTCTTGCAACTCGTCGTGCCCAAACGACTCAGCGACGACCAACGCAGGCTCCTCACGGAGTATGCTCAAACCGAACATGTGGATGTCCGCGCCGAGGACTCGAGCTTCTGGAAGAAGATCAATCCCTTCGGCAATTGAACCCGCCACGCCATCAACCATGTCCACCGACACTCCAAGCGAACCAGAATCCACGAACGCCGCCGACGCACAGACGGAGACGGTCGATCTCGCGCAACTCATCGAGCGTCTCACGACGGAGCGCGAGGAGGCTCTCGCCGCCAAGATGCGCGCGCAGGCGGACTTTGCGAACTTTCAGCGTCGCAGCGTGGAGAACGAAGAGCGCGCGCGCCTGCGCGGCCTCTCACAACTCACGCGCGCGCTCATGCCCGTGCTCGACCACTTCGACCTCGCGCTCGCGCAAGATCACTCCAAGATCACCATCGAGCAGCTCGCCAAGTCGATTGAGATGACGCGCGCCGAATTGCAGAAGGCCCTCGAGCAGAACGGCATCGTGCGCATCGAGCCGACTCCAGGCGCTGCGTTTGATCCGTTGCAACACGACGCCGTCATGCGTCAACCCGCCGAGGGCATCGCCCCAGGCTGCGTGAGCATGCGCTTTCAAACAGGTTGGAAACTTGGCGAGAGCGTGCTGCGACCTGCGAAGGTCGCCGTGTCGCCCGAAGCCTGATCGTTATGCCAACCTACGAATACATCTGCCGCGCCTGCGGGCATGAGTTCGAAGTGTTTCACTCGATCACTGCAGCAGCCATTGCGGTCTGCCCGACCTGCAAGAAGAAGCGCGTCGAGCGGAAGATCTCGGGTGGTGGCGCGGTGCTCTTCCGTGGCGGCGGTTTCTACGAGACCGACTACCGCAGCGCGAACTACAAGTCGGGCGCAGAGTCCGATCGCGCAGCGGGCACTCCCAAAGAAGACGCTGCCGGCAAGAAGGACGAGAAGTCAGGCGGCACCTCTGAGCAGAAGCCCGCGGTCAAGAGTGAGAGCGAGAGCAAGTCGCAGGGCAAATCGGACTCCAAATCAGAATCCACTCGTGACGCGAAGCCCGAGGCTCCATCGAGTCCGACCTCGCCACCGAAAGCCGACAGCAAGCCCAGCAATCCGCCCACCAACGCAGCCGACCACAAGCGGATCGATGCGCGCGCCACCCATCCCTCACGCGTGGGACGGGGCATGGGGAACATCGCGCAGCCGAAAGCGGCTCGAACCCCGCGCAAACGCGGCTCCTGAACTCACTGCGGCTTCGCCACCAAAGGCGACTGCGTCCACGCGCCCTGCCGCACCTTACACTCGCGATCTATGCCGCTTCGATTCAAGAGCCGAATCCTCGATCACCTCGCGCACAAGACCTACGCGCCGATGTACATGAAGGATGTCGCGCGGCAACTGCGGGTCGCCGACGAAGACGAGCCCGCGTTCGGCGAGGCGATTCGGCAGCTTGTAGAACTCAAGCATGTTGAGATCGGCAAAGACGAACGCCTCCGTCTGCCACGCCTTCCTGAAGAAGTTGAAGGCACCATCAAGATCACTCCGCGCGGCTTCGGGTTTCTCAAGACGGAGATCGCCTATCGCGAGGGTGACCTCTTCATCCCCGAAGGTGAAACCAAGGACGCTGTGAGTGGCGACCGCGTGCGCGTGCAAGTCTCACGCCGCGGCGATCGTTGGAATCGCGGCGCGGGTGTTGCTCCTGGCACGACGCGCGACGACATCTCGGGGCGTGTCCTCGAGGTGCTCGTGCGAGGTCAGTCGCGCTACGCAGGCACGCTCTGTAAGCGCGGTCGCGAGTGGCTCGTCGAACCCGATGGACGCTCGATTCGCGAGCCGATCGTGGTGCGCGATCCAAGCGCGAAGAACGCCAAAGAAGGCGACAAGGTCGTCGTCGACATTCTGCTCTGGCCTGAAGAAGGCGCACTGGCCGAGGGTGTCATTGTCGAAGTGCTTGGCCCTGCGGGTCGGCCCGATGTCGAGACGCAGGCGGTCATCGCGACCTATCAGATCCGCGAGGTCTTCGACGCGCAAGCAATCGCGCAAGCCCACGCAGCGGCGGTTGCCTTTGAACGCGCGACCAACGCAGCAGGAAGTTCTGGATCGTGGGAGGACCGCGAGGATCTCACCGCCAACTTCATCTTCACCATCGACCCGCCTGATGCGAAAGACTTCGACGATGCCATTTCCATCGTGCAACACGCGACCACGGGCCAGTGGGAACTCGGCGTGCACATCGCGGATGTCGCGCACTTTGTGACGCAGGACTCCGCGCTCGATGTGGAAGCAAGCACGCGCGCCACGAGCGTCTACCTCCCCCGCCACACCGTGCCCATGTTGCCTGAGACGCTTTCCAACGGCGTCTGCTCGCTGCAAGAAGGTGTGGCGCGCTTCACGCTCAGCGCCTTCATCGCCCTCGATGACGAAGGCAAGATCGTCGGACAGCGTCTCGCCCGCACCGTCATTCGTTCGTCGAAGCGCTTGACCTACATCGAGGCGCAGGCGCTCATCGATGGAAAGCCCGAGCTCGCGCGCGAGCATGCCAAGACCGACAGCGCCTACACCCCCGAACTCCTCGACGCCCTGCAGCGCGCCGACAAGTTGTCCAAGGTCATTCGCGCCCGCCGCGAGGCCGCGGGCATGATCCATCTCGACCTTCCCGAAGTCGAGTTGATCTTTAGCGACGCGGGGCATGTCGTCGATGCGGTGAAGGAAGATGATTCCTACACCCACACGCTCATCGAGATGTTCATGGTCGAGGCCAACGAAGCCGTTGCGCGCACCTTTGCGGGACTCGACACGCCACTCTTGCGCCGCATTCACCCAGACCCGACCTTCGGCGACATCGAGGAAGTTCGTCAGTTCGCGCGGCTCGCCAAATGGCGGCTCCCCGACGAGCCGACGCGCAAAGATCTGCAAGCGCTGCTCGAAGCCACGCGCCACTCGCCCGCTGCGCGCGCGATCCACTTCTCGATTCTGCGTTGCATGTCCAAGGCGGTCTACTCACCCGCGCTCATCGGCCACTACGCACTCGCGAGCGAGCACTACGGACATTTCACCAGTCCGATCCGTCGCTATCCCGACCTCCTCGTGCATCGCGTGGTGCATGCGTACCTCGACATCACCGAGAACGGCACGGAATCAGGCGGAGGCAAGCGCCGACGCCAACTCACCAGACAACTCGCGATCGATCCGCGGGTCCTCGACGAAGCCAAGCTCATCGACCTCGGTCGCCATGCCAGCGAACGCGAGGTTGCGGCGGATCACGCCGAGAAGGATCTGCGAACTTTCCTCGTACTCCAGTTGCTCCACGAGAAGCACCTCGGCGAAGTCTTCGACGGAACCGTGACTGGGCTCATGCCCAACGGAACCGTGTTCGTTTCGATTGACCGCTACCTCGTCGACGGCGCGGTTCCCAACCGTGACATGAAGGGCGGCGACGGAAGGCTCGACCGTTTCAACCGCGATCCTCGCAGCGGCCGACTGGTCGCGCAACGCAGCGGCGCCTCGATTGGACTCGGCGATCGCATCAAGGTGCGCATCACTTCGGTGGACCTTCGCGGACGACAACTCAATCTTGAGGTCGCCAGTTTCGGTCGCGCCGCCATCGAAGTCGAAGGAGAGCTCCCCGCCAAGGGCGACGCAGGCGCACAGATGGTCGGAGGAACCCGCGAGTACTTCGAACCCCGCCCCCGCGAAGGCGGCAGCAAAAAGGGCCGCGCGGGTCGCGACAAATCAGGCCACAAATCAGGCTTCAAACAAGGGCGACGCGGACGGAAGGGGTGAGTGGCTGCTGAGGAGTTCGAGGTCCGCCATTGCGGTGGTACCCTCGAGCTGCGAGGAGAAAGGCGAAGCCCAGCAATGGGGGTCTTGAACTCGAGATGCAGCAACGGCTCGCCCGCCTCCCCGCGTGGTTGTGCATGTTCGCGCTGGCGGCCTGCGTGCTGTGGTTCCCTCTCGGGCGCCCTCAATCGAACTGGCTCTCGCAAGGTGTACTGGCGCTCCTCGTGTTGGGGGTTCTTTCCAACCACTTCCTAGGCTCGTGCGCGGTTCGCCATGTTCCCACGCTGCTCGCCTTTGGTGGCGCGAGTCTTCTCTCGGCCTGGTTCTCGCGCTATGCCGATGCGTCCTTTGCGAGAGGCGCGGGTGGACTGATGCTGTTGCTTGCGTTCCCTGCGGCGCAGATTGTCGCACGCGAACCCACGACGCTTCGATGGCTCCAACGAGCCATGCAGGCTGCCATCATCGTGTGTGGCATCGATATTGCTTGGCAGTATGTGTTCCACCACAGTCTGCTCGGTGGGATTCCTGAGCCCGCCGATCGCTGGCGGTTCACGGGGAGTCTGCCGAATCCCAACGAAGTGGGGTTTGTCGCGCTCCTTCTGCCGCTGGCGCTTGTCACTCCCACGACGAAGGGACGCGCCAGTCGGCTGCGCAGCATCTCCATCGCCGCCATCGCGACTTTTGGAGTGCTGCTCACTGGCAGTCGCACGACGCTCGGCGGACTTCTTGTGGGCGCGTGGACGCGAAGTTGGCTTGGCACGCGTCAGTTCTTGCGCTGGTCGCTGGTGATCGTGATGGTCGTCGGTACCGTCGCGTGGATTGGCGACCTCGGCTCTTTCCGCAAGCGACTCACCGAGACACTTCGGCCTCAGCAGGAGATGAGACTGCAGACTTGGCGCATCGCTCTCGAAGCGGCGGTTGAGCGACCGTGGCTCGGGCACGGGCCTGCGGTGTTTTTCGAGGTCAACGAGGCTTCTCGCAAGGAAGCGCGGCCGAGTGGATGGGAAACCCCACCTGGCGGAATGCCGTGGGTTCACAATGTCCCGCTCGAACTGCTCGTCGAACGCGGCCTCCTCGGATGCACGTTCTTTGCCGCGCTCAGCTTCCTGGTGATCCGCGATCTGCGTCGCGGCCTCGCGACGGCGCGGATACGACCCTGGGCTGTTGGTGTCGCTGGCTCGCTCGCTGCGTTCGCCGCGATGTCGATGCTCGACCTCACGCTGCTCAAAGATTGGTGCCTGATCTGTCTGTGCATCAGCGCTGGGCTGGCGTCGCAGTTCGGCGCCTCGAGCGCAGCGGAATCGCGGTGAACGCCAGCAACCCAAACGACGCGATGGCCGCTGACGGGGCCGCGATGTCCACGCTCAGGACATTCATGGAGAAGCCGCCTGCGCGGGTGTTGCCCAAGAGACCAGCAGCGCACCAGAATCCGTAGGGATTCTGGCCGTAGCAGACATCGGCCGTTCCATACGGAAACAGTGGCTGAGGCCCATACAGCACTTCACAAAGATCTTCACCCTTCGGGCACTCGCCACTCGGGCAGGCGACACACTCGCCGTAGTAGCAGTCAAAGCCATCGCCACAGTGCACATCGGAAGGACAGTTGCAGCAGTTCTCTCCCGGATCGGCGAAGCCGTCCCCGCACAAACCGAACGGGCCCCACGCGGACAACAGGATCGCGAGATCTTCGCCACCGACAAACCCATCATTGTTGAGGTCTGCGGGAGTGCCGACCCAGTTCCAACGACTGAGCACCACGGCCAAATCCACAGCGTCCACGACGCCATCGGCGTAGATGTCTGGAGTTGGAACAAAGCACGCAGGGAGGCGATAGTTGCCCGTCGCGTCACCGCCGAGAGCGATCCACTCAGCGATGTCGGCGATGCCATTGCTATCGCAGTCGGCCAGACGACCCGCAGCGATGTCGCACGCGTCAGGGATGAGATTGAGATCCGCGTCGGGAGCACCTTCGAGCATGATCTCACACGAATCAAGCCGACCATTGCTGTTGCAATCACGACTCGGATCAGCGGAGATCTCGCAGCGATCGAGCACTCCATTCAGATCGCAGTCCTGCGCGCCATCTTGTGCATCACAGCAGTCGAGGCGACCGTTTCCATCGCAATCAAACTCAGGGAACCGCTGAATCTCGCACGAGTCCGCCCAAAGGTTGTTGTTGCAGTCGACGAGAAGTCCATCGAGGATGTCACAAGCGTCGTCGCGGCGGTTGCCGTTGCAGTCACGGTCTTGCTCCGCGTAGAGGTTGAGCGCAACCTCCACGAAGCCCTCTGGGCAGACGCGAGCATTGACCCCTGGAGATGCGAGAATCTCGACGGTGAGTGAACCGTCAGCAACTTCCCCCGAATCGACGTAATAGCTCCAGCAGTTCGCTGGCTCCGAACAGTCTACAAAAGAGTTCTCTTCCAACTGCATCCAACTACCGCCGTCAATCCGAACAAAGAGCACCTCATCAAGCAGACCGAGATCGGCTGAGGCACGAACCCGAAGCCATCCCCAGCTCGGGACCGGCAGCGCGTCAAACGTAAACACCACAATCTCCTGCGAGCCGGGCTCCGGCTGCGAAGGAAGTCGCCTGTGAAACAAGTATGGACGGCTCTGATTGGCTTCCGCGCAATCCTTATCCCCTTGCGCTGCCGAACAGAACTGCGCGACGCTCAAGACCGCCAAAACGCAAACAGTGGTTGCTCGCATGGCTCTTCCTCGTGATTGAAGTGTTCGATCAAACTTCAGCCGAAAAAGCAGTCTAACCACGCTGCGCGCAGTTCCGCAAGGTGGCCATGGTCGAACAGCGTGCGTGATTGGCGCCATCGCAACCAACTCAGCGTTGTTCCATTCCGCTGCGTGCGTCGTAACCCCAGTGCGCTGTCACACGACTCACGCGACAACGCAAGGTTTGCCGTGGCGCTTTCTCACTGCACCAATCCCCATGGCGCCGCGCAGTGCGCGCGCCCTCACCCCGTCCACTCACTCAGCAACATCGCCAAATCTCCTGCGTCGACGAACCCTGTGTTGTTCACATCGAGGAGTGCGTTGAAGGCGCCCCAATAGGCGAGGAGTTCGGTGAGGTCGCGGGCATCGACGACTCCGTCGCGCGTGAAGTCCACCGCGGCGAGGTCGATCGGCGCCGTGAATTGCGGCGCGCCTTTCTTCGACACGGGCTGTGTGGCGTCGGTGTGCGCGTCGCGTTCGGTTTCGCTTGCGTCGACGAATCGCGTGACCCAGTCGTAGGTGTACGCACCCGCAGTGCCGCCGAGCTCGAGCGAGAGGCTGTTCACGCCAAGGCCAGGCGATGCCGTTTGCACCGCCGCAAGCGCCGAGATAGATGGGCAGATCACGGGAGAGCCGATCGCGACCATCGCAGCGCGCGCGATCTGCTGACCGACGGGCACGAACGAAGAGCCGGGGATGAGAAAGCCCTGCACAACTTCGTGGCGGACCATGAAGCCCGACACTCGGTTGACGAAGAGCACGCGCACGGTCACGCCATCGATGCGCTGCGTGGCAGTCGCTTCGATCGGAGTCCATTGCGCGCTGGTGTACCACTGCGCGTGGGCGATCGCGCCCGCCATCTCGGCAACGCGCACCGTGGGCTCAATTGCCAGACCAGGGAGCGGCGACGGAATCACGCCACCCGTAATCGAATCCACTTCGATCAGCACGGGGTCATCGAAGTAACTCACGCGATACGCCAGGATCCCGCCTTCATAGAGAAGCTCGATGCGCTCGGTATCGGTGCGCAGTGACGCGACACTGGCGACCGACTCCGCTTGCGCGAAATCGACGGTCGCGTAGTTCAGGCGTTGCACCGACTGCTGGATCGCGGGCAGTTCGTCCGAGGGAATCACGATCGAAGCAACATCGAGAAGCGCGCCGGTGTCGCGCTCAATCGTCGCCGTGGTCACGCGAGTCGGCGGGACTTCGACGAGATCACCCTCATAGACCCAGACGCCATTGCGTGTGCGTTCACGCAGCGCCAACAACTTCTGCCCCGGCACTGCGGCGCGACAAGCCGTCGCGGCCGCAGGAAAGCCGATCGCGGCCATGACGCGATCGGCGCAGAGGCTCAGCGTCAGCGCTGCGACGAGCGCGATCAAGAATCGTGTTGAGGTCGAGGTCGTCCGCACCACTCAGTCGTCCTTCAAAGTGAACGACGAGAGTAACACGAGCAAGTCCGCCAACCAAGCAGCACGCGTTTCAAATCGGGCTCCGTGGCGTTCCTTCGAAAACGGCCCAAAAAAACAGCCTGCGCTGGAGCCAATGGGCCGACTCCAGCGCAGGCGGTGTGTGTCTCAGCTTCTCTCTTCTTCTCTGCTCAGCTCCAGTTGGAGAGCACTGCGGCAACTTCCTGCGAACCGACGCGGTCATCACCGTTCACATCCATGAGCGGATTGATCGCGCCCCAAGTGTGGAAGACTTCCGCGATGTCCTGCGCGTCGACGATGCCGTTGCCGGTGTAGTCACCAACGATGCTCGTGACAGGAGCGGTCGCGAAGCGGAAGCCGTTGCCGATGGCCTGCGAGGCGTCGACGATGTAATCCACTTCGATGAGATCTGCGGTGATGAGATTGATCTTCCAGCTGACGGTGTTGCCCGTCTTCTCTGTCTCAACCTCAAACTCAGCTTCCGAAATGCCCGCGCCTGGATACGCCGCTTCGGCGGCGCCGACGGCTGCTGCGAGGTCGGTCACGACCAAGTCCCAGTTGTCGCGCAACAGCGCGATGCGTGCAATCTGATTGCCCGCTGGCTCAAAGTCGCTCGAGCTCAGCACGGCGTCACCAGCGACGCGCACCATCGAGAGCATGTTGCCCTTGAGTTCCATGAGCAGGACTTCAACGATGTTGCCGCCCTTTTCCGACTCGTTCTCAAGACCGATGGTGACCCAGCCCGCACCCTTGTGGGCCTCAGCGATATCGATCGCTGCGATGACCGCGGTCGACGGATTCGTCGGATCCATGTCGTCATCCTGACCGTGATGGGGGATCACGCCGCCCGTCACGCTGTCGATGTAGACCTTGGTCACACCGTCGAAGTACTCGACTTGGTAGGCGAGGATTCCCGCTTCCATGTCGAAGGCAGCCTTCTGCACATCGCTGCGCGCACTCGAGGCGTTGGCGGCATCAATCGCTGGCGCGAAGTCGAGTTGGACTTCGCCAAGACGGTCAGCGATTTCTTGCAGCGCGGGGCGAGCAGACTTCGAAACGCCATTGACATCGACGCGCAAGAGTGCACCAGTCTCAAGGTCGAGTCTGGCTTGGAACTGCGTATTGAGCGGCGCGTCGTAGAGCTCGCCCTCGTAGATCATGACATTGTTGCGCTCGCGCTGTTGGATCCCGAACAGCGTGCCCAGCGGCGCAGCAGCGCGCGCTGCGTCAACAGCGGCTGCGTAACCGATGTCCGCGGAAACGGACGATGCAAAGCTCGCCACAACGGCGAGGGTGAGAGAGGACGATGCGAAAGCGCATGTCTTGAGTGACATTGAAAGACTCCTTAGCTCTAGATGTTGGATCGGGCGTACGCGATGCGGCGTTCCACTCGGAACTCCGTCGGTTCGCTGCGGTCTAAACCACACGCCCAGCGAACACCAGACGGGAGCGCGAGGTCCCGCCTCCAGATACAACCATCGCCAAAAAATCCGCCGACTTCGTGCGGAGCGCTGCCCCACTCTCTCGGCGGGTCCGCCGCTGAAAGCCGCTTGCAATGCCTGCAATGGCCGATTCTTAGCCCTGGGACCCGTGGTCAGCCGACCGCGCCCTCAATCACGCGGCCGTGCACATCGGTCAGCCGCATGTCGCGGCCTCCGAAACGGAAGGTCAAGCGGCGATGATCGACGCCAAGCAGGTGCATCATTGTCGCGTGCAGGTCATGCACTTGGTACGGATTCTCGACGGCGCGATAGCCGAACTCGTCGGTGGCACCGATGACGGCGCCGCCCTTCACGCCTCCGCCTGCCATCCAGACCGTGAAGCCAAACGGATTGTGGTCGCGACCATTCGAACCCTGCGCAAACGGCGTGCGGCCAAACTCAGCGCTCCAGACAATGAGCGTGCTCTCAAGCAGACCGCGACGCTTGAGGTCGCGGATCAGCGCCGCGATCGGCTGATCGACCGCGTGCGCGTTGGCCTCGTGTCCCGCCTTGAGATCGTTGTGCTGATCCCAGCGATCACCAATCGTGCGCGGACAAGTGACCTCGACAAAGCGCACGCCGCGCTCCACAAGCCGCCGTGCGAGGCAACATTCGCGCGCGTAGTGACGCGTGTTGGGATCGGGCGAGTCAAAGCCGTAGAGCGCCTGCGTCTCTTTGCTCTCGTGGTCGAGTGACGCGAGCTCGGGCACCGCTGCTTGCATCCGATACGCGAGTTCATGATTCTTGATCGCGCTCTCGACGGCTTCAGCATCAGCCTCGTGGAGGAACGCGCTATCAAGTCGTGCGATCAACTGCCGCTTGCGATCCTGCGCCTCTAGCTTCTCGCGCGGCGTTGCATCGGCGATCGCCTCACCCACGGGACGCATGACCGAGCCTTGGTAGCGCGCGGGCAGGAATCCTGCGGTAAAGCAGTCCAGTCCGCCTGGCGGAATGAGTCCACCTTCGAGCACCACGAATCCAGGCAGGTTGTTGTTCTCGTCACCGAGTCCGTAGGCGCACCACGCTCCCATCGATGGGCGGCCAGGAATGCCAGAGCCCGTGTGCAAGAGATAGTTCGCGTTGGTGTGCTCGCTGAATTCGCTGGTCATCGAGCGAATCACGCAGAGCTCATCGGCCACACCCGCGACATGCGGAAAGAGATCACTCACCCAGAGTCCCGACTCGCCAAACTGCTGGAACTTCCACGGCGAAGCGAGGGTGTTCCCGTTGTTGTTGAACTGCGTCGGCGCCATCGTCATCGGGAAGGGTTTCCCGTTGTAGTCGGCGAGCCGCGGCTTGGGATCGAAGGTATCAACCTGCGACGGGCCGCCATCCATGTAGAGGAAGATCACGCTGCGGGCGCGCGCGGGAAGATGCGTCGCGCCAAGCGCACGCTCGGCAAGAATTTCACCCGCGTCCGACGCAAGCGCCTCGCGACCAAAGAGACCCGCCAACGCGACCATGCCAAACCCGCCGCCGAGAGATCGCAGCGCATCGCGACGCGAAAGTGGCGGCGCGATGAATCGTCCGCAATGATGGTGAGGTGTCTGGTGTTGCGGGTGGCTCATCGCAGGAACACGAACTCCTTCGCCGAGAAGAGCGCATGCGCCAGCGCCGTGTATGCGGCGGCGTCGCGTGCAGACGCGTCCAGAGCGGCAGCGCGTTCACCACCGAGAAACTCGACTGCTGCAGCGCGCTCATCCTCACGCGGAGCTCGCGCGAAGGCTGCAAACCACATCGAGTCGATCTTCGAGTCGTCGGTGAGCGCGGACTGCTCAGCGAGACGCTTGCCCCAAAACGCAGCGAGTTCATGGGCAAGATCGCTGTTCAAGAGCGCGAGCGCCTGCGCAGGAACATTCGAGGTATGCCGCTTGCCGCAGGTCGTTGCTGGCACGGGTTGATCAAACGCCTGCATGAAGGGATCGAGGAAATTGCGCCGCACCGCGAGATACACGCTGCGACGCCCCGCTCCATCGACAGGACCACTCTGCCCAGGACGACCGCGACCTTGCATGTGCTCGGTCAAACGCGCTGCGACGCTTGGTCCACCAGCGCGCGGATCGAACCGTCCGCTGGCAAGCAACATCGCATCGCGGATCGATTCGGCATCGAGGCGACGCACAGGAAGCGCGCCCCACGCAGTCGGCGCAAGCGTCTCCTCGTCACCAAGCGCGCGATACGCGCGCGTCAGCACGATGGCGCGAATGAGCTCCTTGAAGGTCCCGCCGCGCGCAAGCTTCATCGCGAGGTGATCGAGGAGTTCACGACTCCACGGTGCTGCGCCGAGTTGGCCGAAGTCGTCGGGCGTCTCGACGATGCCGCGACCAAAGAGCTTGAGCCAGACACGATTGGCCAGCGTGCGCCAAAGAAACGGCCGAGACGGATCGGTGATCTCACCAGCGAGGCGAAGTCGCCCGCTGCCGATGGTTCCAGGTTGCGCCGCAGCGTTGCGCGCGGCCAGAATCGAAAGCTCTGCGCGCGGCACACCCTCTCCGTAGTTTCGTGGTGAGCCGCGCACATGGACGGGTTCATCGAATTGCCCAGAGTCCTCGGCCACCAGCGCGCGAATCGGCGGCGTGCAGGCGCGCAGCGCGTCGCGCGCAGCCACGACGAGATCGCGCTGTGCGTTCGTCGACGGACCGAGGAGATCCACCGCCGACGCTGTGCCGTCGATGTCCCAAAGCTCAGACTTCGGCGGCTGCGCCTCGTCACTGGCGAGCATCGCATCGAACTCAACCCAACCGCCGCCATCGTCGATCAACTCGACATAGGCACGCTCTCCGACAAAGCGCGCGAGGTCAAAGGTTTCGACACGCCACTCCCACTCGCGCGGATCGCGCGTGGCCTGTGTGGCGTCGGCATCGGCGAGTCTTCGACGCATCCCATCAAAGAGGAGCGCGTTGGCGGAGTCGAGCCAGTAGTTGTCGATCAGCACGCGCACCCAACTCGACGCACCGCGCACGCGAAGATGGAGGTAGCGCTTGGAGATTCCAAACGCAGGCGAACGCGCGCTGCCGACCAGTTGCGTATCCAGTCGCGCGCTGTCGATCGTGCCCGACTCGGCAAGACGCAGCGATCCATCGGCACTGCACCCCAGAAGTGCGCGTGAAGCAGCAAACGCCTGACCCGACTGATCCCATGCTGCGCCACCGTCCGACGCGTCATCAAGTCGCATCGATCCTGGCGTTGCATCGGCCACCAACGAGTGCGCTTCAGGAGAGACTGAAGCCACGCGCGCCGCAGCGTCGAGCGCCGAAGTCGCGTCGGCCGCAAGCGACGCAGCGCGAGGATCAGTATCGAGGAAGGACTCGACGCGCCGCGTGTTGCGCAGCGCGCCGGCAAGCGCGTAGAAATCGCGCGTAGGAATCGGATCAAACTTGTGATCGTGACACCGTGCGCACGCGAGCGTCATGCCCAAGAGCGAACGACCGACGACATCAATCGAACCAGCAATGCGATCGGCCTCATCCAATCGCACATCGACGGGCGCGTGCGTCGCGGGACCAAGAAACAGGTACGCCGTCCCAAGCGGCGCTGCGTTGGTGAGCCCGAGTGCCGCACGCGGCTCAAGCAAGTCGCCCGCGAGTTGCTCCGCGACAAACCGCGCAGGCGGCAAATCGCGATTGAAGCAGTCGATGACATAGTCGCGGTAGCGCCACGCGTCGGGGATCTCGTAGTCGAACTCATGCGCGAGCGTTTCCGCGTAGCGCGCAAGATCGAGCCAGTGCCGACCCCATCGCTCACCAAACGCAGGACTCGCCAGAGCGCGATCGACAAACGCTTCGAAGTTCGCCTCGCTCGAATCACTGAGATACGCGCGGAGATCCGCTTCCGTTGGCGGCAACCCCGTGAGGTCAAACGACGCGCGACGCAGCAAGGCAGCTGGATCAATGTCCTGCGCGGGTGCGGCGAGTCCTGCTGCTTCGCGCGTGGCCAGCACAAAGCGATCGATCTCACTGCGAGGCCACGACGCGTCGCGCACGGTTGGCGCCGCGCCGTCATCCATCGCACGAAACGCCCATGGTTGCGCGTAGACCGCGCCCTCTTGAATCCACTGACGCACGGCCGCGAGCTCTGTCGCCGTCAACGGCTCGCGACCGTCGGGCGGCATGCGCTCTTCAGGATCGTGCGCAGAAAGTCGCGCAAGAATCTCGCTCGCGGCTGGATCGCCTGGAACGATCGCGCGCACGCCATCTTTGAGCGTGGCCGTCGCGCCCGCAAAGGTGTCGAGCCGCAGGCCCGCTTTGCGTGACTCACCGTCAGGTCCGTGACAGGAGTAGCAACGCGCTGCAAGGACGGGACGGATCGCGCGGTCGTAATCAACAGCAGCTGCGGCGGGAACGATGACCGCGCCTTCAAGCATGAAGAAGGCGAGCACCAAAGGAGCTCGGAAGCGCGAGAACCATCGCATCGGCGCAGTATCGTGAAGAGCGCGCGCGATTGGAAGCGCAGCGCGAGTGAATCACGAAACTCCCGTCCCCAAAGCGCGGTCAGCAAGCGAGTCCTACGCAGCTTTCAGAGCGCTTCCGCGAGCAGCGCGCGCATCGAGGCAAAGGCACGATCCGCGATGATCTCTCTGTAGAACATTCCGCTCGCGTAATCATGCACCATTGGATTGGTGAAGGCGTGCCCTGTCGCGCCGTACGCGACCACTTGCCAATCGGCATGGGCTGCGGTCATCTCCTCTTCAAAGGCCACCATGCCCTCAGGTCGGACCAACGGGTCGTCGAATCCGTGGAGCGCAAGCAGCTTGGCCTTGATCGACGGCTGCGCGCCGAGATTCGGAGGATGCAGCAGTCCATGAAAGGCGATGGCTGCACGCAAGCCTGGTGCATTGGCCCGCGCGAGATCCAGCGCGCAGAGACCGCCGAAGCAGAAGCCGATCACACCAAGTCGATCGCCATCACCGCCTTCAATGGTCTTGGCAGCGGCGACCGCAGCAAGGAGTCGCGCCCGAAGCGCGCCGCGATCTTCCGTCCACGGTGTCATCAACGCACCGCACTCTGCATGCGTGGTTCCGCGTCGACCCTTGCCGTAGACATCGACGGCCAACGCGATGTAGCCGAGCTCCGCAAGCATGTGCGCCTTGGCGCGCGCGAACTCATCGAGGCCCGTCCAAGTGTGGACCACAAGCACAATCGGTCGCGGAGCCTTCGCGCTCTCGGTGGGGATCGCGAGGTAGCCCTCGAGCTCGGTCGAACCATCGAAGTAACTCACGAGTCCCGTGCGCGCAGCGATTGCCATGTGGAGAGTTTACGAACGCTGCGCCGTGCCGTGTCTGCTGCAGCGGAATCGTGATGCTGAAAGAGGCACCGAAAGTTTCTCGTGAACTTCGTGGGAAATGGAGTGATCACAAAACGGGCCTCGCCGACGGAGTAGGCTCCCGCCTTGCACGCACATCCAATCAAGGAGAAGAGATGCCACAGCGAAGTCGTGAGCCGTTCGACGGTCGGATCGAGTCGAGCCAGCGCGCTCATGCGCGGAACATCAGCAGGAATCGTGGGCGAAATCCGCGAAAGCGCTCTCGCGGCTTCGCGCAGCTTGCGGCGCTGTGCGCGGCCTCGCTGCTTGCCGCTGCAGCACTCCCGACCGCTGCGACGGCGCCGCCGACGGTCGATCCGAGCGAGGTGATTGCTCCGCCGCGACCCGAGGTCCTTCGTTTTGGCGAGAGCGTCGCGTCGCATCACGATCGGCTCCTCATCGCTGCCCCGACCGACGGCGATGCGGCGCTTGAGCCAGGCTCCGTCACCCTGCTCCGTTTCGCGGTCGACTCAAAGGGTCAAGTCGTGCGCACCACCGAGGGCGAGTTCAATGCCACGCGCGTGGGTGATCACTTTGCCTGCAGCGTCGCGCTCGGACGCGGCACTGCACGCGAACAAACGATGGCGCGGTGGACAGCCGCCGTCGGCGCGGATCGCGCGACGCTTGTGGATCGCCTTCAAATACATCACGAGGATTACTTCGACGCGCTCGGCGAGTCGGGAGGTGGATTCGAGGGTTGCGTGGACCTCTTTGAGCTCCGTCCCGAGCCTGACGGCAGTTTCTTATGGAAGCCGATCGCGACCATCACAGCGCCTCGTCCACAAGTCGGCGCTGAGTTCGGCAGCGCTGTGGACTTCGCGCCGTCGGGTGACCTCCTGGCCGTGGCAGCGCGACGACACGACCTCGGCGACCTCGGCGGCCTCACCGACGCTGGGTGCATCAACCTCTTTGAGTACAGCAACACCCAACCGCGCGAAGCCTCGCCCGACTCGGCCGCCCCGCTGCTGCGCCATCTGACAACTCACCCGTGGTCGCACACGCAGACGCTTTGCGCGCCGGCACCGCAAAGCGCAGCATGGTTTGGCTCCGCTGTAGCGTGCGGCGAGGCGTGGATTGCCGTCGGCGCGCCCGGTGAGAACTCGTCGGACAGCGCAAGCAACGGCGGCATCACCACGCCCGATGCTGGCGCGGTGCATCTCTTTGCGCGCGCTGCGAACGGTCGCTTTGTCTTTGAGCGCACGATCTGGTCGCCCACAGCGACATCCTTCGGCTCGTTCGGAGCTGCGTTGGCACTCGATGGCACCACGCTCGTCGTCGGCGAGTTCGGCGGACGGATCGATGGCGTCGCGTGCGGCAAGGCGTGGATCTTCGATCTTGAAGACCCGACAAATCCGCCGCAGGAACTCCGTCCGCCCGATCGCATGACAGGCCTCGCTTTCGGACAATCGGTCGCGATCGACGGTGCAGACATTCTCGTCGGCGCAGCAGGATTTGACGCGCCAGGACCTGAAGCTGAAGGCGACATCGAAGACTGCGGCCGCGCCTACCTCTACGCGCGTTGGTCAGGCGCGCACACCGCGACACTCCTCGCGCCCGCGCTGACACCAATGGGGCTCTTCTCGATCAGCCTCGCGTTTGTAAGCGCCGAAAGTTCAGACGCAACCACTTCTGCGCGCGTCGCGGCGTGCGGGCATCTCTATGTCGAAGAAGAATCGTTCGGTCCAAGCCCAGGAGTCGCGCTCTATCGACCGCCCGTGTCACTCACGGAACAGCCGGATACCACTTGGCGAGCGTCGACTTCCAATCCCGTGTCCGTTCACAATCGATGAAGTCGCGCTTGACCTCATCGCCCTGCGGATGGTGGGAGGCAAACTTGATGCCGAACTTGCGCATGCGCTTGCCGCCTGCGTCTTCGCCATGAAGCTGCATCGCGAGGTCGAAGTGCGACTCCAGCGCGTGACGCTGCTCGGCCATCGTGGGTTGCCGCGCAGGCTCTCCACGCATCAACGCACGGGCCTGCGTGAAGATCCACGGGTTTCCGATGCAGCCGCGCGCCACGCTCACCCCATGGACGCCTGTGTAGGCGTGCATGCGAAAGATGTCGTCGACTGTCCAGATGTCGCCCGAGCCAAAGATCACTCGATCAGGATGTCGCACGCAAAGATCGCGGAGAAACTCCCATTTCGAAGGCCCGAGGTACTTCTGCGCCACGGTGCGGCAATGCACCACCGCCCACGCATACCCAAGCTCGTAGGTCGCAGCAAAGATCTGCTCGAAGCGCTCGGCCATCTCGGGGGTGTCGTCGAAGCCTCGACGGAGCTTGACCGTGCACGGAATCGCCGCAGGAACCACGGCGCGCACCGCCTTGAGGATCTCGATGGCATCGTCGGGATAGGCGAGAAAGTGGCCGCCGCGATTCGACTTCTTGATCTTCTTGACTGGACAGGCGAGGTTCACATCGATGACGTCGTAGTTCATCTTGACCAAGAGTTCGCTCGCGCGCGCCATCTCTTCAGGGTGAGACCCCATGACTTGGCCAGCAATCGGGTGGTCATCAAGACCAGCTGCGATGTTGTCCTCGATCTCGCCCATGCCGCATTCGGTGGCGAGCAGATCAGGATCTTCTTTGCGCCGACCTTTGCCGCCATTGATGAGCGTGCGATCAAGGAGCGCCTCGGTCACACAGAACGGCGCGCCGTGCCTGCGGGCGACGAGGCGCATGGCGCCGTCGCTGTAGCCAGCAAGTCCAGCCTGGAAGAACGGCGCGTCAAAGCCTGGAATCGTCGCGGGAATGCGCGGATCGACCGTCCACGAACGGGCAATCTCCGCGACGGTCCGATCAACGGGATAGTCGGGGAGATTGGGTGGAGAGAGATCGACGGACATCAAAGCGAGAATACGAAATGAAACGCGCTGGCGCGAATCGAGGGATTCACGCCAGCGACGATTTGGAATCGCAATCGGATACTGCGGCCGCGGGCGGCGTGGGGAACACCACCGCCCAAGGACCGCGCCTCAGCGACGACGACGAGTACGAAGCAGACCAGCAAGTCCCAGGAGCGCGATGGAGCCTGGAGCGGGAACGAGTCGGAGTTGATCCTGCGCCGTGGCGCTGGTCAGTCCTTCGATGGCACTGCTCTGGAACCCACCCACACCAAGCGACTGCATGATCGAGTCGTACCAACTGGCGGTCGCGCCACTGATACTCGCGCGAAACGCGCCACTCGAGAGCGACAACTGCGCGAGAATTCCTTGCGCGGTGGTCGCTGTGAAGTTCTCGTGGGAAATCTCCCACAGCATGAGCTGGAACGCGGAAGTCTTGGCGTCGCGATCACCGATCGCGCCATTCACATTGCCCGTCGCGGGATTGATCCAGCGCGCAAAGAGATCGCGCACAGCCGCGGCCTTCACCGCGCCCATCGGACCAGGTGCGACCGCTGCGCCTGGTGCGGCTTCGGCAGCGACAACATCGAAGGTGTAGGTGCCACCAAGGTCGAGACCTTGGAAGACCTCCACGCACCAAGACTGGAACTGACCCTGTGCGGGGCCACCAGTCTCAGTAAAGGTGTGTTGAAACGCGCGGATCGAGAAGAGATCGACCGACGCGGTCGAGTCCCACGCCAAGGCCGAGGAGAAGCCACACTGCTCGTAGCGACCGGCCGAATAGGCCGACAGCGTGGCAGTGAGCGACGCCTCCGCGGTGGACGCAAAAGGTCCAGCGAAGACAGAACAGGCGACGACAGCGCCCACGGCACATGCCGTTTCCACAGAGTTGAAAAGTCCCATTGCATACCCTCCCAAAGGGCGGTCTGACCGCCCTCTCCCTGATTACCCACTCAGAAACTAGTGCGGAAACGGGCCCTGCAAAGAGCGAAAACCTGCCTTTGCGGCCGCGCGCGCGTAACCCTCATCCTGTCCAGTCGTTAGGCACGCAACTATTTTTCGATCGTCGACGACGCGGAGGGAGCGACTCGACATGCGCGCAGCCCGCTCGTTCTCGGGAGCCACGAGTCACCACTCGTTGCGTTGCTCAAGTCGCTGGCCAGGATTCCAGCAAGCGCGGCTCCATCGGCTCCTTCGAGCAATCGATGTGGACCATGAAAAAGCCCCCACGGTGCTTGAGGACATTGGGCCACATGATCTCGCGATCGGTCTGCGGAATCGGAAGTCGCTCGACATCCTCGACCGCGTGCCACTCCAATCGCCCCTCGTCGAACTCGGTGTGGGGAATCTCATCACAACGAATCGCGCGCGTCGCCTCAAAGAGGAAGATCAGCCAGTGATCCTCGCCTTGATAGGCGCGCTCACTGACGATCGAGATCATGCGGATCTCGTCGTAACGAAGTTCCACGCAGGCTTCCTCGCGGATCTCGCGCAGCGCGCAGTCGTGTGGACCTTCGCCCTCGCGGACCTCGAGCTTGCCACCAATCGGTGAGTACATGTCGCGGTTCGGCGGCTTGCGTCGGTGGAGCAACAGGAGTCGCCCCGCCTCGTCGTAGAGGTAACAGAGCACGGCGATCTTGTAGGGCATCGCGCGCACATCATGCGGATTGGTCGTATCCATTGCGCTCACACTCGCGCGACCGCTTCGAGCTTGGTGAAGCCGAATTGCGAGAGGATCGTGCCGATCTTCGTCGTCGCTTCGGTCGAAGCCTCGACGAGTGGCAAGCGCACGGCGCCCGAGTCTCGGCCGAGCAAGCGCATCGCTGCCTTGAGCGGAACTGGATTGACATCGAGCGAAAGCAAGCCCTTGGCCAGTGGGAAGATCTCGCGGTGCAGCCGACGCGCCGTGGTGAAATCGTTGCGCAGGAAGGCGTCACAGAGCGCCTGAATCTGTGCGGGCATGATGTTCGACACCACGCTCACGACGCCCGAACTACCGCAGGCCGCAAACGAGAGCGTGAGTGAATCGTCGCCCGAAAGGATGGTGATCCCGCAGCGTTGGCGAATCTCGCTCGCGGAGTCCATCGAGCCCGTCGCCTCTTTGATCGCCACGATGTTCGGATGCCGCGCGAGACGCGCCACCGTCTCAGGATTGATCGCGACACCGCAACGGCCAGGGATGTTGTAGAGCATCGTTGGCAGCGGGCATGAATCAGCCACCGTCATGAAGTGCCGATAGAGACCTTCTTGTGAAGGCTTGTTGTAGTACGGCGAAACCTGCAGTCCCGCGTCGGCGCCAAGTTCATGGGCGAGTCGCTGCAACGCCACGGCGTGACGCGTGCAATTCGAACCCGCGCCAGCAAGCACCTGCAGTCCGCGCGCGTGACCGAGTTCCACCGCGTGCTCGACGACGAGACGGTGCTCGTCTTCTTCAAGCGTCGGCGACTCACCCGTCGTCCCGCAGGCGACGATGCCGCGCACTCCTCCGTCAGCCTGAAACGCGATCTGTTCGGCCAGTCGTGCCTGATCGATCGCGACACCATCAGCAGTGAACGGCGTCACGATCGCTGTGTAGCAACCGTGAAACTCGATGGGGCCAGCAGTGTTGTTAGAGCTGTTGCGCGCGGAACTGTTCATGGCGCGAGTGTAGCGCGCGAGCGCGGCAAGGCAGGTCAGCACATGTCAGTGCATGGCCAACTTGATCTCAGCGACGGCCGCGCGCAGTCCGATGAAGACCGCCCGCGAGACGATCGAGTGGCCGATGTGGAGCTCGCGCACACCCTTGATCGCGGCGACCGCGCCAACATTGGCCGTATTCAACCCATGGCCAGCATTGACTTGCATGCCGCGCGACTGGATCGCAGCTGCGGCCTGCGCGATCTTGGCCAGTTCGACAACGGCGCGCGATCCATCGGCTGCCTCGTTGCCAGGGCCGCCGTGACACGCGTGCGCGTAGGGACCCGTGTGAATCTCGCAGCAATCAAAGCCTGCGCGGGCGGCCGCCTCGATCTGCTGTTCATCGGCGTCAATGAACGCACTCACGGGAATTCCCGCCTGTTTCAGCCGCGCCACGGCCATTCCGATGCGCTCCACTTGGGAACGAACATCAAGGCCGCCCTCGGTGGTGACTTCCTGCCGTCGTTCGGGCACAAACATGGCCAAGTGCGGCTTGAGGGCGATGGCGATGGCGACCATCTCTTCGGTCGCAGCCATCTCGAGGTTGAACCGAGTGCGGACAACTTCCTTGATGCGCAAGAGGTCGGCGTCCTGAATGTGCCGACGATCCTCCCGCAGGTGCACGGTGATGCCGTCGGCGCCGCCCGCCTCGGCCTCGATCGCGGCGTGCACAGGATCAGGCTCATGCCCACGCCGCGCTTGGCGGATCGTCGCAACATGGTCGATGTTCACGCAGAGTTTCGGCATCGTTGGCGGTTCCTCGTCGGAGGCTCTTGGCAGCGAGCTCCACGCGGTGCAGCATACGCGCCACAGGTATACTCGCCGACTGTGCCGAACTTCAACGACCAGCTCGCGCATCTGCGCAACGACATCGTCGCTCAAGGCGACCGCGTCCTCGACATCACGCTCAAAGCCGTCGAGAGCTACTTCGACGGCGATCGCGTGAAGGCTGCGTTGGTCATCGCCGCTGATGAAGAGGTCGACCGCGTTGATGTCGAGATCGAGCGCGCCTCGATTCCGCTCTTGGCCATGGGCGTGACCGACGAGAAATCGATCCGCTCGGTCCTCACCATCGTGAAGGTCAACAACGAGCTCGAACGCGTCGCCGACTGCGCCGTCGACATCGCCGAAGCGGTGCTCTCCGATGTGCAACTGCCCGCGCGGATTCCTGATGTCTTTCGGGTCATGGCCAACTCGGTCATCGGCATGTTGCGCGACACCAACCGCGCGCTCGCGGCGGGCAACACCAGTCTCGCCCAGCAAGTCCTGCTCTTTGACGACACGGTGGCGAGCTTCCGCACGCAGCTCCTCCGCACCGCGCAGGAGCAAGTTGCTGCTGGAGCGCTGCCTGTCGACTACGCGTTTCGCCTGCTCACCATCACCAAGTCGATCGAGCGGATCGCCGACCACTGCACGAATGTGTGCGAGCAAGTGATCTACCTCCACGCAGGTCTCATCGTGCGCCACCGACCTGAGGGCTGGTCGAAGCCGCTGCCGCCGTCGCCCTAATCCCTCTGGAAACCCGCATGTTGTCCGCCGAAATCGAGCCTCGGATCACCGAAGCCTTCCATGCCCACGGGCAAGGTCAGGTCCTGCGCCACCTCGCTGAGCTCGCGCCGCGTCAGCGCCAGGAATTCCTCGCGCAACTCGCTGAGGTCGATCTCGCGCTCATGGCGAAACTCGTCGCTGAGCTGAAGGCTCAAGGCCATCGCGGAGACGCGAAAGTCGATCCCATGACACTCGCGCCCGCTCCATACATCGCGCTCGGTTCGCGCACTGCTGACGCGCGCGCGCACGGCGAGTCGCTGTTGCGCGAAGGCAAGGTCGCTGCGTTCACCGTCGCAGGCGGTCAGGGAACACGACTCGGTTGGAAGGGACCCAAGGGCACCTATCCCGCGACCGTCGTGACGGGCAAGCCGCTCTTTCGCGTCTTCGCCGAGCAAATCGCGGCAGCCGAAAAACGCTACGGCTGCGCGATCCCTTGGTACATCATGACCAGTCCGCTGAACGACGCCGACACGCATGCGTTCTTTCGCGACAACAACTGGTTCGGTCGCAACCCCTCCGACACCTTCCTCTTTCCGCAGGGCACGATGCCGTCGATCACCTTCGAGGGCAAGCTCATGCTCGAGCATCCGAGTGCGCTCGCGGTCAACCCCGATGGCCACGGCGGCGCGATCCGCGCGCTCCATCACAGCGGCGCGCTTCAAGACATGCTCGCGCGCGGGATCGCGCATCTCTCATATTTCCAAGTCGACAATCCGCTGGTGCGCATCGTCGACCCCGTCTTCCTCGGACTGCACGCGCGCTCCGCGAGCTCGTCCGGTGAGATGTCAAGCAAGATGGTTGCCAAGCGCGACGCCGCGGAGAAGGTCGGCGTCTTTTGCGATGTCGGCGGCGGCAAGACGGGCGTCGTTGAGTACAGCGACATGCCGAGCCAACTCACCAACGCGGTCGATGGCCAAGGAGCGCTCCGCTTCAACGCGGGCTCGGTCGCGATTCATCTGATCTCGCTCAGCTTCCTCGATCGACTCACCGTGGGCGACTTCGCGCTGCCCTTTCATCGCGCCAAGAAGAAGGTCCCCTACTGGTGCAGCACGCAAGGCAAGACGATTGATCCCGTCGAGCCCAACGCCATCAAGTTTGAAGCCTTCGTCTTCGACGCGCTCGCGCTCGCGAGCAAGAGCCTCGTGATGGAAACCGCGCGCATCGAAGAGTTCGCGCCGATCAAGAACGCCTCGGGTGATGACAGCCCCGCGTCAAGCCACCAAATTCAATCCAACCGCAACGGCGCCTGGCTCGAACGCCTCGGCGTGAAAGTGCCACGCCGACCCAACGGCGATGTGAACGCGCGTATTGAGATCCTCGCGCAGACCGCCCTCGAAGCCGACGACCTCGCCGACACAGATCTCCCGCGCGAGATCGAAGCAGGAGCCGAACTGGTGCTGTGACGCGCGCGCTCGCTGAGCCGAGGTGTTAGGGACAAGGTCCCCAGCTGGCGAGGAGGAGGGCGAGGTCAAACGCATCCACCTCGAAGTCGCCGTTCATGTCGGCGCTGCCCTGACCGTAGTTGCCCCACTGCGCGAGGAGCACTGCGAGATCGGCCGAACTCACGACGCCGTCGCCGTTCAGGTCGGACGGGCAGTCGCAGTTGATGGGCTGACAGGCGTCAAGCACAAGGTCGCCGTTGCAGTCGAGCGCGGGGTCGGCTGCGACTTGAAGCAGATCGGAGATCGAGTTGCCATCGCAGTCGGCATTGAGATCGATCGACATCAAGGCGCCCGCCTGTCCCGATCGTCCCGGTGCAGCGACGACGAGCCGTCCACTCGCATACGCGACTGAAGTGCCCAAGACATCCTGCGCCGCAGGAAACTCGGCCTGGAGACTCCACTCAAGAGTCCAGAGCCCACCGGCGGTTTGCGCGAACACATGCGAGCGTCCGACCAACGGGACCGCACTGCCCGCACCAAATCCAGGTTCGCCGACGACGATCGTCGATGATTCCATCGCAACATCCCAACCAAAGTGACCTCCGACCACAGCCGTGTCGGGACGAAGTTCTGCGCTGCGCAGCCAGACGCCGCCCATGAGATCAAAGACCTCCACCATTCCGCTCGCACTCGTTCCGCTTGAAGCGTCCGCGCCGTTGGCACCCACGGCAAGTCGCGAAGCGCCGAGCGCGAGCGAACGGCCGAAGTACTGCCGATCCGAACTGCTCGACGGAGCCAGCGTCGCGCCGAGCGTCCACGATCGACCCGCGTGCTCGTAGACGAACACAGCGCCGCGATCGATGGACTGCGTGTCGTCAAACGGATCTCCCACGACAAGCCGATCGCTCGTGAGCGCGAGCGCATCGCCGAATCGATCGCCTTGCGCGGGACTCGGATTGGCAATGGTCCGATCAAACTGCCAGGTCGAGCCGACGAGTTGGTAGAGCGTCACGACTCCGCCCGAACTCGCCGTCGGTGAGCCGATCGCAAGCCAGTTTCCAGAAAGAGCGAGGGCTGAACCAAATCGCGCACCATCCGACCCCATGCCCGGGAGCAGTTGTTGCGCTCCTTGCCAGAATCTCCCCTCGCGGCGATAGATCCACACGGCTCCCGCATCAACGCCCGCTGCGTCGTGGCGAGTCGCACTGGAAACCATCCACTGCGCGTCGCCCGCGACCGCCTCGCCGAACTGATCGCCCGCTGCGAGTTCGCTTGGCTGCAGCCGTTGGAGGTAGGTCCAACCGTCAGACCTCAATTCGAAACTCTCGACGGCGCCCTGGTTCAGTGCCAGGCCATCCGCGCCGCGCACGCCGACCACGCACACGGTTGGCGTCGTCAGCGCGAGGTCGCCGCCGAGCACATTGAATGGCGACGACTGCGGTGAGTGCACCAGCGTCGGCAACTCCACCGAGTCACCGAATGCCAGCGACGCAAGCGCGCAGGATGCGAGTACGAACGCGAGGTCACGCATGGAGCACCTCATCAAGGCCGCTGGATACACGCGCCCCAGCCGTCCAGGACCTGGATCAGATCTGCCGCGTTGACCACGCCGTTGCCGTCGAGATCCGCAGCGCCAGGGTTCGGGTCACCCCACGCAACCAGGATTTCGATCAAGTCGTCGACATCGACGGCGCCGTTGCTGTCGACATCACCAAGACATTGCTGGCAGTTGTCGGGCAAGCCATTGCGATCGGAGTCGGCGACTTGGCCAGTGGCAATCTCGATGGAGTCATGGATGCCGTTGCCGTTGCAGTCGACCATGATCGGATCTGGAATGGCAAGTCCGAAGGCATTCCACTCGCTCCAGCTGCTGTCGGGATTCTGCAGATGGTGTCGCCCGAGCAGGTTGATGGAAGCCGAAGGCTTGATCGCCGACATGGTCGTCACCTGCATCAACAGAATCCGCTGATCCGAACCAGCCTGGCTTCCTGCTGCGCCAGGCATGACGAAGTACGCGCCGTTGTTGGTGAAGTAGTTGCCGCAGCAGTTGAAACCACTGAACGCCGACTCGAGGTTCTGGTCGAGCAGGTCGAACTCGGGGGCGCAATTCGCTTCGATGGTGAAGAAGCTGTCGTAGCGCAACACGCCCGTCGGCCCACAGAGGATTGACTCGACGGTGTCACCGCCCTGTCCATGTTGGTAGAAGCCACCGCTAGCGGAAACCGACATCGAATGCGCTGCGTTGCCGAAGACGCAAATCACCGACGCATCGGGATGCCGCGTCTTGGCGTAGACGCGCCAACAGAGCGCCGTGATTGGCAGTGGACTTTCGTTCGGGATCCTCGTCATGTCCATCGTGACGAGTTCGCTCTCGAGCCCGTCGAAATCGAGCTCGCCGATCTGGCAGTCGTCAGGGATCTGGTCGTTGTTGATGTCGTTGCCGATGAGCTCTTCCTGATCAGGGATCGTGTTCCCATTGCAGTCGACGAGTTCGGGTTCGCAACTGTCGGGAAAGGCGTCCCCGTTGGCGTCGCTGCAATCGACCGTGAAGCAGTTGTTGGTTAGATCCAAATAGCTGCCGCGGATGGTGCTCAAGAAGTTGCCGCAGTACACGGTGGAACCAATCTGGCTGAGCGAATTCGTTCCCTCGAGGTACAGCGCGCCACCCTCGGCGGCACCGTTACGCACGAACACCGAATCGGTAAGCACGCGGAGGCCCCCATTGGACTGACGGATCCAGACTGCGCCGCCAGTGCCATTGCCGATCGCTGAATTCTCTACAAAAACGCCATCATCGAGCAGAAAGGTGCCTTGGTGGTTCCAATCGACATTCACGGAGATCGCGCCGCCGAGGCGACCGCAGGAGTTGCTCTTGAAAAGTGTTTGAGCGCCACCGACGCCATCGATCTCCAGTCGATCCCCGCTTTGCATCGCAATCGCACCGCCATCCGCACTGGCGTAGTTGTCCTGAAATTCCGAGTTGACAACGCGGACGCTGCCGCGCGCATCTGCATCCGTACCGACTGCGATCGCGCCTCCGCGACCACCACCACCACCCTCGATTCTGTTATTGAGAAACTGGCATCCCGACACTAACACGTCTGCGTCGGCACCATGGACGACAATTCCTGCGCCGAAATGCCCCGTACCACAACAGTCGCTGATCCGGAGATCCTTGAAGAGACTAGCTGAAATCGCGATATGAGAGTCCTTTGCGTACACACCTAGCCCGAAGGTCTGCGCAAGGCAGCAGCCCGAGCGCAAGGCGTTCCGAAACACCGTGTTCAACACTGTCGATGCATCGTCCTGAGTGAATATCGAGCCACCACGCGCCGCAGTGCAGTCCGCAAACTCGCACGAATCCACCAAGATCGATCCTTGCGAGTTCAGGATGGCACCGCCCTTTCCAATCGCCGTGTTGGACTGAAACAAACAGTCTTGGATGACAGAGGCGCTCCCGATCAAGAGGAGTGCTCCGCCCGAATCAGTTGCGAAGTTCCCCTCAAAGTACATCCCCTCAATCCGAGGACTTCCGTTCATGACGATCATTGCCGCGCCGAGGTTTACGCGGCAGCTGAACACGCGGAGTCCACGCACCACCGTCGCATCCGTCTCATTTTCCGTCGCGACAATCCCCCGCCGAGCTTCTTGTCCGTAAATCGTCGCATAGGTCGCGTAGTTGCCCACCACCATCGGCACCGCCGCCTCCAACACAATCGCCTTGCCGCGCAAGTTCACAACTTCGCTTGCAGTCGAGGTGTACGTGCCTGGATACACCTTGACGGTGTCGCCATCGACGGACAGATCGATCGCCTCCTGGATCGTCTGAAACACAACCGACTTCGGCGGCGGGTTGTTGCCGTCGCCCGAGTTGTTGTCGACATACCTCGTCACCTGCGCGCAAACCGTTGTACCCAACGAGTATCCGCACACGATCGCAACCGCAAGCCAATGGCGCTTCATTTGAACGCTCCTGTGTCGACTCTTGGCGTGCCTGGGGTTTCTTTCCCACAGAGGGAAATGGAAAGTTCTCTAAGATCGCGATCTGACTTTGGTCGCTCCCTATGCCCGCGCTCCCCCTTCCGCTCCCGCTCACCACGACTTTGAATCGCGCACTTGGCGCTGATGCAGTGGCGGCGCTCGCAGCGGAAGAGGTGTGGACAGCGGTGTATGCGGAGGTTCGTGCGATGGCGGCGACTGCGATTGCGCGTGAGGCCGCGGGTCATGCGTGCAACGCTGATCTCCACCCGACGGTGCTCGTGCAAGAAATTTTTGTCCGCGTCCATTCCCACCCGCCGGGAGCGTGGGAGAGCCGTCGTCATTTCTTCGGCGCCATCGCCCGCGCCTGCGAACAGGCGTTGGTTGACCTCGCTCGCTCACGCAAGGCCATCAAGCGCGGCGGTGGCAAGCCGCCTTTGCCGCTGACTTTTGTGGCGAGTGAGCTCAGCAGCCCCGACCACTACCGCGTTGCTGCCGACTACGGACTTCCCGCCGCCCTCGAGAGGCTCAACGCCGAGTATCCGCGCGCGGCGGAGGTTGCGCGCCTGCGCTCCATGCTTGGGCTCTCCAACATCGACGCCGCCAAGGTCCTTGGCGTGAGCGACTCGACCACTGAAAAAGACTGGACCTTCGCTCGTGCGTGGCTTCGGCGTGCATTGGATCGCGAAGTTGCCCGAGAAGTGTGAGGCGCTGCGCGCGGTTTCCGCATGAAGAACGCGAGAGAGACCGTGATGCAATCCATGATGTGATCCACGATGGAGCCCGAGCCCCCACTTGATCCTGACCGCGTGCAAGAGGCCTTCGCCGAGGCTGCGGATCTCCCCACGCTGTCGCGCGGCGCGTTTCTCGCCCGGCTGCACAGTCAGGATCCGACGCTTGCGAGCGAAGTGTCGTCGCTTCTGGGCTATCACGCTGAATCGCAAACCACAGAGGTGAAACCGTTCTCCGCTTCCCCCGCGACGCTTGTCGGAAGCACGATCGCTGGGTGCAACATCGATGGACTGCTCGGTTACGGCGGCATGAGCGCGGTCTACTCGGCGACGCAGGATTTTCCCCGTCGACGCGTGGCAGTGAAAGTCGTGCGCCGCGAGCGTCTCAGCGCCAGCGCGCGGCGCCGACTTCGTGTCGAAGCCGAAGCACTCGCGCGACTCGACCACCCCAACATCGCGCGCGTCTACGCAGCGGGCTCGCAGCGCATGGGTGAGGACGAACGCGAGAGCCCGTACATCGTGATGGAGCTCATTGAGAACGCGCTGCCGCTCACCGAGTGGTCCAACCGCCAACAACTCACGGCGCGCGCGCGCATCCTGCTCATCGCGACGATCGCTGACGCCGTCGAGCATGCCCATCGCGCGGGCGTGATCCACCGCGATCTCAAGCCTGGCAATGTGATCGTCGGCAATGACGGCGCGCCGAAGGTGATCGACTTCGGCATCGCCGCGGTGCGCGACTCGACGGTGACCGCCGCGACCGAAGGACCAATGGGCACACTGGCGTACATGAGTCCTGAGCAAGCGCGCGGTCGCACCATCGACACGCGCAGCGATGTCTGGGGTCTCGGCGCACTGCTCTACGACTTACTCAGCGATCATCCGCCCTTTGACGGTGGCGATCCCTCGATTGCCGCGCATCTCGAACATCTGCTCCATGGGACTGCGCAGCCGATCGCGCCGCTTGCAGCCGCAGCGCACGGACCTGCGTTTGCAGCGTCGCTTCCCGCAGCGACCGACGCCGTGCTGCACAAGGCGCTCGCGAGCGAGCCCGATCGTCGCTATCGAAGCGCCTTGGAGTTCGCCGACGAATTGCGCCGCGTACTCGCAGGCGAAACGCTCATCGCGCAACCCGACAGCGAGTGGGACGCGTTTGTCCGCGTGACGCGAAAGCATCGCGCGAGGCTCGTCACCGCCCTTGGTGTGTTTCTTGTCGTTGCGTGCGCGCTCATCGTCTCGCTCGTGCTCCTCCGACGCGAAGGCCAAGAGCACGATCGCGCCGACTGGGCTGCGTATGTCGCGTCGCTCAGCGCGGCCAGTGCGATGCTCGATCGCGGCGATGCCAGCGCGGCACACGACATGCTCCTGCAAGCGCCTCCTGCGTTGCGCGGTTGGGAATGGCACGCGCTTGAACGCGCAATCGATCAGACCGTTTGGGAGGTCGCGTACGCCGTTGGCCAGCAGGTGTACTGCGTTGACTGGTCACTCGACAGCACTCGTATCGCGGTGGCTGCGAGTGGTTCCATCAGCGTGCTCGACGCTGAACGCCGCCGTGAACTTTGGCGCACGCCCGAGCCCAATCTCCTGCCCGCGTGGCGCGTGATCATGATGGCCAATGGCGACACCATCGCGCTTTACCATGACGGAACCTTGCGACGATTCAACGCGTCGGGCTCGGTCGTTGCGCAAGGTTTGATCAAGGCGAGCAGCGATCTCGCGTCCAACGCTGCGCGCACGCGACTTTTTGCAGAAGAACTTGGCGGCGCGCAAGAGATCGATCCGAGCACCCTTGAGCGCATCGGAGGATTTGCGGCGCAGCCGCCACTCACGGGAGCGGTCGGCGCTGTGGCGGTCACCGCAGACGCGCGCCACTTCCTCGTCGGCACGATGGACGGCGAAGTCACCGCGTTTCGAAGCGATGACGGAGCGCGACTCTGGTCCTTCACCGCCGAGCGTCGGAATAGTGGTCAGACAGGGGATCAGATCCGCGCTGTCGCGATTTCGCCCGACGACCGAGTCGCGGTCGCGGTCTGCCTCGCAGGAGTGTTCGCGTTTGAGCTTGCTTCAGGCGAGCGACTCTGGCATCTGCCTGGGGTCGAGTCGAACTACCGCGGCGTGAAGTTTTCGAGCGACGGCCGCGAAGTGATTGCCTCCGCGTGGGCTGAGTCGGTCGATCGTCTTGACGCAACAACGGGCGCGCACCTTGCCACCATCGCGGGCGCGTATAGCCAAGTCTGGCACTCGGCTCCATCCCCCGACGGAAAGTGGATCGCCTCAGGCACCTTCAGCGCGCATGTCAAGGTGTTCGACTCCCACGCGTCGTCGCGCGCGGAGGAGTTCGCGTGCGATGGTTCGGCCATCTTGACGGTGTCGCAGCACAAAGACCGCATCTACGCGACCACAGCCAACGGCGGTCTCTTCGCGCTCTCGACAGAGCGAGGCAGCACGCCCGTCCTGCTCGCTTCATCGCTGCACGCCAACGCGGTCTACGCACTTCCCTCGGGTGAACTCGCGGTCGCTCACGATGGTGGCGTCGCGTGGCTGTCAAGCGACGGCTCGATTCTCCGCAGCGTCGAAACCGCATCGCCCGCGACGCGCGTCGGCTCCCTCGACCGCGGCGCGACGACGACCGTTCGGCTTGAGGACGAACAGATGCTCGCGCTTTCGACTGCGGATGGCTCCGTCGTTTGGAGCACGCACCATTTCAAGCGAGGCTCAACGGTCGCCTTGGAAACGGCTCGACGCAACGAGGTTGTCCTCCCGCGCGGCGTCACGGGCCTGTCGGGTCTGCTTGATACGAGTTCGATGGAGGAGCGAGCCCTCGTTCGTGAGATTGAGTACGCCAGTTGCGGCGCGCTCTCGCCTGACCGAAAACTTGTCGCCATTGGAAGCGTCGCGCGCGCGAGCGAGCTCGCGATCGTGGATGCGCGAACCTATCAGCTCGTCGCACAACTCCCCAATCACCGCCGACCCGTGCACGCCATCGCGTGGAGCCCCGACAACCTCCGCGTGGCCAGCGCTTCAACCGACGGCACCGTGCGTGTCTGGGATGTTGCCAACAAACAAGAGGTCCTCACGGCATGGCGCGGTTCGTGCCGCGACCTTGCGTGGGACAGTGAGCACACCCTTTGGCTCGCCTGCGACGACGGCCTGCTGCGCGCACTGCGCGTCACGCCATGGCAGTGAGCTGCGCGGGCACAATCGGCCGCAGGTCAATCAACTTCGCTTCCACTTCAGGAAGTCGCGAATAGGTACTGAGTGCGACCTCGACGACGAGGTCGATGCAGACACCCTTGCCAAACGACGCTGCGTGCGGCGCTCCGCCCCACCATTGCACGCGCAGGAATTGATCTTGCGCAGCGCCGCGTTGGCAGACCACCAATTCAAGGTGCGGAGGCAGCGCGTCTTTCGGTGCGCCCGCGGGGATCTTCCCGAAGAGGCGCGTTTGCGTGACCACCGCATCCGTGAGCAAGAACGCAGGCCGGCGGTTGCCTCGACCAAACGGCGCGAACCGCTCCATCTCGGTCACGACCGAACACGAAGCGATCTCCGCGATGTTGCAGGAGAACTCAATCTCCAGTGGTGGCTTCTGCGCGTCCTGACGAGGAAGCAGGCGATCCACCTCTTCCACGAAGCGGGCGCGAAACGCCTCGATCTCGGCCACGCCATCGAGCTTCACGCCCGCGGCCATCGCGTGCCCACCGTATCCAGACAAGTGCGCGCTGCACGCTTCGAGCACGCGATGGAGCTCGATGCCATGCACGCTGCGACCGCTGCCCTTGTAGCCATCCTTGTTGCTGGTGATGAGCACAACAGGGCAGGCGTAGAGATCAACAAGCCGCGAACAGACAATGCCGACGATGCCGAGGTTCCACTTCTCGTCATGGAGCACGATGCCGCGCGGCTTGGACGAACCACCTTGTTGCGCGAGCTTCGCCAGTGCTTGATCAAAGATCGCGCGCTCCTGCTTCCTGCGTTCCTCGTTGAGATCTCCGAGCATGGCGCAGATCTCGTCGGCGCGCGCTGCGTCGGCAGTCGTGAACAACTCGATCGCCTCTTTGGCGTGGTCCATGCGTCCGCAAGCATTGATGCGCGGGGCGAGGCGAAACGCGACCTTTTCCGCATCGGCGCTGCGTCCATCGACGCGGGCAGAGTCAAGAAGCGTGTCCATGCCGACGATGCCTGTGGCGCCGAGTTCCCGCAGTCCACGCGCAACGAGGACGCGGTTCTCATCGCACAGCGGCACGACATCGGCGATGGTGCCCACGGCAGCAAGCGGCAACAACGACTTCAGCCGCGTGCGAAACACCTCGGGCTGCTTGCCGCTGCCGCACCAAGTTTCGCCGAGCATCCACGCGAGTTTCCACGCCACCCCTGCGCCGCAGAGTTCACCGTACGGCGCGTCCTTCAACTCGCCGCATGAAGGGAGACGCGGATGAACCACGGCGCGCGCGATGGGCACCTCTCCGCTGGCCGCGAGCTCGTGGTGATCGGTGATGATGAGTTCAAGACCCAACTCGCGGGCGAGTCGCGCTTCAACCAACGCCGCAACGCCACAGTCGACGGTGATGACAACCTCGACGCCCTCCGCCGCAAGCGCGCGCAGCGCCTCGGCGTTGAGACCGTAGCCCTCATCGATGCGGTGCGGGACATAGGTCCGCAGATCGAGCTTGCCACCTTGCGTCCCGTCGAGCGTGCGCAACATGTGCCAAACGATCGCGGTGGACATCACGCCGTCGACGTCATAGTCGCCGTAGACGGCGATGCACTTGCGCGCGCGCACCGCCTCGCAAATCGCTGCCGCCGCGTCGACCATCCCGTGCATCGAGCGCGGATGGCGCAAGTGGGTGAGCCGCGGTTCAAGGAACGCGTCGCGCGCAGGGCCCGCAGGAATGCCACGCATCGCGAGCAGTCGATCGACGATCGACTCGCCATGAACCCGTGGCGCCCTGCGCGACGAATCACCGCCATCGACGAGGGAATCGCGAAGATCGCTCGACACTCGTGGCTCCGTCATCACCCATCGCTTCGCGGGAAACTGCATGGTTCGAGTGTAACCAAGCGCGCGCGCGCGCTCGGACGATCGCGGGCCGAGGCGTCGGACGCGCGGGATTTTCGGTTTTCAACTCAAGGCTTCCCACGCCAACGCAGCGCCGCTCTACTCTCCGCACCCACCGCCACCACGGTCACAGACGGAGGCCTCATGTCGACAGTCACCACGCGGAAGTACAAGACCATCCTTCTCTTCGGCGCTCCTGGCGCTGGCAAAGGCACGCAAGGGAAGATCCTCGGCAAGGTCCCTGGCTTCTATCACCTCGCGTGTGGCGATGTCTTTCGCTCGCTCGACATGGCGTCGGATCTTGGCAAGGAATTCATGGCCTACTCCTCGCGCGGCGAACTCGTCCCCGACGAGCTCACCATTGAGATGTGGCGACAGAACATGCACGCGCAGACGGTGCTCTCGATCTACAAGCCCAATGTCGATCTGCTCGTGCTCGACGGCATCCCGCGCAATGTGAATCAAGCCAAGCACCTCGATGAGCACCTTGAAGTGCTCGCGGTGCTGCATCTTGTTTGCCCCGATCTTGAAGCGATGATCACGCGCATGCGTCGTCGCGCGCTCAAAGAGAATCGCATCGACGACGCCGACGAGAAGGTCATCCGCAAGCGCTTTGAGGTCTACGAGAAGGAGACACGCCCCGTGCTCAACTTCTATCCGCGCTCGATCGTGCGCGATGTCAACGCGATGGGTTCACCCGCGGAAGTCCTGCAGCATGTGCTCGAGATGATCGTCCCGATTCAGAACGAGCATTTCCGCAATCCGTTGAGTTGAGCGGTCGCGTGTTTGAGCGGTCGCGTGTTTGAGCGGTCGCGTGTTTGAGCGGTCGCAGCTGCGGCTGCTCCCTTTGGTGGGGATGGCGCCGTGGGTGTGCCTTGCGCGGATCGCCGCCCGTTTTCGGCTCTAGAACGAGCCGCGGATTTCGGTTTCGAGGGCTTCGAGGGCGCGTTGCAGGCGCACGCGCATTTCTACATCCGTCGTGCGCGTCATCTGCTCGGTGATCTGATCGAGCCGCGCGCGGTGAATGCGCACGAGGTCAGCGTCACCGTCGGCGAGTTGCAGTTCCATGAGCAACTTGCGCACCGAATCAGGCGTCGCCGTCGGGCGATCTTCAGACGCGGGAACGCGACTAGGGAACTTCAGCAGCACGGGCTTGGTGAGAAATCGCGCCGCCGCAAGTCGCGCAGCAGCAAGTCGCTCGTAGGTGATCACATTGTTGCCAGCTCCGCCGAGCATTCCCTGCGCACCCACCGCGGGAACGGGGTCGCCCTTCTCGGTGAGCTCCTCGGTCGAGCCGAGTCGAAGCGTCACTTCAAACTCATCGAAGAGTGATGCTGGCGCGGGCGGCACCGCGCGTGCGCCGACGCCATCGACGGCTGGTGGCGGTGGTGCAGGAGCTGGCGCAACAACAGGCGGAGCAGGACGATTGGGCGCGAGCGCGTCGCGCTTGATGCGTCGAACCACGAGCTTGACCTCAACACCAGGCGGAAGCGACTGCACCGATTGCACGAGATCCGCCGAGTGACGCAGGACGGTGTCGTTGACCTTGCGGACGACATCGCCCAATTTCAACACGCGCTCGGCGGGCATCTCCGCGACGAGGCCGATGATGCGCACGCCGCCTTCCCTTTCGCCGGTGTTCTCCATGCGAATGCCCAGCGCCCCGCGGGGCGAATGCAGAATTCGATCGCGCAGAAGATCGACGAGTTGGTGCCGCGCTTCTTCGCCAAGATCCGTGCGGATCAGCAAGGCCATGAGTTCATCGGGCGGCAGTTTGCGCTGCGCGAGTGCTTGGCGAGCGGCTTGCCGATCGGCAAACGCGTCGGCGTCGAGTTGTCGCGCGAGCCGCACGAGGTCAGGCGCCACCACGATGCGCGCGAGTTCCTCATCGCTCGGGAGTTTCGGATCCGCGCGCGGCACGACGATCTGTTGGTTGACATCGAGCAGCACAGGCTGCGGCTTGGGATTGGGCAGAACGGGCACCTGTGCCGAGACGACCAGCGCTCCAAGCACCTGCACGACGGCGAATTGGGCCACAGGACCAAGCATGAAGAGAGCGTAGCACGGCTCAGCCACCAAACGCGCCCGACACTGCTCGAGTCCGATGCGCCAACCAATCCACGAGGTTCGTAGTCGCGCGCAGGAACGGAACCGCAGGAATGCCCGCGAAGTCGCCCGAACGCGCGATGGGAACCGCCGCCTCGGCGATGACCGCTGCCATCATGAGCCAAGGCAACAGCGGAGCGATCTCACGATGCGCGACCGTCGAAGGCTGTGAGCAATAGCCCGCACAGAACGCACGCAGACGATCGGGATCAAGGCCAATCTGCCACGCGTCAGGATTCTCTCCCACGCGGTGTTTCAAGGCGAACTGCAGCATCGCGTTGGCGACTTCGGCCGCGACCGACTCGCGTCGCGCGCTGTCGAAATCAATCACCGCACCAAGCGTCACGCCAAACCAAAGCGTGTTGCCAGGATGGAAATCGCCGTGGCAAATCGCCGTCGGCTGCTCGCGCAGTCCTTTCTCCGTGAGCTTCTTCTCGACGCGCGAAAGGTGGGCATCGAGACTCGTCATAAAGCCGCCGATGCGTTCGCGTCCTGCGAGATCCGCCCGCAGACTCGCCGCTGCATCCGCAAGAAAGAGCGACCTCCGCACGGCGCCGATGTCTGAAAAACCTCCGACCGGAAGCTCCGACTCTGCATTCCCCACCGCCAACGCGCGGTGCAGTCGCGCCAACGCGACGCCCGCTTCGTGCGCCTGCGCTGGATCGCGCTCGAAGCGCGTGCCTGCCACCCAATCGTAGAGTTCGTAGCGACGCTCGCCGAGTGACAAGAGCGTGCCACCGCGCCGCAACTCCACGAGAGGCGCGACAGGCACACCGCCCGCGGCCGCACGCGCCTGCACAGCGTGACTCGCCTCAGCGCGTTCGAGCGACTGATCGGATTGCTTGCGCTTGAGGAGAAACTCACCGCGCTCACTCTGGAGCTTGAGTTTGGGTGAGCGGCGCGAACCCCTGCGATACTCGCGAATCTGCGCAATCACACCGATGTCGTAATGCGACAGCACCTGAGCAATCTCAAGCGCGTGAAACTTCTCGCGGTGCGCCTCGGCTGCTGCTTCGGGTTGCGGCGCGTGGTAGTGGTCGCCACTCTCGCGCGACGACTCGCGAAAGGATTCGCGGTACGGATCACCAGACGATGCGTTGGATGGATCGTCAGAGGGCGACACGCGTTACTCCGCGTTGGCGGCCTGTTCCTTGATGCGATCGATCGCGGTCTTCATCTCGACGACGCGACGCGCGATCTCGACATCCTGGCTCTTACTCGCGATGGTGTTGGCCTCGCGCAACATCTCCTGCGAGAGAAAGTCCAGCGTGCGGCCAGCGGGTTCGGCGTGCGAAGCGGCGATCACCTGATCGAACTGTTTGAGATGTCCCGTGAGTCGTGCGACCTCTTCGGCAACATCGCTGCGCTCGGCAAACACCGCGACTTCGCGCAGCAGATCCTGCTCGGCCGCGGTGGCGCCGACCTCCGCGAGGAGCGCGTTCATGCGAGTCCGCAAGCGATCCTGGTAGTTCGTGGTGGCCTGCGGCGCGCGCGCAGAGATGTCTGCAAGCGCACTGCGAATCGCCGCACCAAAGCGCACGAGTTCGGCCGAGATCGACTCACCCTCACGCGTGCGCATGGCCAACACGCGGTCGCATGCTTCGGCAGCAAGCTTGAGCAGTACGGGCCGCGCCATCTCAACGAGCGCTTCGACGCCGTCCGTGCGCAACACGCCTGGCACCGCCAACAAGGCGCCGAGGTCGACGGTCGCTCGATCGCGCAGTTCTGCAGGAAGCGCCGCAAGCAACGCAGTGAGCGCGGTGCGCGCCGCGTCGGGATTGACCTCGACGGCCGCGACCGATCCTCCAGGCACGAAGCGCACGAGCAACATCACACTGCCGCGACCAAGACGCTTGGCGACAACCGCTTCGAGCTCGGTTTCGAGCGTCGACATCTCTTCGGGCACACGGATGATCGCTTTGAAGAAGCGGTTGTTGACGCTCTTGATCTCAACCGAAAATCGGCAGCCTTCCGCGTCTGCGGTGGCGGCGCCGAATCCTGTCATGGATCGAATCATGCGTGTTTCGTGCTCACTCTGGCTCAGAGGCCAGGAGCGGGAGTCACTGGTGGGACCGTCGGCGTGATCGTTGGTGTCCCCGCTGGAACCGGAGTCTCGACGGGCGCGTTGGCGGTTGGTGGCGCCGTCTCAACAGGTGCTGGCGCGGGGGTTGGCACGGGCGTTGGCGCAGGCGCCGTATTGCCGAGGATCTTCTTGGCTTCCTCCGGCGAAATCGCGATCGGCTGCGTGGGCGCAGCGGGAGGAGTCGCGCCCGTGGCTGGCGTCGTGGCAGGAATCGTCGCGTTTGGATCAACGGTCGTGTTCGCCGCGGGCGCAGTCGTCGTCTGCAACATCGTGTTGCTGGTGATGTTGAGTCCGATGGCGATCAAGAGGTAGATCGTGAAGGCCGTGATGGTCGCCACCGTCAGTGCATCACCCGTGCGACCACCGAAGGCCGTGTCGGTTCCGCCGCCGCCACCAAAGGCACCCGTGAGTCCGCCGCCCTGTGGGCGCTGGACGAGCACGATCAGCACGAGGGCGACCGAGACGATGATGAAGAGGATCGTGAGAATGTTGAAGGTGATCTGCATGGAAACCCGTTTCAGACGCTGACTGCGAGCGCGCGTGATGCACGGCGTGATACGCGTCAGCGTCCACGCCGCATGGATGATCGGCTCGCGGCGCTGGCGATGATCGTCGCAAAGTCCGCCGCAACCAGCGACGCACCTCCAACGAGACCGCCGTCGATCTCTTCGCACCCGAAGAGCTCCGCCGCGTTCTTGGCATGCACCGAGCCGCCATACACCACCCTGACCTGCTCGGCGAACCGCGCACTATACAGATCCGCAAGCGTCTGCCTGACCGTTCGATGGGCAGCCTCGGCATCAGAAACCGCCGCCGTGCGCCCAGTTCCGATCGCCCAGACTGGTTCGTAGGCGATGACAAGTGCGGCGAGGCTTTGCTCACTGTGACCATGGAGCGCGCCATGCAATTGCTGCGCGATGACACCGTCGGCGTTGCCTTCCTCGCGTTGCGCGAGGGTTTCTCCCACACAAAGCACGGGTTGCAGACCGCATTCGACGGCGCGATGGAGCTTCATGGAGAGGAGCGCGTCGGACTCGCTGAGCCCGTGACGGCGCTCTGAGTGCCCGATAAGCACCGAGGCGCAGCCGACCTCTTGGAGCATCGCCGCGGAGACTTGCCCCGTGTGCGCTCCCGTCTGATGGCCCGCGCAATCTTGACCTCCGACGCTCAGCCCCGAACCGCTGACTCGCTCGCGCACACCCTCAAGAAACGGAAACGAGGGATAGACCACGACCTCGGCTTCAGGGTGTGCGCGCGCCGCATCCGCCACGGCGCGCGCGAGTTCGAGCCCCGCAGCGCGCGTCGTGTTCATCTTCCAATTGCCGCCGACGAAGGGCCTTCGCGTAGTCGCCATGCGTGCAGACTACCACTCCGTCAGCACGCCGCGCCGTCACTTGGTGGCCCATTCAAGCTCCGCTCCCGCGCGCGGTCGGTGCAGGCACGCCCTATCTTGCGCTGCCATGTCTGCCTCCACGCCTGCACCGTCGTCTCATGCCGCCAAGCACCTCTCGCGTCGCCCCACGACGGCCGTAGAGATTCGACAGGCGTTCATCGACTTCTTCGTGGAGAAGGCCGCGCACACCTTCGCACCGTCGAGCCCTGTCGTGCCGCATGACGATCCGACGCTGCTGTTCACCAACGCAGGCATGAACCAGTTCAAGGATGTCTTCCTTGGACGCGGCTCGCGCTCGTACACCCGCGCCGTCAACACGCAGAAGTGCATTCGCGCAGGCGGCAAGCACAACGACCTCGAAGATGTGGGCAAGGACACCTATCACCACACCTTCTTTGAGATGCTCGGCAACTGGTCGTTCGGCGACTACTTCAAAGCAGAGTCGATCCGCTGGGGGTTCGAACTTCTCACCAAGACCTACGGACTCGATCCCAATCGGCTCTACGCCACTTGGTTTGAAGGCAATGCCGCGGCGGGACTCGAGCCTGATCTCGAAGCGAAAGCGCTGTGGGAATCGCTGCTTCCCAAGGATCATGTGATCCCTGGCAACATGAAGGACAACTTCTGGGAGATGGGTGAGACGGGTCCGTGCGGGCCCTGCTCGGAGATTCACTACGACCGCATCGGCGGCGGGCGCAACGCGGCGAAGCTGGTGAACTCGGGCGATCCTGATGTGCTCGAGATCTGGAACCATGTGTTCATCCAGTTCAATCGCGAGCCTGATCGATCGCTCAAGCCGCTGCCTGCCAAGCATGTCGACACGGGCATGGGTCTCGAGCGTCTCGTCTCGGTGATTCAGGACAAGCGTTCGAACTACGACACCGACTTGTGGGCTTCGCTCTTTGAAGCGATTCGTCTGCGTACCAGCGCGCGCGCCTACAGCGGCAAGCTCGATGACCACATCGACATTGCCTACCGCGTGATCGCCGACCACATCCGCTGCCTGACCATGGCGTTGACCGATGGCGCCTCACCATCGAACGAAGGCCGCGGCTATGTGCTGCGTCGCATTCTTCGTCGCGCGGTGCGCCACGGTCACCAGACTCTTGGCGTGCGCGGGCCGTTTCTCAAGGATCTCGTTCCTGCGGTGGTGGCGAGTCTTGGCGGCGCGTTTCCCGAACTCAAGCCAGCCAGTGGGCGCGTTGCGCAACTCATCGAAGACGAGGAGATCCAATTCGGCAAGACGCTCGAGCGCGGACTCACGCTCTTTGCTGACGCGGCCGCGCGCGTGAAGAAGGCGGGCGGCAACACCATCTCTGCTGAAGATGCCTTCCGACTGCACGATTCCTCGGGCTTCCCGATTGACCTCACGCAAGTGATGGCCGACGAAGCGGGCATGACCGTCGACGCTGCTGGATTTGAAACGCTCATGGAAGCTGCGCGCGAACGCAGTCGCAGCGCTGGTGGCACCGAAACGGGATTGCACTTCCCGCCTGATGCGATTGCCAAGCTCGACGAGCTCGGTGTGAAGCCGACCGACGACTCCGCCAAGTTTGTCGGCAAGCCGACGCATGCCACGCTCATGGCGATTTGGAACGGCAAGAACTTCGACGATCGCGCGAACGCAGGAAGCGCGTTGACGCTGGCGTTCGTCTTCGACAAGACTCCGATGTACGCCGAGATGGGCGGTCAAGTCGCCGACCACGGCTCGTTCCGCATCGACAACACCAGCGCGGGTGGTGCTGTGTTCGAGTTCACCGATGTCCAACGCGCGGGCAACTTCGTGCTGCACATCGGCCGCCTCACGCAGGGCAAAGTGCGCTGCGGTGAAGATGGCATGCTCATGGTTCAACGCGACCGCCGCGAGGCGATCCGCGCCAACCACAGCGCGACGCACGCGCTCAATCTCGCATTGCGCGCCGTCGCAGGCGATGAGGTCGAGCAGAAAGGTTCGCTCGTCGACGACGAGAAGTTGCGCTTTGATTACGCGGCGAAGGCGCCACTCACCCTCGAGCAGATTCGTGAAGTCGAGTCGCGCGTCAACCAGGCGATCACCGCGAACCTCACCGTCGACGCGCAAGAAATCCCACTGACCACCGCACGCGGCATCAACGGCGTGCGCGCGGTGTTTGGCGAGCGCTATCCCGACCCCGTGCGCGTCGTGGCCATCGGCGCGACGGTTGCGGAACTCATCGCGCAACCACAAGATCCCAAGTGGAGCACGCTCTCCATCGAGTTCTGCGGCGGAACCCACCTGCGCTCAATGGGCGATGCGCGACAATGTGTCCTCGTGAGTGAAGGCGGACTCGCTGCAGGAGTGCGGCGCGTCCTCGCACTCACGGGACCACGCGCGATCGCCGCGCAGTTCGCAGCCGAAGGTCTTGCGCAACGCACCAAGGAAGCCATGGCGCTCGACGGTGACGCACTCGCCAAGGAACTCGCGGACATCGCCAAGATGCTCGAGTCGCTCGAACTCGGCGCCGTGGCGAAGGTCGAACTCGATCGCGCGCTCGAACCACTGCGCGAGAAAGCGAAGGCCGCGCGCAAGAACGCCGAAGGTGCGGCGCGCGACCACGCCGTCGCGCAGGCACGCGAACTCGTGGAGTTGCACGCCAATCCCAAGAGCGGCGCATCGCGACCACTCGTAGCGATGATCAACGGCGCCGACGCGCCCGCGCTGCTTGCCGCCATCGACGCAGCGCGCGCGAAACTTTCCGACACGCCGATTCTCTTTCTCTCACCCGACTTTGGCGCAAGCAAAGTCGCCATCGCAGCAACCTGCCCCAAGAGCGCCAACGACAAGGGACTCAAAGCAGGCGACTGGGTGAAAGCAGCCGCGCAAGCCTGCGGCGGCGCCGGCGGCGGACGCCCCGACACCGCACAAGCCGGCGGCAAAGACCCAAGTAAGACACGAGAAGCGCTGGAGGCGGCGGAGGGGTTTGCGAAGGGGAAGGTGTAAGGGAGGAAGTGCCCTCGAGCGCCGCGTGCTCGTCTCGAGTTTCCGCCGCGTTCAAACCGCGGGTACCTTCCACCGCATGAGCAACCCATCGAGCGCGCCTGGCGTGTCGACTACCGTCGAGTCTCTTCTCAAGGAAACTCGTCTGTTCCCGCCGACGGCTGTGCAGGCGAGCGAGCTCGGTGGCGCGTTTTGCTCCTCGATGGACGAGTACCACGCGCGGCATGCGCGGTCGATCGCGGATCCTGAGGGATTCTGGGGCGAGGTCGCGCAGGATTTCGAGTGGTTCACACCGTGGTCGAAAGTCCTTGAGTGGAACTGCCCCGACGCGAAGTGGTTTGTCGGCGCGACCACGAACATCTGCCACAACGCACTTGACCGTCATGTGCTCGATGGCCACGGTCACCAAGTCGGCATCATTTGGGAAGGCGAACCCAAGGACGCGAGCGGCACGCCCGAGGTCAAGCACCTCTGTTACGGCGAGCTTCTTGACGAAGTCTGCCGCGCTGCCAACGCGTTGAAGTCGCTCGGTGTCCAGAAGGGCGATGTGGTCACGCTCTACATGGGCATGGTTCCCGAACTCGCCATCGCCATGTTGGCCTGCGCGCGCATCGGCGCTGCGCACAGCGTGATCTTTGGCGGATTCCCTGCGCCTGCGATTGTCGATCGCATGCTCGACGCGAACTCGCGCGTGATCATCACCTGCGATGGCGCATGGCGTCGCGGGGCGGTGGTCGCGCTCAAGAAGTGCGTCGATGAAGCCATCGAGCTTCTCGCCGCGCAACGGCACACCGTTGACCACTGCGTCGTCGTCACGCGCACAAAGTCTGCCGTCACTTCCACCGCGGGCCGCGATCACGCGTGGCACGAACTCCTCGCAGCGCAATCGACCGAGTGCGCCTGTGAGGCGATGGACTCCGAGGATCTGCTCTTCCTGCTCTACACCTCGGGTTCAACAGGAAAGCCCAAGGGCATTCGCCACACCATCGGCGGATACATGGTCTACACCGCGTACTCCGCGCAGCAGACCTTCAACCTGCGCGCAGGCGCTGGGCATGTCTATTGGTGCACCGCCGACATCGGTTGGGTCACGGGCCACTCGTACATCGTCTATGGCATTCTGCCCAACCGCGTGCCGACACTGATGTACGAAGGCGCGCCGAACTTTCCTGGCGACGACCGCTTCTGGGAGATGGTCGCGCGTCACCGCGTCACGCATTTCTACACGGCCCCAACGGCGATCCGCGCGTTCATGAAGTGGGGCAACCAGCATCCCGCCAAGCACGATCTCTCGAGCCTCAAGGTGCTCGGCACCGTGGGTGAACCGATCAATCCTGAGGCGTGGATCTGGTACCAGGAGCACATCGGCCGCGGCAGCTGCCCCATCGTCGACACCTTCTGGCAAACCGAAACGGGCGGACATGTCATCACGCCGCTCGCGTGCGTGACACCGACGGTGCCTGGCTCGTGCACGCTGCCGTTCTTCGGGATCGACGCAGCCGTCGTCGACGAACACGGCAACGAACTGCCCGCCAACACGGGCGGACTCCTGGTCATCCGCAAGCCGTGGCCCTCGATGTTGCGCGGCATTCACGGCGACCGCGCGCGCTACATCGAAACCTACTGGTCGCGCGTGAGCGGCATGTACCTCGCTGGTGACGGCGCGCGTCGCGACGATCGCGGCTACTTCTGGATCATGGGCCGCATCGACGATGTCATCAATGTCTCGGGCCATCGATTGGGCACGATGGAAGTCGAGAGCGCGTTGGTGTCGCATGAGGCCGTCGTCGAAGCAGCCGTCGTCGGCATGCCGCACGAGATCAAGGGCACAGGCATCGCGGCGTTCGTGTCGCTTGCTCCGGGCGCCACCGCGAGCGACGCGCTGAAGTCCGCGCTGCGCGAGCATGTTTCTGGTGTGCTCGGTCCGATCGCCAAGCCCGACATGATCCGCTTCACGCAGTCACTCCCTAAGACCCGCTCCGGAAAAATCATGCGACGACTGCTGCGCGATGTCGCTGCGGGCCGCGACTCCAAGCAGGACACCACGACTCTCGAGGACTTCAATGTCCTCGCTGCCTTGCGCGGCAACGATGAGTGACGCCGCGGCGAGCCCGATCCACAGTTCCTCCTGAGCAACGACTCTCCATGGCCGCGAAGAAGAAGACCACTCCCCCGCCGAGTTCGACCGCGAAGTCGTCCGTCGCGGTGCGTCCTGCCGCGTCGGCCGAACGCCACCGCGTTCTGCGGGCTCAGCACGAGACCGAAGCGGCGCAGGATTACTGCGAGGCGATTGCGGACCTGCTCGATGCAGGGGTCGAAGCACGCGTCGGGCGCATTGCCGAACGCTTTGGGCTTTCCCATGTGACGGTCAGTCGCGTGGTGCGGCGACTCGCCAGTGAAGGCCTTGTGCAGGCCCAACCCCATAAGCCGCTCGGCCTCACCACCCGAGGTCGGACGCTCGCGGCGGAGGCCAAACGCCGTCACGACCTCGTGATCGACTTTCTGCGCGCTTTAGGCGTCGACGACCGCACCGCGGGACTTGACGCTGAAGGCATCGAGCACCACTGCTCGGCGGCGACCTTGAAGGCCATGGCCCGCTATCTCGGGCGCTAGCGGCGTTCACCCCTCTCTCTCGGTCTTTTTCGATTTCGGGCGGCGAGGCTCTCGCACGCACCCCAACCGTAGCGTAGGCTACATGTAGCATATGCTACATCGCGCCACCTCCATCCTCGTCGCCGTGCTTGCGTCGTTCGTGGTCTTGCTGACCGTGTGCTTGGTCGGCTGCGACCGACCTGCGGCACGACCGACCGTGAACGCCACGCCACCGCGTGAGCATGCCGAACTCCCGCTTCTTGTTGCGACCACGCCGATGGTCGCCGATGTGGTGCGCTCGGTCGCTGGTCCGCGCGCTGAAGTCGTCTGCCTCATCGGCCCTGGCGTCGACCCCCACTTGTGGACGCCGACGCGCACAGATGTGCTGCGGATTCTCGATGCGCAAGCGGTGTTCCTCAACGGGCTCATGCTCGAAGGTCGCGTGGGTGACGCGTTCGCGCGCGTCGAGAGCATGGGGCGCCCTGTGCTGCGTGTCGCGCAGTCAATCACCCGCACTGAGTTGCTCACCGATCCCAATCGCGCGTCGTACTTTGACCCGCACGTGTGGATGGATCCCGCGCTGTGGGGACAGACCGCGGCTCCTGTGGCCGATGTGCTCTCGCGACTTGATCCGACTCATGAGGGCGAGTTCCGCGCCAACGCCGCGCTCTACCGCGAGCGCGCAGCGCTGTTAGAGAAAGAGTGCGAGCAGCTCATCGCGTCCATTCCTTCTGAGCATCGCACGCTGGTCTCGGCGCACGACGCGTTTGCCTACTTCGGTCGACGCTTCGGGCTCACCGTCTACGGCATCCAAGGTCTTTCAACCGAAAGTGAAGCATCGATCACCGACATCGAGCATCTCGTCGCTGAGATTTCTGCGCGACGCGTGCCGACGGCGTTCGTGGAAACCACCGTGTCGGATCGCACGATTCGTGCACTCGTGGAAGGATGCGCCGCCATCGGACATCAACTGAAGATCGGCGAGCCACTGTTCTCCGACTCGATGGGACGACCCGACACTCCTGAGGGAAATTGGGAGGGCATGCTCCGTCACAACGCGAGAGTCATCGCGGCGAGTCTCGGCGGCGTGGTTCCAGGAGCGTCGCGATGATGGACGCGACGCGCGGTGCGCTTGAAGGTTCGGCGGGCACGAGGCCCGCAAAGAGTGCAACGGAGAGCCCGACTCGTCTGCACGCTCCGCTCGAACTTCGCAACTTCAGTGCAGGCTATTCCGCCAGTGAACTCCCTGTCGTCGATGCGAGTTTCGTGCTCGAACGCGGCAGCATGACGGCGCTTGTTGGTCCCAACGGCGCTGGCAAGAGCACGATGCTCAAAGGGATCCTCGGACTGACGCCTGTGCATGATCCATCGGCTGCGCGATTCTTCGGCGAGCCGCTCGAGCGCGTGCGCGGCAAGGTCGCCTATCTCCCACAGCGATCGGAACTCGATTGGAGTTTCCCCGCGTCGGCGCTCGACATCGTGGCGATGGGACTCTACGGGCGACTCGGATTGTTTCGTCGCGTGGGTCGCGCAGCACGCGCTGAAGCACGCGAAGCGCTCGCGCTTGTTGGGCTCGCCCACGCGCAGGACAAACCCATTGGCGAACTTTCAGGCGGCCAACGCCAGCGCGTTCTCGTGGCGCGCGCGTTGGTGCAGCGCGCTGAGTTGGTGCTGCTCGATGAACCCTTCGCCAATGTCGATGAGGTGACCGAACAGACCATCGCGCGCGTCTTGCAGGAGCTCCGCGCGCAGGGCACGACGATCCTCGCGGTGCACCATGACCTCGGCACGGTTCGTTCGATCTTCGCCGATGCGATTCTGTTCAACACGCGCGTCCTCGCCCACGGTCCAGTGCGCGCCACACTTGCGGACGCGAGCGTGGCGCGCGCGTATGGCCTTGCGCTCAACACGGCGCCTGACACGGCACACGACGCGGAGCGCAACTCGTGACCCAGAATCTCCTGCCACTCGTCTTGGCGGAGATCGGGCGCAACACCCTCGTGGCGCTCCTCGGCTGCGCGTTGTTTGGAGCCGTTGCGGGAGCAGTCGGGACCTTCGTCCTCGCGCGAAGACAGGCGCTCATCGCAGATGTCGCGGGCCACGCGAGCCTTCCTGGTGTTTGCATCGGATTTCTTCTTGGTGAAGCGCTCGGTGTCGGCGGGCGCACGCCATGGCTTCTCGTGCTTGGCGCGAGTTGCAGCGCGCTCCTCGCGTCCGTCAGCGTTCCTGCACTCGCACGACTGCGCGGCGTCGGCCCTGACGGCGCGATCGCCGTCTCGCTTTCGTTCTTCTTCGGGTTGGGCACGGTGCTGCTCTCGTCGGTGCAATCGCACGACTCGGGCGCGCAGGGTGGATTGCGCAGTCTCCTCTTCGGCAGCGTCGCGGGCACGACGAGTGCTGACATCGTCGCGTTGACGGCGTTGGCGTGCGTCGCGCTGCTGGTTCTGGTGACCTTCTTCAAGGAGTTCGCCGCGCTGGCCTTCGACGAATCTCACGCTCGCAGCGTTGGACTTCCTGTGCGACGGCTCGATCTGCTGCTCCTGTTCCTGCTCGTGGTCACCGTGGTCTCGGGCATGCAGGTCGCAGGCATCGTGCTGGTGGTCGCACTGATTGTGACACCCGCGGCGGCGGCACGGGCGTTTCGTGGCTCGATCGCGCGGATTGTCAGCATCGGCGCGCTGTTTGGAGTGCTCAGTGCCATTGCGGGCGTTGCACTCTCACTGCGCTTTGAGCACTTCCCTACTGGCAGTGCCATGACACTCGCTGCGACGGCGATTTTGTTTGCCACGCTTCTCCTGCGAATTCGACCAACGCGTGGAGTCGTGACATGAGTCAAACCTCCGACGCATCGGCCCTGAGCGACACGCTGCGCACGCTCTTGGTGTTTGATCTTCCTGTGCTCGTCGCGGCACTCATGGCGCTCGTTGCCTGCGGCACACTGGGCAATTGGCTCGTGCTGCGCAAGGAGTCGATGACGGGTGACGCCATCGCGCACTCGGTGCTCCCTGGATTGGTTGGCGGGTTTCTCGTCGTGGGACGACACTCTGTTGTCGCGATGTTTGCGGGAGCTGCCATCGCAGGGGTCGCCGCCATCTTGCTTGCGGGTTGGGTGCGACGACAGACCAAACTCGAATCGGGCGCCGCGTTGGGCATCGTGTTCACCGCGTTCTTCGCGTTCGGCGTCGCCATGCTCGAGATGCAGGGCGCGCGGCAAGTCGATCTTGATCCAGGCTGTGTGCTCTTTGGCGCACTCGAGACGCTCTTTCTCGTCGTGCCGCACGGTGGCCATTGGATTTCAGGAGTCCCGCGCGAAGTATGGACGCTTACGGGCGCCGCTCTCCTCGCGGTGCTGTTTAGCGTTGCGTTCTGGAAGGAACTCGCCGCGCTGGCGTTTGATCGTGAACACGCGCACACCACGGGAGTCTCACCGCGCGCGCTCGATCAACTCATGCTCTGTGTGACTTCCGTCGCGATCGTCGCCAGCTTTGAAGCCGTTGGAAGCGTGCTTGTCATTTCGCTTCTGGCGTGCCCCTCACTCATCGCCGCGCCGCACACGGTGCACTTGCGAGGGCGGTTTGCCATGAGCCTTGGTGTTGGAAGTCTGCTCACGGTGCTGGGCTATGGAATGGCCGCGTATGCACCGAATCTGTTCGGGACTTCGACGGCACTCAACGCAGCAGGCATGATTGCCACGCTGCTCGCGTTGGCCGTGCCCGTGTCGTATTCGATTCGGGCGCTGCTCAACCGCCGGATGGCGTGAGCGTCCAGTTGCGAGCGTCGGCGTTTGGAGCCCACAATCGCATGTCGTCCACGGCTTCAGGCGCGCGCGTCTCTGCGTGACCGTCAGCGAAACCAAGGACGATGCCGCCACCATGAGGCGCACCATGGCGCGCGCTGAGGTTTCCCCAGCTCGCCGGATCATCGGCGGCGTATTGCGCGGCCCAAGTGCGTGTATCGAAGTTCGGCGAGCGAATGCGGAAGTACCCCTCGGCCACGCCTTCGACTCCGCCGCCACCAATTGGTGACGCTTCTTGTCCGCGCGCGCTGCCGAACACAATCATGTTCGCGGGCTGGGGAATCTCCGAGAGCCGCGTCGCGTAAAACTTCCCAAAGGTCGCAAGGAACGCGCTGTTGAATCCGCCGAAGTTCTCGTCGCCGCCAAGCCAAACGCTGTTCAGTCCAAAGCTCGGAAAGACGCTGGTCTGGTAGAGGTAGTTTGAGGTGTCCGTCGCCTCGAGCTCACGGAGCAGTTGCTCGTGTTCGCCGACGAAGAGACCGCGCATGTCATGACCGATGTACGGCGCGAGTCGCCAGACCCATCGGCTTGCCGCCACGCCGATCGTCTGCGACGCGATGGGTGTGTGCGTGGAGTCAAACGCAGGAAGACCCGACTTGTACCCAGGAAGGACTGCGCCGTCAGCGTCGTAGGCATACTGCTGCCACGCCGAAACAAGAAGACGCGCCGCAGAAACTTCGCGCATTCGCGCACTCGCGGAGCGTGCATGCGCGATGACTGGCAACGAGATCGCCACGACGCCCGCGATGATGCCGAGCACGACGAGCAACTCCACGAGCGTGAACGCGCGACGCGTTGCGACGAGAGGTGAGTGCTGTGCTGTTCGAGTGATCAACATGTCGAACTTCCACGCTCTCGAACGACCGAAAACCGCGATGACTCCGGCACATCTCAAAAAAGACGCGATGAAGAACGGAAGCACCCCGCACAACTAAGAAACTCGATCTACGGTAGCCGAAGTGCCCGACGGAGTGCGCCAGCGGCGCTTCCCAAGGACTCGAATCCGGCCCGACACCGACGCGGTGTCCATGACAGTCTTCCTCAGAGGTGCACCTGTGTCCAGTCGATTCTTAGCCATTGGCGCGTTCTTTCTCTCCACGGTGCTGGGGTTCTCCGCGCACGCGGACACTTTCGTGGCGCGATTCGCCTCACCGACACTTGATCGATGGAACTACCCATTCAACCCCACGCCAGGAACCCGCATCGTCGCCTCGACCTTCGGTAACGAGGCAGGCGGAACGATGTTCGACAACCGCGACGGGCAGTTCATCGTGGGCTTCAACACGGGCGCGGTGATCCCCAGTGGACTCGGATCCGCGAACTACACGATCAACGAGTGCATCGTTCAGATCACCTACGCCAACGACTTCGTGGTTGCTTACGACCCGACGGTTGATCCCTTCACAGCGTTCCTCCCTCTCACTGATCTTGAGTATGCCGACGACTCGGATGAAGGGCAGCCCATCGAGCTCTATGGCGTTGGCTTCCGCAACGGTTTCTCCCTCGCATCGTGGACCGAGTACTCACCGTTTGGTGCTGGTAGTCCGCTCGACCCATCGGTGCGCAACGCCTTCGCGCTTGGTGCCAACGCCAAGGGCGCCTTCGTCGATGTCTCCAACTCGGTCCGTGAGCGCTGGACTCCGCAGCCGTTCGCGGTTGGCATGATCGACACGCTGAAAGCGGGAAGTCTCATCCCCATCAACTCAACGATGCGCTTCGCGCTCGATGTCTCGCAGCCTGCCGTGCAGCAGTACCTGCGCACCGCGGCCGACGCGGGCGCGCTTCGGCTCTCCGTGACCTCGCTGACCAAAGTGGTGCAGCAAGGCGGGAGCTTTCCGACCTTCTATTGCCGCGAAAACCCGCTGGTCACAGCGACGGGACTCGGTGCAGCCACGCTCCTCTTCACCGTCTCGACGCCTTCGTGCATTCCTGCGGATCTGAACTGCGACGGCAGTGTGAATGCGCAGGATCTCGCGACGCTCTTGAGTGTGTGGGGACAACCTGGATCAGCGGATCTCAACGGCGACGGAGCAGTCGGCGCGCAGGATCTCGCGATCTTGCTCAGCGCGTGGGGCTAATCGATGCCCTCTCAGCGAGTCAGGCTAGACGCGTACGCCCGTACATCGGTGCAAGGCGACGGCGCACGCGCTCGGCGATGCTCTCAAGCATGCGCTCAACTTCGATGACCGCGAGTTCCATCACGGCCGCGATTTCAGCCACCGTGAGTTCCTCGGTGTAGCGCAGGGCCACGACGAGTCGCTCGCTGCGCGTGAGTTCACGCAACAAGTCCGCGATCAGTGCCGAACGCGGTGCCGCACTTGGCACGCGGCGGCCTTCTTCAGGAGTGTGATTCTTCTTAGAGTCGTGTGGGGAGTTCATCTCGGCATCCTTGCCTTTCTCGTTCATGGCACCCTTGCGTCTGCGCTGCGCAGACCTCGGTGCGTTGCGGGTCATGACCGTCCCTGTGCTCGCCATCCATGGCGAACAAGCGGGAGCATACCGCGGGCGCCACGGCCATGGTGGGCTTGGAATCAAGCACTCGCGGCACTCAGCCTGCGACGACGCGCGAGACGCTGAAGAGTGGAAGCAACAGCGCGATCGCCACCGCACCGAGCACCGAGCCGAAGACCAAGATCATCACGGGCTCGATGAGACTCGTGACACGCTTCAACGCGATCTCAAGATCCTCTTCGGCAAAATCTGCGGCACGCGCCAAGACGGTGGGAAGCCGACCACTGCGCTCTCCTGCAGCGATCATCGAGACCACTGTCGGAGGAAGCATGGTCTCCGTGCGCAACGCCTCGACGAGCGACGCGCCATTGCGAAGTTTGCCATCGAGCGCAAGCCAGAACGCTTCCGCGCGCGGGCTTCGCACCAATCCGCGGCAGATCGTGATCGCGTCGAGCAGGTGGATTCCGCTGGCCAACAGCGTCGCCAGCGTTCGGCAGGCCACGGCGACAAACGCGAGCCGCGCCACAGGTCCGAGGATGGGCGCGCTGAAGCGCAGCCGATCCACGATGCGTTCCCACACGGTGGAACGCGAGAGTGCGAAGATGGCGGCCGCGAGAACCAGCGCGCCAACGAGCAGCGCAAGCGAGTTCTCGCGGACGCCAGTGCCGATCCCCAGAAGGATCTTCGTCGGCACGGGGAGCTCCGCTCCGCGATCTGCATAGATCTTGGCGAAGCGTGGCAGGACGAACACAAGAAGGCCCAGGACGACGGTTGATCCCGCGCCGAGCATGAACATGGGATAGGCCGACGCTGCGCGAATTTGCCGCGCGAGACGCTCGCTCCGTTGCAGATGGTCCGCAGCGCGCAACAACATCGGCCCGAGTTGGCCGGTCGACTCAGCCGCGCGAGTGAGTGCCACGACGATCGCAGGGACCTCGCGACCGCGACGCAAGAACGCCTGGCTGAGCGATAGTCCATCTTCGATGTCGATGGCGAGCGCCTGCGCGAAAGGACGAAACTCGGGACGCACGCCTTCGCGCGCCGCGGCATCGAGTGCCTCGGCAAGTGGAACGCCCGCCTCCGCCATCGTGCCGAGATGGCGACAGAGCAACGCGAGGTCGCTGCGACGCGCACGACCGCCGCGCGTTGAACGCTGCGAGGTCGAGATCGCGCTGTCGCGGTCAATCGAGAGTGGCGTGCGTCCTTCGGAACGAAGCTTGCGTGCAACCTCTTCCGCCGTGGCCGCCGCAAGCGTGCCGCGCGTCTCGCGACCATCGAGGTCGACGGCGCGATAGACAAAGGTCGCGCGAGCGTCGGCTCGCGGCTCCGCACGCGCACCAAGATCAGGTTGGCCGAAGGGAACGGTGGGCATCGGTTTCACGCTGCTCACGACGCCGTCGCGAGCACGACCTCCTCAAAGGTGGTCCGACGATCGCGAACCTTGGCGAGCCCGTCCACGCGCATCGCCACATGCCCCGCTGCACGCGCCGCCTCATAGAGATCCTGCAACGAAGCGCCACGCGACACCGCAGCGATGAAGTTCTCTTCGGGAACGAGCAGCTCGAAGACACCGAGACGACCAGAGAAGCCGCTGGCGCGACAACGCGCGCATCCCGCTCCGCGCTCAAACACAGCCACCGCGCCGGCACTGGCCTCGACTTCCTGACGCACATGCGTGTCAGGCTCAAACTGCTCGCGGCAGTGCGGACAAATGGCGCGCACCAGCCGTTGGGCGAGTACGCCACGCACGACCGCCGCCACGAGGTACGCATCGATGCCGAGATTGATCAGGCGCGTGATGGCGCTGATCGAGTCATTCGTGTGCAGCGTCGAGAAGACGAGGTGGCCCGTGAGCGCGGCTTGCACCGCGGTGGTCGCCGTGTCCTTATCGCGGATCTCACCGATCATGAGCACATCGGGGTCCTGTCGCAGCATGGCGCGCAGCGCAGAGGTAAAACTAAATCCAGCCTTCTCGTTGACCTGAAACTGGTTGAGCCCTGCGATCGTCGCTTCGATCGGATCTTCGACGGTCGAGATGTTGCGATCCGCGGTATTGAGCTGCGCCAGCACGCTGTAGAGCGTCGTGGACTTGCCGCTGCCTGTTGGACCCGTGACCAGCGCGATGCCGTTGGGTCGACTGATCACGCTTGTCCAACGCTCCAGAATCGCTTCGCTCATCCCGAGGCGCTCAAGCGGCACCAGTGACGCACGACTGTCGATGATGCGCACGACGACCTTCTCGCCGTGACGCGAGGGCATCGTCGAAACGCGCAAGTCAATCGGCCGACCTTCGAGCATCACATGGATGTCGCCATCCTGCGGCTGACGGCGCTCGGAGATGTCGAGCCCCGCCATGATCTTGATGCGGCTCGCAATCGCTGCACCCATCTGCCACGGTGGATCAACCTTCTCGAACAGGCGGCCGTCAATGCGAAACCGCACGCGCAACCTGCGGTCGCCTGGTTCGATGTGAATGTCGCTCGCGGCCTCGTGCACCGCGTTCCACAGCAACCAATTCACGGTCTTGACGACGGGTGAGTGGCCAGCGACAGCGCGCAAGTCCTCGATCTCGGCAACTTCGCGCTCAATGATATTGAACGCCGCTTCGTCGACATCGCCCATGATCTCGTTGATCACGAAGACATTCGCCGCAGGAACATAGGCGTCGAGTGCTGCGCGGATCTCGCAGGCAGTCGTCGCGACGATTTGGATGCGCTTGCCTGTGCGGCGGACGAGTTCCTCAAACAAGTAGAGGTTGGCGGGCTCAGCCACAGCCACCGTCAAGACATCGCGCACGAGAAAGAGTGGGAGCACCAAGTGCTCAAGCAGGTAGTCGCGCTTGAGGACCTCAAGGCAACGCGGGTCGGCGATACGGGCGATGTCGCGCGCGAACGGGATGCCGTAGCTGTCCGCAACGGCCGCCATCACATCGTGATCGGTCACGAAGCCAAGTTCCACGAGGGTCTCACCGAGCAGTCGTCGATGGCCCATATGACCCTGGTGTTCGAGAGCATCACTCAGTTGCTTGGGCGTGATACGCCCGCGACCAACGAGCATCTCTCCGAGCTGGAGTCGAGGGAGTTGATCAACGATCGCTTGGTGTCGTGGTAGTGCGCCCATGAGGATCTCCTACGCCACCCGCAGTCCGCGCCCAGCAAGCTGCACGGTCTCAGCACACTCAAATCGGTCAGTCAAACGCGTCAGTCGAAGCGCCTCACGCACCGCGTCTTGCGGCGCGACGAGACGAAGTTGTCCGCCGAAACGCGCGGTTTCATCCGACAGCCAGAGCAAACTCTCTAACGCAGCGCTGTCGGCCAGCGTCACATTGGCGAGGTCCACAACGAAACTGGTTGCACCCGCCGCAATGCGCTCCCCGACGACACGGCGAAACGACTCCGACGCGCTCGTCGTGAAGTCACCGCTGGCGATGAGCAACGCGATCGGTCCGTGCTCTTCCCACGAGAGTTTCATGCGGCCTCCTTCATCGACTCGGCGTGAACCTCGCTCATGGCGTCGTATCCGCGCAGGTCGAGCGTTCGGAAGTGTGCGTAGAGTGCTGCGTCGAGTTGGCTTCCCGCGCAGTCTTGCATTTCAGCGTGCACGACTGCACGCGGCTTCGCTGCTCGATAGGTGCGCGTGGAGCTCATGGCATCAAAGGTGTCCGCGATGGCGATGATGCGCGCGGAGAGCGGAATGCCTTCACCCTTCAATCCATGCGGATAGCCGCGGCCATCGACGCGCTCGTGGTGGTAACGCACACCATCAAGGACGGGCGCGAACTGCGGAATGTCGCGAAGGATGCGCCAGCCGATCTCGGGGTGCTGCTTGACGATGGTGAACTCCTCGTCGGTCAAGCGCGATTGCTTGCGGAGGATCGCCTCGGGCATGCCGATCTTGCCCACATCGTGGACCAGGCCAGCGATGTGGATGTTCTTGAGATCGTTGGCGCCGAGTCCCGCCGCCTCCGCGAGTTGTCGCGACAGCAAGGCAACACGCTGGGAGTGACCGCGTGTGTACGGGTCTTTCGCGTCGATCGCTGAAACCAGCGCCGACAGCGAACCCATGAACATCGCGTCAAGATCGCGGTAGAGCCGCGCGTTCTCAAGGAACACCGCGAGGTGCCCCGCGGCGGTTTCAACGAGCGTCCGCTCCCAATTCGACATCGCTCCGTCGCCTGTGATGCGATCACCTGCGGCGAGCAACCCCAGCGCGTTGTTGCTGCGTCGCACGGGCGCGAGGACGAGGTCGCTGCCCACGATCAATGCGCGCTGCGGAATGACCGCTTCGGTGAGCCGTTGACGCGCGGCCTTGGGCTCGATGCCGTTGGCCAGCACGCCTTCGTAGGACGACTCCACAAGCGGCTCGGCGGCGCCCGTGAGTCGAAGCGCAGTCCAGCGACAACCCAGCGTCTCGCGCAACTCTGCAAGCGTGCGCGTAATGAAGGCGCTCGGCGCAGCACCGAGTGTCATCTCGCCCGAGAGTGTGTGGAGCAGATGCAGTTCTTCCCACGCGGAACTCAGTCGTGCGCCCGCCTCGGCGCCGACGAGACGCTCAGCTTCACTGCGCGCCAGCGAGGACACCAGTCGCCCAAGATGCGCGATCGATCGCCGCGTCCACGGTGAGCTTGAGGCGAGAATGCTCTTCGCCACCCGCGCGTCGATGCGCGCACTGTGGGCAAGTTGGTCGATGGTCTCTCCATCCACCGCTTCAGCAAGAAGCGCGATGGCAGCGAAGCGTCCACCAGCCAGCGTGCGCTGCATGGGGATCGGCAGCACGACAAAACCTGTGCGCGGCTCAAGCACTGTTTCATTCGAAACAGCCCACCGCGCTGCCGCGCGCGCGATCCATGTTCGCGCCACTGGGCAGGTGCAGAGTGTGTGCAAGAGATCAGAGCTCGGCTCAGGAAATGGATCCGCGACAGAGGGATCCACTGGGACGAGCACGACCTCTGCATCGCGCAGGGCGGGATGCAGCATCGCAAGTGGATGTCCGACTGCGGAAGAGTTCATGCGGCCTCGCGCTCCTTCGAGTCCTTGGCCAAACGGCCAGCGTCTCCCGGCGCGTCGTCGGCGCCCTGCTCCTGACGCTCACACGATTGCTCGAGCAGTGCCAGCACTTCGCTCAGGAGCACGCGCGGAGAGAATGGTTTCGAGATAAAGGCCGCGATGTTGACTCCCTGAGCGAAGTCCTCGCGCAACTGATGATCTTGAGCCGTCAGAAGCAGCACGGGGATGCGCGCGAGTGTCGGGGTTGCCGCCATCGCCTGAGCGAGTTCGATGCCCGACATGCGCGGCATCTGCAGATCGGTGATGACCAGATCAAAGGGCTGCTGACGCAACGCCACGAGGGCCTCATCACCATCCATCGCGCAGGTCACTTCCAAGCCAGCGAAGCGCAACTTGAGCGCCACGACCTGCAGAATCGCCCAGTCGTCATCGACGACGAGGATTCGCGCGGGCGATCCAAGCATGTTCCACATTTTACGCTGCTCTCCGTCCCGCTACCTCGAGCGGAATCGCAAACCAGAACCGCGAGCCGACATCCACTTTGGATTCGACACCGACTTGGCCGCCGTGCATGTTCTCGACGATATTCAGGCACAAGTTGAGTCCGAGACCTGTTCCCTTGGCCAACTTTTCGTGCTCTCGCACGCGCCCGAATTGCTTCCACAGTTCACCCATGGCGTGCTCTGGGATGCCGACGCCGTTGTCGCGCACGGAAACCACCGCGGACCGCGTGAGGTTGTCGAGATCGACTTCGACTCCCACCGTCCCTCCATGCTGGGTGTACTTCAGCGCATTGGAAAGAAAGTTGGTGAAGACCTGAACGAGACGCGCGCGGTCGGCTGGGACGATTGCTCCATCGCAACGACGGGTGACAGACAGTGTGATGCTCCTTTGTTGAGCGAGGACCTGCTGCGCGGCGACGCACTGCTCCGCTAAGTCCACGAGATCCACTGGCTCAATGCAGGGGCGCATCATGCCGGCCTCGATCTTGCTGATGTCGAGCATGTTGTCGACGAGCGCGCTGAGACGCTCAGTGCCATCGAGGATCATTCCGACGAGCTTCGCCCGCCGCTCCTCAGAAGCCCCCTCTCCGTCGGCGAGCATCTCCGCGCAGCCGTGGATCGAAGCAAGCGGCGTGCGCAATTCATGGCTTACTTTGGCGACAAACTCGCTCTTCATGCGATCGGCCTCACGCTCTGCGCGCACATTGCGCACCGTGATGGCGACCAAGGCACCGTGAGCGCCGTCGGACACCGAAGCAACAGAAACAACGACGGGCATTTCCGCTGGCGCCTTTCCCAACGCGCACTCCAACCGTCGGCGCGCACTCATCTGGTTGCCCGCAACGCCTTGAACGGCGCGCATGACCTGAGGCGGAAGCGCGTCGACGGCGACACGGGTCCCAGCGTCTCCCGCGCGCGGCCCAAGCATTTCGCACGCCGCGCGATTGGCAAAGCGCGTCTCACCGTGATCATCGACGAGGACCACAGCATCGGTCAGGCCGTTCAAGAGCAAGGTTCGCTCGGCGCCTTGCAATTCGATGGCGTTGCGCAGCACGGTCTCGCTGGAGTCAGGAACTGCTGGCGGTGGCGCCATGGCCACGGGGAACTTGGAGGAGGCGCGCGCTGCGGACGCGTGCGCGACGAACGCTCCCAACGCCGCTGCGCCACATCCCACCATCCACGCGGGCACTCCCTCGAAGAGCATCCCGAGAACAGCAGCGAAGGGAATGACGACCCAGGCGGCGATCGGCCAGGCAGCGGCGCCTGTGCGCAGCGGAGATGGTTCGAGCGATGAACGACGCGATTCCCGCATGGTCCCTCCCCACGCACCTCGGTGCGCTGCACTTCGCGATCTTCGATCCGCGCGAAACTTCACGCCTCGCGCGAGACATCACGAACTTACGACTCACTTCTCGCCGGCAAGCACGAAGGCGCGCTGCACCAGATCCGATTGCGGATCGATGGCGCGCGCCGTACGCAGCACGGTGAGACATTCATCCTTCTTTCCCGCCTGACGGAGCGCCAAGGCAAGAGCGACGAGCGTCTCGGCGTTCTTCGGCGCGCGATCGCACGCCAGACGATGCCAACGCACGGCCTCGTCGAAATCACCCTTGAGCTCCGACACGATGCCACGAATGGTGTAGCCCGCCGCATCTTCCGTCGCGAGAGCGATGAGCCGCTCGGCAGCACTCTGGGCGCGGCTCAGATCGCCGAGTTCCAGTGCTGCGCTGGCCAAGTCGCGCCATGCTGCGACATCCTCGGGATACTCACGCACGGTGTCACTGAAGATGATGCGTGCTTCGCTGGTGCGGCCAAGCATGGCGAGCGATCGGCCTTCGTGGCGAAGCACATCTTGCGTCGGCACCACACGCTTGCCGTTGGTCTGCTGGCTCGCTGCGCGCGCCTTGGAGCGGCGCGCTGCATCAAGACACTTTTGGTACTCGCCTGCGTCAAAGAGCGCAGCGATCAACTTCTCGCCGACCAGTGGCGCCTCGGGGTCGATGACCGAGGCGCGCTCGTAGCTCAGTGCAGCGCTGGTCGAATCGCCCGACAGCGACGCGATGTCGCCGAGGAGTTCATGCATCGCTGCGTTGTGCTCGAAGTAGGCGAGCTTGGGCAGCAGCAACATGCGGGCATCATCGAGTTTGCGCTCGGTGATCATGATTTCGGCGGCTGCAAGCACATAGGCGATTCGCTCTGCATCAAGCTCGGCAGCCTGCAGGTAGTCCGCGATGGCCTTGGAATTCTCGTTCCAACGCTGGTGCACGATGCCGCGGTAGTAGTAGGGCTCGGCGAGTTTGGGATCACACTCGATTGCCTTGCCGAACGCGTCGAGAGCCTTCTCAAGCCGCTTGCTTTCAAGTTCGATGCGACCGAGCAGCGTCCAGTACTTTGCTTCGCGTCCCGCGCGGGCGATCGCGATCTCAATCTCCTTGCGCGCCTTGTCGAGCTCGCCCGACGCGAACGCCTGCTTGGCTTGGTCGTAGCTCACGAGACTCGTCGTCTTTTGGAAGCGCGAGTCAGCCTCCTTGCGAGCCTGCAGCCCAGTAGACCGCGGCGCACATGCAGAGAGGAGCGAGACGAGGACGAGCGATGAGACCGTGATGGAGAGAAGTTGGCGCATGGATGGGAGCACTCCAGAACAGCGGCGGCGCGCCCGAACAGGCGCGACGATCCGCTCAATTGAATGTCGGCCGTTTGCTGGGCTGTGTTCAGCGCGTCTGTGCAGCGCCAAGGAAAGAGCCCCGTTCACGGGAACCCGCGTCGTCTTGGCCGCTGCCTAGAGACCCTTACGGCGTCGTCTGTCCTTCTCGGACGACAGCCTCTCGCCTCAAGCGTCCTGCGAGGCGTCGCCAAGTCGCCGCGAATAATCCTCAAGTCCGCGGACCGCTCCTTTCCCGAAAACGAGCAGAGCCGCGCCTGATGAGGCGCGGCTCCGCGTGTGACTGTTGTGCACACCGAACGGGTGGTTCAGTGGTTGCTCTCGAGATCGAGCTCCGAGTTCGACGCGCCAGTTTGCGCGCTCTCGGGAGTGTTCGGCGCAGCGTTCGATGCCGAACCCTTGCCTGCGTCAACCTGCTTGCTGATCATGCGGCGCATCATGCCGTGCTCGTAGTCAGCCTGAGCAGCCGAGCCCTTGCCTGCGAGTTCTTCGCGCAGACGGATCATTTCCGGCTGGCTGTGCGAGATGCGCAGCGAGTTCTCGCAGTGGAAGAGCGCGAGCTCGCGATCGCCAGCAGCCATCGCCTCGAACGCCTTCTGGTTCTGCGCGGTCGTGAGCGTGTCACGCGACCACGGCAGCAGACCTTCGCGAGTACCGATGCGCACAGCGTGCTCGAACTCGTTGGCTTCATCCGACCAGACCTTGGCAATCTCGTCCTTCACAATCGTCGGGGTGACGAGGAAGATGATCTCGTGGCGAGTCACCGAGTCGTCGTAGCCCTTGAAGGCGTTGCCCAGGAGTGGCACATCGCCAAGACCAGGCACCTGACGGCGGTCGATGACGGTGTCCTCCTTGAAGAGTCCACCGAGGACGAGCGTTTGCCCGTTCTTCACGCGCACATTGGTGACGATCTCGCTGGTGTCCTCGTTGGGAACCGGCAGCGTGCTGCCGTCGGAGGTCGCCAAGGAGACGACCTTGGCCTCGCTCACGCTCGGAGCAAGCTCCATGCGGATCGAACCGTCGGACGAGATGAACGGCCTGAAGATCAGCTTGATACCGGAGTCGAGAAACTCGACGCTCTGGGTGGTCGAAGTCTGCGTCGTGGTCGAGCTGAGATAGCCGACGCGGGTACCGATGAGAATCTGCGCGCGCTGGCGATTGAGCGCCATGACGCGGGGACGAGCGAGCACGGTGGTGTCGGTCACCGAGTCGAGCAAGCGCAGGAACACTGCGATGTCGTCAGAGAGGATGCCCGCGCGCATCGTCGCATCCTTCTCCCAGTTCGCGACGTTGGTGCTCGAGCTGTTGGCGACGCCCTCACCCTTTCCGACGCCGCCGTCTTGGAGGTCGTTGGCGCCCGAGAGTGGATTAGTGAGATCGGCGAAGTTCAGGTTGCCGATGATCGACACATCAACGCCGAAGCCGTCGTTCTGCACGACCTTCGAGCTGACGATGGTCGACTCGATCACGACCTGCGCTGGCGGCGTGTCGATTTCCTTGAGGAGCGCTTCGATCGCTTCAATGTTGGCGGGATAATCGCTCACCACGAGCATGCCCTGGAACGCCCAGCTGTCAGTTCCGCCGTCGTCAGGCGAAGGCTGGAAACCCTTCTGGACATCGCCGACGAACGAGACCTTGCCGACATCGGAGAGAATCGGGTTGATGAACTCGCCCGCGTCCTTGGCGTTGAGGTACTCGAGCGGGAAGTTGCGGCTCACCTTCTTCAGGCGCGACTTCGACACATCTTCCCACTCTTCGCGGGTGTAGACATAGATGAAGTTGCCAGCCTCTTCCATACGCAGATCGTTGGCGCGCATGATCACATCAAGCGCGTCGAAGAGTCCGACGTCGTACAGGTTCGCGCTGACCTTTCCCTGGACGCCACGCGACGCAATGATGTTGCGTCGGCCTTGCATCGAGAGCATCTGCAGCGCCTGCAGAATGTCGGTGTCCTGGAACTGAATCGTGAAGGTCTCCGCAGCGGCCTGACCAGCGGTCGGCTTCACCTGCGCATTGCCTGCGGCTGGGGCACTCGCGGGTGCCTGGGCGAGCGCGAAGCTCGAGGCCGCCAGCGTGGCGATGAAGCATGTCTGCTTCGTGAGTCGGAAGTAGGCGCGATAGGCTGCGTTGGTCTTGTTGTTCATGGTTGATTCACTCGTTTCGAGAGGTCTGTCCGCTGCGCCTCTGCTCAGCGGCGTTCGGCTTGCTCGTTGGGGGCAACTCCTGCCCCTGCTGCGCGCATCCGGATCTCGTAGCGTTCTGCGCCGCACTCGAGTACGGCGCCTCCTTCGAGAACCTCGACCAGCACGAACCTGAAGCCGTCCGCGCTGAAGAGCGCGTCTCCGACTCGATAGGTTCGCCCGTCGATCACTGCGATGGACAGGCCTCGTCCAGCCGTCTGCAGTCGGAACCGTTCCGACGCACGACGCGCTGTCTCAACTTCTGCCAGCACCAGTACTTCGGCTGATCCCCCATTTGTCTTTTGCGTTGGGACGATGCTTGCGATGGATGGTGTGGAGCTGTGCGCATTGGGGTATGTGCGCGGATCAATCGTGAAGGGATCGATAAGGAGTGGGCTGCCGATGCTGAGTCCAGTCTCGAGATCAACGGGCGGCTTCGCACTGGCGACGACACTCGCTGGATCGTCGGCGATGGCGGTCTTCGGGATGTTGGTGAGGATGCGCAAGCGCGCCCACAGCAGCAATCCAAGTGGAGTCACGCTCAGCGTGATCGCCATCATGCCCACGACGCCCAACGCGGTCTTGTGACGCTTCATCCAGTGCATCGCGCCCGCATCCGACTTCACGGCGTGCGCGTGCCTTGCTGAAGTGCTGCGTTGGGACAACCCGTTTGGTTGCTGCTGCTTCATGGCTGTTGCTCCGCTTCCGCTGCCATTGCGCCGTCAAACACGGCGTCAAGTTCGAGTCGCGCTTCCACCAGCGTGCCACCACCGGGCGCGAAGTGTTCTTCGCGCGCACCGAGCGGCGCGACTGGTCGTTGGATCTTGATGTGAATCGGTCGGACCAATCGTCGGTCGCTCTCGGCGCGCGCGAGGACTTCCATGACGCGCTCAAACGACGCGATCATCTCGACGGTGACTGGAATCGCACGCAACCGCGCATTCCCTGAAGGTGACGCGGGCAGTGGCTCGCCAGCGACGATGGTCTGCGTTCCCATGTCAGGGCCTGCACCCACGGCCAACATGCGCATGAGATGGGCCTGCTCGGGCACCGAAGGAATGGTGCGCAGCACGCGATGAGCCGACGCACGAACCGATTCCAGTTCGGTGCGCACGCGATCGCGTTCCACCGCGATGTCGTCGGCGCGCTCGATCTGCGAAAGCAGTCGGCCACATTCGGTGTGGCGTGCGTCGGACGCTTCAAGTGCGGGCCAGAGTAAGAACCCTGAAGCCGCACCCACCGCGAGCATGGAACAACCGAGCAGCGTCAACGAAATGCGCGAAGCACACAGAATCACGGGAGCGTCTCCTTCGAGGAATCAGGCACCGCGGAGCCTTCCGCGAGCTCGGGCAACTTCCACCGTCGCTCAAGATCCACGGTGAACTGGATGCGGAACTCACGGGCGTTGAGCCCGCGGAATTCACGGCTTCGGCTCGACTCCAACCGCACCTGCGAGACAGGTGCCAAGAGTGCGAGCTGATCGACGATGCGACCGACATCCGATTCGTTGCTGGCGATGCCAGCAATCTCTCCGCGAAGCTCGCGCAGTGCGGGTTCGTCACGACTGGTGCGGCGAATGCGCTTGTTGCTGCCCTGCACATTGGCATAGTCGAGCGCGATGAGTTCAAGCAGAGCTCCTGTCGGCAAGGACGACGCCACCGCGCGCACGATGGCGCTGGCGGGAATCGACACACCCACGGCGCGTTGCGTCTCAATCGTTCCCTCGATGGCCGCGGCGGCGCTGCGCAACGATGCCAGTTCATCTTCCAGAAGAATGACAGGCGCGCTGGCCTCACGCGCTAGGGCGAGTTGCAACGCAGAGCGTCCGTCAAGCCAACGCGCGAGTGAGGCGACGCCAATGGCGAGCATGCCCACGCACACGGCGGCCGTCGTCACACGACGCGAGGCGCGTCCGCGCAGGACTTGCTCCGCGATCGAAAGCGGTACGAGGTTCATCCGTTGCGCGCTCATGCAGCGCTCCTTTCCATGCGAGCCGATCCACTTCCAGCACCAACGCGCGCTGCTTCAACAGGCGCGCGGCACGCCAATCCGTATGCAGTGATCCACGGCGCAAAGTCCGACGACACGCGCGAGGCGGTGGCAGGTGTCCCGACCGAGGAGGGCATCTCACGCTCATAGGATCCGACTTCGGCGCGCGTGGCCTCTTCAACGATCTCAGCCAGGCGCGGCTCACTTGCCTCAGGACCCGACAGCACCACACGGCTCGGTTGACCGCCGCGGAAACTCACCCCGTAGTAGCGCAAGCAAAGGGCCAACTCGTTGGCCAGCGCATCAATCGTGGCGCGCGTCGCGGCCAAGGCGGCTTCTTCGGCCACCACCTCTACCGCAGAAGCAACGCCACGCGCGGCCGCCATGCGGTGCGCACGCAGCGCTGTGGCAGCCTCAATCGACACACCGAGACGCGTGGCCACAGCGTGGTTGAAGGTCTCTCCACCAACGGGGATCTCGCGGCAAAACGCGATGCGGTCGCCACGCAGCACCATGATGCATGCACCATGATGCTCGACATGAAGCACCGCACGGACATTGCCCACATCGGCATCACGGCGTGCTCGTCGGCTGAGCGCGCGTGCCACGGCAAGGAATCGCGGCTCCGCAGCGATGGGATCGAAGCCCGCCGCGAGCAGCGCCGCAAAGGCCTGCTCGAGTTGATCCACTGGAGCGGCGACGACAAGTTGCTCTTCTTTTGCTTCACCCAATGCTGATGGCGCGCCCGTCGCGATCGCGTCAGCGACCAGCGCCTCACGGGACATCGCGGTGCGTTCCGCTGCCTCCCACGCAATTGCCTCGCGCGCGTCGACACCCGCGAGCACTGGGAGCCGCGCGACGTGCATGCGCGCGACACTCGAAGGAAGTCCCACGACCACCTCGCGTCCCACAAAGCGCGCCCGTCGCAGACCGTTGGCTGCGACGATGGCACGCTGCACGAGATCCGCTGCAGGATCGATGGAGACTTCCATCGTGGTGCGTGGAGCGTCGTCACCGTGACGAACTTGCATCGCGCGCGGAGAGTCCGCGCCGAGATCAAGTCCGATCGGACCGATGTTGCGATTCCACGGCATGCGCCAATACGACATCGAAGCCTCCAAAGGGGTGCGGGCGATTGACCGCCCGTGGTTCGTCGGCGTTTCCAAGGCGCTGCTTTGGCGCGGTTCGCGGACCGATGGGAAATCGCCCCTTCTGCCGCAGATTTCTGCGCCGAAGGAGCGACGATCGATCCAAGTGTTGGGGCGAACGAGCCGCTTATGGGCTTGGTGCAGTGACCAAGCGGGTCACGCGGATCTTGCCGGTGACCGCGGAGAGATCGAGTTGGTAGGTCGCTTCAGGCGAACTCAACACGATGGAGCCACCCGTGCCAGGCACGCCACCAGCGGAGACAGTTCCGCCGAGCTCATCAAAGGTGATCCAACGGTCGTCACCGTCGAGTTTGACTTCGGAAACTCGAACCGAGTTGAAGCGCTGGCTCTCGCGAAGATCCACGATGTACGCGCCGCGTTCCGCGTTGGACGCCAACGGGTCGTACAAGTAGTCGGCCGTCGTGGCGTCAAATGGAACAGTCAGGCTGTCTTCGTCCAGTCGCACAAGGCACCAGCCTGAGCCATCGGGATTGAAGTAGACACGACGAAACCCTTGGTTGGCCAGTGCATCACTCTGCGCAAAGGTGATGTCCGCGATAAGGGTGCGCACGGCAGCTTGGGTATCGAAGTCGCCCTTGCTGCCGAGGTATGGCACGAGGAGCGCGCCCGCAAGACCAAGAATCACGACAACGATGAGCACTTCAATCAGCGTGTATCCGCTGCGAAGCGTCCGAGCGAACTGGTGGCGAAGAGGCATGTGCGGCTCCGTAGATCGATGACTGAACCGTGGCGTGCGCGAAGTCACTGTCCGCGCGCGGCATCGCGCAACTTCGCATAGTCGATGCGCAGTTCGCTGAGGTTGGTGACCTCCGTGCGCATGCGCCCACCACTGATGATCGCCTTGAGTTCCGCGACATCACCGCGCAGTGCGCGCAGTTCGCTGACCATTTCCGCCCGCTGGTTGCCCGAATCGAGCGCGCGCGTCATGTCGTCGGCCGTGGCGCCACGGTTGGCGGCGCTCGGTCCTGGCGGCGTTCCCGCCTCGACGCGCTGCGTCATCGGCGCGCCAGCGCTGCTGAACACCATCCACGCACCGATCCCGAGGATGCAGGCGTTGGCAAAGGTCCAGCCCGCCATGCCCGCTCGGGTCATGGTCGGAGACTTGGCGGGCGACGAATCGGCGAGCTTGTGCGTGTCATTGTTCATGGGAAGTCTCTCTCTCTCCATCGCGTTTCGACCATCGGCTACCCCGACTTTGGCCGCAACGCGCAACTCCAATCCGAAGGTGACATCGATCGTCAGACCGTCGGCGCCATTCCCCTACTTCATCCGCGTTCCATCGCGTCGCGTCACCAGGTGCCAGCATTGGCCGTGGCGTCACGATCTTGGCCTGTGTAGCCGACCGTGAGTTTGAGCCCGTTCCAGTCCCAGGTGTAACCCATGGGAAGCAGTGGTTCCTTCATCAGGAATGGCGTGGTTCCGTTGACGGGAGTGGTCATCGCCACCCACAGCTGGTCAGTGCCATCGGCTCCTGCGGCTGGCGGGATCGTTCCACCGTTGCGCAGTTTGTAGAGCTCGATTTGGCTGCGCACCGCCGAGAGCTGCGAACGCGCGGTGCTGCGCGCTGCATCCTCTGCAGTCGTCGTGATGTTGGGCACGACAAGCGCGGCAAGCAAACCAATGATGACGACAACGATCAGGATTTCGATGAGCGTAAATCCACGACGAACAGTGCTGGTCATGCGTACTTCTCGCAGTTGGTGGCCAAGGACGGAGGCCGCGTTTGAAAGTGTTCCTCACACGAAGCGGGCTACACGGATTTCTCCGTGCAGCCCGGTGGTTCAGTCGCTGTCGATTACCAGTTCTCGATCTCGTCGAGGGTGAGGCCCTCTGGGAGAGTCGCGCCGGTGAAGGAGACATAGATGGTCTCGACGTTGGTCGAGGCAGCATTGTCGCCCCAGACGAACACGTAACCCGTTGGCAGGGTCGGCGTCTTCTGGAGGTATGGATCCTCGCCAGCGGGTGGCACCATCAGGTCGTTGAAGTCAGCCGGGAGGTTGCCGTTGTTACGGACCCGGAAGAGTTCGACCTGGCTGCGCACGGTCTGGAGCTGGCTCTTGACCGAGCTCTCAGCGGCTTCCTGCGAAGCGTTCGTGAACTGTGGGATCACGATGGCGGCAAGGATGCCGAGGATGACGACGACGATGAGAATTTCAATAAGCGTAAAACCACGGCGAATCGACTGCTTGATAGACATGAATCCCTCACAAACCCTCGGGTGACCTTGCCATCGCGGCGACTCGATCCGAGGTTGCGCTCGGTCGCCGAACTTCCACTGGCTCACGCGAGCCTCAGAGAATGCCGTTGCGGACGTGAAGCCCGCAGCGGCCGTTGCTCGGATCCCTCCCTGAGGCCCCGCCGTCCCTCCGGCGTCGAGGCCAAGGACCTGAACGAAACAACAATCGACTTCCGCGCAGGGAACCTGAAGCCACTCACCCGTTTCGGAAGTCGACGCGACCGTGCGATGGCTGCGCATTCGTCGCGGCAGGACGCAAGCGCTACAGACGGAACTCACCCCATCTTGCAATCTGTGTTCCGCGGACTCAGACCAGCGCGATGCCGTCAAATCGCAGCGCCACGCGGTAGCGTTCGATCGAACTGCGCTGGCAACGCATCACCACGGCGCGCGCGGGCCTGCAGTGTGGATGGCTGAATCCAATGCTCACGCGGGTTCCAACGCGCACGGGTCGACGCGAGTCGCCCGCGATCCACCAAGGCGCGCAATCGAGCTCTTCGAGTTCGATGAGTTGGCCGAGATCGACACCGAGTCCAAGCAGCGTCGCGCCTCCCCACAACAACCAGCGTTCGGTGCACCGACGGTTGAGACGAAAGTTCGGCGCGAGCCTCTCGCGTTCGGGCCACCACCGACCAAGCGTCTCGCGCGCAGCAATCCCGAGCGCCAGCCGTGGCGTCAGAGTTGGTGCCTGGATCGAGGCGGAAGAAACACGCGCGAGGGCGGGCATGGGACGATGGGAAGTCGGCAGTTTGCGGCGCGCCGCTTGAATAACGGTCCCGCGGTATAACTTCCTCGATGAAGGTCGCCCCCGTTGCGAGACTCGCCGTCCCCACGGGGACGGCCGCAGCATCCGTCGTCCAGCGCTTACCCGCCGAGGACTCGGCGATCGAAGCCCGTCGATTTTGTGCGCTGGCGGCGCTGAGCGATGATGCGTTTCGCGGCAGCATCGAAGAGCTCATCGTCGCTGGGGTGTACACCGTCCTGACTGACCGCATCGTTGTGCTTCGTGTGAGCGCGAGCGGTGTGCAGACTCTCGCTGCCGTCGTGGCGGTCCACGGGACGCCCGCGCCCCGTGATGCACGCGCGGGGCTCTTCATCCACCCCTCCATCGTCACCGTCGCGCATGCCCCTGCTGCGCACGACGCGCTCCACGCACTCCTTGACGCCGAGACCAAGCAGCGTCCGATTTTTCACGGCACCACCGCGGAAAGCGTGACCTACTCGGGCTTCGAAGCGCAGTCCGCCGCCGAGATTGTGAAGGCGATCGAGAGCCTCCTTGCGCCAAACACGAGTGCAGCAGCCGTGGCGATCGTGGTTGCGGGTGCGCCGGTGGGTGTGCCCGAGGGTCTCTTCATTGGGTTGGAATCCGCGCCGATCTAGCGGCTTTTTGCCCTCGAAAGGCACACCGAAGGACGCGCAGCCAACGGTACCATCCCCCCTTCCGCACCTGAGAACGCCGTGACCATCATGACCCCCGCCGCCGCGCACATCGCCCGCACGCTGCTCCCGTACACGCCCGCCTCGGGACGGGTCTACAACTTTTCTGCGGGTCCCGCCTGCATGCCTGAGAGCGTGCTCGAGCAACTCCGCGAGGAGCTGATCGATTGCCAGGGTGGTGGCATCGGACTCTTGGAGATTTCGCACCGTGGCGCGCTCTATGCGCGACTCAACGATGCAGCCCACGACGCGTGCCGCAAAGCCTCTGGTGCCAGCAGTGACTACGAGGTCTTCTTCATGCCAGGCGGAGCCACGGTGCAGTTCGGGCTCTTGCCGCTGAACTTCATCCCTGAAAGCGGCACCGCTGCCTACATCGACACCTCGATCTGGTCACAGAAGGCCTACGCGGAAGCGCTGCGCTGCCGTGATGTCACGCTCGCCTTCGACGGCCGCGCCATCAAGTACGCCAAGGTCCCCGCCAAGGGAGAGTTCACCGAGCCTGCGGGCGCGAAGTACCTCTTCTACTGCCAGAACAACACGGTGGAAGGCACGACTTTCTGGGAGCCTCCGACGACGACGCTTCCACTCATTGGTGACGCGACGAGCGACATCTTCTCGCGACCGTGGGACATCTCCAAGCACGCGATGGTGCTCGCAGCGGGACAGAAGAACCTCGGTGCTGCTGGCGCGAGCTTGATCATCGCGCGCAAAGACTTCCTCGCCTCCGCGACCAAGCGCTTGCCGCAGATCCTCCGCTTCGAAGACCACGCGCTCGCGCACTCGAACCTCAACACGCCGCCGACATTTGCCGTGCGCGTCATGGGGCTGATGGCCGAGTGGACACTCTCGGTCGGCGGTCCCGTCGCGCTCGCCAAGCACAACGCGATGAAAGCCAATCTGCTTTGGGGCGCCGTCGATGCGTCGAAGGGCTTCTACTCGTGGCATGCCGAGAAGGCCTGTCGATCGCACATGAATGTCTGTTTCCGCGCGCCGAGCCCAGCGCTCGATGCGCGGTTTGTCGCTGAGGCCGAAGAACAGGGGCTCTTCGGACTGCTCGGACACCGCGAAGCGGGCGGCATGCGCGCCTCGATCTACAACGGGTTCCCCGCCAAGGGCTGCGAGATCCTCGCGCAGTTCATGGGTGATTTCGCCGCGCGCCATGGCTAGGACGAACGGGGCTAGGCCTTGCTCACGCGCGCAGGTCGCGACATCACGAAGCGATCCCGCGTTCGGGTGTACTCCTCGCCTCCCATTCGCGCCACAACACCAAGCTTGGCTGGGTCGATGTGAAATCGTGGATGCATGAGTTCGTCGTCGACGCGGACATGCACGACGCGACCGAACACGGCGTTTCCGCTGAATGGCATCCCTGGGGCGAACCGCTTCACTTCAATTGTCTCGCACTCGAAGTGGATCGGGCTCTCAGCGAGATACGGCGCACGAATGCGCGTGCAGAGTCGCGGCGTCAGACCTGAGTGTTCAAACTCGCTCTCGCCGTAGGGAAGATCAGCCGAACACGCGACGACGCGCTCGATGTTCGACTCAGTGGCAAGGTTGACGGAGAAGCATCCCATGCCGCCCTCGGCGACAGGTTTCGCGTTCGTCAAGGAATCGTTGTCGCTCCCATCGGCGCGCGTCACTGGACAGAACATCAACACCATCGGTTGGCTCGACACCGCGTTGAAGAACGAGAAGGGCGCGAGATTGTGCTGCCCAGCCTGGTTCATCGTGCCAATGACACCAATCGGTCGTGGCACGATGGCACCAAGCAAGAGGTTGTAGCGCAAGCCCACGGGCAGGCTCTCGATGTCGCACTCCATCACTTCACCTCCGCTGCGCGTTCGAGGTCAGCGCGCACGCGCGTCAAGAGGCCTTCCATGGCCGCTTCGAGCATGGTGATCATCGCGCGAAAACCTTCGTCGCCGCCGTAGTACGGATCGGGCACTTCGTCGTCGTCACGCGAGTGATCGAACGAACGGATCAGAACGATGTCTTGTGGATCAACCCCGCGAGCCATCAACGCGCGCCGATGGGTGTGATCCATACACACAAAGAGATGCGGGCGTGTCAGGTCCGACGCGCGCAGCCCGCGCGCCACACCTTCCGCGGCATAGCCTGCTTCGCGCAACGCATCGGCGCTGCGCGGATCGAGCGGATCGCCTTCGTGCCAGTCTCCGGTCCCCGCGGAATCAATCTCGAGTGCTCCGAGGATTCCCGCGCGCCTTGCGTAGGCGCGAAAGATGTTCTCCGCCGCAGGACTCCGACAGATGTTGCCTGTGCAGAGAAAGATGACGCGGTACGGCGCGCGCGCGCTGCTCATCGTCGCAGTCTACCGACCGATTCACGCAGCGCGCGTGTGTCCATACACTGCCCTTCTCATGCCATACGACTACGACCTCTTGGTGCTTGGGAGCGGACCCGCAGGCCAGCGCGCTGCCGTGCAAGCAGCGAAGCTCGGTAAACGCGTTGGCATCATCGAGCGACATCGCATGGTGGGAGGCATCTGCCTCCACACAGGGACCGTTCCGAGTAAGACCTTCCGTGAGGCGGTGCTCTCGCTCACGCACATTCCTTCGCTGAGTCGCGGCGTCCCCATCGATCGACCGCGGCCGACGATGCCGGAACTCATGCACCGCGTGCATGGCGTGATCGAACGCGAACTTGATGTCGTCGCCCGGCAACTCTCGCGCAATGGCATCGATGTCATTTCAGGGACGGCGACCTTCACCGACCCACACTCCATCTCGATTCAAGGCGGGTCACTCGATCGACACGCGACTGCGGCGTTTGTGCTCATCGCCTCTGGAAGCATTCCCGCGCCGCCACCGATCGAGGCCGATCATGAGGCGATCCTGACCAGCGACGACATCGTGCACCTCGCCAAGCTCCCGCGCACACTCGCCGTGGTTGGCGGCGGAGTCATCGGCATTGAGTACGCGTCGATGTTCGCGGAACTCGGCGTCGAAGTCACAGTCATCGATCGCCACGATCGACCGCTCGAGTTCTGCGACGACGAAATCATCGACGAGTTGCTGCACCAAATGCGGCAGAAGCGCGTGACCTTTCGTCTCGGCGAGGCCGTCAAGACCCTTCGCAGACTCAAAGACTCGAGCGGCGTCGCCATCGATCTTGAAAGCGGAAAGCACCTCGAAGTGGATGTGGTGCTGTTCTCGATCGGACGGATCGGCGCGACTGGACAACTGGCGATCGAGCGCGCGGGGCTCAAAGCCGACGATCGCGGCCGCCTGACGGTGAACGCGAAGTTCCAAACTGAGGTCCCACACATTTCCGCGGCGGGCGATGTCATTGGCTTTCCTGCGCTCGCCTCCACCAGTTCCGAGCAAGGTCGCTTGGCGGTCTGCGCGATGTTTGGTGTCGAGGCACGCCCGACTCCTGCGGGCTTTCCCTATGGCATTTACGCGATTCCCGAGATCTCGATGGTCGGCGCGACCGAGCAGGAGCTCACTGCCAAGAAGATCCCCTACGAGACGGGCGTCGCGCGCTACGAGGAAATCGTGCGCGGCCAAATCCTCGGCGACTCGAGCGGCTTCTTCAAGATGATCTTCCATCGCGAGACTCGCAAGCTTCTCGGCGTGCACTGCATCGGGACGCAAGCGACCGAACTCATCCATATTGGCCAAGCGGTTCTCTCGCTCGGCGGCGGACTCGACTACTTCCTCGACTCGGTGTTCAACTATCCGACACTTGCAGAGTGCTACAAAGTCGCTGCCTACAGCGCGGCGAAACACATGCGTGATCTCGATGGGTGCAGCACGGGAACCGATGCGAAAGCGCCAAGCGCGAGTTGAATTCGCATCGCGGTTTCCTATAGTGCACCTGAGTTCATCACCAACTCGGACAAAGGGGCCGACCAGAATCGACCGGACGAAACCGGTTCACCGTTGCGAGCCGTGGAGCATGCTGGCCACGTAAAAAGTATGCAAACAACAACTGCCAACACGCAGTACGCTCTCGCGGCCTAATTCGCCGTGACGTGGAGTAGACCCGACGCCCAGTAAGGTCTGCCCGCGCAAAAAGCTGGGCTGGTTCCAAAGCGATGCCTTACCGCCGAGGAACGAGACAACAGTCAGGCTGGCTGAGGTTTGGCGCCCGCCGTACGCGGATGACCTCGGCGAGATCGAAAGCACGGAAACGCTCGTTGACGCGGTGAGCAGGACGTAACGGGACGGGGGTGCAAATCCCCCCGGCTCCACTTTCAAACTCCCTGCCCTTGCGTTGGTCGCAAGGGCAGGGAGTTTGGTTTTTGGATCACTCATTCGAGAGCGGACGCTGTGAGCGCGTCGGATGACACGCACCAGCGAATTCGGATCCAATAGAGCGCGTGACCAGCGATGCCTCCCGCGGCTCCATGACCCAGACCAACTGGGAGCTCATCCACGATGCGGCGAGCGGGTCGTCCACGGCCAAGCGAAGTCTCGATGCGGTGATGAAACGCGCGTGGCCCGCGGTCTACGCCTACATCCGTGCGAGCGGCCGACGAAGCGAAGAGGCCACCGAGCTCACGCAAGCGTTCTTGTGCGATGTCTTTCTCGCGCGGCGATTGCTCGACAAGGCCGATGAGTCGCGCGGTCGCTTTCGCACGCTGCTTCTCGGCGCGGTGCGCAACCACCTCGCTGATGTCCATCGGCGCGCCACCGCCGCGATCCGCAAACCCAAAGAAGGACTCATCGCGCTCGACGCGCACGAGTCACCGCTTGGCACGGCCAGTGCCGCCAGTTCGTCACCCGAGCGCGCCTTCAACACTCGGTATGTCGCGGAGCTCATCCGCTCTGCAAGCGACCGACTGCATCGCGAACTCGAGGCCGAAGGAATGCCCGAGACTTGGGAGATTTTTCGCGTGCGGGTTCTCCATGCGGCCTTTCAGGGTGAGGCACCGCCCTACGAGGCGATCGCTGCGCGGCTCGGTCTGACCAAAGGTGCTTGCGCCGTGCGCCTCCTCATCGCGAAACGGCGCTTCGCGACGATTCTGATGGAAGAGCTGCGCGCGACCATCACTGATCCCGCAGATCTCTCCAACGAAGTCACCGATCTTCTCTCGCTTCTCAATGCCGAGTGACCAATGACCGACTCCGCCTCTCATCCAAGCGACGACGAAGCTTCTCCGCACGCGCGACGATCGCTCGGCGACACCCTGCGGTGGTCGTTTGAGTTCGATCAATCATCGACGCTCGCGGGCGCGACCTTTCTCACGCGTGAGATCATCCCGTCAGCGCGCGATCCCTTCGATGCGCTGATCGAAAGTGGCCCAACGCTTCATCAACTTGAAGAGCTCAAGAACGCCTACAAGTTGCTGCGAACCAGCGGTTCCTCGGCGCCTGAGCGAAGTCTCGCAGCGCGGCTGTATGCAGCGACGATTGCCACGGCGCTCGTCCGTCATGGAGCGGTCATTTCGAGTCAAGCATCTGCGACGCTCGCACGCGCCTTCGAGGAACTCGCCGCGGACGCCTCGATGCCCGAGCGCCTGCGCGACATTGGCGCCCTTGCGGCCGACGCGCTGCGTCGAGCGGGATGATTCACTCTTCGACAGGCTGCGCTTCGCCCGCGTTCCCCGCAGCTGGAGCCAGCGTGGGCTCGGTCGATTCAATCGTCGCGCCCTGCTTGCCCATGCTCGCGGCATCCTTGGAAGCTTCGAGTCGGTCGAGTTCGTCCTGCGTGATCGGCTCCCAGCGAATCCGCGCGGCGCCGAGCGAGGTTCCCGTCGCAAACGCGATATCCACGAGCGCGATCTGGTAGCTCGCCAGCGCAAGCACTTCGCGGCTCTGGGCATCCGCCAAGCTCGCTGATGCATCAAGCACATCGGTGCTCGTGCGCAATCCGACATCAAACTGTCGCTCTTCCGCCGCCAAGGTTCGAGCCGCGAGCACCGTCTCAAGGCGTGCCGCGAGAATGCGCTGCCAACTCTGCGTCAGCGTGTCCAACGCGTCAAAGACTTCGGTGCGGATCGACTGACGCCGCGCCTCGCGCGTGGCGAGGCGTTGCACGCGCTGCAAGATCGCCGCATGCACGCGTGACTCGGCGACCTCATTGCCCAGCGGGATTTCTGCGCGCAAGCCAATGGTCGCGCTGTCGGCGTTGCCGATGTTGCCGTAGGCGTTGTCGGGATCGCTTCCAGTTCCCTGCGCGTTGTAGCCGTAGTCGACGACGAAGAGCGGAAGCGCTGCGTTCTTGCGGAAATCGATCTCGCTCGAATCGATCGCGAGCTGCAGCTCAAGCTCGAGCATCTCCATGCGGTTCACGACCGCGCGCTCCGCGAGCGTGACGCCGTCGAGCGTGAGTCCGAGCGGATTGGGATCCGTCGTCGGAAGCAATGCCGTCGTGGATGAGACCGGCAGGTCGTCGCGGTTCATGAAGCGCTTGAGTGCGCGCTGTCGGATTCGCAACACGGAATCAGCCACGATGATCTGTTCGAGCGTGCGTCCTGCACCGCTCTCGGCGCGAACGACTTCAATCTCAGCAGCCTCGCCTTGCGCCACGCGGCGTCGCGCGCGCTCGAGCTGCTTCAGTGCGACCTCGTACTGCGCCCGACGGACCTTGAGCTCGCGGAAGGCGGAATAGAGATTCCAGTACGCCTTCTCACCGCTGGCCAGGATCCGAATCGCCTCAAGCTTGGTGCGCGCGTCGGCGATCTGCCCCTGCCATTGCGCCACGCGGATGGAGTTCGTGTTTGAATTGACACCAGCGTTGCGCAGGAGCGGCTGACTGATCGACATCGACAGCGACGCGAGCCAGTCGTCGTTGGGATCACCAAACGAAAGTCCATCGGCGCTGCGCGTGAGTGGTGTCGACACCGTGATCTCACCGCCCGTCGCAAGCGGAATTGACAGTCCCGCGTCAAACGAATCGGAATTGGCAGGCGCGCCCGCAGCGAGATCCGCGAAGACGCTGTTGTCGTCGCGGCGATAGCTCGCAAAGAAGACATCCTCGAACTTCGCTTCCTCTGCCGAGATGGCCGCGCGCGCAATCGCGGGATCCACAAGGGCGGTGCGCAACTCGAGGTTGTTGGTGAGCACCGCGCTGCGAACATCCGCCAGCGACAGCGAAAGTGGTGCGGCTGAAGGTGGCGGCACCGTGATCTCATCCAGCGAGTTCTTCGCGGCAACCTCGAGAGGCACTGGAGGCTGCGTGGAGAGCGCCGCAGGATCGACGGCATCGATCTGCTCCAACTGCTTCTCGTCGGCGCGCCAGGTGTTCTGGTCGTTGTCAAAGAGTCCCGTGCTGCATCCAGTGATCGCACTGGCCATCGCGCACAGCAGTGCGGCGATGCTGCGTCCCGTGTGCTCTCGTCGCGTGTCGTTCATTCGTGCCTCAGCGCTTCGATGGGATCAAGACGCGCTGCCTTGATCGCGGGGAACATTCCAAAGACAATGCCCGTCATCGCGCTAAACACGAAGCTCAGGGCCACCGCCCAGAACGGAACATCGGCCTGCTCCAGCTGTGCGCCAGGGATCAGCGTCAAGCCGAGTGCGGCCAAGCGGCCAAACGCGATGCCGATGAATCCTCCGACGAGGCAGAGCGTCACCGCTTCGAGCAGGAACTGCAAGAGGATCGCCATCGGTGTTGCGCCGACGGCTTTGCGCAGGCCGATCTCGCGCGTGCGCTCGCTGACCGACACCAACATGATGTTCATGATGCCGATGCCGCCGACGAGAAGTGAGATCCCCACGATGCCGCCCGCGATCGCGGTGATGCCCGCAGCGAGCGTCTTGAATTGCGCGATGAACTTGTCAATCGCGGCAACCTGAAAGGTCTGCGGATCGCCTGGCGAAAGCCCGCGCATACGCCGCAACACAAAGCGCACCTCTTCTTCGGCGTCTTCTGCAACATCAGGACTCGTGAAGAGCCCCTCGATACGCATGAAGAAGTTTCGATCCTGCATCTTGACCGCGACCGAGAAGGGAATGAACACCTCGGCGCTCGAAGTGTTCATGCCGAAGAACCGAGCCTGCGTTGTCTCGACGACGCCAGCGATCATGAACCGCCGTCCGCCAATCAGAATGGCCTCACCCGTTGCGTTGGCGGGGAGATCAAGCTCTCGAATCGCGTCTTCGTTGATGAGGCAGACTTGGCGCTCACTCTCATCATCGATCTGCGAGAACGGCCGTCCGTCTTGCACGAAGCGGTTCTGCACCACATGCCAGTCCGACCAGATGCCTGAGACGGTGATCCCTTCGATGCGCTTTCCCTCACTCTCCACATCGAGGCCCACCTCGGTGATCGGCGTGATCGCCTTCACAAGCGTGCACTCGTCACGAATTGCCTTGGCCTCGGCGGGTTTCAGCAGGATCTTCTCCCATGGATACATGTTGCGCGGCGCGTTTTCAGGTCGATCGGGAAAGACGAAGAACTTGCTCGCGCCGACGGACTCAAACTCGGTGAGCACTTTCGCCTTCAATCCCGTGAGCGCGGCGATGACCGCCGTCGTACTCGCGACACCGACGATGATTCCAAGTGCCGTGAGAAACGCGCGCGACTTGTTCGCCCAAATTTGGGAGAACGCCAGAGTGATCGCCTGGACCCAGAAGAGTGGATTCAGCATGGAGGTGCCGCTCCGCTCGAGGAAGCCGCCGTCGTTGGAAGATGACGGCCCGCGATGTCCTGCTCAATCGAGAGATCACTGAGCACGCGCCCGTCGCGCAATCGAACCACGCGCTGGCAGTGCGCGGCGACTTCATTCTCGTGCGTGACGATGATGACGGTCTGCCCTTCAAGATGCAGTTGGCGGAAGAGCGCGAGGATCTCGGTGGTCGTCGCGCTGTCGAGATTTCCCGTCGGCTCGTCGGCGAGCAAGATCGAGGGCTTGTTCAAGATGGCGCGCGCAATGGCGACGCGCTGTCGTTGTCCACCAGAGAGTTGGTTGGGACGATGTTCAACGCGGTCGAGCAGACCGACGCGATCCAGAGCAGCCAGCGCGCGCTGCTTTCGTCCGCGCCAACCTCCACGCGCGTAGATCAGCGGAAGCTCCACATTCTCCAGCGCGGTCTGCCGCGGAAGCAGCTCAAAGCTCTGGAAGACGAAGCCGATTTCTTCGTTGCGAACTTGAGCGAGTTCGTTGGCATCCATCTTCGAGACATCGCGACCATTCATGAGATACGAACCACCCGTCGGACGATCGAGACAACCGAGCATGTTCATCAGCGTGCTCTTACCTGAGCCTGATGAACCCATGATCGCGACCATTTCATTGCGGCCAATCGAGAGATCGAGACCACGAAGCGCGTGGATGGTCTCCACGCCGACGCGGTAGATCTTGGTGAGTCCGATGACTTGGATCAGCGGCCAATCGGCGTGCGCATCAACCATGCGTCGATCCAGGTGCCGCGGGCGCCGCTGCGTCGGCCGCAGTTTCAGCCCGAATCGCCTCGCCCTGCTTCAAGCGCTCAAGCACGCGGTACGGCCCCGTCACCACGACATCGTCGGCTGACAAGCCGTCGATCACCATGGTGTCTGCGAGATTGGACGCGGCCGTCTTTACGGGAGTCAAGACCGCTTTCCCGTCCACCATGCGAACGACAATGATCGCCTTCTTGCGAACTTTGTCGACGAGCGGAGACTCCGCGATCTCCTTGGGCAGATCATCGAGCGGCTTCTCCAAGAGCGCCTGGCTTGGAACCAAGAGTCCCTCGGTGCGCGCCACCACGATGTCGACATTCGCAGCGAGTCCTGAGAGAAGCGTCTCGCCTTCGGCGAGGTCGAGTCGGACTTCGCACTTGAACCAGCCGCCCTGTCCGCTGCCTGTTGCGCCCGACGACGAGCCAAAGGACTGCTCCGTGCCGCGCGAGAGAGCTACGCGCTCGACAGCGCCCTTGAACTCACGATTGCGATAGGCATTCACGCGCACGGTGGCGGATTGGCCTGCCTTCACGCGCGCGACATCGCTTTCGGCAACCTTCGACTTGAGGCGGACCGAAGCAAGATCGGCGATCGTCAGCACTTTGGTGCCCGCGTTGTTCATGGTGCCCACAACGACGAGCTCGCCGCGTTCGGCATTGAGCTCGGTGATCTGCCCATCGATCGGTGCGAGCATCGTGGTCTTCTTCAAGAGCTCGCGACCGCGCTCGATGTCCGCCTCGGCGGCGGCGAGCGAACTCTCGATGACTGAGAGGCCTTCCTTGGCGGAAGAGATCTGCGCCTCAAGATCGCGCACGCGTGCAACCGCGTCGTCGAGACCTGCACGGCTCACATCGCCTGTCTTGAACAGGGTTTCCTGTCGCTCAAGCGCAGAGAGTGCGTTGGCCAACTGCGACTTCGGACTCGCGAGCCGTTCTTGTTCGCTGCGAAGGCGGAAGCGTTCACCGTCGCGACGCGCCATCTGCGCGTCGAGCGACGCCTTGAGATCGCGGTCGTCGAGCTTCACGATCACTTCACCTTTGCGGACGGTGGCACCTTCGCGGAAAGGCAGCTCGAGGATGCGCGCGCTGACTTCTGCCGACACATCGACTTTGACCTCTGGATCGAGTTCACCTGGCGCCGACACCGTCTCGATGAGCTCACGCTTGGTGATCGTGGCCAAACGGACGGCCAGCGCCCCACCAGAACCGCTGAAGGACGGCAGCACGGCAAACGCCGACGGTCCCGCGACCACGAGGCCGACAACCGCTAAACCAAGGACCACCGCCATCACGATCAGGATCTTTCGCACGAGACTCGCTCTCCAGGTTTCGGCGGATCGGAGGCGACCGCGGAAGGGCGAGGGTATTCCGAAAGCCGTTGGAGTGGTTGCGGATCGCGCAGAAAAGACAGCGAGCCGCCCGAATGTCGCGTGGCCTCAGCAGTTCCGCGCCAGGTGATCACGCAAGTTGGGAGCAGCGCCCGCTTCGTGGCACATTGCAAAAACACACGCACCCCTGGCCGAAGCCAGGGGTGCGTGGAGTTGATACTGAATCCTGATTGCTCAGGGTGCCTGTCGTAATCCGTTTGGATTACGGGCAGGCGCCCCAGCCGTTCAGCAGGACCGAGAGGTCTGCCGAACCGACGACGCCGTCGCCGGTGAGGTCGGGCGATGCGGTGCCCCAACCGTTCAGGAGGATCGAGAGGTCAGCCGAACCCGTGCTGCCGTCACCGTTGAAGTCGGTTGGGCAGTTGTTGGCGCCAGAGCAAGCGGCGATGGTGCCGTTGAGCTGGACTGGCCACTGAAGGGCGTTGGTCGCCGTGGCGTACGCGGTTGGGGTGAACACATTGAGACCCGCACCCGTGCAAACCGTGTAGCGCAGCCACAGGTTCGTCGGCGTGCCGAGCGGAGCGGCCGACAGGCCGACGCCAGCGCGGTAACCCTGACCAGCTGGGATGCCAAGAGCGCCGAGCTGGAAGAGGTTTGGGGTCGAAAGCACGATCACGACCGTCGTCTCGTTCTCGACGCAGAGCGGCGGATCGAAGTCGACGTTTCCGAGGAAGAGGTTTCCGCCGACAGTGATGTCGCGGAAATCGATGAGCTCGAGGTCGCCGCCGTCGCCGGGGATGACGATCGCGTTCGTCGGAGCGCCACCGTTGATGTCACGGTAGACCTGCAACTGCATTGGAATCGCCAGATCGCTGGTGTAGTAGCCGCACACGCCGGCCACGAGCTGCGAGCGGAGCGAAGCCACGCCGAAGTTCACGCACGAGATTTCCTTCGGAAGCGTCGCGCCGGAGAACGATGTTGCCCACATGCAATCGGTGTTGCCACCGGTCGCCGTGCAGCCCGTCGCGCAGCCCTGAGCGAAGTTACCCGAGAGAACCAGATTAACCGACGACTGAGTGTTGTCCGGGCCTGGGGCCTGGCACACATTGTCGATGAGGTCTGGGCAGTTGGCTGGGGTCGAGGTCACCTCGAGCACATAGTCGTTGGCCACGCCGGTTCCGCAGGGGATGCCGGTGAAGTCCGACGGAGCGACGAAGAGGTAGTAGGTACCAGCGTTGAGGCAGGAGGTGATCGTCGATGGGCAGTTGCCCACAGTCGTTCCAGCCACAGCGATTCCCGTGCAACCCGCAACAGCGACATCACCAGTGAGGATGAAGCCCGTCACGAACGAGGAGGACGAGATGTTGATGGTCACGCTGGCGTCAGCGGCCAGGGTGAGCGCATAGAAGTCCGTATCGCGAGTGTTCGCATCAGCCCAGAAGGTGCCCTTGATGCGCGAACCAGCGAAGATCGCCTCGGTCTGGCCGGTGGCGTTGCAGCCATCGTTGGTGGCCGAACCGCAAGCCTCAGCCTCGACGCCAGTCTGCGCGGGAAGCGCGCAGGGCTCTGGGAAGTCGATGGTGACAGTGCCCGAACCTGGGAGGTCATAGGTGGCCAAGCGGATCAGGTACCAGTTGCCGTTGGTCGCGTTCACGCTCAGCTCCGACGCGTAGACCGACGTTGCCTGGCAGGCAGCGCTGCCGTCGTCGTTGCAGCCAAGGAGGACCGTGGCCTGGTTCAGCGTGTTGTAGTCAAACGTGGCTGGATCAGTGCCCATGTTGTAGATGGCCAACTTCGAGTCGAAGTTGATCTGTCCACAGGTGTTCACACTGAGGGTGCCGTTGGCGTTTGCACGACCGCGGTACCACACATCGTTGAGGAAGAAGTTGTTGCCCGACGCGCAGAGGCCTGCGTCGTGGTCTGGTCCGTCGGTGTTGCAGTTCGCGTTGTTGAACGCAACCACCGCGTCACCAGCGACGACCGTCGCGTTGTTCGCGCAATCATTCGCGGCGATTGGAGTCACGCAGGTGTGGATGAAGATGCCGCACGCAGCAACTGCGCCCTGAACACAGGTCTCGTCCCAGCCGTTTTCGCAGCAGAGAGGATTCGCAGCGCACACAGCGTTGCAGCAGGTCACATCGCTGCAGCCTGGGTTGGCGTGCACGACGCCGCAACCATCAGTCGAGCCAGAGCAGCCGCCCGCAGCTGGGGTGACAGTCACGCTCAGGGTTGCGGAGCCAACCGCACCGAGGTAGCCACCGATGCGCACGGTGTAGGTCGTGCCAACAGTCGCGTTGAAACCAGAGATCACCGAGTGGAAGGCCTGGCAGGAGGCATCAGCAGCGGCATCGCCGTTGCAAGCAACCTGAGTCAGCGCGCCGCAGGTGCCCGTGTAGAGCACCATGGAGGTGTCGTAGCCCGCGATGTCGCAGGTGCTGAGGACGGCGGTGCCGCTCTCAGCTGGGGTGAAGGTGAACCACACATCGGCGTTGGCGGTTCCCCACGAAAGGTAGGTACCGGTGCACTGGGTGTCGACGGGAGCAGCATCGGCGCTGCTGGTCGCAGTCGTCGTGCTGAACGCAACGGGAGTGCCGGGCGTGACCACCGTTGCGGTGGCACACTCGTCATTGGCCACCTGGCCCAGCGCCGTGGTCGTGAGGCCGGCCGTCGCGAGGACGGCGGTCACGAGCAAGCTCGTACCAAAGATATTCTGCATCGCATCGCTCCTAATAAGGTCCATTCGTATGGACCATGCCTGTGAAACTGAGGTCACTCGACCACAGCTGGGGGACTCTCCACGAGATCCGAAACGGACGGATCCACGCAGTGCTTCGGGCCTAGTTCGCGCGCCGAATACGGACAGCGCGCGGGGGCACGCGGACTATCAATCTAGATCCGTGATCGGACGATCCAAACAGAATCTTGGGCGGATCTCACAAAACCGAGTCTTCTCTTCGGTCGCGTTGCAGCGTTTGGCCTACAAAGAACCAAGAATTGTTATCTGCGCGCCCGAGAACCGCGTGGCCGAGACATTCGGTCAAGCACCCACGCGACAGTCCGAATTTATTGGACATGTCCGCACAACTCTCCGGAATGTAGTTTGTGCGACGAGGCGAGAACGCGGATTCTCGGAACCAACCCAAACTACTCCGCGGGCTCGATCGTGACTCGCAGGCGCAAAGAAGTGAGCTGCTCCGCAACCAACTCCGCGTGCTCACGATGCGTCGCGAGCACCAATGAGAGGCCCTTCTTGTGGGCCTCCATCGTGCACCTGGTGGCGGCTGGAACGCTCAAACGAGCGAACCGACAGAGCGACTCGATAACGAATCCCATCTCGTTCACCGCATCGTTGTGCAGCAGCACATTCCACGGCGGCAACTTCGCACTCGGCTTCACTGGCGTTGGGATCGGACGAGTCGATGTCGATGTCGTTGTATTGCTCATCTAGACGGCTCCACTCGGAACGCGCACTATAGGCGAGAACCCGCCAGCCCCCATGCACGAAGTTCGAACTCCTACAAAAACGCGTCGACAGTCACCTCACCGTGTTCTCCAATCGACGACGAGCTTGCCGAACTGCTGCCCCGCTTCGAGTCGCGCAAACGCGTCCGCACCTCGCTCAGCCGAGAACACTTGGTCCACGACGGGGGTCAGCGAACCACTCTGAAACAGTGCCAATACCTCGCGAAACTCGCGCATATCGCCCATGGTCGAACCGACGATGCGGAGCTGATTCCAGAACACTCTTGTCAGATCGGTCGTGGCGTCGGAGCCCGTCGTCGCTCCGCAAGTCGCGAAGCAACCGCCGCGCGCCAAACTCTTGATGCACGAACCGTGGATCGCCTTGCCGACGCTGTCGACGCACAGATCCACGCCGCGCTTCTTGGTGCACTGCCGGACTTCCTTGGACCAATCTTGCCCCACATCGAGGACCGTGTGATTGGCGCCAAGTCCACGCGCGAGTTCAAGTTTCTCCTGGTGTCGACTGGTGACGATCGTCTCACACCCAAAGTGACGAGCGATGCCAAGCGCCGCGAGCGCGACTCCCCCGCCGATACCCGTGATCAGCACTTGCATCCCTGAACGCAGACCAGCCTGGACGACCATCATGCGCCACGCCGTGAGATAGGACAGTCCGAAGGCAGCAGCCTTGATCGGGTCACAGTCACCTACTTCAAGCACGTTGCCAACCGGCGCTACGAAGTACTCGGCCAGGCATCCAGGTCCATGCTCTCCGATCATGAAAATGTCTGGGGGAGCAGGCCTTAGATCAGGACGAAGTGGCGAAACTTTTGGAACTGCGGCGTTCAGGAGCACGCGACGGCCGATCCAACTTGGATCAACTTCGGGTCCGACAGACTCGATCACGCCGCATCCATCCGAGCCTGAGATCGCCGGGTAGCGCAGATCAATGCCAGGGAGTCCCCGTCCAACCCAAAGGTCAAGGTGGTTCAGGGCTGCTGCCTCCGTTCGCACCAGCACCTCTCCTCTCCCAGCGGTTGGCGACGGGAAGTCGGAGACAAACTTGATGTTTGGGAGGACCGGATCACCCTGTCGTTGGATCGTGAGAGCACGCATGAGATCAGTGTAAGGTCTGCAGCGGTGTCAGAGGCGACCCGTATGATCGCGACCATGTTCTTCGCCTCCGCCTGCGCGAGCCTCGCCGCCCTTCTTCTCCCGATTCCGTCTGCGGCCGACTCACCAGCGCTGCCCCAACAGACCGCCGAGCGATGCCCCATCGTGGTGGATCCGCCGGGAGTCGACTTCGGCGTCGTAGAACCTGGAACGGTCGTCGCGAGGACCTTCAAACTCGTGAACCCGTTTGATCGCCCCGTGCTGATCAAACTGGCCACACCCAGCTGCACCTGCACCACCATCGACATGGCAGGCAAGACCATCCCCGCGCTCGGCTTCCTCGAGATGCCGATGTCAATGAAGACCTCTCGGGCCGTCGGCAAGAAGGCGGCAAAGGTCACACTCGTCTTCGAGGGCGTCCCGATTCCGTTGGTCGTGCAGATCGATGCCGAGACGGCCTATGCGGTCCGCGCGAATCCAACCTTCGTCGACGCGCTGGCGGCCGAGCGGATGAAGGGCTTCTTCGAAGTTCTCTCGAACGACGGTACTCCCTTCATGGTCAAGACCGTGGACGGAAGCCCCGCCCTCACAGCCGATGGCAGTCCGATGAAGCCAGCCCTGCGTCAAGTCGTTCGCTACGACCTCAGCGCCCCAACGCTGACCTCGCCGAAGGTCCCGCCGTTTCTCATCGTTGAAACGGACCACCCAAAGTGCCCCGTGCTCGATCTTCGCGTTCGACATGAGACGACGCGCATCTCACCGGTGCTGAACTTCGCGGAGTTCCGTGAGAACATCGGCGTGGTGACGAACGGCACACCCGTCGAGTTTGAAGTCGAGGTTCGCCACGCGGGCACGATGCGCGTGAGTCAGGTGAGCGCCAACCGCAAGGAGTTCGCCGCAGAACTGCTCGAGCAGAAATCCGATGGCGACTCGGTCCTTGTCAAGGTTCGACTCACGCCGACGGGCCTCGCCTCGGGACCGTTTCTCTTCACCTGCACGCTTGCAGCTGGCGAGAAGCGATCCGACCTGTGGATCTACGGCACTTGTCGATGAGCCGTGCGCGGGACACTCGGCTCGCGTGCCAGGAGTAGCATGAGCTCATGCTCGGCCTGCTCATTTCTCTTTCGATGCTCGCGCCCGTCGCCGATCCGCCCACGCTTGATCCAAGGATCGATGCCGCGAAGATCCAATCGCTCCCGACGGCAAACGAGACTGCAGCGTTTCTTCGCGCGCCCGCACCGCTTGCCGTGCATCGCATCGCGCTCAACGCGGCGGCAGTTCCGACAAGCGACGAGACTTACACCGCTGCGCGCAAGGCACTCGAACGCGGACTCCAGTTTCTTTCCGCGCGACAATCCAAGCGTGGCACTTGGTTCGAAGGCGAAGAGGTCGAGCCTACAGGCATGGAGCCACGCAAGCGCGCCGCGAGTGTCGCCGTCACCGCGATGGCGCTCAAGGCCTTTGCACAAGCGCCTGATCTTGGTGATGCGACGACACGACTGCGCGCACGCGCTGCGATCGATGCCACGCTCGCGGACCCGAAGGCGATGGAGTTGGTTCTGCAAGGCGGCATCGGCAACTACGCGATGAGCGCCGTCGCCAGTGGACTCGCGGCCGTCGGCGACTCCGATGCAACACTTGGATCGACTCGCGCGATCCGTTGGCTCACCGACAACCAATGGGATCTTGGTGAAGGCGTCGAAGCGAACAAGGACTGGCATGGCGGCGCGGGCTACGGCACTGGCAAGAGGCCTGATCTTTCGAACACGCAGATGATGCTCGATGCGATGCATGATGCTGGCGTGTCGCCCGAGGATCCTGCGATGCAGCGCGCACTCTCCTTTATCGAGCGCACGCAAAACCGCAAGGCATCGAATCCCGCGAGCTGGGCGAGCAATGGCGTCAACGATGGAGGCTTCGTCTACTCGCCCGCCAATGGCGGCGAGAGTTTCGCAAGCGATCTCGCAGGCGAAGGTCGCTACGGCGAAAAGCTCACGACGCGCAGCCTGCGGAGTTACGGCTCCATGACCTACGCGGGTTTCAAGAGCATGCTCTACGCAGGACTCGCCAAGGATGACCCGCGCGTGCAAGACGCACTCGCATGGATCAGTGCGCACTTCACCTTCGACGAGAATCCAGGCCTCGGTCAACAGGGGTACTTCTATTACCTCCACACGATGTCGCGCGCATTGCATGCAGCACGAGTCGACGCAGTGATGGATGCGGGAGGAAAGTCGCACGCGTGGCGCACTGAACTCGTCGAGGCGCTGGTCAAGCGGCAGCGTGAGGATGGGTCGTGGAAGAACACCGCCGAGCGCTGGGAAGAGTCGAGCGAGGAACTCGCGACGATCTACGCAGTGCTCGCTCTCGAGGAAGCCCTCAAGCCGAAAGAGTGACTTCGGTCTGCGCGCCTGGGTCGGCGACGAATCGCAGACTGCACGCCGCGAGCATCGCCGTCATCGCCAAGAGCAAGGCTCCGAGTGCTTGATGCGCGCTTGTGACGATCACTTCATACGCGGGGATCTTCTCGTCAGCACGCATGAGTACGACGACGAGCGCCGCGATCCCAAGCGCAAGTTGCAGCCCAACGGTGTGCACGATTGCCTTACCGAGCACACGCACCGACGGGATCTCTCGCGCGCGACTTGACGCGTGGGCGCCCGTGATGGCTGCGAGAACAAGAATCGCCATCGCCACACCGATGTGTCCCCAGATCGGCCACGCGGGATGGACGGCGGCGACTCCGTCGTGGGGCGGAATCTGCAAGTGGCGATAGGACGCGCCGAGGAAGAGTTGAAGCACGAGTGTGCCAAGGAGAAGGAGCGGCAGTGCACGCACGCGCGCGGCATCAGCGACCATCAACGGGAGTCTTGCACTCTTCCATGAATCGCTCATCGCGCATGCGAGCACACAAGCGATCGCAAACACCATCTGTCCGAGCATGCCATGAGTGATTGCCAATGCCGTGCTTGGCTGCAACACCGCGCCGCTTGTTGCATCCGTGAGGTTGCCTGTGACGCGAAGTCCACCGAGTGCGCCTTGCACACAGATGATCGCGAGGAAGAGGACAACCGACGCGCGAATCCAAACGCGTCGATCCTCGCGAAACACCACGACGAGCAGCACGAGCGCGGTCGTGCCGACGAGCATCCCGAAGAGACGATGCGCGTGTTCGTAGTAGATGCCGCCCTTCATCTCGCTGATCGGATAGAGCAGCATGTTGTGACCGAACGAGTTGGGCCAATCGGGAACGGCCAGTCCGCTCTCAAGTCCAGTGACAAGACCACCAGTGACCAGCAGAATGAAGATCGTCGCAGCCGCCACCAGCGCGAAGAGTCCACTGTTCGATGCGATCGTCATGGGGCGTGCGCCACGCGCCAAGAGCCCGCCAATCGCTGCGAGTGCGACGCTTCCACCAAACAGACCGAGGATGTACAGCGGCGCTGTCCATGGCGAACCTCCTTGCTCATCGCGCAGAAACGCGCCGATGATCAGGAGATTCGCAAACGCAGAGACGAGACCCACACGCACGGGTGACGCGCCGCATCGCCGCGCCAACGCGCCGATGAGCATGAGCACGCCCAAGGTCGCTCCGAAGAGGAGCTCGCCGAACCACAACCCTGGCGCGAGCATCGCGCAATACCCGAGCATCCACATCGACGCCGTCGCAGCAAAGCCCAAGGCAAGATGCACGGTTCGAATGCGCCAACTCACCGCGACAACCAACAGAGCGCCGAGCAGAAGCAATCCGAAGATGACAGGAAACGATCCGAACATGGCGGGGCTCCGAGAAGGCACCACGAGAGAAGATCACGAGCATGATCCACAGAGGACGAGTTCGACGCGCGCAGCGCGGCGGGAACGATGCTGCACGAAACATCTATAGTACGAGTTCCGCCTGCGCATTCGCTTCTGCTGCGTGCAGGAGAAGCGCCTTCACTCATGTCTGCCCCTACCGAAACTCCAATCGAGCCTCTCGACGCGACGGTCCTGTCCGACCCGCGCGGGACTCCAACTCCACGCGCGAAGAGCGTCCTTGGCATCTGGGCGGAGCTCGTCAAGGTGCGCCTGAATGCACTCGTCCTTGTGACCACGGCAGTCGGGTTCGCACTCGCGGAGTTGGGTCCGATTGATTGGACCAAACTCTTCTGGACCTGCGCGGGAACGGCGCTCGCCGCGGCGAGTGCATCGCTGTTCAACCAACTCTTCGAGCGCCGACGCGACGGCTTCATGCTGCGCACGCGCGGACGCCCGCTGCCTGCGAAACAAGTGCGGCCTGTCGTCGTGTTTGTGGCGGCCATCGTGACGGGGTACGCGGGAGCCGCGCTCCTTGGCGTGATGGTGGGGCTGCTGCCTGCGGCGCTTGCGGCGTTCAACATCCTTCTCTATGCGATTCTCTATACGCCGCTCAAGCCGCGAACCACCTTCAACACGCTCATCGGCGCGGTGTGTGGCGCGATCCCGCCCGCGATCGGTTGGACCGCCGTGACTGGAAGCATGGACCCGGGCGCGTGGCTTCTCGCGGGCCTGCTCTTTGTCTGGCAGATCCCCCACTTCCTCGCGCTGGCATGGATGTATCGAGAGGACTACGCGCGCGGAGGACACGCGATGCTCCCCGTGCGCGATCCGCAGGGCGAGATCACCGCGCAAGTGATGGTGCTCACCACGCTGCCGCTCATTCCACTCGCGCTCAGTGCGACCGCGCTCGGACTTGCGGGAGTTTGGAGTGCTGGTGTTTCGCTCATCGCAGGCCTTGCCTTCTCCGCACTCACGCTCGAGTTCTTTCGCGCGCGCGACGATCGCAGCGCGCGGCGCGTCTTCCTTGGAAGCATCACCTATCTGCCCGTGGTGCTCGCAGCGATGACGCTCGATCGCGGGCCTGACTCCGTCACCGCCCTGCTTCGCGGCAGAAGCAGCATCAGTGTTGAAGTCCCCGCCTCATCAGACGCCCCCGAAGCACCGTCGAGCTCCGCCCCATGAGCGAACCGACGAACGCAGGCAGCGCACCGCACACCGCCGCGCCAACGCTCACCTTTCGTGGTGGAGGTTGGGTCATCGTGCTCTCAGGTCTTCTGGTTCTGTTTGTGATTGTGTGGGGAATGCTCGGGCCGCTGCTCGGGCGACGCCCCACAGGAGACGGACGCACGCTCGAGAGCTACCAATTCGATCTCTCCACGCTGTTGATTCCACGGGAGTCACTAACGCCGTCAGGAAACCCGCGTGGCTTCCTCTCTTCGCTTGATCACCCACTGCACCTTCGCGGCGCTGAGATGCTCGTCTACAACGAGCAGAATCGCCCCAAGTATGTCGTCACCACCGATCGTGTCATCGGCATCACTGTGAACGGACAATTCCACGCATGGCCGCTCTCGATGATGAACGCGCATGAGGTCGTCAACGACACCGTCGGAGGGATGCCTGTCGTGGCGACCTACTCTCCGCTTTGCGACGCGGCAGTTGTCTTTGATCGCCGCGTTGCGGGCAGCACACGCCAATTCGAAGTCAGCGGGCTCCTCGTCGATTCGAACCTCGTCTTCTGCGACAAGTCGGTCGAGGGTTCGGATCAGGCGAATCACGCCGCGAGCCTCTTCCTCCAATTGGAATCGCGGGCAATCGCTGGACCCTTGGCCGCGAGCGGCGTGACCTTGCAGGCGCTCCCCAATGTCTGCATCACAACCTGGGCGGATTGGTTGGCGGCCCACCCCGATTCGACCGTCACGCTGCGTGACCCCGCGATGATCCGACGGATGAAGGAGATTTCCTACGCGCGGTACTTCCTCACGCCGCCGTTGGAGTACCCCGCGGCTCCCGTGCCGACGCCTGAGGAGCTGGCGGCTTCGGGCCTGCGCCTCAAGAGTCCGATGATTGCTTTGCGGCTCGGCTCGGGTTGGAAGGTGGTTGCGATCGAGCCGCTAGCGGCCCTTCCAGGAGCGAGCACGGAAGGAGTGGCGCTGCGCGTCGATGGCGTCGACTTCCTCTTTCACGCAGCGCCAGGGTTCGGAGCTGGGAGACTGCAACGCCTCGACGGACAAGACCTCGAATCGCTCCCCTGTCTGTACTTTGCGCTCACGGCGGTTCGAGGCGTCACCGAAAGAGTGGCCGTTCCGAGCCTTCCGACCTCCTAGACCTCTTCGGTCACTGACCAAAATCTGAAATTGCGAGTCTTTGTCGTGCGGAGTCCGCAGCGAATGTCGCATGAAAGGGTGTCGAGCGCCTTCCTTAGGGCGTCACGACAGGCAGGCGATGTCGGGAGCGGGGGCTTCCGAACCATCCAAAAGATTCAGAGAAAGATCCGGGAAGAGATCCGGGGCAGTGCTGGTGGAAAAGACGCTCCCTGCAATACGGGCTTTCGGGGCTAACCCGAACGGAGCAACAGATCAGATCGGCGTGCAACGCCATCCGGAGACGGATGGCGTTGTCGCATGCAAAGCGTCCTCACACTCAGTGCCGCGACCCAATCCAGAGCGTCGCGTAGAGCACGAGCCAGGCGCCGCCGAGGAAGTGCCAATACATCGCGCAGTAGGCGACGCCGCGGTAGTTCGACGGCGTGTATTCCAGCCTCCGCGCGTGCGCTGTGGTGATCGCCAAGGGGACGAGTCCTCCGACAACATGCGCGCCGTGCAGCGCGGTCAGGACGAAGAAGGTCCACGCATACAAGTTGTCGCTCGGACCAATCTGCTGCCCGACGAGGACGCGCCACGCCAGCCATTGTGTGAGGAGGAATCCAAGCGCGAGCCCAAGCGTGGCCACCATCCACCGACCTTGGCTCGCCTCGCCCGCGCGGCCCGCGACCAGCGCGCGCTGCATGGTGAAGCTCGACACCATCAACAGCGCGGTGCTCAGGAGCAAGAGCAACGGGAGCGGCGGCGCATTGGCAGGAATGAACTCAGCGCCGTTGTCGATGCGCACTGCGACATAGCCGAGGATCGCCGAGACGAAGAGCACCCCGAGCATGATCAGCAGAAGCCACATGCCGAAAAGGCCCGCTGCAAAGCGGGCCTTTGGGTCATCGAATGGGGTGACGGGGTTCTTCACACACTCACTTCTTCGCCGTGATGGGCGCGAACGGCGCGTTGGCGTTGAGGTAGTTCTGCACAGCGCTCGGATTGCCCTTGTTCTCCGAGGCGAGGTTCTGCCCGACATCCATCATGCAGAACACCATCATCAAACCCACGAAGAGCATGGACCCGACGAGCATCATCAGGTTGAACGGGCGATCCCAGCGCAAGTGCATGAAGTACAGCGACACCAAAGTCGCTTTGATCACCGCGATGCCGATGGCAAGGTAAACATTCGCCTCACCGAGATCGATGTAGCGGGCAGCGACGGTGATGATCGTGAGCACGATCAGCGTGGCGCCCGTCGCAAAGAGCGTCGAGTACGGCACGAGGTGTCCAACGAGCGGATGCACTTCGCCCGAGGCGTTGGAGGAGTGATGAGCGTGCGTGGCGCTTGCCATAGCGAGGTCCTAGGTGAGTGACGCGATGCGTGCGTGAGGAGTGCGCGAGGCGTGCTGGAGTCTCGGCTCGAACGCGGCCGAAATCGAATCAAGCTCGGATCAGTGGATGAGATAGAACAACGGGAAGAGGAAGATCCAGACCAAGTCGACGACGTGCCAATAGAGGCCAACGAAGTCCACAGGCGCGTAGTAGTCGCTGTTGTAGCGGCCTCGGAACGAGCCCAAGAGCAGCCAACCGATGACGCCGACGCCGATGAGCACGTGGATGCCGTGCAGACCCGTCATGATGTAGTAGATCGCGAAGAAGCGATGGGTATTGGGCGGCATCGCAGGATCGCGCAGGTGCGAGCCCTCGGAGTGCGCCACATGCGCGGGAGCGTCCACCGCTTCCACCATGGCAGGCGTCGCAACGCCGTCAGGTCCAGCCTTCGGCGCAACAACCGACGACTTGTCCGCAGGCGGAAGCGTGATGAGCGCCGCGGGCGCTGCACCTGCCGACGGATTCGGTGAAACGATCGCGAGCACTGGGCTCTCGACGGGCTTCATTTCCACCTTCACCGCAGCCTTGTCTTCGGGCGTCGCGGGCTGATAGAACGCTTGTCCCCACTTGAGATTCAGGTGGAACTTGTGGGTGTACTCGAAGTACTTGATGACAAGGAAGCCGATCGCGCCCGCGAGCGTGAGTGCGAGGCAGAGGGAGAGCAAGCCCTTCTTGTTGGTCTGCGCAGCGCGCACGCCGATGGCCATCGTGAGGCTCGACAAAATCAGGACCGCGGTGTTGATGCCGCCGAGAATGGTGTCGAGGTACTGACTGGCGTACGAGAAGACCTGTGGGTCCTTGAAGCGCAGAATGGCGTACATCACGAACAGCGCGCCGAAGAACAACACTTCGGTGGCAAGGAACAACCACATGCCGAGCTTGCCCGAATCAAACTGCTGATACGGCGTCTCGAAGTGGTGCGCGAGGAACGGATACTTCGCATGCAGTCCATGCGCGTCATGACCAGACGCGTCGTGGCCGCCGTGCGAATCGTTGGTGGGAGCGGAGTGCGACACGGTTTAGTGACCCTTCCCTGAATGAGCAGCGGCGATGTGCGCCTCCGCGTCGACCACATAGCCCTGCGTCGACTCATCCCAATGCACGGCACTGAAGTCGTAGCAGTCGCCCACGCGCGGCGTGGTCGCAAAGTTGTCATGCGGTGGCGGTGAGGAGCATTGCCACTCGAGGCTGGCACCGCCCCACGGATTCGCGGGCGCCTTCTTCCCCGCAAAGAGCGAGTGAATCAGGTAGATCGCCGTGATGAGGAAGCCAAGCCCCATGATGTACGAGCCACCCGTCGAGATGTGGTGGTACATCTTGAACTCGGGCTGGTAGAGGTAGTAGCGGCGTGGCATGCCCTGTGACCCGAGCATGAACTGGGTGAAGAAGCAGAGGTTGAAGCCGACGAACACCATCGCGCAGGCGATCTTGCCCCAGAACTCACTGAACATCACGCCCGTCATCTTTGGCCACCAGTGATGCAGTCCACCGATCATGGCGATGAGCGCGGAACCCATCATCACATAGTGGAAGTGCGCGACGACGAAATAGGTGTCGTGCAGATGGATGTCGGTCGAGATCACGGCCAGCGGGATGCCCGTCAGTCCGCCGATGGTGAACAGGAAGAGGAACGAAAGCCCGTAGAACATCGTGGTGTTCAGCGAGATCGAACCCTTGTAGAGGGTGGCGAGCCAGTTGAAGACCTTGACCGCCGACGGGATCGCCACCGAGAAGGTGATCGCGCTGAAGAGCACATTCATGAGCGGCGATTGACCGCTGGTGAACATGTGGTGCCCCCAGACAAGGAAGCTGAAGATCGCGATGGCGATCGAGCTGAAAGCGATGAAGCGGAAGCCAAAGATGTGGCGATGGCTGTGCACCGCGATGATCTCGCTGATGATGCCCATGCCTGGCAACACCATGATGTACACCGCTGGGTGCGAGTAGAACCAGAAGAAGTGTTGGAAGAGAACGGGATCGCCACCCATCGAGGCATCAAAGATGCCGATCTGGAAGGCTCGTTCCACGACCAAGAGCGCGACCGTAATGCCGAGCACTGGTGTCGCGAGCACCTGAATGATCGCCGTGGCATAGACCGCCCACAGGAACAGCGGCATGCGGAACCAGGTCATGCCTGGCGGACGCAGCTTGTGGATCGTCACGATGAAGTTGAGGCCCGTGAAGATCGACGAGAAGCCAAGGATGAACACGCCGATGAGGACGGGGATGATGCCGCCCGCTTCGGACTGCGATGAGTACGGCGTGTAGAAAGTCCAGCCCGTGTCGAAGCCGCCCGCGAGGAGCGAGTAGACCGCGCAGATCGCGCCGAGGACCCACAGGTAGAAACTGAAGAGGTTGAGCCGCGGGAACGCGACATCCTTCGCGCCGAGCATGATCGGGAGGACGAAGTTTCCCAGCGCCGCGGGGACGCTCGGGATGATGACGAGGAAGACCATCACCGCGCCGTGCAGGGTGAAGGCTTTGTTGTACTCCTCGTTGGACATCCACGAGACTTCGCCAGGGAAGAGCAGCTTGGTGCGCACCAAGAGCGCCATCACGCCGCCCACGAAGAACGACGACAGCACGGCGACGAGGTACATCACGCCGATGCGCTTGTGGTCGAGCGTGAACGCCCACGAAAGGAATCCGCGGCGGAAGGTCAGGTAGTTGTCGGTCACTGGAGGAGTGATCGGTCGGGTGTCGAGGGTCGTCATGGCGTCACTCGTGAGGTGTCTTGCGTGAGCAGATGCAGCGCGGGCTTTACTTGGGAGCGGGCGCCGCGGCGCCGTCGGTCTTCTTGGCAAACGGGGCCTTGGTGTCGAACTCGTCGAGATGCTCCATCATGCCGATGACCGCATCGATCGCCTTATCATTGAGTTGACCACGGAAGGTGGGCATCGCAGGACCGAAGGGGTCGACGAGATGCTCGTTGGGATTGAGGATGGAGTTGCGCAAGTAGCTCTTGGCGTTCTCGTACTGCTTGCCAACGCCGATGAGCTCGCTGAGCGGCTTGCCATCAACCTTGTGCGCCGTGTTCGGATCGTTCGAGCGCTTCCAGATGTTGCCCGAGCCGTCGTAGTTGCCCCACGAAGGTCCAGTGCTTGCCTTGCCGTCGAGGGTGTGGCAGCTCGCGCAACGCGCGAAGATCTTGGGGCCTGCTTTGAAGTACAGCTCTTCGGCGGGAATCTTGTCGAGCCAACGCCCCTGCTCAATCACCCAACTTGCGAAGTCACTCTCATTGAGCACGAACACCTTGCGGTTCATGTTCGAGTGATCCTTGCCGCAGAACTCGGTGCAGAAGAGCCAGTGGAACTTCTCGCCTTCGGTCGGATTGTCGGCCTGGAACCACAACGAGGTGTAGCGTCCAGGAACGACATCCTGCTTGACGCGGAAGTCGCGGATGAAGAGCGAGTGCAAGACATCCTCGCTGCGCATGACGAGGTTGACCGGCTTCCCTGCGGGGATATAGAGGTCGTCGCTGGTGGCGCCGTTGGGGTACTTGAAGACCCAGTTCCAACGGCTGGCAACGACATCGATCTGGTACGCGTTGGCGGGTGCGACCTTCATCTGGGTGAAGCCGCGGAAACCCATGAAGAAGATGATCACCACGATGATCGTCGGCAGAATCGTCCAACCCAACTCAAGCACCGTGTTGTGGCTCGGACCGCGCGCGTAGACCTCGCGGCCCTTCTGTCGGTACTTCCAGACGAAGTACAGCATGATGCCGACGACGAGGAAGAAGAAGAAGTAGTTGATGTAGTTGATGAAGTCGAAGACCCAGTCGTTCTGCCGCGAGAACGTCGAGGCGCCTTCGGGAAGCCAGAAGGTCTTCGGCGTCACGGGCTGGGCGGCGCCAGGAGTGGCGCTGGACTGCATCAGAAGGGTGGGGATCAAATTCGTCACGGGCATCGCCTCTTCAATTCGCGGCGGCGGCGTGGGCTGCCGTCGCGGTGTGCTGACTCTTGTGCTTCTTCTTCTTGAGGTCGGCTGACCAAAACCAAGCCAGCCCGCCGCCGAGCACGAGCATCGTGAGAAGCCCGCCGATCGACATGATGCGGCGTGCCTGCAAGACATAGCCGCGCGCATTGGCGTCGTAGATGTGGCACCAAAGAATGAACTTTTGCATCGGTGTGCCGATCCGGCCTTCGGAAGCTTCCAAGAGCCCCAAACGCAGATCGGACGACTCGAACTTCGTTCCATACATGTAACGGTTCACGCGGCCATCGGGCGTCACAAGGATGAGCACCGCAGCGTGCGAGTAGTCGCCGTTCTCTTGGCGACGGAATTGGAAACCGACTGCATCGGCAACCGCCTTCGACATCGCCTCGCGGCCGGTCAGGAAGTGCACTCCCCTGCGCGCACCAGGACGATCGAACTCGGCGAGGTAACTCTCCTTCTTGGCGCTGGCCAAGGCGGAGGTCTCCGTGGGATCGATCGAGATGCAGACCATCTCGAACTCCTTGCCTGGCATCCACTCGAGTCCTTGCAAACCGTCAAAGGTCCCGTTCAACACGAGATTGCAGAGCATCGGGCACTTGTTGTAGCCCAGCTGCAGCAGGACTGGACGCTCGCCCTTGAAGTAGTCGCGCAGCGTGACGGGTTCACCCTCGTCATCGGTGAAGCGCGTGTCCAGTGGCAGCGGCTCATTGACATGCTCGACGATGTCGACGCCTTTGAGTTCCTCAGGAACACCAGTATCAACCTGTCCGCGCGCCTCAAGTCCAACCGACAGCACCGCAGCAAGTGCGGTGATCGTGGTGGAGAAGCGGGAGAGAAGTCGGATCATTGATGGTTCAGATCAGCGGGGTCTTACTTGGTGGGCTTGGCGGGAACGGCGGGCTTGCTGGTCGCCGCGATTGGAGCGCTGGCCACGCCAGCAGGAACTTGACCGGCAGTGCTCACGAGCTCGATCGCGCGCGCGATGGGAATGCGAATGCGCTCGACCTTCTGCTCGTCGACTTCCTCGGTGTAGGTGCCGTATTGCGCGAGGAGTTCCTTCTGCTGCGCCTTCAGCGTCGTGGAGAACGCGGGGCGCGCGTCGATCACGCGGACTTCCTCGAGTTCGCGCTCCACTCCGAAGAAGAGCACGGAGACCGCGAGACAGAACGCCACGAAGAAGATGATGCCGACGAAGGAGTAGAACCAAGTCGCTCCCATCTCGGGGTCGTCGATCTGCGTGGAGTTGGTGGTGGCTGGTGCGGACATAGCGGATTCCTAATCGATCAGAGGTCGATGCAGTCGTGCTGGCGGCGCGTCACATGTTCTCGAAGCGCAGACTCTCGTTGAGGCGCGGATCCTTCTTGGGGAGCAGCGAAACGCGCGAGAGCGTTCCAAGAGTTCCAGCGGCCACGGCGCCCACGACGCCGAAGACGAGGAGGAAGTTGACGGGGTTGGTGAAGTGCGTCGCCTCGTCGGCGTACTTCGCCGACATCTCTGCGTACTTCGAGAAGTTGCCGAGGTCGCTCGGGACTTCAGGCATGATGAGCCAGTAGAGATCGACATAGTGGAAGCAGAGCATCCACACCGCGCCGATGGCCAGCGTGAGTGGCGCGCGCTTCATCCACTTGCTCAAGAGCGCGAGGAACGGCACCACAAAGTGGCCCGCAATCAGCGCGAAACTGAACGGTCCCCACTCGCCGACTTGGCGCGCGAGGAACCAGCCCGTCTCTTCAGGAATGTTCGCGTACCAGATCAGCATGTACTGGCTGAAAGCGATGTATGCCCAGAAGACGATGCCGAAGGCCCACATCAACTTGCCCATGTCTTGGAAGTGCTCGCGGGTCACGATTCCCTTGAGCGCGCCGAGATGGGTGAGTCGCACGGTGATGAGAATCATCGTGGCGAAACCCGCCGTGGCGCAGCCGCAGAAGAAGTAGACGCCGAACATCGTGGAGAACCACGCGGGCGAGAGCGACATGATCCAGTCAAACGCCGCGGCTGAGGTGGTGAGTCCAAAGAGAATCGCAGAGGGACCCGCCCACTTGCCCATCTTCGAACTCAGGCTTCGATCGCCTGACTCATCTTGCGCGATGCTGTTCTTGAAGAAGAAGCTCGCGAGAATCGCCCAGGTCGCGAAGTAGACCAGCGCGCGAATCCAGAAGAAGGTCGGATTCAGGAAGCCAGTCTTGGCAACGACGATGGTCCACTCGGCTTCGTTGTTGGCCTTGAGCGTTTCCATGTCGGCCCAGATCCACACCACATTCGCCTTGCCCATGAACCAGAGCACCGCGAACGGCACGAAGAGAATCCAGATCCAACGAAGGTTGGCTGCGAGGGCTTCCGCGGGACGACGCACGGCGACCGACCAGCCTGCGCGAACCAGATGTTGCACGAAGACAAAGAAGAGCCCACCGAGGCACATCGTGAGTCCGAAGAGGAACGCGATGAGGTAGCTGTGCCAGAAGTGATGCGCCGTGGTGCCAAACGCACCCGTGTAACCAACGGCTGCGCCGCCGCCGAGACCGATGACGGCGAGGCCGATCGCGAGTTTGCGGAAGTTGAGCGCCACCGCGGGCAGTTCGATGTTCTTGCCAGAAATGTCGGCGTGTGTGGAGGGGTGACCCATCACTTCACCTCCTTCTTGATTCGATCGCGCAGCTCGGGCGGAACCGACTGCATCGAGGCGTTCTGCGAGAGTTGGAGCGTCTTGACATACGCCGCGATCGCCCAGCGATCAGCGACATCAATCTGCGCGCCGTAGCCCGACATGGTGCGGATGCCATTGGTGGCGACATTGAAGATCATGCCGACAGCGTGATCGCGCACGATCGGATCGTGCAGACTCTTGGCCTGCACCCATGATGTCCCGTTGGCAGGACCATCGCTGCTGCTCATGAGAGTCATCGCGCGCACATTCACCGTGCCGTCGCCGTAGCCGCCGTAACCGTGACAGGCGCTGCAATAGATGTTGAAGCGGCCCTGGCCGCGCTCAAGCAGTTCGCGAGTCACAGGCATGCTGGCAGGGAGCGTGTCCGCCCACTTGCCGCCGACGACACCTTCGGAAAGATGCGTATCGAGTCCAGCTTCACCGCGCGCCACCGTGCCCGCCACGGCGGTGCGTTGCGCACGGCCGTCAGCGAACAGTGGGTTGGCGGATTGCGGCCGGAACTTCGGTTGAAAGTCCATGTCAAAGAAGAGATGCACGGCGCGATTGGAGTCGGGCGTTGCGCGCACGCGCGCAATGACAAACGGCGGAACCGCGAGGGCGAGCGTGGCAAGCACACCTGCAAAGAGCATCCAGCGTGGGGGCAGAGAAATCATGGGTTAGTCCTCCACCGCCTCAACGGCGACAGGGTTGAGCGAGCGGAGGAACTCTTCCGTCTTCTTGGGCAGGAACTTCGGGTCCTTGGCCTCGATCGAGATGAAGAACCGATCGTTGGTCGCCCTGCGGAAGCGCGCCGACTTGAACAGTGGGTGGTAGTGCCGCGGCAGACCGTTGAAGAGGAACATCAGGAAGACGCAAGCGAGCGCCGAGAAGAGAATGGTGAGCTCGAAGATCACGGGGATGAACGCGGGCAGACTCATCGCGGGCTTGCCCGAAACTTGGAAGGGGTATCCCGTGACCCACACACCCGCCCACACTGAGAAGCTCCACGAGTTGGTGAATGCTTGCAGGAGAAACGCGGCGGTCGTACCCGTCGCGCCCGCGATGAACACGCAGACCGGAAGCCAAGTGCGCTTGATGCCCATGGCGCCATCGAGTCCGTGCACGGCAAACGGCGTGTGGCAATCCCACCAGCGGTAGCCTTCGTCGCGGACCTTTTCGGCGGCGTGCAGGAGATCGCCTGGAGTTTCAAACTCGGCAATCATGCCGTAGAGGCGTGCGCTCGAGGGCGCATGCGTCTGCTCAGGGGTGTTGGTGACAGGGGTCGCCATGTGTGGAGCTCTCAGAGAATCGATGCTGCTCAGTGCTTGCTCAAGACTTGTTCAAGACTTGTTCAGTGCTTGCCGTGCTTGCCCGCGCCCGCGCCGTGCGGATCAGCCTGCGGCATGACTGCCTTCACTTCCGCCATGGCGATCATGGGGAGGTAGCGACAGAAGAGAAGGAACAGGGTGAAGAAGAGGCCGAACGCGCCGACCATCGTGCCGATGTCGACCCAAGTCGGAACGAAGAGATCCCAGGAACTGGGCAGGAAGTCGTTGGCGAGGCTCGAGACGATGATGACGAACCGCTCGAACCACATGCCGACATTCACCACGATCGACAGCACGAACATGATGGGAATGCTGGTGCGGATCTTCTTGAACCAGAAGAGCTGCGGCGTGATCACATTGCAGCTCACCATGATGAGGTACGCCCACCAGTACTGACCGAAGGCGCGGTTCATGAAGGCGAACTTCTCGTACCTCGCGCCCGAGTACCACGCGATAAAGAACTCGATCGAGTAGGCGTAGCCCACCATGCATCCCGTGACCAGGATGATCTTGTTCATGTTGTCGAGGTGACGGAGCGTGATGAGGTCCTTGAGACCAAAGAGCTCGCGCGCAGGAACGGCGAGCGTGACCACCATCGCGAAACCCGAGAAGATCGCGCCCGCAACGAAGTACGGCGGGAAGATCGTGGTGTGCCAGCCAGGCAGCTGCGAGGTGGCGAAGTCGAAGGACACGACCGAGTGCACTGAGAGCACGAGCGGCGTCGACAGTGCTGCGAGCAAGAGGTACGCGCGCTCGTAGCGGTGCCAGTGACGATTCGAGCCGCGCCAGCCGAGACTGAAGAGTCCGTAGCCGAGTTGCTGCAGCTTGCCCTTGGCGCGATCACGCAGCGTCGCAAGGTCAGGGACCATGCCCGTGTACCAGAAGAGCAACGAAACGGTGAAGTACGTCGAGACCGCGAAGACGTCCCACAAGAGCGGTGAGCGGAACTGCGGCCACATCTCCATCTGGTTTGGAATCGGAAAGAGCCAGTACGCGAACCACACGCGACCAACATGGATGCCTGGGAAAGTGCCTGCGCAGATGACGGCAAAGATCGTCATCGCTTCCGCGAATCGGTTGATGCCCGTGCGCCACTTCTGTCGGAACAGGAAGAGGATCGCGCTGATGAGCGTGCCCGCGTGACCGATGCCGACCCAGAAGACGAAGTTCGTAATGTCGTAGGCCCACATCACGGGGTTGTTGAGTCCCCACACACCCACGCCGGTGGCGAAGAGGTAGCCGATGCAGATGCCCAACACGCTCAACAAACTGACGGCGAGTGCGAAGGCGATGTACCACGCCGTGGGGGCGCGGTCGGCCTCGTTCACTCGGCAGACGGTCGCGGTGACCTGACTGAACTTGTCCATGTTGAGGACGAGGGCAGCGCGTTCACCGGGAACATCCACGGTGTTGTCGGGGTTGGCAAGCTTGGAGTCGTGTGAGAGCGTCGTCATGGTTGCGCTCGGAAATCAGGCGTGGCTGTGGCCGTGGTCGTCGCCATGGTCGTGGCCGTGGTCGTCGTGTGAGTGATCGAGCGCTGGGTTCTTGACGCGGGCGAGGTAGCGCACGCGCGGCTTCGTGTTGAGTTCCTCAAGCAGTTCGTAGCTGAGCTTGCTCTTGGTGAGTGCTGCGACGCGGCTCTTGGGATCGTTGAGATCGCCAAAGACAATCGCCTGCGTCGGGCATGCCTGCTGGCACGCGGTGACGACGGCGCCATCTTCGATGGCCCAGTCGGGCTTGCCGCTCTCGACGCCGCCAGCCTTGGCCCACGCGTTCTTGGCGCGGATCTTGGCGTCAGCGATGCGCTGCATGCAGAACGAGCACTTCTCCATGACGCCGCGCGAGCGCACGGTGACCTCTGGATTGAATTGCATGCGCGACCAACCCGCGGGGTTGTCGGTGATCGGATCGTGATCGTCGAGCACCGAGTTGTAGTAGCTCGGCTGCACTTTCACGAAGCCCTCTTCACGACTCGGCTCACGCCTCTGGTAGTCGAAGAAGTTGAAGCGTCGCACCTTGTAGGGGCAGTTGTTGCTGCAGTAGCGCGTGCCAATGCAGCGGTTGTAGATCATGACATTGATGCCCTGCTCGTCGTGCGTGGTCGCCGCGACGGGGCAGACTTGCTCGCACGGCGCGTTCTCGCAGTGCATGCAGGAGACTGGTTGCACCGCAAAGCCCGCAGGCGCATCGCTGGTGCCACCGCGGAAGTAGCGATCGATGCGAATCCAGTGCATTTCGCGGCCGCGCAGCACCATCGCCTTGCCGACGATGGGAACATTGTTTTCCGCTTGGCACGCGACGACGCACGCGCTGCAACCTGTGCAACTCGTGAGATCGATCGAGAGCGCCCAACGATGACGCGCACCATCGAGGCTGGTCTCTTCGAACATCGAGAGCCGATGCGCCACATGGGGAATGCCCTTGCCGTGACGGGCAAAGTCGGGATGCGACTTGTAGTTCGCCAGCGACGACTCGCGGATGAGGCCTGGCAGTCGCTCTTGAATGCCGTCGGACGGAACACCAGGAATCAGCGCGTCGGCGACACCATGGTCTTGCGTGTGCGCGAAGGGGTAGCTGCCGCTCGACTTCGAGACCGAGGCCTTCGCGAGACCCAACGATGCACTCGTGCGCAACGGATACGCATTGAAGCCCGCGCCGTTGGCGATGCGTCCACCTGCTTCACCGCGACCGTAGCCGAGTGCGATCGACGCGCAACCTTCGGCGTGACCGGGAAGCGTCCACGCTGCTGCTTCGATCGACGCGCCGTTGCCGGTGACCTTCACGAGATCGCCGTTGGCGAGACCGAGCTTGCGCGCCGTGGCGGGCGCGAAGAGAAGCGCGTTGTCCCAAGTGATCTTGGTGGCAGGTTCGGGCAGCTCTTGCAGCCATCCGAGATTGCCAAAGCGACCATCGCCGACCTTCGCATCGAACAAGAACGCGACTTCCATCGCGTCTGCGCTGGCGAGCGCCGCAGCGGCAGTCGTGCAGAGTCCCGCCACTCCAGTGGCGTTCACTGCTGGTGCAGCGGCGGCCTTCATCGCGGTGCCTTCGAGGTACCCGCGGTCGAGATTCTGACGCCACCACGCTTCAAACGCGGTGCCCGACAGTCCGCTCGTCTTCATGTGCGCGCGACGCACGATGGAGTAGCTCGAGACTTGATCGTCGCCCGTGAGCAGTGCGAGCACTTCAAGAGCATTGCGTCCGCCCTGCTCGACATCCATCAAGGGCAAAATCAACGGCTGCTGCACCACAATCGAACCATCGAGTGCGCGGCCATCGCCCCAACTCTCGAGGCTGTGTGCTGCAGCAACATGCCAAGTGCACGCGGAAGACTTGCTCGTCTCGTTCGCGTAGAACGAGAGATGCGCCACGGCCTTGGCCTTGGACATCTTGCCCGCGAAATCGAGATCCGCTGGCGCGTCGTAGACAGGATTGCCGCCGAGGATGACGAGCGTCTCGACGCCGCCACCATGCAGTGCGTCAGCGAGTTCCTTGAGTTGCGCCACACCACCAGAAGCGGGCCCTGCTGCGTACGACACCGTGGTGCCCACGCATCCAAGCTTCTCGTTCATCGCTGCAGCGAGCGCGATCGTCGCGGGATCTTGCATCGGACCCGCGACCACGAGCGCGTGTGCGCCTGCGGCCTTGAGGTCGGCGACGAGTTGCGCCACGACTTCCTTGGCGTGTGCATCGAGAAGCGCTCCAGCGCGCGAGTGCGACGCGAGTGCTTCGCCTGAGGTCACGCCGAGTTCCTTCGCGACCATCGCGGCGAGCAGACCGATGTCGCTGCGTCGCATGGCCAACCGCTCATCGGCGCTCATACCCGTGACCGACACCGACGGCTCTGCGACATACATGCGCGACTGCGTTTGCTTGGCGGCGTCGGACTCTTCGATGCGACGGCCCTTGGCCCACGCGCGTGCGTGCGCCACACCTGTGGCGGGGCAACCGAAGAGATCCGCGTCGAGGACGAGCACGACTTTCGCTGCATCGAGCGCGGGAATCGCCACCAACGGCGCACCAAACGCAGCGCGACCTGCGTCGACGCAGGCGTCACAAGCCATCGCGTTGTAGGAAGCCCAGCGCGCCTTCGGATAGGCCGCGAGGAATCGCAGCTTCATGTCCTCTTGCGTTGGACTCATCGTGTCGTCGGCGAGCACGGCCAGACCAGCGCCTGCATCAGCCTTGTGCTGCTTGGCGATCTCGGCGCACCAACCCGCAAACGCCGTCCACGAACTTGCTTGTCCCTGCTTCGTCACCGAGCGGCTGCGATCAGGGTCATAGAGCTCGAGCACGCGCGCTTGGATGATGGCGTTGGAACCGCCAGCAAAGGGAAGCGCCGCGTTGCCGTCGAGCTTGATCGGTCGGCCGTCGTAGCTCTTGGCGAGCACGGGCCACGCGATACCAGCGATCTCGACACAGGTCGCGTAGTCCACGGGCACACCCATGGTGCGACCCGTTTGACCTTGCGCGAAGGGAACGATCTTGGTGTCAGGCCAACGACGGCATGCGGCGAGGCCAGCGAGTGCGAAGCCTGCACCCATCAACTTGATGAAGGTGCGGCGTTCTTCGCCTGAGGCGAGTTCTTGCGCCTTGGGGCCGAACTCTTGGGCCATGAGTGTGCGGAACTCAGGAGTCTTCTCGAGGTCCTCCGCGCTGCGCCAGTACTCCGCGCGAGGAAAGGAAACACTCGCGTCGTTCCTGTCGCTGGCGCAGCTCGTGTCGGAACCCGTGTCGGAGCCCTTGGATGATTCGTGCATCGATTCGTGCATCATGGTCCCTTGCGAAAACCTGGCGAAATCCTGGCGAATACCTGGCGAAATCCTGTGGTCGAGCGCGATCAGCGATGGCAAGTCGAGCAGTCATCGCTCGGCTTGATGTGGAACTTGTCTTTGAGCACCGCGCGCTCGTCCACGCTGAGTTCAGTCGTGCCGTCAAACGCGAGATTGGTGATCTCGGAGGTCGGGCGCAAGTTCACATCGGGGTTGCGGTGACACTCGATGCACCAGCCCATCGAGAGCGGAGAGTTCTGGTAGACGATCTCCATCTTGTCGATGCGTCCGTGGCAGGACACGCAACCGATGCCGCGGCTCACATGGGCGCTGTGGTTGAAGTACGCGTACTCGGGAAGCTTGTGAATGCGCGTCCACTGCACGGGAAGTCCCGTGGTGAAACTCTCCTTCACCTTGGCGAGCTTCGGACTGTCGGGACGAATCAGCGTGTGGCAGTTCATGCAAGTCTGCGTTGCAGGAACCGACGCGTGCGCGGCCTTCTCCACCGAGATGTGGCAGTAGCGGCAATCAAGGCCGAGCTCGCCCGCGTGCAGCGCGTGGCTGTACGGAACAACTTGCGTGGGCTGGTATCCAACATCGAGCGTCTTCGGGCTGAAGCCGTAGGCGACAAAAAACAGCGCGTAGACCGGAATCGTCGTGGCGGCGAGGATGATGGTCGGAAGCAAGAGGTTCGACCACCTCGGGAAGAGAAACCTGCTCATCGCGTGATGCACTCCGTGGACTGTCGGTGCCTGACGAAAACGGTCGGAGACTGGTGAATCGCGGACATCGAGGTCCGCAGCAAAACTGCAAGGACGACTTCGTGCCAAATTTCACGAAGTCCAAACCGCCATCGTAAATGCTCGCCTGCGAGTCGTCAAACGGCGCATCCTCAAGTATCTCAAGTTCTAGGACCACACCCCAGGGAGATGCTCAAGTTCAACTCGAGGGGAGCTTGAAGAACGCGCGCGCGTTGCGATCGAGGAGCGCGGCGACCTCGACGCGATCGCGACCCCACAGTTCAGCAAGAGCATCGGCGACATGAACCACGAAGCGCGGCTCATTGGGTCGCACGGTCCGATGCGGTTCAGGCGTGAGGAACGGCGCGTCAGTTTCGACCATGACGCGATCGTGTGGAACGAGGCGCGCCGCCTCACGCGTGGCCGTGGCCTTTCGAAAGGTCACCACCCCCGTAAAGCTCACGAACGCGCCGAAATCAAGCACTTGCCGAATCTCGGCACTTCCGGCGGTGAAGCAATGAAAGACGAATCGCTCCGCAGGAAGTCCGCTCGCGCGCAAGATGGGGATGAGCTCCGCAAACGCATCGCGGCAATGCACGACGATGGGCTTGTTGAGTTGAGCGTCCTCGCTCCGCCACGCCTTGAGATGTGCCAGTTGCTCCTCAAGCACCGCACGCTGGAGTTCCTGCGGAGGATCGCTGTAGTGACGATCGAGTCCGAGCTCTCCCCACGCGACACACTTGGGATCAAGCCCCACGGCGCGCATCTCAGCCCAATCGATGGGTTGGTCGGCATAGAGCGGGTGCACGCCAGCACTCGACCAGAGGTCGCTGTGTTCCTTGGCGAGGGTCAGCGCGCGGCGCGCATCCGCGGTCGTGGTGGAGATCGTGATGGCCCCAAAGACCCCGACCTCACGCGCCGCGGCGAGGACCGAACCCACCAGGCCTTGATAATCCGGGAAAGTCAGATGGCAGTGCGTGTCGATCACCGAGAGAGCGTACTCGGTCGGCGGCTCGGAAGGTCCGAGCCCAACGGCCGTTCCGATCCCGCGCCGTACACTCGCCACCCCAATGTCCCCACGCGATCAGCCCGCCTCTGAGTCCGGTTCGATGAGCTTCGGCGAGCACTTGCATGAACTGCGCGGTCGCGTGTTCAAGGCGCTCATCGTTCCGCTTCCACTTTCGATTGGGCTCTTCTTCGTAGCGCCTTACATCCGCGACATCCTCGTCGCGCCGCTGTTTGCAGCACTGCGCGCCAACGGTCAGACCGTGCAGATCCAGGCGCTCTCCCCTGCTGAGGTGTTTACCACCGACATGAAACTGTCGGTGATTGCGGCGCTCGCGTTGTCGGCGCCGTGGCTGCTCTTCCAACTCTGGAAGTTCATCGAGCCAGGCCTCCATATTCACGAGCGCCGCTATGTCTACTTCCTCTCGCCGCTCTCGTCGGTCCTGACCTTCTGCGGCATCGCGCTCTTCTATTGGATCTTGCTCCCGTTCACCTTGCTCTTCATGGTGAGTTACGGGTCGGCGCGTCCGCGGACCTTTGATGCGCCGCCGCCACCCGTGGTGTCGACCGATCCCGCTGCCGCACCAGCGCCACTCGCGTTCCCCATTGTCGACACGGATCCTGTCGCGCCACAACCTGGCGAAGCGTGGATTTCTTCGACCGATCAAGTGCTGCGCATTGCGATTCCCGTGCGGACGATCTCCACGAACGCTGTGCTCGATCTCGCCACCGATGTCTCGTCGTTCATCACGCAGCCGACGACCTCGTTGACGCCGCAGCTGCAGGTGCTGGAAATCCCGCTCGCTGCGCTCGGCGGCGTTTCGCAGGTTTACCGCCTGAGCGAATACATCAGCTTCACACTGTTGTTGCTCGCGGGCTCTGTGGTGGCGTTCCAGATGCCCGTCGTCATCCTCCTCTTGGGTTGGGTGGGCATCGTGAATCCGACCATGCTCCGTAAGAAGCGTCGCTGGGCGGTGTTCATCATGGCGATCATCGCAGCGATCGTGACGCCACCCGATGTGACCTCGATGTTGCTGCTTCTTGGGCCGCTTTGGGCGCTCTACGAGTTTGGCATTGTGCTGCTCTTGGTGGTTCCAGCCAGCAAAGTCTCGCAGGGACGGGTGTTCTCGGTCCGCGGAACGGCGCGGCCATCCGCGCAGACCACACAGACCGACCAACCAAGGGCCGGTTGGCGTCCAGAAGAGCCAGATGATTGGCATGGGCAGGATTCAAATGACGATGACCCAAGTACCCGAGGCGGATCGTCGTGATCCGCCGCATGGGTGACCGAGTAGTGCATCGAGGGTCGTTGAAAGATTGGCGCGCCAGCCTCGCGTTGTCGCGTCTAGTCCGTAGACGAAAACGAATGATGAACTCCCTACGCCTTGTGCGAACAGCACATGCGGGCGTGGGCGAGGTCGATGTGCGCATGATGGAGCGCGCTATCGAACTTGCCCGCCGCGCCGCGCTTGACGGCGAGATTCCGATTGCTGCGGTGATTTACCGCGGCGAGGAGATTCTCGGCGAAGCGGCGAACAACCGCGAAGCAGCCCAGGACCCCACGGGTCACGCTGAGATCGTGGCGATGCGCGAAGCGGGCAAACGACTCGGCGAATGGCGCCTTGAGGGTTGCTCGATGGCGGTCACGCTTGAGCCCTGTCCGATGTGCGCAGGCGCACTGGTGAACGCGCGGCTCGGCAAACTGATCTATGGCGCGACCGATCCCAAGGCTGGTGCCTGCGAGACGCTCTTCTCCATCCCTGGTGATGCGCGACTCAATCATCGTGTCGAAATGCACGGAGGCGTTCTTGCCCCGCGGTGCGTCGAGTTGCTGCGCTCCTTCTTCAAGGAACGCCGCGCCCAGCAGAAGCTGCTGAAGGACGCGAAGCACAAGCGATCAGCGTAAGAGGCACGCGGGAACGAACCACAGCAACGATCAAGAGATGTATGGCATGACTTCGCGGCGACCCATCAAACTCGTCTGTGTGGATCTCGGTGGCGTCGTGGTGCGCATTCGGCGCTCGCTGGCCGAAACGCTGCACGCCGTCGGTGTGCCTGGCTACCTGCTGGAATCGATCTCTCCTGAAGAGATGCACAACTTCCGACTCTCGACCTCGCGTCACCAGCGCGGTGAGCAAGACTGGAACCAGTGGCTCGACACGGCACACGCTGCGCTGGCACGACACATCGATCGCGACACGCTCTTGCGCGCGCACGACGCGATTCTTGTTGGCGAGTATCCGGGCGTGGCCAGCAGTCTTGGCGCTATTCGCAAGGCGGGCGCGAGCACCGCGTGCCTTTCGAATACCAACGATCGCCATTGGGACGCGCTCATCGAATTGCCCGCGCTTGGTGAGATCGAGCATCGACACGCGTCACACTTGCTCGGGCTCGAGAAGCCGTCGGCGGAGATCTATCGCGCCGTTGAGCGTTCCACAGGAGTCGCTGCAAGCGAGATCCTCTTTCTCGACGACATCGAAGAGAATTGCGCCGCGGCCCGCGCCTGCGGTTGGAACAGCGTGCGCATCGACCACCAACGCGACACTGCCGCGCAAATCGTTGCCGCAGCCCGCGCCCACGGCGTGGCCTGCTGAGCGCGATCAACCCTCTTCGACGCCCGCGCTGTCGCCCATGATCTCGCGACAGAGCACCGTGGCAAACGCGCCCTTCTGCAGGTCGAATGCGAGACGGATGTAGCCGCCGTGTTCGTCGACGCCCGCATCGACCGACCAATCACGCATGACAATGCGCAACGGCCGGCGAGCACCGAGACCTTCAAGGCGCGGCGGCGCAAAGTGGTCGGCTGTCACGCCACAGGCGTCGAGAGCGCGTTCTTCAATCGCTCCAGGATTACCCGCTGCCGCCACCACCGTTCCAGTGAGACGAGGGCCAGGAATCGGTCCCGTCGCCGAAAGATCAAAGGCCGCGCAACGCGTTTGCAGTTCGGCGAGCTCGGCGTCCGAGGCATCGAGTGCAATCGGAAAGATCGAGCTCGTGCCCGCGAGCATCGCCACATCGCCGCGCAGCACCGTGTCAAAGGTCCCGTCGCGCACGCGCGTCCCAAGCGTCTGGTTGTAGACCGCAGCCTGCAGAGCGCTCATCCAGAAACTGCGCGTGTGGGCAGGCACCGCTCGAATCGCACCCGCGGCGTCTCGTCCCTTGGCCAATGCGCGCAACGCGATGCGTTCCGCTTGATCGTTGCGTCCCCACAGGTCGTGCGCCGCCAAAAACTCGCCGCGGTCGTAGAGCTCGCGCACTTCGAGTTGGTGCGGAGGAAACGGCGCGCCGCGCGAACCAAGCATCTCATCGAGCAACGGCTGCCACTGCGCGAGCGCATAGAAACGCCCAACGACATGATTGTTGAAGCGGTAACCGAAACGCTGGTCACCGAAGTAGTCGGGCACGCCTCGCACCGCGAGCTGCTCCATGCGCGCCTTGACGGTGCGAACCTGCAGCGGATCGACACCGCGAATGCGGATGCTGAAGCGATTTCCTCGCAGGTGGCCGCGACGCAATTTGTTGGTGTGTCGCTTGGTCCAAAGCACAGCGAGGCGATCGTGACGCAGCTCGCCAATAGGACGGTCGACAGGAAGATGCACCGACACCGCTTGGTGCGTGACCGCGACGCGATCCTTCATGCCCGCGAAGCCCACCGCGGATTCCTCCACCTTGAAATGCCTGCACAGCACGCCGAGCATCTCGGTGTGCGGCATGTTGGTCTTCTGCACGCCGAGATAGATGTGTTCACCTTCACCACAGGGGTCGTAGGCGGGCATCTCTTCGACGATGAAGTCCTCCGCGCGCTCTTTGAGTCTTCCACCAAGGCCCGGCTCGGTCGACGCGCGCGGACCAGGACGCGGATCGAGGCGCTCATGTGGAAGCGCGTTGGTGATCCAGTTCGACGGCACCAGCAACCCGCAGGAAGGATGCGCCACAAAGTCGGTAGCGTTCGTAGACCCCTGACGAGTGGGAACGGCGTCGAGCGCTCGCTCGCCGCTCTCGGGCTCACTCGTCATCGTCGTCCTCGCCCAACTCAATCGGAGGTTCGATCTCAGGACGCAACTCTTGGGCCTCTTCGACGACTTCTTCGGCAACCTCGATAGGGAGTCGGCGCGCGACCGACAGCGCGATGGCGTCGCTCGGCCGCGCATCGACCTCGATCAAGGTGTCGCCGCGGCGAACGATGAGGTTCGCGAAGTAGGTGCCCTTCTCCAATCGATGGATGACCACCTTGACCAGCTCGCCTCCCAAGACCAGGAGCACGCTGTCAATGAGTTCGTGCGTCTGTGGACGCGCTGGCGGTTCACCACGGAGTCGGCGCTCGATCGCGAGAGCCTCGGCGAGACCGATCTTGATCGCGAAGCTGCGTTCGCCACCAACCTCCGAGAGCGTGATGAACTGCTCGGCACTCGTATCGAGGATCAGCACGCGGGAGAGTTCCATCGGCACGAACATGGCGTGCGCGAGGATAGCGCCGAGTGCGTGAAGAGGTTTCGGGGAAAGACTGCGGTCGACAGTGCGCTCTCACCAGACCGAGAGCACGCGGGCGAGGTCGGTTGAGCCAACCGTGCAGTTTCCATCGAGGTCCGCAGGGCACGCATCGCAGTCGGCGCACGGGCCCCATGAATCCAGCACGATGGCGAGATCGCGCGCATCGATGACACCGTTTCCGTCGAGGTCTTCAGGAATCGTCGGCGGTGGTGCCAGCGCCATCGAAACAGAAATCGAAAGTCGCCCCGCCCCGTAGAGCGGGTCATTGCCTGGATCACCGAGGTCTTTCGCTCCCGCGAGAATCAGCGCGCGCACTTCGTCGCGCGTGAGCGACGGGTTGTAGGCCCAGAGCAACGCTGCCGCTCCCGACACATGCGGCGCTGCCATGCTGGTACCCGACTGCAACGCGTACGCCGAAGTGCCCGACAGTGAGAGGACATTGAGTCCTGGAGCTGCGATGTCGACCTCGGGACCAAAGTTGGAGAAGGTCGCGCGCACATCGCGATTGTCGGTCGCCGCGACGGCGATGGTTTCGTTCCACGCCGCGGGTGCCGCGACGATGTTGCTCGCGTTGTTGCCCGTGGCTGCCACCATCACCACCCCTTGCGCGTGCGCGTACTGCACGGCCTGCAGAAAGATGGGATTGAACGCGTAGAACTGCAAGCTCATGTTCACGACGCGGGCGCCATGATCGACGGCCCAGATCAAGCCGCTCGCGACATTGGCTTCGAAGCCGCTGCAGCCATTCACGACGACCACGGGAAGCAAGCGCGCGTTCCACGCCAACCCTGCGATACCCACGCCGTTGTTTCCAGCAGCCGCAATGATCCCTGCCACATGGGTGCCGTGATTGCACTCATCGAGCGTGATCTCCGTGCCATCAGGAACATTGATTCCTGGAAGAATTCGCCCTGCGAGCTCGACATGCGGATTGATGCCTGAATCGAGGACCGCGATGATCATGTCGTTGCCATGGGTCGCATTCCACGACGCAACGGCTCCGACATCGGCTCCGACGATTCCCGTCGAGCCTGCCACGACTTGCCCAGTGTTACGCAACGCGTACTGCGACGGGAACTGCGGATCGTTGGGGATCTCCGCGAGTCCGCCTTCACCATCAAGATCCGCGCGCACCACGATGCCCGTGAGTTTGCGCAATCGCGCCGCCGCTCCCGCGGGATCGCGTCCCGCTGCGAGCATGCCACGCTGCCATCGATCTAAGCCGAGCGCGGTCGCGGTCTTCGCGTCGTGCGGTGCTTCCACAAAGGCGCTGCGCAATTCGGTCACGCCCGCCGCCGCCATCGCAGCACGCAACTTGGAATTGGTCGCAGGATTGATGCCTGGGGCGAACTGCAGAAGAATGTGATCGCGCGCGTAGCCGCCGCGCTCCACGAGATTGGCCACGGCATCGTCGGGCGCGCGTGCGACTCCCGCACGAGCCAGAGGCGCCGCGACCGCATGATCACCCAACGCCAACACGCTGGCCATCGACGCGCCGGCAAGCAGCGCGAACAGGCGCGGCAACGCGCAGGTCAAGATTCGGTGGTGTCGGGGTGTACAAACCATGGCGTTACGGGGCAGATTCAAATCTACCCCCGCGTTCGAAGCGGGCCTGAGCAGGGTTTCCGAAATCGCCCAACCATGGCGGGTTTTTCCGCCTATGCGGGCGACGCAGGCAAGAGGGGTGAGCAGTGCGGTTATAGTCCGACCCTTCGTTCGGGCTACGCCTCCGTCGCGCCTCCTCAAAGCAACGACGACTCGCGGCCCAGAGTCCCCGCATTTCTCCAGTCACCAGTGAATCCCGCCATGAGCAACCTTCGTCACCTCTTCACCTCTGAAAGCGTTTCGATGGGCCACCCCGACAAGGTGTCCGATGCCATTTCGGATGCCGTGCTCGACCTGATCCTCGACCACGATCCGTCGGGCCGTTGCGCCTGCGAGACGCTGGTGACCACCGCCCAGGCGATCGTCGCGGGTGAGATCAAGTTCACCCACAACGCGAAGAAGAAGTTCGATGTCCAGCAGACCGTGCGCGACACGATCCTGCGCATCGGCTACGACGATGCTGCGATGGGTTTCGATGGACACGGCTGCGGCGTGCTCAACCTTCTGCACGAGCAGTCGGCGGATATCGCGCGCGGCGTGCTGCGCAAGTCAAAGAAGTCGCAAGGCGCTGGCGATCAAGGCATGATGTTCGGCTTTGCGTGCGAAGAGACCGATCGGCTCATGCCGCTGCCGATCAACCTCTCGCACCGACTCGTCGAGCGACAGGCCGAAGTGCGCCGCAAGGGCATCATCTCGGGCATCCGCCCCGACGCGAAGAGTCAGGTCACCATCGAATACGAAGGACTCGACGCCAAGAAGGTCGACGCCGTGGTGCTCTCGACGCAACACGCGCCTGAGTGGAACGGCGAGAAGAAGCAAGCCGAACTCAAGAAGGCCGTGACCGACGCGATCATCAAGCCTGTGCTCGGAAAGTGGTGGCACGACGGCGTGAAGGTCTTCGTGAACCCAACGGGGCAGTTCGAAATCGGCGGTCCTCACGGCGATTGCGGCCTCACGGGACGCAAGATCATCGTCGACACCTACGGCGGCCGCGGTCGTCACGGTGGCGGCGCGTTTAGCGGCAAGGATCCATCGAAGGTCGATCGCAGCGCTGCCTACATGGCGCGTTACATCGCCAAAAACATCGTCGCCGCGAAACTCGCGCGCGTCTGCGAAGTGCAAGTGGCCTACGCCATCGGCGTCGCGGAGCCCGTCTCGGTGCTCGTGGATGCGCAGGGCACTGGCACGGTGGGTGATGAACTGCTGGCCAAACTTGTGCGCGACAACTTCGACCTCACGCCCTACGGCCTGATCGAAATGCTGAAGCTGCGCGCGCCGATCTACTCGTCGACCTCGAGCCACGGCCACTTTGGTCGCGAGCCGGGCGAAGGCGGCAAGGGCACCTTCACTTGGGAGAAGACCGACATCGCCGCGGCGCTCAAGAAGGGCGCCAACAAGAGCACGGGCAAGTCGGCGCCCGCCTCGAAGTCCAGCGCCAAAAAGAGCGCGCGCAAGTCGCGTGCTGCGGAGCTCACCCTCGCTTGAACCGTGAGGTCCCCGTCGGCTACCCCGCGCGTGAGATCGCTCTCGAGCGCATCCTCTCGCAGGCACTGCGCTTTCCTGACTTGGACATCGCGCTGTTTGATCCGCGTGTCGGGACCAACCTTGACGCGCGCGACGCGGCGTTGGCTCGCGCCATTGAGTTTGCGGTGGTGCGTCGCTACCTCACGCTGATCGCGTGCATTCGTCCGCATCTGGCCAAGAACTGGCCGATGCTCGAAAAGCCCGTGCAGGCGGCGCTCCTCGCGGGTGCTGCACAGATTCTCTTTCTTGATCGAGTTCCTGCGGCCGCAGCAGTCGACGCGAGTGTCGAGTGGACCAAGCGACGACTGCGCGCAGGTGCAGGCGGACTGGTCAATGCGGTGTTGCGAAAGGTCGCTGGAAGTGTGGCCGAGCGATTGCCCCTCGGTGACCCGTCGATCAACGATCACACGCGCCGCGACATCATTCCACTGGCTGACGGCAGCGCATTGCGGCTCACAATCGATGTCTGTAGCGAGGACTCCGCCGCGGCGATGTCCGAGAAGACCAGCCACGCGCGCGAACTCATTCTGCACTGGATCGGTGCCTTTGGCTTCAAGGAGACGCAGCGTCTCGCGCTCCACGATCTCGTCGATGCGCCGCTGCTCTTCACGCCGTTTGATCCCACCGACCCGCGCCAAGCTGCCTGCGCGACGGCGCACGACGATCCCGGTTTCGGCGTGTGGAATGGTTCGCACGCCGAACTTGCAACGCTGCTGGCTGAGTGCCCGACGCTCCGCGTGCAAGATCCCACCGCTGCGTCCTCGGTCGCTGCACTGACCGCACTTCCCAACCCGCCCAAGGTGATCGTGGATCTCTGCGCAGGTCGCGGCACCAAGACCCGCCAGCTCGCCGAGCTCTTTCCCGACGCGACGATTTACGCCACCGATCCCGAAGAGTCGCGCTTCGAGTCGCTCGCGCAGTTGCGCCATCGCTTCCCCAACATTCGCGTGCTTGGTCACGAGCTGCTCTTCCGTGAAACTGCGGGCAAGACCGATCTGCTCTTGCTCGATGTCCCCTGCTCGAACTCGGGAGTGCTCGCGCGGCGCAACGAGGCGCGTTACCGATTCACCAAGGGTCGCACCAAGAGTGTCATCGAGCTCCAACAGAACATCTGCGATCCCGCCATGGGTTTGCTCGCGGCCAAAGGCGTCGTGCTCTATGCCACTTGCTCCATCGAACACGCTGAAAACGAGACGCAGGTCCGACGCTTGTCGAGCGTGCACGGACTCGCTCCGATCATGGATCGCACCATCATGCCCACGGGCTTGCCTGGAGAGCCAGCGCGCGTCTACCGCGACGGCGGATACCACGCGCTGCTCACGAAGATTGCGCCGAGTGCCGCGAAGTCCTGAGGCCTGCGCGCCTTTCCATCGCTGATACCATCAGTCCCTTCCACCTCTTCGGACCCACGCGCCATGCGCATCCTCGACATCCTCTCACCGAACTCTGTGAAGGTGCCGCTCGCGGCTACTGAGAAGCACGGCATCATCGACGAGCTCGTCGATCTGCTCGCGAGTACAGGTCTTTGCCCCGATCCCGTCAGCGTGAAGCGCGCGGTCTGGGAGCGTGAGTCGCAGCGCTCAACTGGTATCGGCGAAGGACTGGCGATTCCGCACGGCAAGTGCGGCGGCACCCAAGGTCTCGTGATGGCGATGGGCAAGCCCGCGGCACCGATTGAGTTTGGTTCGATCGACAAGAAGCCCGTCCAGTTGGTGATCCTGCTCGTCTCACCGCCCGAAAAGAAAGATGAGCACATCCAGGCGCTCGGCAAGATCTCCAAGATCATGACGAACCCTGAGTTTCGCCAGGCTGCCTACGCGGCCCAGAGTGCCGCCGAGCTCCACACGCTCTTCTGTGACGCCGAGCGCTGAGCAACGCGACGCGTTCTAGTTCGCACCAATCGTTCGCGCCTACTGGCGCAGGGCCTTCACTCGAAGTTCGCCCGCGGACTTCATGAAGGCCATCGCTTCCTTCTGTCGATCGGTGGCCATCAAGAAATCGGCCAGGCCCTGGTGCAGCCGCCAATCCAGTGGCGCCAGTTCTAGTCCGTGACGAAGCTCACGCTCGGCATCCTCGAACTTCTCAAGCTTCTGAAATCCAACGGCGCTCGCCAGGCGAAGCAGCCCGTTGTTGGGATCAACCGCGAAGAGTCGATCGAGCAGACCCATGCCCTCAAGGACGAGCTGCGGATCGTTGGACTCCACGAGCATCACCGCAAGACGACGCAGTGCAATGAAGTCGTCGGGCGCGAGTTCGACGGCGCGTCGCGCGATGGCCTCAGCCGCGGCAAGTTCCTCGTCGGTCACGAGCATGTTCACGAGTTCCTCGCGCAGAGCACCCCACGATGGATTGCTCTCCCATTGCTCGCGCGCGAAGGCCACGCTGCCCGACGCATCGCCGCCACCACGAATCGTGCGCGTCAAGGCGATGGCATAGGACTCGTTCATCCCGTCGCGCGCGGCGCAACTGCGCAGGCGTGACTCGGCCTGCACGAAGTTCCCTCCCACCGCATCGAGCCACGACATCCGCGCATCGGCGGCGCTGCGCACAGCGCCTTCGAGCCCAAGCGTGCTTGCCCACGCCAACGCTCGTTCGTATCGCGCCAACCCGCGCACGGCGCGCGCGCGGGTCGCTTCTTCGGCCTTGGTCCCATGACCAGCGTAGACGACCTGCGGTGAAACCACCACGCGCTCCTGATCAAAGTCGGCGTAGGCGAGGAGTCCGTTGACCGAACCCACCGCACCCAGCATCGTTCCCGACGCGACTGCGAGCAATCCGACGGCCACACCTGAAGCACTCATCCGTCCAGCGCGCTTGAGTTGCCATTGGTGCAGACGCAGATCGCGCGTCCCGATGAGTTGCCAGAGCAACCACGCCATCATCACCATGCAGATGGCGATGCCTGACGCGAAGAGCAACGGCACGCCGAGCGTTCCGCGCACCGAGAAGAACGCGAGCCCGGCCACGAGCGCCAACGCGATCTCTTGATTCCAATTGAGATCCCAACGCGCTTGCGCGGGCGCCTCCACGACAGGACGCGCGAGAAATGCAGGCTTGCCCCACTGCACGCTCAACGCCTGCTCGGGACACGCACTCACACAGTCCATGCACTTCATGCAGCCTTGATCGACGACCATCCGGTAGTCGCGCACCTCTTCGTGCACCTTGACATTCGAAGTGCACACCGCCGTGCAATGCCCACATTGCGTGCAAGCGTCCGACACCCGAATGCGCAACGGCGCGATTTCATCGAGCGGCGCAAAGAAGCCGCCATAGGGACATCCATAGGTGCAGTAGCCCTTGGCTCCGAGCAAGTAGACGGTGAGAAATCCGCACAGCAGAAGAAAGGGAATCGACAGGAGCAGGCCAGGAAAGGTCCCCCAGAAGTCGGTCGTGGTCAGTCCTGCGCGCAGTCCCTGCCACTCGAGCTCGGGCCGCGTGTACGGCGCGATCGCTACTCGATAGACGATGGGCCAGAGGAACATGTAGCACGCCAACACCAGAGGAAGCCACAGGAGCAGGCGCGAGCGGAAGAGCCGCGGTCGAATGCCCGCGCGCTTCATGAGGTAGCCGCAGAAATCCTGCAGCGCCACCACATGGCAACCCCAACCGCAGAACCAGCGTCCGAGCACGGCCGTCGAGAGCAGCGCGAGCACGAAGAAGATCGTGCCGACGGTGACGACGCCGTCCTTGACCGTCTCCATCGAATCTGATGGCTCGATCGGCTTGATGGTGCTGCCCGTCCACATCCATTGCACGACATGCGCGAGCATCAGCAACTGCACGAAGATCAAGACCGCCGCGCGCCGCCAACCCATCGTCGAGCGTGGAGGAAGCGTTCCCTTGGGGGTGTGGCCCACAACAGGAAGCGCAAGCGTGACAGAAGTGGACGCGTGCTTCGACTCGCAGTGCTTGATCGGGGGAGACATTGCGGCGCATCCTATGCCGAGCCGTGGAGAATCCGCAGCCGCCGCCACAGTCTCGCGCGTCATCTATACTCGCGGGCGATGTCGGCGCGCGATTACTACGAGGTCCTCAGTGTGCCACGCTCGGCGAAGGCGGACGAAATCCGTCGCGCGCACCGCAAGCTTGCCATGCAGTTCCATCCCGATCGGAACAAGGAGAAGAGCGCCGCCGCACGGTTCTCGGAAATTCAGCAGGCCTACGAGGTCCTCTCCGACGAAGAGAAACGCCGCAAGTACGACGAGTTCATCCGACTCGGCGGCTCGACCGACGCGTTCGCCAGTGGCGGAGCCCAACCAGGACATGAATCGGGAGCCGACCGCGATCCCTTCGGCGGCGCGTGGCGCGGCCAACAACGCGGGGGCGACCCGTGGACGCGGGCCGACTCCGATAGTTTCGAGACCATCTTCAGCGATGTCTTCAGCCGCGGGAATCGCCGTGGCGCCGCGCGTCCGCAACGCGAACGCGCCCGACCGCACATGGAGTTCGAGCTCGCGGTGCCGCTCGAGAAGATCATTCGTGGCGGCAAACACGCTGTCACCATCGGAACCACCCGACACGAACTCGACATCCCCGTTGGTGTGGAAGACGGCACGCTGGTTTCGGTGCCCGGCCGACTCGATGCGGTGGTGCGCGTGCACGCCGACGCGCATCCGTGGCTCACGCGCGATGAACAAGACCTCTCCTACGACTTGCCGCTCTCGATCGTCGAAGCCACGCTCGGTGCGTCGATCGATGCGCCACTTCCTGCGGGCGGAAGCGCGACCTTGAAGATCCCGCCTGGCACTGCGAGTGGGAAGAAGATGCGTCTCCCAGGCAAGGGCATTCCCGCGAGCGGTGACAAGCCCGCGGGTGACCTCTATGTCGTCGTGCAGATCGTTCCACCGAAAGAGGTGAGCGCGCTCGTCAGCTCATTGCTCAAGGAGATCGGCGGCAACCTTGAGAACCCGCGCGCGCGGCTCGCTCACTTGCGGCCGTAACGGGTGATCGCCTCGAGCACCTTGCGGTGCACCTCGAAGGGCGACGCGACGGTTTCCCAGAACGCATCGAAGGTTCCGCGGCCGGCGGTCGCAAAGCCCAGTGTGCCAAGCCCGCACAGTCGCTCGCGCAGTGATTGCACGACAATCGTGTTCTGGATGCGCGACAAAGGCGCTTCGTACAACGCCGTGCGCAAGATGCCGCGCCGCGCAATGACCCGTCGATCCGTTAGCACATAGGCGTGGTTGATCCAATCGAGCACCGCCCACGCCAATCGCGCGCAGGCGAGTCCCGCAGCAAACGCAGCGCCCTGCTTCTCACTCCAACCACTCCAGGCAGACTGCGACGAGTACGCGAGCACCAGGCCGATCACGACGCTCGCGACCAAGGTGCCCAGTGACGAGAGCACGATGTAGAGCGGGCTCGGTCGCAACACCAGAAGAATGGTTTCACCAGGCGTGACGACCGATTGCAGCACGACGGGAACGGTGGGCGTCTCCACCACCGCCGCGGGCGTGGTGGCATGCTCGACTCGCGAGGCTGCGTTCGCAGCACTCATGACCGTCGCGCGTCCTTTCGCAGCGTGCCCACATAGGGGAGGTTTCGATAGAGGTCGTCGTAGTCGAGACCGTAGCCCACGACGAACTCGTCATCGATGTCGAAGCCGACATACTCACAGGGAGTTCCAAGCGCGCTGGGAATCCGCTTGCGCAACAAGACGCAGGCGCGGACATCGGCAGCGCCGCGGTCTTCGAACTCCTTACGCAGAAGGCGCAGCGTGCCGCCGGAGTCGAGGATGTCATCGACGATGAGCACATGATGACCCGCAAGGTGTTTGGGCAGCGCGCCCACGACCGAACTGCCGCGTGAGGCCGTCGCCGTACCGCCGTAGCTCGACACCGTGGTGAGTTGAATGCGCAGGTGACGCTGCGGCAACGCACGCACGAGGTCGGCTGCGAACAGCAAACTTCCCGTCATCACGGGAACGACGGTCAGTCGGCCGTCGGCGTGGCTGTAGTCCTCGCCGAGCATCGTGGCCAGCGCGCGGACGCGCGCGGCAATCGCAGCGCTCGGAACCAGCACGCGCTCGACATCCTCGTGGATGCGATCTTCATGAGCCTTGCCATCTTGCATGCGAAGCGTCTCCAAAATCAAAGGCCCTCCTGCTGCTCACTGACCAAGTCGTGACTTGATCGCCTCGTGCACGGTCTTGGCGTCGACCTTACCACCCGAGAGTTTCACGACAGCGCCGACGATGCGGCCGATCGCAGCCATCTTGCCCGCGCGCACATCGTTGGCGGCCTGCTCGTTGGCGGCGATCCCTGCATCGACCCACGCCTGCAATTGCCCTTCATCGCGCACGACGAGAAGACCGAGTCGTTCGGCAGCTGCCTTCGCGTCGTCGTCGCTCGAAGTAAGCGCACCGAACAAGGGATCGACCGCCTGGGCACCAATCGCACCCGCCTCGCGCAGCGCGACAATTCCTGCGAGTTGCGCAGCACCGATGCCGCACTCTGCCACGCCGATGCCGCGCTCGTTGGCATGCTTGGCGCCGATGTTCAGCAGCAACTTGCCCACCGCAAAGCCCGCCTCCTTCTCTGACTTGGTCGCGCCGCACGCGACCGCCGCCGCGACGCACTCTTCGAAGTACAGAGCCGTCGCTCGCACATCGATGAGGTTGCGCGCGTCGACCTCGCTCAAGCCGTAGGCCGTCATGTAGCGCGCGCGACGCGCCATCGGAAGTTCGGGAATGCGCGCGGCAACCTCGTCGCGCCACGCGTCGCTGACCTCGACGGGCACAAGGTCAGGTTCAGGGAAATAGCGGTAGTCGTGCGCGTCTTCCTTTTCGCGCTGCAGGAGCGTCTTGAGCGCGACATCATCCCAGCCGCGCGTCTCCTTCATGCCGCGGCCCATCACGCGACCAGTTGCACGCCATTGCGCGACTTGCCGCGTTGACTCGTGTTCGATGGCGCCCTTCAGCGCGCGGAAGCTGTTGAGATTCTTGACCTCGACAATCGGCGTCTTGATGACCGTGCCGTCCGCGAGCTCGAGATGCACATTGATGTTTGGCTCGAAGCGCATGTGCCCTTGTTGCATGATGCCTTCGGTCACACCGAGGAAGCGACAGATGTGGCGCAGCTCTTCGGCAAAGGTCACCACATCGTCGGCACAGTCGAAGTCGGGAGCCGTGACCACTTCCAGAAGCGGCGTGCCTGCGCGATTGAGATCCACAAGCGAACCTGCGTAATGACCGCCGCCTGGAAGTTCGTGCCCGAGCTTGCCCGTGTCTTCTTCGAGGTGCGCGCGGATGATGCCAATCGCGCGAGTCCCACCCGCAGCCGCCGCGATTTCCACACGCCCATCGTGACAGAGCGGAAGGTCGTACTGCGAGATCTGGTAGCCCTTCGGGAGATCGGGGTAGTAGTAGTTCTTACGATCCCACTTGGAGTGACGCGCGATCGAGCAGTGGAGCGCGAGCCCCACCAGCATCGACATCTCCACCGCGGCGCGGTTCATCACTGGAAGTGCGCCAGGAAGCGCGCAGACCACGGGATCGATGAGCGTGTTCGGCGGCTCGTCGTAGTGCGCAGGATGCGCGCCGTTGGGAACGCGGGTGAACATCTTGGTGCGCGTCGCGAGCTCGATGTGGATCTCGAGACCAACCATGAGCGTGGTGCGCACGATCGTGGCGGTCTTGGGGTCGTGGGCTTGGACCGCTGACTGGGGAAGCATTGTTGGATGGTACGGGACGATGCGGGCAGCGAGAAGGCTGGGCATAATGGACTCATGACCGCAGCGCTCCTCTTCGCATCGGCCGTGATGACCTCCGCGACACTCACACCACGCACCGAACTCGCTGGACCGCGCTCACCACTGGTGGCGCGTCTGTCGGGCGTTGATGGCGCGTGCAAACTGGTCCTGCTCGACACCGATGCCAAAGAACTCGGCCGCGCCGGTGCCTCCCCTGGTGATGTCGATCTCGCGGCGCTCTTTCCCATGATCGCCACGCAGACGGGTGTCTTGCGCGTTCAGGCCGTGGTCGGCGGATCGCCCGACGGCGCCCCGCTCCTCATCGTGCCACTGCGCAACCGCGAGACCATTCGAACCACGAGTGATCTGCGCCCCGACGGCAAGACCTCCTACACCCGCGTCATCGGTTGGGGCGATGTGTTGCTCGATCCCCACAACGAAGCGCACGCGAAGTTGAAGGCCGACTGGCCCAAGCCCGACCCGCAACCGCCGTCTGGGTTTCGCCTGATGAGTGATGAGGATGTCGTCTTCGAAACCACAGCGGGTCGCATCCGCTTTGTGATGCGCGCCGACTTCGCGCCCAACACCGCGCGCAATTTCGTCGAGCTCGCGGAGAAGGGTTTCTATGACGGCACCATCGTGCATCGCATCGTTCCTGCGGATCGCAATGGATTGCCCTTCGTCATCCAAGGTGGTGATCCCACAGGCACAGGCGACGGCGGTCCTGGATACGACCTCGCGCTCGAGCCGTCGAAGTTGGCGCACGACTTCGGGGTGCTCTCGATGGCGCGCAACGATTGGCCCGACAGCGCAGGAAGCCAGTGGTTTGTCTGTCTCTCGCGTGAGGCCACTGCACGACTCGATGGGCAGTACTGCGCGTTTGGCTATGCCGTCGATGGTGCTGAGGCGATCCTTGCGATGGCTGAGGGTGAAGTCGCCGACGCTGCGACAGGACGCCCGAAGTCGCCGCACACGGTGTTGCGCGCGTTCACCGTGCCCGCTCCCGCATGGATCCCTGGAACGGGACGACCCGACCGTCGAGTCGAGCGCCCTGCCGCGAAGGTCGCGCCGGTGGAGAGCGATCGGTGAAGCACACTTCTGCGCGGGGATTGTGGAATGCCGGCTTTGTCTCGCTGCTGCTCACGCAGTTCTTCGAAGCAGCCAGCGACAACATCATCAAAGGCGTCATCACCTTCGCGGTCGCCATGGGCGGACCGTGGGAAACGACCTTTGGTGAAGGTGGAAATGGCATCGTCGGCATCGCCTTCACGCTGCCGTTCATTCTGCTCTCCGCGTTTGGCGGTCGTCTCGCCGATCGACACTCGAAGTCGCGGATCACCATGCTCCTCAAGTCGATTTCGCTTGCAGTCTGCGCGCTCTGCGCGTTTGAGTTTGCACGCGGTTCCGCGATGGGCGCGCTCGTGGCGCTCGTGGCATTCGCGTCGGTCAGCGCGTTCTTCGGTCCCGTGAAGTACGGCATGATCGCGGAGTTGGTCGCGCCCGAAAAACTCACGCGCGCCAATGGCGTCATCAACATGGCGACCAATGTCGCGGTCATCACGGGGCTGCTCATTGCGGGACTCGTCGCCAAGCACTGGAAGGAGAGCTTTGTCGATGGCGCACCCACAGGAACCGCTGCGTGGCAACCAGGACTCGCGATGGCCGCGTTCGTGTTGCTCGGCTTCTTCACCTGCTTGACGCTTCCGCGACTTCGCGCGCAGAGTCCTGATCTCTCGGTGAACCTCGATCCATTTTCCACCTACATCACGACGATCAAAGCGATGGCGCGCACACCACTCCTGGCTGTCGCTGGTGCGTGGACCTTTTTCTATCTCATCGCAGCAGTGGTGCTTCTCATCCTTCCCGACTACTCGACCTACCTCAGCGTGGGTGATGACGAGACTTCGTATCTCATGGCGGGACTCGCGATCACCATCGGCGTTGGGTGCGTGACGGCTGCCTACCTCGACACTCCCGCGAGACGACTGTGGTTCGTGCCCGCGGGCGCGGCTGGTCTTGCCATCGCGTTTCTTCTCCTTGGATTCGCGCCACCGAACTACGGCCTGACCGCCGCACTCATCGCACTCGCGGGACTCGTCGCGGGCTTCTACATCATCCCGTTGCAATCGATGCTGCAGTCGCTCGCGCCCGACGAGTCGCGCGGGCGCGTGCTCGGCACCGCCAACGGCCTCAGCTTCGTGATGGGAGCGGTCGGCAGCGGGCTCTTCCTCGTACTGAGGCAACTCGGCGTGCCCTCCCACCGCGTGTTTCTGGCTCTCGGGGCGCTTTGCTTGGCGATGGCGGTCCTCACGGTTGTCACGAGAAGGCGCTTTGGAGCCCCGCCAACAGCGGGATGAGTGACTTGTTTCCCGCCATTTCCCCTGATCCCCCTTCCAAGCCGATGATGAATCGCCGATGCTTGCGTATTCACTGAGGTGATCTCCATGACGACCCAAACCAATAGCACCCCCGCGGCGCTCCACGGCCTGCTTCCGACGGCCGCCTGCCGCACGACCTCTTGTGTTGTGCGCACGCTCGTTGGGCGCGTCCTCGTCGTCGGCGCGATGTTGGTCTGTGGACATGACGCGCTTGGACAGGCAACACCACCCAGCGCGCCGCCGGGCTCGATTCCGACTCCGAGCCGCAATCGTCCGCGGCAACCTGCTCCTGAGGTCGCGCCTCCAGTCGCGCCCCCCGTCGCCCCTCCATCGGTCAGGCCATCCGACGATCCTGCGCCAACGCCGAGCAACACTCCGGGTCGCCAAGATCCAGGAGATCCAATCAGTCCTGATCGCCCCGATCCAAGCCGCATGCCCGGAAAGCAGGAGCCAGGGCCCGTGGTTTCGCCGCGGCCCGACCTCGCGCCGGGCACCATGCCGAGTAAGCGCATGCCTGGCGATCCGATCAAGGCACCGAAGCCGCCAGGATTTGGCTCTACGCCAGGCCGAAATGAGCCAGGCCGACCCATCGAAGCTCCACGCCCACCTTCGATGAAGCAGCGACCAGGCAAGAATGAGCCAGGAGCGCCGATCCGCGCGCCCAAACCACCAGGATTCGGGACGACGCCGAGTCGGAACAACCCGAGCGATCGCGCACCAATCGCGCCGCCGAAGCCGCCTTCGATGCGTCCGACGACTCCGCCGTCCGCGCCTCCAACGGTCGTTCCCCCGCCTCAATCGCCAATTCGGGCACCCGCCGCGCCAGCACAGCCTGCGAATCCCGTCAAGCCACCAGCGCGCCGCGGATCACCGACGACCCCGCCGCTCTTCCGCTGATCGCAAACAGGCCAAAGCGTCGCGCGGGCGATCGGGTGCAGTCATAGTTGTTGAGGGGCGCCGTCTGGCGCGAAGCACGCTGTTCCGCGGCGCGGGACTCGTCACTTCACGCCGAAACACGGGGCGAAGTGAGCCTGCGCTGGCTGGTCCACAGAAAGGTCGCGGTGGGATTCGAACCCACGAATCACGGATTTGCAATCCGTTCCCTTGGACCACTTGGGTACGCGACCAGGGTCGTGGACTATCGCACCAATCCGCCGACGCGTCAACGCCGAGGCGTGAGAACCGCCAGCAGCGTTGCGGACCCCTCGGCATAAACCGACCATCGTGGTTTCGACGGCTTGCCTCATCGCGCTTGGCGGCGGAAACTGTCGATGCATTGCCCATGAAGAGTCGAGTGCCGATGCACGCGCAGAAGCCAACACCGAACCCCATGCTGCACTTCGTCCCATGCATTCTTAGTGTGATCGCCTGCGCCGCGCCGCTCGATGCGCAGACCGCGCCGCCGACTCCGCCGATCGCCACGACCGCGCAACCCGCGACCGATCTTGGCGGCTACCGGCTTCCGCTGCTGCGCGAAGGCAGCACCATTGCGCGCGTCGTTGGTGACCTGACCCAAGATCCCGACGAGCTGCTTTGGCTCTTCCGTCCAACCGAGCCAGAAACTGGTGGGCTACGCCGCGAGTTCGTGCTGCTCGCCTCACCCGTACTTGAGGATCTGATCCGCACCGTGCGCGCCGCGGGAGTACCCGTGCAGTTTGAGATGACGGGCCGCGTGTTCATCTATCACGGCCGAAACTTTCTGCTGCCTGATCTTGCTCCGACCATCATGCGGTTCGATACGCCGCAAGGCACCGCGCCGAAGCCGACAACGGCCACTCAAGCAACGCCCAACGGCAACGACAAGTTTGTCGTTCCTGCAGACGGCTCTGCGCACGACGATGCCGTGGTCGAGGCGCTTGAGCGTCGTCTCGAAGAGCGTGTTGGACGCGCACCGCAGCCGCGTCCGACGGAGACCGCTTCAACGCGCGACGGATCAGTAGGCGTGAAGTCGGCTCCTCCCGTGGCGTCAGGAACGCGACTCACGCAACGACTCGGACGACTCTCACGCGATCCGCAAGCGGGATCCTGGCGTTTCGTTCCGCAGCAAGTCACAGGCAGCGGAGATCCCAGTGTGGAGATCTTGCCGTGCTTGCTTCTTGAGCGATTGGAAATCGCGGCGCGCGAGTCGGACGCTGCACCAGCGATTCTGATTTCGGGAACGATCTACTCGTTCGAGGGACGCAGCTTCCTGCTGCCCTCGAGCTTCCGCAGAGCCCGTGAAGGACGCGGACTCGGCGGCTGAACTCAGGTCCACGCGCTCAAGAGAATCGCGAGGTCCTGGGCATCCACAACGCCATCGCCATCGATGTCCGCGATGCCCGAACCGCCCCAAGAGCTGAGGAGGATCGCGAGGTCCTGCGCGTTCACGGCGCCGTCACCATTGAGATCACCTGCGATGCCCGCAGGTGCCGGCGGACCAAGCGTGTTGTCGGCATTGATGCGTGCGGCCCAGACATCACTCGCGCCCGTGGACACGCCGCCCTGCCACGCCAGCACGCTGCCACCATCGACGGCGGAGGCGGTGGCAAAGCGATACTTGCTTCCAGGGTTCGTCGCGACTTCGAAGGTCGACTTCACGGCGCCCGTCGCGCTGACCGCTGCGCACTTGAGGTTGTCCTGAATGGCGCTCGTCGAATCGTCGTAGGTGCAGCCAACACCATCGCCGAGGCGAATCGCGCGCGCAAAGGTTCGCGAGTAGGTCGTGCCCATCGGCTCGATCGCAGCGCCAAGAATGCCCCACTGACGCACGCCCTTGGCGAAGCACTGACCGTACACGCCGTAGATCGAACTCGCGGCGGTGTGCTGTCCCCAGAAGACATAGAGGCGACCATCCGCACCGAGGAGCATCGATGGATCGACGCGCTCAAAGGTTGTCGTCGTGGTGACGGACGTTCCATTGGTTCCGTAGATCAGCGCGCCATTGGCGTCGATGCGTTGCACATGGCACTGCAACGGACCCGTCGCGTACCACGCGAAGTAGCCGCCGCCCGCGCCATCGGGAATGAACTGCGGGAAGTTTCCAAACTGCAGCGATCCCGTGGTGAACACGCTCACGCCGATCGCGGCCCATGGACGCGTGCCATTGGACTCGATGCGATGCGCGCGGAGAATCTTCGCGCCGAGGAAGGTCGTGTAACGCACACACGAGAGAATGACCGCGCCACCGATGGATGGCTCGATGTCGGCGACATTCTGCGTCGCGCCCGTCTCGTTCACGGTGAGCGGCGAGACAAAGGTCGCAGCGCCCGAAACTGGATCGAAGCGCTGCACGCGGGTCGTGGCATCTTGCACATGCGCCACCCAGACAAAGCCATCGCTCGCGACCGTGACCTGCGCGCTGGCGACAAATCCGCCCGTGGTCATCACGACTGTCCAGAGGATCGAGCCTGTCGGCGAGATCGCGGAGACCTCGATCTGCGCGGCTGCGGTGTCATAGGCGACATACGCATTGCCGAGGCTGTCGCTGGCCATGCCGTAATCGGTCGTGGAGCTCAGCGTGCGGTCCTTCACCAAAGTCGGCGACTTCCACATCGCCTTGCCGTCCTTGTCGAGTCGCTGCAGCGCCACGTCGTAGCCGCTTCCAGTGAAGTAGCTGATGTAGTGGCTGTCGGCTGGCCCAGCGGCGATCTTCGGCTGCACATCATCGGCAGCGGTCGCAACGAGAGAGAGCGGACTCGCTGGGCTCGTGGAGTAGTCGGCGAGCGCAGCGCTCGCGCAGGCGAGAGCGGAGAACACGGTGGCACAGAGAAGTGAACGCATCCGAACAGGATGGCGGGACGCGCGCGATCTGCCAAGGGGTGCGAAGGGACTCGGGGAGATTCGCCTGAAATCCGCTGGAATAATCGGAATCTCGGACTGCACCTCCACCCGCTGCGGAATCTGAAGACAACCTCAAGAGTCGTTGCGCGGCCACGAACCGATTCCGAGGTACTCTTCGGGCGATCCTGCTTCACGCCCGATCCGCGAATGATCCACGAATGAGTTTGTGCGAAAGGACTTGCAGATGCGCGCCTTCCCGAACTTCGTCTTGACGGTCCTCCAGCGTTCCCCGCACGCGTTTGCACCGGCCTTCGGAGCGGCACTGCTGGCCTCCGCCGTCGCTGCGGCGCCGCCGATGCAAGGTTCGACGATGAAGGGATCCAACGAGGCGCCCAAGCAACACGAGAGTGCGCGAAAGCCTGCAGAGATCACGCGGCAAGTTCCGACACGAGTCCCGACTCGATCGCCGCAAACGGACGCTCGCCCGACCGCGCGACAGGAGGCCAAGCCCGCCGCAACTCCGCCATCGAGGCCCGAAGTTCGCCAAGAGGTGAAGCAACCCGCGAGGCCGTCAGTCCCACAGAGCGCGAAGCCGCGAGGCGAGCAACCTCCAACTGATTCGCGTGGCGTGCGACCGAGCACCCCTCAAGCGGCGCCGGCCCAACCTGCGCCTGGGCGTGTGCCAACCGCGACGCCGACTCCAGCGCCCCGCAAGCCACTCGAGCAGCCGAAGAATCCGCCGCTGGTTGTCCCTCCTCAGCCGCGCAAACCCGCTGAACTTCCGCAGCCCGAGACTCGGCGGCCAACGCGCGACGACAAGCCGATCGTGAACACACCTCCTGCCGCGAGGCCTGCGCCAACGCAGAAGCCCGGGTCGAAGCCCACGCCGACTCCAAAGCCCGCGGCCACTCCAACCACCGCACGACCCAACGCCGACCGCACCAATCCTGTGCGCGACAACACCGATCTCGGTGCACGCGGCACGCAACGACCAACGCGCGACGAACCTCGTCCGCGCGAGCAGCCGTCACGAACTCCAGCACCGCAACCCGAGGCGCGCCCAGCGCGCTTCGTGTCCAACACCGTGCATGGCGTTGATGTCGGAGGCGGCCGCGGTGGTCACGAGAACGATCGCAACAACGATCGCAATCGCGATCAACACAACGGTCGCGGCGATCGCGATCGCCACGACGGTGACGATCACGGTCGCTACTACGACTCCGTCGCGCGCTGCAACGGTTGGTCACGCGGATCGCGTTGGGTGGATTGTGGTCCGTGCGGAGCGTGGGATCGCTACGACTGCAACGATGGTTTCTCGCTCGCGATTGGCTTTGGAAGCGGATACAGCTTTGGCTTCTTCTACGGTTCGAGTGGCGCGCCGCTCTGTACGAGCTGGGCCAATCCGTGGTGGGAGGGTTACGCCTCATCGTGGAGTTGCGCGCCCTACTCCTACAGCTACGCCTACTCCTGGCGCCCGTGGCGACACGCGTGGTACGACTGCGGTCCGTGCCCGATTTCCGCGTGGTCTCCCTGCTACAGCTACGGCCCGTGGTACACGCCGATCTACACACCGGTCTATGCGCCGGTCGTCTACACCGCGGTGCAACCGACGCTGCCGAACCCTGACGCGCTGTGGGTCTTCATGGCCGACGGCTACGACCGTGACGCAGAGGACGGGTTCGCGGTGCTTGAGGTCGCCTATCCCGCCGACGCGCGTTGGCCTATTGGTCGCGCCTTTGCACGCGCACTGCGCAGCGACACCGTGGGTGCTGCGGACATCTTTCGTCGCGCCTTTGCGGCGGATCCCTCCGCGATTCGCCGCGTCTCTATTGATCCGAAGTTCTTGACACGGCTCGATGGACTTGAGCGCGCGGTCACTCCTGCTGCGACTGCTGCCACTCCATCCATGGATGCACTGCTGGTGCTCGCGGCCACCGAAGCCGCACGCGGCGATATCAACGCGGCGTATCTCGACGCAACGACCGCGCAAGCGGAAGGCGATCGCTCGATCGGCACGGGGCAATTCGTTGATTGGTTGCGTGCGGAACTTCGTCGTCGTCCCTGAGACGATGGCGCGTGCTCAGCCGGTCCACGCGCTGAGCAACATCGCGATGTCTTGCGGGCCAACACTGCCGTCGCCGCTGAAGTCACCGGGTCCGCTCGTACCCCAGGCACTGAGCAAGATCGCGAGATCCGCCGCATTGACTTTGTTGTCGCCGGTGAGGTCGAAGTTCGTCGGCGGATTGAAGACGACGGTGAGCTGAGGTCGTGAGGCCGCGACCGTCGACTCGTGCGCATCGAGTCGCTTGACCGATTGCAGCGTGACCTCATTGCCGGTCACGCACCAACCGAAGTTGCCTGACGGTGTGGTGAGCATCGACTGCACATCCGCCACGAACTGCGCGTTTGTCGCCCAGGTGTAGTACCCGACGCCACCGACGCTCCGCGCCGCGGTCACCGTGCTGGAGTACTGCCCACCTGGGGTCGTCCACAAAGTGCTTGGATAGTGTCGATGGAGCCAAGTGACATCGTCGGTCTGCGCTGGCGCGCCGCCACCACCAAAGGCAACGCTCACGCCTTCGCCCCACGACGCGTTGAAGCGCTTGAGGTTGATGGTCTGACTCGCGACCTGCCCCGCCGCTGAGCAATACATGCGCAAAGAGACGGCTGTGATTGTCGAGCCTGCAGGGATCGAAGAGAAGTCAAAGCGCACCGCACCACGGCGCAGAGTCGAACCGCCATTGACCCCAACGCGACCGACGAAGAAGTACTGCGCCGCGCCACAGCTGTACACGCCTGCGGGATCTTCGATCAGCGTGTTGTCATCAACGCTCGTCAGCGTCACGGTGTCGGCGACGGCGCCAGAGGCGCCAGTCAGGGCGAGGAACGCGACGATGGTGCAAAAGAGGTTCGACTTCATGCAGGCACTCGGTGGCAGACAACTCGCGAAGCCAACAGGCATCTCATCCTCGGCACGCTCCAACGCGTCCTCACAGGCTGGATCATCGGCATCAACCCCACGCGTTCAGCAGGATGGCGAGATCGCTGCCTCCGACGATGCCATCATCGTCAATATCGGCGGGTGTTGGGTTCTTGGGATTCACCGCTCCCCACGCGTTCAGCAAGATCGCGAGGTCGGAGCCGTCCACTTGTCCATCGCCGTTGAGATCGGCGGGCTCGGAGATCGCTGTCACCGTGACCTCAAGCGTGACGGTCCGCGTGGCACTCGTCGCGCCAAGGAGATTGGCGTCACTCGTCGAGACGATGGCGCTCTGCGTGTAGACGCCAGGCGCGCGACCGTTGGTGTCGAAGGAGAAGAGCAGATTCGCGGGCAATGCCCCGACTCCACTCTCGACTGCATCGACGACGGCAAACGGCGCAACAAGTCCGCTCGCTCCATCAAGGTCGAGCGTGGCCTGGAGCGCACCGAATCCAAAGTTGTAGATCGGAACGCTCAACGGCAACGAGCCGACATTCGCAGCCGTTGAAGTCGACACGATCGTCGTCGTGGTCACACTCGAAGAACTCCACGATGGACGCGCGTGTGCGAGCACTGTGCCCGTCAAGCCTCGCGCGATCGATGGGTTCTGCGTGCCTTCCACGGTCGTCGTGATGGTCGCCGAGGCTGCGATGTTCGCAGGCGTCGCCGTGTTCACCGAAAGATTGACCGTCGCAGTCGATGGTGCCAGCGGTGCCGTCACCGATTGAGTTCCCACGAGCCCCGCCGAGCCAACGACCGACGCGACCAAGGCATCACTTCCGAGCACATGCACGACATTCGCGCTGTTCCACACCGAGACCGGCACGACGACCGACGCGCCCACGATCACCGTCGAGAACGACGACTGCATCGTCGCGTTCATGATCGGCGGCACCTGGTAGTCAGCGATGACGGGCATGTGATCGCTTGCAACAAAAAGCGCAGCCGCAAGCGCGTTCGAGCGCGGGATGTCCGTCGGGAAATAGGCGTTGTTGCCGTCGTTGATCGCCAGGTTGTAGTGGGCACCGTCATTGCCCAGCGTGCGGTAGGTGCCTGCAATCAACGAAAGGCCATCACCATCCTGGAAGTCCGCCGTCGAGAGTTGGAAGTCGAATCGATCATCGACTCCACCACCAACGAGCGTGCCTGTCACCAACACCGGTGATTGCGTGTGCTTGATCGCGTTGGCCACGCCCGTCCAGTTCGCCGTTCCCAGTGGATCGAAGCACTGCGAATTGCCTGCCGACACCATGGTGCCATAGGCCGCTTCGGCATTGGTGTAGAGGTTGTAGTCACCGACAAAGACGCAATGCACGCCCGCGCCCAGCGCATCGGCATTGTTGCGCAACGCAATCGCGCCTGTGTTGCGGATGTCCGCATCGGCGGCGGTGTTACTCGCCTTGAGATGCGAGGAGTAGGCGTAGAACCGCGCGGCCGTCGAGGTGTAGCCGTTGAGTGAGAGCAGCCATCGATCGCTGTTGCGCGAGGCGCCCGTTGGAATGTCGACATGACCCGAGACGATTTCGGTCAGCAGGTCAGTGCGGTAGTACATGCACTGTCCACCTGCCGCGCCGTCCTCGGTCCCCGAAGTCGTGTAGGTCGCGCGGGCGTACGGCACGCCAGGGAACGCGGCGAGGATCATGCCGTCGAGCTCGACGATGTCAGCTGCGCGGATCTCCTGAAACATCAACACGCCAGGATCAACCGCAAAGCCAAACTTGTTGTCATCGCCGATGGCGGTCAGAACCGCGCGCGTTGCCGCGGGATCACCAGCGAGCTTTGCGAGGTTGTAATTGACGATGCGCACCTGCGCCGACGCTGTGCTGCCGAGGCACAACGCGATCGAAGCCAGCGCAACAAGTCGAGTTGGGGACATAACTAGGGTGGTCCAAACAAGATCGGATCGGGGTTCAGTGAACCCACGCAATGTAAACCTGAAACTCCTGATCGGAAGCGCGATGCCTTGGATTGAGCCTGAAACGCGGGTGCGCGCGCGAGACGCGCGGTCCGCCTGCGTGGCTCGGGCGTCATCGGTGCGGTCACTTCGGCATCCAATCCACGCGCTTCCTCCTTGCCGAGTTGGCCTTACGCACGATGGCCGTCCGCCGACCCGTGCAACGCCCCATTGGCGCAACGAGGACCATGCCGACGCGCGTGTACCATCCGCGCCCCGAATTCTCTCGCTGAGACTTCGCAACCAACGGAGTTCAATCGCATGCGTCACGCCGTCCTTGCCCTGGCCGCTCTCACCGTTGCAGCCCCGCTCGCAGCGCAGCAGGTCGCACCCGAAGTCTTCACCCTCGACAACGGGATGAAGTTCCTCCTGCTCCCCCGCACCGATCAACCCAATGTGATCGCCGCAGGCTGGGTCGCGAAAGTCGGCAGCGTCAATGAGCGCCCTGGCATCACGGGCATCAGTCACTTCTTCGAGCACATGATGTTCAAGGGCACCGACACCATCGGTACCTCCGACGCTGCCGCCGACGCGGTCTATCGCGAGAAGCAGAAGTCGCTTCGCGCGCGCATGAACGCGATCACTTGGGACACCCAGTACCGCCGCTACTTCAACGGCGAGATCAACGATGCGTGGACCAGCGAGAATGACACGCCCGAGCTCGCGGCCATGCGCGCCGAGCTCAAGCAACTCATGGACGCGCAGCAAGGCCGACTCGACGCCGACAAGATCGCCGCGCTCGGGAAGGACATCGCCGCAGCCTCGGGCGAGGCGAAAGAGCGACTCACCCGCGAGCTCGAGACGGTCAAGGCGCAGCAGGACAAAGCGCGCAGCGTGGTGAAGGACGAGTTCGACAAGATCTACACGGGCCAAGGCGGCTCAGGCATGAACGCGTTCACCTCGAACGATGTGACCTTCTACTTCATCAATGTCCCCTCGAACAAGTTTGAACTCTGGGCGTGGATGGAATCCGATCGCCTCTCGAACTCAGTCTTCCGCGAGTTCTTCTCTGAGCGCGATGTGGTGCACGAGGAGCGGCGCCTCCGCACCGAGAGCACTCCGACGGGCATCTTTCAGGAGCAGTTCGACGCGATGTTCTACGCGTCGAGTGGCTACTCCTGGCCCGTGATTGGCTGGACGAGTGATCTCAACAGCTACACGATGGAAGAGGCGATGAAGTACTGGAACATCTACTACCGCCCCAACAATCTGTGTGGCGTGGTGGTCGGTGACTTCAATCCGCGCGAGGTCAAGGAGACGATCCGCAGTTACTTCAGCCGCCTCAAGCGCGGCGAGCAGGCGCCACCTCCCGTGGTCACGCTCGAGGTTCCCCAACTCGCGGAGATGCGCCTCAACGCCGAGTGCGATTGCCAGCCCTCGGTCGAAGTGCGTTACCACACGGTGCCGTTCCGCCACAAGGATTCGTACGCCCTCGAGGTGATGGCCTCCGTGCTCAATGGTCGCACGGGCCGTCTCTACAAGTCGATGGTCGAAGGCAGCGAGATCGCTTCGGGCGCAGGCGCGCAGAGCGAGCAGCGCAAGTACGCAGGCGCCTTCAGCTTCAGCGGTGAGGTCAAGGGCGACGCTGATCCGCGCGAACTCGAGGAGGCGTGGTACGCCGATCTCAAGAAGCTCCAGGACGAGTTGGTGTCCGAGCATGAACTGCAAAAGGTGAAGAACCAGGCCGCGGCGTCGAACTTCCGTCGGCTCGAGAGCAACTTCTTCCTCCTCGTTCAACTCGGCTACGGCGAAGGCCTCGGCGGTTGGGAAGAGATCAACGAAAGCCCCAAGCGCATCGCCGCAGTCACGGCGCAGGACATCCAGCGTGTGGCCCGCGAGTACTTCGGCGTGAGCAATCGTTCGGTCGCGACCTATCGCCGCAAGGCAGGACTCACCGCCACCGCAGTCGACACCGAAATCGCAGCGCTTCCTGCGCCGATGCAGGCGCAAGCCAAGGCAGCCGCCGCGCAGATCGCCAAGGAAACCGATCTCGCCAAGCTCACGCAAGGCCTCGCGCAGATGCAGGGCCAAGCAGGACAAGTTCCTCCGCATGCCAAGCCGTTCTTTGACTACCTCCTCGCGAAGATCCAGGCTCGCATCGCCGAGCTCGAGGGCAAGAAGTAATTGAGTCGCGACTGGAGATCACACCCATGAAGACCAACACCATGACCCCACTCACCTTCATCGCCATCGCGGCCCTCAGTGGATCGCTGGCCGTGTCCGTGTCCGCGTCCGCGCAGACGATCCCTGCTCGCCCCGAGCAAATCAAGTTCAAGCCACTGAGCTTCACGCCACCGAAGCCCTCGGAGTATCGCCATGTACTCTCCAACGGCATCGTGGTTTTTCTCGCGCCAAGCAAGGAGCTCCCACTCATCGATCTCTCGCTGAGTTTCAAAGGTGGCGACTACCTCGAGCCTGCCGACAAGGTTGGCCTCGCTGCGCTCACCGCAGTCATGCTGCGGACGGGCGGCACCGAAAGCCTCGCGCCGACTGAACTCGACGAGAAGCTCGACTTCCTCGCGACCGTCGCGTCGATCTCTACCAAGGGAACGACCTGCGGCGCGTCGATTGATTGTCTGACCGCCAACTTCGACGAGAGCCTGTCGCTCCTCATGGACATGCTGCGTCGTCCGCGCTTCGACGAGGGCAAGCAGAAGATCGCCGTCGACGGCATGCTCGAGCAGATGAAGCAGCGCAACGACGATGCGGATCCGATCCTCGGACGCGAATGGAACATGGCGCTCTACGGCGAAGATCACTTCGAAGCGCGCGAGCCGACGGAAGCATCGATTCGCGGCATCACCAAGGCCGACATGACCGCGTTCGCCACGCGCGTGCTCAATCCAGGCAACATGATTGTCTCGGTGAGCGGCGACTTTGAGCCCGCGCCGATGCTCGCCAAACTCGAGGCCGCGCTCTCAAGTTGGCCCAAGGGCGAGCGCATGGCCAACCCACCCGCGCCGACAGCGGCACTCACGCCTGGCGTCTTCCACATCGAGAAAGAGATCCCGCAAGGCAAGGTCTACATCGGACGCCGCTCGCTCACCCGCGACGACCCCGACTTCTTCGCCGCGCTCGTCATGAACGAGATCCTCGGAGGAGGCGGCTTCACGAGTCGCATCGTCAAGACGGTGCGTTCGGACGAAGGTCTCGCCTACTCCGCAGGAAGCAATCTCGATGCGGGTGTCTACTACCCAGGCGAGTTCCGCGCTGGATTCCAATCGAAGAACCCCACCGTTGCTCTGGCGATCAAGCTCATCGAGGATGAGTTTCGCAAGATGCGCGATGTTCCCGTGACGGCGGAAGAACTCGATGTTGCGAAGAAGTCGTTCATCGAGACCTTCCCGCGCGCGTTCGAGAGCAAGCCTGCGATGCTCGGCATCTTCGTTGGTGACGAATGGACGGGACGCAATCCCGCCTACTGGCAAACCTACCGCGAAAATGTCGCCAAGGTCTCCGCCGCTGATGTGCAGCGCGTCGCCAAGCGCCTCTTGGGGATGGACTCCATGGCGATCTTCATCGTTGGTGACTGGGACACGATCGCTCCTGGCGATCCGACCAACCGCGCGCGCATGGCCGACTTCTTCAACGATCAGGCCGAGCATCTGCCGCTGCGCGATCCGATGACCATGCAGCGTCCTCAGTAAGCGCGTGAGACTGCGCTCGACGACACGCGTCATGCAAAAACGAACACGGCCGCCGTCCCCCATAGGCGGCGGCCGTGTTCTTCGGTCGATTGGTCATGCAGCGCGCGGGCCGTCTGCGTCGGGCGCCGCGGGCTCCAGTGCGGCGCGAAGCTTTTCAAGCGAGAAGCTCACACGATCGAGCGCCGCCAGCGGATCAAGTCCACGACTGCGGTGAGGCAGCGTGCGAACGCAGGTTGGAAAAGGAAGTGGCTCTGGGAAACCGTCAGCTGGGCACTCTTCAATGCCATCGACCGGTGTGGTCCCAACGAGCTTGAGTCGAGCGTATCCGTGCACGAGAACTTCCCTTTCCAGCGCTCATCCGTGGCGCCTTTGCCGCACCTGCGACACATGGCCATCGACCTCATCGCCCCGCCACTTCCTTGATCCCGCGCAAACTCGCGCAGAAAGAAAAGCCCGCGCAGGAGTTGCGCGGGCGGAAGAGATAAATTCGAAGCGCACCGCGCTCAGTCGTGCGTGGCCACCACGGGTTCCACGACCTTGGCAGGACGGCGGCCGAGCAGCAACAGCACTCCAATGAACCCTGCGCCCAGCAGCACGGTGATGCCAAAGAGTGCGCCCGCGCGCTTGAATCGCTCACTATCGGGCATGACTTCGGCCACCGAGAAGACGGTGCGGCCAACTTCCTGCTTGGCGTTGGCGATCCCCACGCGCAAGAAATCGCTGCGACGGCTTGGATCACGATTCGCTTCCGCGACGGCGGTGGTGGCGATGGCGTCGAGCGTCATGCGCGTGGCCACTTCGCCTTCTCCACGCAGCGCGAGACGCACCGTCGAACCATCGGGAGTGACGGTGACACGATCATCGAGGTGCTGCACCATGGCGTCGCTCTCAGCGCGCGTGCGGCCGCGCTCAGCGATGCGTGTCGAGACGAGACCGCCCCAGACTGGATCATCGATGCGCGACTTGATGAGTTCTGCGATGGGCTCTGCGATCGCAGCTGGCGTTGCCACCGCAGTGGCCGAAGGCTCGGTCGCTGTCTCGGAGTTCGACTCGGATTTGCTGTCGTTCTTCGTGTCCTGAATTCGGCTCGACACTTCGAGTTCAACGGTCGCCAACGCTTGTACGGGGACCAGCACACCTGCAACATTCCAAGCGCAGATCGCCGCCACTCCAAGCATCGCCGAGCAGAGCGTGGCCGAGGTGAAAAACCGCGTACCCGCGGCGCGACGAGCGATGGAGTCTTCGCTGGCGTGGAGCATCGAGCGAAGATCAACGATCTCCTGACGCTCCTTGGCAAGCTCGGTGCGCTCCGCCTCGATCTCGGGGGCGAAGCCGTTCTGTGCGGAATTCTTGAGTGCCTTGAGCTCCTTGGCGCGGCGCTTGAGACCCATGCGCAGCGCGCTCAACCGCTCGCGACGCGTGCGAAGGAACGCAGCGACCTGAGCGAGTTGCTCGAGCTTGGGCTGGATCATTTCCGTGACGCGCGCCTCAGCGAGCGTCTCGATTTGCGCGAGCGTGAGCGTGGCGCCAGCGTTCTCGTTGGATTCGCCGCCTGCTTCATTGGTATGCGCGACGACAGTCTCGCTGGCTCCAGCGCGAAACTGGTCGAGCGTCGCGCGGGTGTCAATGACCTGCTGCTCGAGCAGCAGAATCTGCTCGGCCTGTCGATCAGCGAGTTCGGTGATCGAAGTGATGCGTGCGTCGGCACTCTTGGCCGCGTCACGCGCTGCGTCACGATCGCGTTCTGCTTGCGCAACACGAGTGCGCTCGGCTTCCATTGCCGCGCGCGCAGAAGCCTGCTGCGTTTCCAAGGCGCGAGTCTGCTCGCCCTGAAGCCCTTGAAGCGACTGACTGCTGTTCCTTGCCGTGTTGAGCTCCTCCGAGAGACGCTTGCACTCTTGTTCCGCGAGCACCGCGAGTTGCTCAGCGTCTTCGCAGTCCGACTGCGACTTCGCGAGCGCGGACTCAAGGCCAGAGCTCGCACTGCGGGCACTCTCGAGCTGGGTACGCAGTTCTTCGATGGTCTTGCGCGCCGTGGCGACTTCGCTCTCCAACGCGCTCATCGCCTGTCGCGCAGCGCGAACTTCACCGTCCCCGGTGGACGATTGCGCGCGCACACTGGTGATGTCAGCGTTCGCTTTGGCGGAATTGGCCTTGGCGTCGGTGAGCTCGCGCTCAAGCCGTCCAGCACTGGCCTTCGCCTTGGCGAGCTCGTGCTCGAGCCGTTGGGTCGCACTCTTCATCCCCGAGAGTTCAATGGAGAACTGGCCGGAGAACTGGGCAGCCTCCGCGAGCTCTGCCTCGAACTGCGCGCACTGCTCGGTGGACTTCGCCAATTCCGACTTCGATCCCTCGAGGGCGGATTGGAGACGGTCCTTCTCAGTGTTGATCTCCGCAACCGCCTGCTGCGCACGGGTCGCGATTTCCTGGGCATTCTTGAGTTCGACACGCAGTCCGTCCGCGGTTGCCTTGGCCTGAGAGCACTGCTGCTCGAGACGACCCGTCGCCGCGCGCGACTCCTTGAGCTGCTGCTCGAGGGCCGTCGAGGCGCTGCGCGCTTCATTCCACTGCGACTCGAACTTCGAAGCGCTCTTGCGCGCGTCCGCGAGGTCCACTTCAAACTTGCCGGTCGACTTTCGTGCTTCGGCGACCTGAGACTCGAGCTTGGTTGCAGCGCTCTTCGATTCCGCGAGCTGCGATTCGAGCTTGGCGGAGCTGCCACGCGCTTCGGAGACTTGCGACTCGAACTTGCTGCACGACTTGCGCGACTCAGCGAGTTGTGACTCCAACTGCGCGGAAGCCTTGCGACTCTGCTCGAAGGCTGCGTCGGACTTCTGCGACTTGGCTTGAAGCTCCGCGCACCGCGACTCGATCTTCGACGCTTCGCTGCGAGCGGCAACGACCTGCGCTTCAATCGCCGTCATCGACTTGCGCGACTCCGCGAGATCGGACTCCAACTTCTGCGAGTTCTTGCGAGTGTCGGCAAGTTGCGACTCCAGCGCCGTCGCCTTGTTCTTGAGTTCCTTGCCCTCTCCAGCAAGTGTGCGCGCACTGGTCGTGGCGCGACCGAGCTCACCTTCAAGGCGCTGGGTTGCGGCGCGCGACTCACCAAGCTGCGACTCAAAGCGCTTGGAGTTGTTGCGCGACTCCGCAAGCTGGCCCTCAAACGCGGCGGCGGCGGCACGCGCGGTGGCCAGTTGCGATTCGAGTTCCACATGGCGATTGAGCAGACGAGCCCGCTCCTCTTGGAGCGACTTCATCTCGCGCGCAAGACGCGCGGCCTCTTCGGCACGCTGGGTTTCATCGTCGGCGCACGCGCGAAGTTTCGCGAGGGATCGCTCGACATCCGCGAGCAAAGCCAAAGTGTCGCTCGTGCCGGTCTGCGGTTGATTGAGTGAGGTATGGTCCACCATCTGCAGCAAATGCCTCCATTTCGCCGAATCGGCGATTTTGGGCTCTCGCTGAAATGTGTCTTCCATATTCCTGAGTTGGGGACGGTCCTCGCTGACCCCATATCAACGGCCGCCGCGGAACAACGCTGGCAGGCGCCTTCCCAGTGCCCAGGAGAGTTCGGGCATCCGCAGCGCCAGGGCCGCTGCGAGAAAGACCGCCCCGCCGACAAGAACCTTGACGCCCAGCACCAGCGCCATGGCCAGTGGGGTTGTCGTGGTCGGTAGAAACTGCGCCACTGCGACCAAGACCGCGCCCATTGTGCAGGCCGCCAGCGTGGAGCGAAGCCCACTTGCGGCCAGTTCACGGTCGAGGATGCCTGGAACCTCGCGGGACAGCGCGCGCGCAAGGATCGCTGCCTGGAACACTGCGCAGATCGAAGTCGCCCACGCCAGACCTGCTTCACGCAGCGGCGTGAAGATCAGCGCGACATTCAACGCGAAGTTCAGTACCACCATCGAAACCGCGATTCGCACGGGCTTCATGGGCTTTTTCAGGGCGTAGAAACCGCGCGTCAAGATGTGAATCGACTGATACGCCCAGATCGCGGGCGCGAATCCGAGCAGGACCCACGCGACGCGCGCGGTGTCGGACGCGGAAAAAGCTCCGCGCTGAAAGAGCACGCCCACGGCCTCACGCGCGACGAGCATCAGGCCAAGACTCGCGGGAACGCCGATGAAGAGCGTGAGCCGCAGGCCACGGCGCACCGTCGCCGCAAACGAAGGCAAGTCATTGTTCTGTCGCGCGAGCAGCGGGAAGATCGCCGTGGCGATCGAGATCCCAAAGACGCCGAGCGGAAACTCATAGATGCGCGCCGCGTTGGTCACCGCAGTCATCGCCCCCTCGGCCAACGGATAGGGCATACCCAAGATCGTCGGTCCAAAGATGCTCGGCCAGCTCGCGATGATGCCATCGACCACGATGTTGATTTGCAGCACGCCGAGCCCGAGCATCATCGGTCCCGCACCAAGCAGCGTCTCGCGCACCGACGCCCACGCGCTTGGCTCTCGAATCGCGAAGCTCAAGCGCATCGCGCGCAGTGAGTACGCCGTCCATGCGACTTGAAGCACGCCCGCCACAAGCACCGCGACTGCCAGCACGCGCAAGTGCGCAGCAGCATCGAGCGAACCATCGAGCACCATCGGATAGAGCCCGACGGTCGCGCCGATCATCAAGAGGTTGAGCAGGATCGGACTTCCCGCCGTCGGTCCAAAGCGGCCGTGCGATTGCAGCGCTGCGCCACCCACGGCGACGAGGCAAACCATCGGCATGTACGGCAACATGACCGCAAGCAACTCGTACGCGAGTCTCGCGTAGCGCACGCTCACGACTGGAAGCGGAACGCCACCAACACCTGTCGATGGCCCGACCATGTACTGCACTTCAGGTGCGCCAAGCCAGAGCCAGTACAGCACGAGTTCGCCGATGCAGACGAGGAGCCAGAGAAACGCAGCGAGCAATCCAATGAGAAGTCCCGCGTAGCGTCGTGCGCGTTCGGGGTCATCGCGCAACAGCTCGGTGTATCTCGGCACAAACGCTGCCGAGATGGCGCCCTCACCAAAGAGCCTGCGAAAGAGATTGGGGAACTGAAACGCGAAGTTGAACGCGTCGGTGAAGGGACTCACGCCAAACACGCTCGCGAACGCTGCGTCGCGGACCAGGCCCGTCAGACGACTCGCGAGCGTCAGAATGCCGAAGGTGCGCGCGTGTTTCTCAAACTGCTCAGCCATCGGATTCCGTTCCTCGAACACTGATCAGGGCGTGGGAGCACGAACCGGTGTCTGCACCGTGAGTGAACCCATGGACATGCGTGGCTCGAGGGCGCGGCGTCGCAGCGTAAGGTCGACCACGCGGGTGTCCTTGGCGTAGATCGCTGAGGCCGTGTCGGAGTTGCCGTCGCTCTTGACGACAAACCAACCCGCGTCCGCGTAGCGACTGCTGCAAAGTTCAAGATCGCCGCGCGCATCCGTCACAGGTCCTGAAAGCAGGAAGGTGCCCCCGCTCACCGTGCCTGCCGCGCGACGGATGTCGGCGCTGCGCACCGTGCTCATGCCGTCGGGAAGCGGCACATCGCTCTCGAGCAGCATGGTCTCCTGCGAACACGCGCCAAGCGCGAGGACAAGTGGAAGCGCCAACGCGCGAAGTGCAACGAGCATCCGCGAAGGATACCGCGCTCATTGCGCAGCGCGGGGACGCAGAAGCGCCGTGGCCGCCGCAATCGAGAGAACCGCAACCGCGACGGAATAGCCTCGCGTGAGCACGCGGAATCCTTCGTGGTCGACCGCCAGTTCGTCGGGCACCGTAGAGCCAAACAGCGCGAGCACCAGCAGGCGAAACGCGAGCATCAAGAGCAGCGCGATCCCCACCATCGTTGCCAACGAACGAACACCGCGACGCATTCGAGCTGGTCTGATGAGTGGCCGCCCCACGACGCTGGAAAATTGCGCCCGAGTCAGCGACTCGACGGCCACGGTGGCGCACACGATGCCCAGCAATCCAGCAAAGCCGATGGCGTAGACGAAGGTCCCCACGAAGACTTCACCGCTACTCAGGCGCTCGAGCAACACCATCGCGCCTCCGAGCAGCAGAATCCAGATGAGGGTGATGGCTCCTGCGATGAGCCAGGAACTCGCGCGGCTGTAGGTCAGCGACTCCACGAACTGCGCGTCGGTGCGCTCCGCGGTCCTTGGCGCGGTTGCGGCGGTGCGTGCCGCGTACAGCGCGCCCGCGATCGCGACGCCAAGCCAACCCGCGATCATGTCGTGGAGACTGAAAGTCCTTCCGAGGATCTCAATGGCTTGCGTGCGTTCATCGAGATACACCCATGCCGCTGCGATCAACCACCCCGCGGAAGCACGGCCGAAGGGACGCGCGTGCATCCACAGCCACGCCAACACGCCAAAGGCGAGGAAGTGCACAAACTTGTCGATGGTTCCGCCGCCAGGAAAACCCAGGCGCGGCCAGTGCGTCGCGATTGACACAGGAATGAGGTACGCGACGAGTGCGATGCGCCACGCGCGCCGTGCGGCAACCGCCAACACCTCGGCATCCATCGTCACGATCAAGAACTCCGCACGCGCGATGCAGCGCGAAAGGGATGCGACGCGTCCATGGGTTCCACGACGGGAACAGTCGGCGCAATCTCGTGCATCACGGCCTTTTTCGCTGCGGCCTGCTGCACCGGCGCCACCACGGCCATCGGTTTCGTCTCAATCTGTGCGGGCTCAGCACGCTTGGCTGTGCTGGCCTTCTTCACTGGCGCTTCCTTCTTCGCGGCGGCGACGACGGCCGTCGCCACGACGGGAGCAACGGGAGCAACGGGAGCAACGGGGAGCGACGGCGCAACAACTGGTGGACGCGATGAGACCGTCGCGGCAACGATGGGAGCCGTGCCGACGCGCGGCGGACTCTTCGCTGCCTTGGCGGCGCGCGCAATCGCTGCAGTCTGAGGCGTGAAGCGTGACGAGTGCAATGCTGCAGCGGCGGCCGCAGCGGCTGAGGCTGCGGCAGTCGCTGCTGCTGCGGCGGCGGCATGCGTCGGCTTTCCCGCGCGTGCGTCAGTGATGCCATGCGCCAACTCCCACTCGCGGACATACCGCTCGGCGAGCGTGCGGTAGTCAATCGCGCCAGGACACCACGGCGCGTAGTCAAAGATGGTCTGACCAAAACTCGGCGCCTCGGCCAACTTGATGTTGCGACGCACAGCAGGAAGAAACACCTTCGCGCCATCCCAAGGCAGTCCACTGCCCTCGTGCTCCGCAAAGAAGTTGGTGAGCTCCTGGACGACTTCACGACTGTGCGCGGTTTGCGTCTCATGCATGCAGAGCACGACGCCGCTGACTTTGAGTCGCGGATTGAGGCCCTGCGAGAGCGCCTGCACGGTTTCGAGCAGCTTGGTCAGGCCCTGCATCGCAAGAAACTGCGCCTGCATCGGCACCACGACTTCATCGGCAAGGCACAGACCATTGAGCGTCAGCACACCAAGGCTCGGCGGGCAGTCGATGAGCACGAAGTCGTACTCGCCTGCGATCGGCTCGAAGCGCTCTCGCAAGATGCGATTGCGGTCAGGATGCGAGGCGAGCTCGGTCTCCGCGCCCGCAAGATCGGTCGTCGACGGGAGCAGCCAGAGATTCTCCCGAACCTGCACGATTGAGTCGCGCAACGCCGCGTCTGGTTCGACCAGTGCTTCGTAGGCCGTCGACCCGACCGTCGCGCCATCAACGCCAAGGTGCAGTGAAAGGTGCGACTGCGGATCAAGATCGATGAGCAGCGTGCGCCGACCGAGCGACGCGATCGCCGCGCCGATGTTCACCGTGGAAGTCGTCTTACCGACTCCACCCTTTTGATTGAGGAAGGCTGCGATGCGCGGAGGAACGGCACTCGAAACGGCAGGCATGCTGCGAGTATAAGGAAAACCGTCGGTGTTTTTGGCGCACATCAGCAGCGCGCCGCGTGCCTGCGCGGTCAGGGCGAGAGCTCAAGCTCGATCGTGCGAGGGCGCGTGCGCCATGGCACCGTGGCAAACGGCGCGTCGGCAAATCCGCCAGGAAACAGCCGCCGAAACCCGACTTGCAAGATCGTCGTGCCTTCCTCGCGCCGAATCCACTCGCTCGGAAACACCGTGGCCGCGCGGAATCGCTCAGGGAACGCTGCGAACTCAACCGCCTCGGCGCCGAGGCTGCTCTCCAAAATCGTGACCGCGCCGCTGCCATCCACGCGCACGCTTCCGCCGTCAGAACCGACCGTCCACAGCGCGTGCTCCTGCGCCGCGACGGCGTCGTCGCCGTCGACTCCGCCGACATCAAGGAACAACTCCCAACCCGTCAGCCGCTCGCGCACCGCGATGCGAGTGGTCGAGAGCCGCATCGCGCCGCGTCCATCACGCGCCACCGACACCAGATTGAGCGGCGCAAAGCACTCCGACAGCGTGAGGCCACCACCGGGTACGCGGATCATCCCAGGAGAGACTTGCAAGTTCTCCGCGTGACCCTCGCAAGAAACCTGCAGGCGTTCGATCGCGTCGGGTTGGCCCGCAGCGAACGCGCTGCGAACCACAGCGGCGCGCTCGATGCGCGCGCGGCGCACTTCGGCCGCGGGCACTTCGACGACCAGCGGCAAGAGATCGGTCTCACTTCCAGCAAGCCACTGGTACTGCACAAGCCGTGCGTGCGTGGTGGGATTGGCCATCGCCAGCGTCACCGTCAGGCGATCAGAATCTTCGATCCACCACAGCACAGGCGCGCGAACATGGACGAACTCGTTCACGCTCGCCGCCACGCGCGCTGGTGAAAACTCCCGCTCAAACGCGAGGTTCAGCACGCTGCGCAACTCTTCAGGGCTGGCGATCCACGCCGCAATCGGCGCGGGAGCCGTCTCATCGGAACAACTCGCCACCAATTGCTCGGCGAGTTCAGTCGCTGGGCCGATGCCACCAGCGGCGACGCGCGACAATGCCGCGCGCCACAACGCCGTCGAAGCACGCGCGGCAAGTTCGTCACCACTCCCCTCTTTGAACGGTGGCGGCTCGGGCCAGCCGCGCATCGGAACGCCGATCGAGAATCGAAAGCGCTCAAACGGCGCAGCAGCGTCAGGCAACGAGAGCGAAGCCTCGCGCTCACCTTGTGGGGCGATCATTCCGGCACGCTTGGCCAACTGATCAAACATGTCCGCGGCACCTGGTTCAAACACACGCAATGCCACCGCGCGTCCACCGACAAAGAGCAGGAGTTCTTCCGCAGCCGAGGGCGGGATCGTCACGACAAGCAGCGCGCTCTTCGCGCCGATTGGACGCGTCTCCGACAATCGAAGCGGATTGGAGGGTGCAGCCCAACGCACCAGCGCGCCTTCGGTTGGTGCTGGGAGATACGGCCAATAGAGACGGCCTTCGATGGAGTTGCGGGACTCGCCTCCGCGCTTGGAGAACTCCAAGCCGCCGATCGATGCGTCGACGCCGACACGGACTTCAATGAACACAGGCTCACCGCGCACACAGACCGCCTCAACGACGGCGGGCTCGATTTCCGCGCGACTCACCGTTGCTGACACGAGCAGCACCAGGGCTGTCATCACGACACCAACAACGCACCGCCCGAGGCAGGCGCGTTGACTCATGAGGTTGACGCGCAACGCGTGCATGGCGAGATCGTACGGTCGGCAGCGTTGCCCGCGGAATGCATGAAGTATGCTGCGCGCTGCAAACTCTCCATCGCCTTGGCAGATCCCCCCGATGCTCCTCCAGCGCTTCCGCCCTCAAGCACGACTCGCCCTTCTCGCCACGCTGTGCTGCACCATGCTCGCGGTCGTCGCCTGCGACCCCGCGACGCCCACACCCGTGACCCCGCCCGTGATTCCGCCCGTGACGCCAGCAGTCACTCCGTCCGTCAAGCCCGAAGTCACCACAGATCCCGTCATCCCACCGAGCAGCGCTGAGGTCAAGATCTCGAAAGAGAACTGGCCCAACGGCAAGTTGAAGTACCAGTACGAACTCCGCCGCAACGCTGCGGGAAAGTGGTCGCGCACTGGCAAGAGCAGCGCCTACTACGACCATGGCGTGCTCGAGCGCGAAGGCAACTACAACGATGGTGTGCGCGTCGGCGAGTGGAAGTACTACGACACCGAAGGCAAGCTTTTGCGCACCGAGCAACGCGGCGATGGTCGGCAACAGAGCGGCGCGGAGCCGTGAGCGGTTGCGATGGTGCAGAAGTCAGCGCGTTCAATCATGCAGCACGCGCGCAGCGCCGAGCTTGAGATCATCGATGGTGGGAAGTGGAGCGCGATGCGACCCAATCGCCTGTGGTGGCACGGCGCGAAGCCGAGCTGCCTCAGAGATCGCGGGCATTGCCTCAGTCGAAGCGATGTCGATCGCGCGCACCGGTGACGCGCGCTCGTGTTCAAGCGCGGTGCGCAATGCAGGCGCATCGGCGATCGGCGTCAAGCGCACACGACGATCCACCAGCGTGGCGATCCGTGGATCGGGCGGCGCCACATCGTCTCGAAGAAAGCCGCCTGGATAGGTAAAGCCTCCAGGCATCCCAATCGAATAGACCGTGCCTGCTGGAATGATCGGCGTACTGCCTTCGCTCGTGCGGCGATACAAGCTGCGCGGAAAGATCGCAAAGAGCGCGCCGCTGCCGCGCATCATCCGCTCCTCTTCTCCAGGCACGCGATACACGCTCTGAAAGCCCGACGGCACCCGCAGGTCGACGGGCAGCACGCGCAGGCTCTTCTCGAGCCCGCCCCGATCATCGATCCCCGCCTCGAGCATCTTCAGCTTTGGCCGCAGCACACTTGTGGTCACACCACCTTGAGGCGGATCAAGCGGCGCTGGCGGCGACGCAAGAACGCAGAGAAGCAGGACTGAAGCAAGGGGCACGGCCTCGATATCGGCCGACGGCTCAAGCGCACTTGAGCTTGAAGCGACTCAGCGCTGCGCCGCGCGCTTCTCGCCCCACTCGGCGACACTTGTGGAGTTGGCGGGCAAGAATCGCTCGCCCGACTCGGTTCGAAGGACCAATCCGCGCATCGGGTCAACGCTGCGAACCTCTCCCTCGACGGGACCCGTGGGTGTCGAGAAGAGCGCGCGCGTCCCGCGCAGCGCGTCCCGTTCAAGAAACTGTTCGACCAGATGTGCATCGCTCGCGACCAGCGCGCGATCCAACGCCTTGACCAAGAGGCAGAGCACTTCGACTCGATCGACGCGCGTGCCGAGCATCGCGAGACTCGTGGCCCGCGACTCAAGTTCGCCATCGAAGCTTGGGTGCGTGATGTTCATACCAATGCCGACGAGCGCGCGCGCCGAAGTCGCTTCGATCAGCACACCCGCGAGCTTTCGCCCACCGACGACGATGTCATTGGGCCACTTGATCCCCACGCGCGCGCCAAGCACAGACTCCGCTGCGTCGGCAGCAGCCACCGCCCCCGCCAACGCCAACCGCTCGGCAGCCTGCCGATCGACGACGAAGGTCGCCGCGAGGCCCATCGTTGCGCGGTCCACCCAGACTCGCCCGAATCGCCCTCGTCCTGCGGTCTGCCTCCACGCCGTGACCACGGTTCCCGTCGGCGCGGCGCGCGTCTCAGGCGCGTCTTGTGTCGAAGGCGTTTCCTGCAAGGCGATGGCCGTGCGAAACAACGCGCACGAGGAGCAGGCGTCGTTGAGACGCTCGCTCCACGCCGCAAAGGGCACCACGCTCATGCGCCCTGATCCAATCGCGTTTCGAAGTCTAAGCCGAGGTCCAACGCAGGCGCCGAGTGCGTGATCGCGCCAACCGAAATGCGATCCACGCCACTCAGAGCAATCGTGCGCACGCTGTCGAGTCGCACGCCGCCTGAAGCCTCGAGTAAGAGCGCGGGCGCACAGGCATCACGACGCGCGACCGCGTCGGCGAGCGACGCAGCGTCCATGTTGTCGAGCAGCACGAGGTCGATCGTGTTCGGTGTCTGCTTGAGCATCTCGAGCAACTCGTCGAGTTGCGCAAGCGAATCGACTTCGCACTCGACAAACGAGGGCGTCGCAATCGCGCGCGCCTTCTGCGCCGCGGCGCGCACCCGAGCCCCCAGCGTCCCTGGTTCAAACACGCCGAGATGGTTGTCCTTCAGGAGCACCGCGTCAAAGAGTCCGATGCGATGGAGCGTTCCTCCGCCGCAACGGGTGGCGTACTTCTGCAAGGTTCGCAGGCCTGGAATCGTCTTGCGGGTGTCGCAGATCTTCGCACGCGTGCCGTGCACCGCTTCTACGAAACGCGCTGTGAGTGTCGCATTGCCCGAGAGCAGCGTGAGGAAGTTCAGCATCGTGCGCTCGTGCGCCAGCATCGCGGCGTATGGACCCTCAAGGGTCGCGATGCGTGAGCCTCGCGTGACGCGCATGCCATCCGCAAGATGCGGCGCACACGCAAGCCCCGCCCGCTGCGCCACCATGTGCACCACGGGTAAGCCCGCGAGCGTTCCATCGGCGCGACTCACGATCGTCGCGCGACCGCGCGTGCTTGGCGCGATCGCTGCAGCGCTCGTGAGATCTCCGCGAAAGCCCTGCGATCCATCGGTCGCGCCCAAATCTTCCGCGAGCCCTCGCGTCACCATCGCCTCTGCATCGTTGCGAGCCAGCGCGTCAAACAGCTCTGGAAGATCCAAGGCGTTGTACTCGTGGTGGCGCTGTGCACTCATGTCAAAGCGCCGCCTGCATCGACGCGACGAGTTCGCGCGCACGCGCGGCATCGAGTGTTCCTGGATTCCAACCGACGCCGAGTCCCGCACTGCCGAGTTTCGGAATGATGTGGAAGTGCACATGCATGACCGCTTGATGCGCTGCTGCCCCGTTGTTCTGAAGAATGTTGTAGGCCGTCGCGCCTGTTGCCTGCATCACCGCGCGCGCAAGACGCGGAAGCACGCGGCCAATCGCAGCAGCGGACTCATCGCTGAGTTCATGAAGCTGCGCCTTCGTCTCTTTGGGAACGACGAGCAAGTGCCCATCGGAGACGGGCCCGATGTCGAGGAACGCCAAGACATGCGCATCCTCATAGACGCGGTGACAAGGGATCTCACCTGCGATGATCCGAGCGAAGATCGTCATGCGGCGATTGTAATCGTGCGTGCGGTGGCCCGCGGCAGCCTGCTCGCACTACGAAGGATCATGCGATCACGGGAAGACGCCGCGAATGTCGTAGATCTTGCCGATTCGCTCCAACGCAGCGCAAGTCGCCGCCGTGCGAAGGTCGCATTCGTACCGAGCGCGCGCGACACGAACACGACGCGCGGCGAGTGTCAGCTGTCGACGAATGTGCGACTCGAGGTCATCCTTGCGGAAGGTTGGTTCCAAGCGACTCTCACGCCACTCCAGCGCGCTCGCGACATCGGCAGCGGCAGCGGCCAGCAGGTCGGGAACGATCTCGGTGCCTTGTCGGAGCAACACCTCTTCACCGTCGGGAGTGATGTTGGCGCCGCCGACTTCCACCACGACGCGGGCGCGGCAGAGTTCGGCGCGCGTGATGTCAAGGCAGCGATCATCGCCGCAGAGGATGCACAGCTCACAAGGCGCGCTCCAGAAGTCCCGCTCGAGAATCGTCGTGGCAGAAGCGAATCCTACGATACCACCAGTGCGATGGCGATGCTGCGCCAGCGCCATGACATCGATGCCGCCCGGCTCGTAGATCGCCGCGCTGCTCGTGAGCACTGCAGTCACGCGAGCGCCGCGCGCAGCGAGAGCCTTCGCGACCGCCGTTCCAACTTGTCCGAAGCCAACAACCGAGACGCGCGCCGTCTCAAGTTCCATGAGCGAGTCGCCGAGCAGCTCGTCGAGCACTGCAGTGACACCCGTGGCGATGAGTTTGCCGCGTGCGCCAAATCCACCGAGTTCCGCGGGTTTTCCCATGACCGCGCGCGACTGATCTTGTCGCGACGGCTCGGGGGTGGTCTGCGCAAGCGTGTCGAGGAACCACGCCATGACCTGTCCATCGGCACCCGATTCAGGCGCCACGATGTCATAGGCAGGACCAACTTGGTGACTGATCGCGCTGCAGTAGCGACGGGTCAGGCGCATGAGTTCGTCTCGCGAGAGTTCGCGCGGACTCGCCTTCACGCCACCAAACGCACCACCAAACGGCACGCGCACCAACGACGCACGAAGCGTCGCCAACATCGCGTGCCCCTTCACCGTGTCCAGTGAAAGGCGTGGCGCAAAGCGCACACCGCCGTGATAGGGCCCGAGCGCATTGGAGTGCTGCACGCGATAGCCCTTGAAGAGGCGATGGCGTCCATCATCCATCTGGACAGGAAACTGCACCATGATCTCGCTCTTGGGCTGCGCGAGAATGATCTGTTGGTGATGACGCAATCCCACCATCTCCGAGGCGACGAGCAACCGCTCGGTCGTCTCATGAAAGAGATTGCCTGGCTGCGGCGACAGCCCGATCTCCTCAAAAATGCGCGAGGCAAGCGGGCGGGCGGTTCGTGTGACAGAGATGCGATCCATGACTCCTCGAAGATAAGGGCTCTTCGCGTTCACGCTGCGGAAAGCGCGGAGTTCTAAGGAGAACTGAGAAAGCCGCCAGTTCCTCCACACTTCGAGATCCTTATCGGCAGCGACTCCGCGGCGGGAGGCAGCTCAACTCTTGGTGAACTTCACGCGACCCCACCAGCGCGGATCATGCATGTCGATCTGCCATTGCGGTGTCCAGACCCAGTTGTCTTCGGGCTTTCCCTTGGTCTTCTCGTAGGCGGGCTTTGCGTCGGCGTCGGGCGTCGGAGGCTTCTGATCAAAGCTGTCGTTGATGGGTTTCACGATGGGCTTTGGAGCAGTCTTCCCTTCCCAATTGTGCCGCCACTGCACGCGCGAGAAGTTCAGACGCCACTCGTCGCCAACGGCAGGAGCCTTCGCAGCCCGTGCTTTTTCGCCAAAACCCGGCTTGTCCCACGCTGGTGGCGTAAAGGCACTCCACGGGACTGCCCACTCGAGCGTCCAACCGATGTCGGTGTCAGTGGGATCATTGAGCGTGCCGTTGATGGCCACAAAGGTCTTGAGTCCCTTGGCGTTCCAACCGTGCTCCGCAGGACCATCCTCCTTGTAACGACGATAGAGAAACAGGTCGAAGATCGTCGTGAGCGCGTTGACCTCGAGTTCGTAGTACTCGCGCGTGTCACCGTCGGGATCGATGAAGACCTCAAAGTCGTTGTCGTGAAAAACAATCTCATCGTGCTTGGTCAGTGTGCCCCAGACATGTGGGTCGCTGAGTTCCGCGGCGATGTACAGATAGGTGTCGTCCCACAGCATCTTGGCGCGGGTGCGATAGCGCGGCTTGGGGAGCTTCGGACCTTGGATGTCCACGAAGTCGTCGGACCACGGCGCGCTGGCCCATGCTGCGTCATCGAGTTTGCCATCAAGCGTTGGCGCGGTCGTGACGAACTTTGCTTCGTAGGACTTCTGCCGATACTCAGGCTTCTGCGTCGTCGCGTCGCCTGCGGGCGGAAAGGTCGGCGCGATCGGAGGAATGCTTGGAGTCGACGGGCGCGTCTCTTGAGTTTCACGCGCGCTCGACGCGGTGAGAAGTGATGCAAGCATCGCGACGACGAATGGTGCAGAGGACATGGCGAAAGCGTACCGACTGCGTCGGTCGGCCACGCTACAACGCGATGCGTCGGCCCTCGGCCGCACTCAAGTAGGCGGCGTAAACCACGCGAACCACCTCGGCGCCGAGCGCGCCATCACACACAGCCGCTTCACCGCGCGAAAGCGTTTCCGCGACTGACTGCACGAGTCCCTGCTGACCAGAACCCCACCCCTCGTCAGGGATCGGTGTCGACCAACCCGCGTGACCGTCGACCTTCTCCATGATCGACTCGTTCCCGAAGACGCCATCGCGCGGCGCATAGGCGCGCAGCGTGTCGATGGGACTCAGCGCGCACTCGAAACGAAACGCGCCACCGAGGAGTGTGAGATGACTCTGCATGCCTCCAAGCATGTGGTCGCTGCCGTACGCGACACCGACGCTGCCGTCGTCAAACTTGAGTGTGCAGGCGCCCCACGACTCAGGTTGAGTGGCGACCGACGAACCTGATTGCGTCGGATCCGAAGACTCGCGCACTTCGGCCGTCACGGTGTTCACGCGCGTCGCGCGCCCGTGCAATCGCTCACCTTCGCGCTGCTTCAACCAAAGCATCGTGCCGATGGGATGCGCGCCAAGACGAAGCAGTGCACCGCCGCCGGTGTGTCGCCAATCGCGCGCGTAGGCGGAGTGCGAACCTGAGTGACTCTCCCAGCCGCGCATCTCGTTGATCGCGCTTCCTGAGGCAGACGCCAACGCCTCGGCGCGCACGATCGCTGGCGCGAAACACCAATTTTCGCCGTAGAAAAGCTGCGTTCCAGCGCGCGTGCACGCCGCGACCATCGCCTCTGCATCCTCGACGGCGCGTGCAAGCATCGTCGCGCGCGGGACCGTCGCGACCTCGGCGGCTGTGGCACGCTCATCGAGATCCTGCCCCGAGTAGACGGTGAGCGGCTTCGTGCAGAGCACATGCTTTCCCGCAGCAGCAGCGCGAAGGCAGAGTTCGCGGTGCGCGCGGTTGGCCACGCAGAGATCGACCAACAGCACGGAGCGATCGGCAAGTAGCTCGTCGATCGTGCAGACCGATTGCAGTTGATGCGCCCGCGCGAACGCCTCGGCTTTCGCGCGATCGCGCGCCGCGACAACCAATTCGATTGAGACTCCAAACACGCGCCGCCAACAGCGCACCCGTGTGCGCGCCAAGAAGCCAGTGCCGATGATCGCGACCTTCACTCCGCGCCTCCTGCAAAGAGCGCTGCAACGCGACTCCAGTAGGCAGGCACGGATTTCGCGACTGTCATGGCAAGAAACCACGCGAGGATCAGCGTGCCGACGCCCATCGTCCCCAACCACGCGAATGCGAGGCCTCCGCGCGGGCGGTCCTTTCCAAGATACGCGCGACTCCACTGCAGTTTCATGAAGCCGTAGTACGCCAGTGGGAGCATCGCGCCCGCGATGATGCTGGTCGGGACGGCGACCCAGAGAAACATCGATGACCAGTACACGCTGCCGAGCACTCCCGGCGTCGGGAGCAGCGTCGCGATGCGGTAGGCGCGTGAACCGATTTTGAGGTTGAACATCTCGGAGCACGCGAGCCCCGAGCAGACCATGTGCAGCGTGATCGTCGTGAGCAGCATGCCGAGGAGACCGAGGTCGAAGAAGACACGACCCCACACTGGTCCGAGCAAGGACCCGAGCGACTTCGCTGCGTCGACGGGACCGATGGTCTTACCCGTGAACCCTGCGGACAGCGTCGCTCCTGCAACGATCACCATGAGTGCCGTGACGAGGATGTACGGCAACACCATGCCGTACACCACATCAGCCTTGGCGTACTCACGGTGTTCGCGTCCCCAACCGCGTGCGAGCAGCGTGTAGGGGTACAAGAAGGTCATGTTGATGCCGACGGCGGTCGCAAGCCCAGCCACGATGACATCGTCGGCGCGCACATCGCCACGGTCGAGTGGGATGTGTGGAACGAATCCGCTGGCGATCTCGCTCGCGTGCTCGCCGAAACCAAGGCGAAACGCGACCACGCCAAACATCGCGACGATCAGCCAGACCATCCAACGCATGAGCGTGTCGAACGCGGAAGCAAACTTCTTGCCTGAACCAAACGAGAGTGCCGTGGGAACCGCCCATGCCAACACGAGGACTCCCATGAGCCAGCGCGGCACGGCAAATCCCGCGACTTCCGCGAGATCCACGAGCACTGTCGACGCGAGTGAGTACTGCGCGAAGTGCCAAACGATCGACGCGACCACGGTGCCGATCGCCCAACCCCACGCGACGACTGGTCCCGCGTGGACACGCATCGCTTCAAACGGACGCATGCCCGTCGAAAGCGTCTGGTGTGCGATCGCCATGAACACGATGCCGCCGAGGATCATGCCCAGGGGCGCGACCCAAAGGAGTTCGTAGCTGAACGCTGCGCCCGAAAGAATGCACGCGCTTGCGGTGCCGCCGCCGAGAGTGAGCGCGCTTTGCAGGTATCCGGGTCCACCACGGCGAAGATAGGCCAACTGCCGCGTGAGCCACGGACGCTCTGAAACCTCCCTGAGCCACGCGCGATCCGCAGCGAGCCGCGCAGGATCAGGCGGATGAACCATGGGGATGCCGCGAGTGTCAGCGTGGTCAGGCGAGTCCATCGGCGTCGAGTGTACAGAAGCGCGCACGCACTATCCTCTTGGCTTCATGCTCACGGCTCGCGCCCATGCCCGCGTCGGATTGCTCGGCAATCCCTCCGATCTCTATGGAGGCCGCGGACTCGGCTTTGCCGTGCGGGAACTTGAAGCACGAGTGACGCTGCGTGATGCAGCGCAGATTTCGATCGACTCGGCGCACCTGCGCGCGGCATGGACGACTCTGGGAATCGACGGCGCGGCGCGACCGTGTTCGACCGAAGCCAACAGCAACATCCCGTTTCAAGCAGGACTCTCGGGTTCAAGCGCGCTTCTGATTGCAGCGCTGCGCGCGTGGAACGACTGGTTTGACCTGAGACTCTCGCGCACGCGCATCGCAGAACTCGCGTGGCGCACCGAAAACGAAGTGCTGGGGATTCGTGCAGGCCCGCTTGATCGACTCGTGCAATCGCACGAGGGGCTCGCGGCGATGGACTTCCGCGCGCCGTTTGATGAGGCCTCGGTTGAGCGACTCGATCCAACGCTGCTTCCCCCACTGCTCCTCGCGTGGCACGGACAGGTGGGCACGAGCTCAGGCGATGTGCACGCGCCGATCTACGCGCGCTTTGAGTCGGGCGATCAACGGGTGCGCAGCGTGATGGAAGCGCTCGCCGACAACGCGCTCACAGGCCGCGCAGCACTCGAAGCGCGTGATCACGCAGAGTTTCTCGCGTGCGTCGATCGCAACTTCGATCTTCGCAGTGCCATCTTTGACATCGCACCCGCCGACCGCGCGCTCATTGAGCTCGGCCGTTCTCTCGGCGCGGCAGCGAAGTTCCCAGGCTCAGGCGGTGCGGTGCTCTTCGCCGTTCGCGATGAAACGCACCGCACGACCCTCGAGGCAGCCTGCCGCGCGCTCGGGCACACGACGCTCGCGCCGACCGTGGCGCTGCCCACGCCCCGATTGCGCGCGGTCTTCCTCGCAGCAGGCTTCGCAACGCGGCTCTATCCAATCACGCTGCACAAGGCCAAGCCGCTCCTCGAAGTCGACGGCGTGCCGATGATGACGCGCGTGCTGCGACAAGTCGAACGCGCGGAGTGCGCGGTTGACGGCGTCGTCGTCGCCAACGGCCGCTTCCACGCCGACTTTGTGACTTGGGAGCACGACGCGCAAGCGCGCTTCCCACTCTCGATCGTGAACGACGGCGCGATGACCAACGACTCCCGACTCGGCGCTGTGCGCGACCTCATACTCGCGCTCGAGCAAGCGCCACAACGCGACGACCTCGACGGCTACCTCGTCCTCGCGTGCGACAACCTCTTCGAGTTCGACCTCGCGCGACTCGCCAAGAGGTTCGCACAAAGCGGACGAGGACAACTCGTCGTGCGCGAGGTACCGACGCCCGTTCCAGGTGGGAAGTACAGCGAGGTGTTGCTCGACGAACGCGGCACCCGCGTGACGCGCTTGCGCGAAAAGCCCGCGAGTCCAGAGTCGAACCTCAGCGCGATTGCGGTCTATCTGCTGCCGCGAGAACTCCCGACACTGGTGCGCGAGTACCTCACGAGCAGTGGGAATCCTGATGCGCCTGGGCACTTGATCGCGTGGCTGTCGGAACGCACCGAGTTGGAGGCGACGAGGCTGGATGGGAAATGGGCCGACATTGGGAGCGCGGAGGATTTGGCGAGGGCGAGTGGGTGAGGGGCGCGAGTGGCTGCGACGGATTACGCTCCCCACAAATCATGGCGCGCCCCGCTCCCACCGCCCAAGAACAGCTGGACTTCCTCGGGAAGATTGAGCGGCTGCTTTCTCAGGGCCGCTTCACCAGCACCTACAAGTTTGCACTGCTCATCGCGCTGACCAACATCGCAGTCGAACGGGGAGACGACACGGGCGAGGAACTCGAGGTAGAGCTCGAGGAGATTGCGCGGCAATACCTCGCGCTGTACTGGAACATGGCGCGGCCGTATCCGCGCGTGGCCGCGATCCTCAAGCAGAATCGGGAAGCCGCGAAGCCGTCGAAGATGATCACCTTGCTCAAGGAAGAGGCGCGCACCTCTCAGTCGAGCTATCAACGACTCCGCGTGTACCGCGCGTCGCGCGATGGTCTCGTGAATGAGGCGATCAAGACGCTCGCCAAGAACCCGATTCACTGTCTGCAGACCATTGGTAAGACCTCTGAGTCGACGAATGATCGATTTCTTTTCGACCACCCAGCAACCGCGGCGAAGTGTGCGACGCTCAAGCGCATCGTCCTGAAGCCTGGCGTGTCCGCGTCCCTTCGCCGCATGCGCGGCATCATCGTGGCGCTTGTCCAGTCCCGCTGGGCACTCTGGATTCGCGAGAACAACGACAAACTCGCCGCCGACCGCGAGCTGGAGTCATTTCTGTTTGGCGCGAGTCGGAGCCCTGTGTCGGTTTACGCCGAGCGGTTCTATGAACTGCAGTCGGGACGCTGCTTTTACTCGGGAACCAAACTCGCCGCACCGAACAAAGGCGAGGTCGACCACTTCATTCCGTGGGCGCGCTATCCGTTCGACTCGCCGTTCAACTTGGTGTTGGCGAGTAGAGAGGTGAACAACAAGATGCGGGACGAACTCAAGAAGCCGGAGTGGCGAGAGCGGTGGCTTGAAAGGAACGACGAGCACGCAGCGGTGCTGGTAAAGAAGTTCGGCGCGGCGGAAGTGGATCAGGAGACGGTGAGACTGATCGCGGAGTGGGTGTACAAGAGAGAGCCGCGAGTCACCGGTTAAGACACTGAAGTGCGCCTCGACGCTGCCGTGCCTCACTCGCTCTCCAAATGCCGCGGCGAGATGACGAATGACGCCCGCCCGCACCGCCAGACCTGCCGAAACCACGTCTCCACGCGAGCGGCGGCGCGAACAACGGGGTTCGCTCCCCAACTGCGCCTCCGTCTACCTCGCCCGCGCCGCAATCTCAAACCACTCCGCGGGCATCGCGTTGGCGAGCTCTCCGGTCACGCTCATCGGCTGCATCCCTTCGATCGAAGTGGGCTTGAACGCGCCCAGGAAGATGTAGGGCTCGGTGCCATACTCGTCATCCGTCGACCGTCGAACGAACAGCCACATGGTCGCGCCTCCAGTCTTGGCCTGCACGATGTGCTGGCCGTCTCCCCGGTCCGGGCGCGCTGAGGCCTGGCTCTGCCAGTGGAACACTGATGGGCTGATCCCATAGTCGCGATAGCGCGTGCGCTCGGTGAACGTCACCGCGTCCTTCTCGAGCGTCACCAGCATGAGGTACGCCGAGTACTTCGCGATCCAGGCCACACCACTCTGCGGCGTCGCACTCCAGATGGACTCCCAGCCAAACGCCGCGAACAGCTGCCGCCGGGTGTAGACCCGGTGCAGCGCGAGCGGAACGCCATCAGGAACTGAGACCGCTGGAACCGGGGCCAATCCAACGACTCGCACAGAGAGCGCATCCAGCAATGAACGAAGCTCTCTCCGAAGCGGCGCGTTCGCTCGCAGCTCTTCCAAGACCTCGGCCGAAGTCGATGCCGTGTCGCGCGCGGACCTCCTGCGAACAGCCTCGCCAAACTCGACGAGCAACACTTGAAGCCGCGGATCCCGTGCCACCGTTGGCGAGAGGGGGTTGTCGCGTTCAATAGCATCAAGAAGGGCTAAGCCAAACTCCACCAACTTCCGATCGGTAACCGATGCGCTCGCTCGCAGTGGAACGATGAACTGCTCGATCGCCTCGAGGTCTTCAGCGCTTCCCCCGAGACTCGCGCCTTGGAGAAGACCCGACCATGTCATGCGTGCGTCCCTCTTCGCGTAAAAGAGCCGCGGATCGACACGCGTCGCCTCGACGAACTCCCGCATGCTCGGCACCCGTTGCAGTCGCTCCCGCAGCGCCCTGACAGTCTCGATCAGCCGCTCGCGCTGCGATCGCGTCTGCGCACGGATGTTCGCGAGCACCTGTTCTCGTGCGATGCGTTCAAGAGTGATCGAGCATCCCGGCGGAAGTGCTGTGAAGCCGTGCTCGACCTGCGACTCGATCGAAACCGCCGGATCGGCCAGCATCGCGCTGAGACGATCACCGAACCGAAACTCCTTCCGGTACTGCCCCACGAAGTCGAGGACAGTTAGGCAGTCCTTGCCACTCGACGGACAGAGTCGCAGGCCTCGACCGAGCTGCTGCACATAGATCGTAAGACTGTCGGTCGGGCGCATGAAGAGCACCGTGTCGACCTCCGGAATGTCGACGCCTTCATTGAAGAGGTCCGCGACGAAGATCACCTGCGTCTCGCCGCGTCGCAGCCGGCCAATGACCTCCTCGCGCGTCTCTAGTGAATCTCCACCATCGAGCGCTTCTGCACGCAACGCGCGTTGGCCGCGGGCGTGGGCTGCAAGTCTCACATGCTCGAACACCTCGGCCATCGCACGCGCATGCGAAACACCACTGCAGAAGCCGATCGCGCGCATGCTCAGCGGTTCGGCCACATACTCGAAGGCCGCACGCCTGACGTTCTCGATCCACTGCGGTCCAGCCTCGAGATAGCGACGCTGCACCTCGTCCATCTTGTATCCACGCGGCGTCCAGTCGACATCGCGCAGATCGATCGTGTCGGTGACGCCGAAGTAACGGAACGGCACAAGGAGACGACGACCGATGGCATCAGGAAGCCGAATCTCCGCAGTGATGCGATCCTCAAAGTGCTTGGTGATGTCGAGTCCGTCAGCGCGCTCAGGCGTTGCCGTCAGCCCGATCAGCGTCCTCGGTCGAACCCACTCGAGAAACTTGCGCCAACTTGGCGCCTCGCCGTGGTGTACCTCATCGACGACGACGTACTCGAAGTGATCGGCAGCAAGGGTGGCGGTCCCGATCCTCGAGTTCCACGATTGGATCGACGCGAAGAGCGCATCGCATGGTCGGTCGTCCTGCCCGCCGACGAGGAGGCCTCCGAAATTGAGGTTGCGCCCGACCTGCGCGAAAGTCAGCCGCGCTTGCTTCAAGATCCGTTCAGAGTGCGCGACGTAGAGCAGCCTTGGCGCACGACCCTCTGCCTTCGAGAACTTCGCAGCGAATTCGCGATAATCGAATGCAGCGATCATGGTCTTGCCAGTCCCCGTCGCGGCCACGATGAGATGCCTTGCGCGCCCTAGTTCCTCGCGTTCAACTGCGATTCGATCGAGGATCGCTTGCTGAAATGGCTTCGGCTGCAGGTCGAAGATCGGCAACGATGAGAGCTGCTCGCTCAATCCTGATCCGAACGCACGCCTTTCGCGAGCGACCAGCTCGCGGAATTGTGCGTGCGTTGGATGATCTGCGGTCAGCCCATACTCGGCGAAGTCAGGATCTCCCCACCACTGGTCAAAGGTCTCTTCGATCTTGGACCAAAGGCCGGGCGATGCGGCCTGCGAGAGGCGGACGGTCCACTCGAGCCCCTCGGTGAGCGCGGGTCGCGAGAGGTTCGCAGAACCGATGTAGGCACTCCCAAAACCACTTTCGCGGTGGTGGATGTAGGCCTTCGCGTGGAGTCGCGTCGCATCCGACTCGCGCGAGAATCGAATCTGCAAACGCGAACCATGTGCGCAGGAAATGGCTGCGAGCTCCTCGAGCGCCTTCGGGTCGGTCGCTCCCATGTACGCGGTCGTGACGACTCGCATCAATCCGCCGCGCGCCAAGAACGCCTCGATATCCGACTTCAGCATGCGGACTGCGGCAAGCTTGATGAACGAGACCAGCCAATCCACTCGGTTGCAAGTAGCGAGCTCTCGCTTGAGCTGAACGAGCAGGCTCTCCGTGCCCTCGCGCCCCGTGAGGAGACCATGGTCAGAGAGATCCGGTGGGTTACGGTCGTGCCGCGGCCCGATGCGCTCAAGCACGAGAGGCAGCATGTTTGTCGCAGCGGTCACATCCTCGCCGCCATCTTGTTGAGCGAATCGCAGCAGCCGATTCACGACGTCGAGGTCGGCTGGCGTCGCGGCTTGATCAGCGTTTAGTTTCGACTCGAGAGCCTCGAGCACGACGGACGCGAGTTCTCGCGCGAGCAAGCGGCCGTCCCGCCCCTTCAGGTCTCGCGTACCAACGTCGATGCCCGCGCTCTTGGCGGCGTCGAGCACTGCCTTGAGACGCGTGTCGACCACGCTGTCGTACAGGCCCTCAACAGGCACGCCATCGCTTCGGATGCGGATTCGTCGATAGGATCCACCGTCGTTTCCCATGCGTCAAGCTTACCTCACTGGAATCCCGTGATTGCGGCAGCTGTGGGAGCGCACCGTGATCCAGGGAGCACCGCAGAAAGAACTCAACACCGCGACAACGGGTATCTACCTGCTTCGAGCGACCCATCGCTTCTCAGCGGCGGGAAGCGCGACCGGTCGTTGCAGTCGAAACCAATCGCAGTCGATAAACCGCCGTGAGCTCGCAATCGCCTGACCGCGCGCAGATCCACAACCGGAGCTACCCCGAGCTACTGCGTTGCGTCTTTTGTAGCCTCGTCGTGCTGGGGCATGCGCGCCCAGCGTCGATCAACGCTGCGATCCTCGCGGTCGTCGGATTCCTCACCATCTCAACCACATTTACGATCGATGCCTCGAACAGCCCACGATTGCGGGCGCGCATTCGCGAGGTGCTGTTCCTCTGGCTGGCTTGGTGTGTTCCGTACGCCGTTGTGCTTGTTGTTCGAAGCATCATCAAGGGCAACGACCCGCTCGCACTCGCGAGACCGTCCATGCTTCTCACTGGCCCGTCGATTCACCTTTGGTATCTACCTGCGTTGGCCGCGACAAGTGGAATGCTGCTTCTGCTCGGCGAGCGGGTGCACTGGAAGTCGGTTGCATGGCTGTCGGCCGTCGTTGCTGGACTGATTGCGGCAGTGAGTATGACGGGACTCTCCATGAGCGATCCGCCAGCGCCGCAAATGCTTGTCGCTGGTTTCGGATTCGCAACCGCGATCGGCACATGCAGGATCCTTCCGCGCAGCGGAAGCCGTGCATGGGCCGCGCTTGGCTTGCTCGCCATCATCGCTGCTGTCGCGCTCTGCCTTGTCACCACGCACGTGTGGCTGAACTACTTTCTCGTCGCCCTCGGAACCATCTGCCTCTGTCGTGCGCCTCAGCCGGCACCGCCCCACTGGCTCGTCGCGGTCGCATCGCTGACAGGCGGCATCTACCTGGTACACGCCATGGTGATCTTCCCACTGCGCTATGTGGGAGTTTCCGGGTTACCTCTCTTTGTTGCCGCGCTTTTCATCAGTGGTGTCGTGACGGCGATCGCACGACAAACCCAGCTGCGACGGTTCTTCCCATGAGCGCGGCCGATGCATCTCACCGCACAAAGAACAACGCCCGCGGCCTTCACCGCGGGCGTTGATCAAATCGAAACCACCAACAGCCGCCTCACTCCGCGTCCGCGCTCACCCTCGCAACGCCGCTTGCGCCGCCGCCAGCCTCGCGACTGGCACTCGGAACGGGCTGCAGCTCACATAGTCGAGTCCGCACTTCTGGAAGAACGCGATCGAGGCGGGGTCGCCGCCGTGCTCGCCGCAGACGCCGAGTTTGAAGGCCTTTTTCTGGCTCTTCGCGACGGCGCGGCCCTTCTCGCAGGCCATCTTCACGAGTCCGCCGACTCCGACGGTGTCGATCGACTGGAACGGGTCCTTGTCGAGCATCCCCTTCTCGAGGTACGCGGGAAGGAAGCTTCCGATGTCGTCGCGACTAAAGCCGAAGGTCATCTGCGTGAGATCGTTGGTGCCGTAGCTGAAGAAGTCGGCGACCTCGCCGATCTCGTCGGCCGTCACTGCGGCGCGCGGGATCTCGATCATGGTGCCGATCGGAATGTCGAGTCCGTTCTTTCCGCCGATCTTCACGCGCTTCTCGGCGCAGACCTTGGCGATCGTCTGCTCGGTGAGCGTGCGCAGAAGGACGAGTTCCTTCTTGGTTCCGACGAGCGGGTGCATGATCTCAGGACGCGCGTCGATCTTCTTGGCGCGGCACTCAATGGCCGCCTCCACGATCGCGCGAATCTGCATCACGAGAATCTCGGGATAGGTGATCGCGAGACGGCAACCGCGATGTCCGAGCATCGGGTTGGCTTCGTGCAACTGCGAGACGCGGCGCTTGACTTGCTCGAGTGAGAGTCCCATCTCCTTGGCGAGCTCGGCCTGCTGCTTCTCGTCGTGCGGAACAAACTCATGGAGTGGCGGATCAAGGAGGCGCACAGTGACGGGCAATCCGTCCATCGCCGTGAAGATGCCGATGAAGTCGGTGCGCTGGAAGGGCAGCAGTTTCGCCAACGCCTTCTCACGCGACTCGGTGGTCTCGGCGAGGATCATCTCGCGAATCGCTGCGGTGCGATCGCCACCGAAGAACATGTGCTCGGTGCGGCAGAGTCCGATGCCGACGGCGCCAAACTCCCTCGCGCGTCGCGCGTCTTCGGGGCTATCGGCGTTGGTGCGGACCTTCATGGTCGCGTGCTTACTCGACCACGCCATGACCTTCGCAAAGTCACCCGAGATCTTCTCGGGGATCGTGGCTTTCACAGCGCCGACCATGACCTCGCCCGTGGCGCCGTCGATCGAGAGGACATCCTCGCGACCAAAGCTGCGACCCTTCACATGGAGTTTCCCAGCCTTTTCGTCGATCGAAAGCTCACCCGCACCGACGACGCAGCACTTGCCCCAACCAACCGCGACGACGGCCGCGTGACTCGTCTTGCCGCCCGTCGAAGTGAGAATGCCCACCGCACTGTGCATGCCCGCGACATCTTCGGGGCTCGTCTCCTTGCGCACGAGCAGGACCTTCTCGCCCTTGTGCGCGCGCTCGACGGCTTCTTCGGCTGTGAACGCAAGCTTGCCCGTTGCAGCACCAGGCGAGGCACCGATGCCGCGAGAAACCGTCTCGGCGCCCTTCTTGTCGGCCGTCGAAAAGAACGGCAGGAGAAGCTGCGTGAGATCGCCCGCAGGGATGCGCTTGATCGCGGTCTTCTCGTCGATGAGCTTCTCTTTCACCATCTCAACAGCGATGCGGACAGCGGCCTGCGCCGTGCGCTTACCCGTGCGGGTTTGCAGCATGAAGAGCTTGCCGTTCTCGACGGTGAACTCAATGTCCTGCATGTCCTTGTAGTGCTTCTCGAGCTTGGAGCGAACCTTCATGAGGTGCGCGAATGCCTTGGGGAACTGCTTGGCCATCTGCGCGATCGGCTCGGGCGTGCGGATACCCGCGACAACATCCTCACCCTGCGCGTTGACGAGGAATTCGCCGTAGAACTCGTTCTCACCCGTGGTGTTGTCGCGCGTGAAGGCGACGCCCGTGCCCGAGTTGTCACCCATGTTGCCGTAGGCCATCGCCTGCACATTGACCGCGGTGCCGTTGAGTCCCTTGATGCCTTCGATGCGGCGATACTCGATCGCCTTGTTGCCGTTCCACGAACCGAACACCGCCTTGATGGCGTGCTCAAGTTGCAGCAACGGATTCTGCGGGAACTCACTGCCGACTTGATCCTTGTAGACCTTCTTGTACGCGACGACGAGTTCTTCGAGGCCCTCGGTCGGCACTTGGGTGTCTTCCTTGACGCCGAACTTGGTCTTGATCGCACTGAAGGCGTGCTCGAACTTGTGGTGATCCACACCCATCACGACATCGCCGAACATGTTGATGAGTCGGCGATACGCGTCAAAGGCAAAGCGACGATTGCCCGTGCCCTTGGCGAGACCTTCGACCGCCTTGTCGGTGAGTCCGAGGTTGAGGACGGTGTCCATCATGCCTGGCATCGAGACGGCAGCGCCCGAGCGCACGCTCACGAGGAGCGGATTCGAGTCGGAGCCGAACTTCTTGCCGAGCTCCTTCTCGAGCATCTTGATGTTCTTCTGCACATCGTCCATCAGCCCCTTGGGCAACTTGCCGCCGCAGTCGTAGAAAGCTGCGCAAGTGTCGGTGGTGATGGTGAAGCCGGGAGGAACCGGCAGGCCGATCGAGACCATGTCCGCGAGATTGGCGCCCTTGCCACCGAGCAGCAACTTCTGACCAGCGTGTCCTTCGCACTTGGTCTCACCGAAGTAGAAGACCATCTTGCCGCCGCTCTTGGATGCGGACTTCGCGGAGGCCTTGCTGGACGACTTGCGCGACGATTTGCCGGACGACTTGCTCGACTTCGCGTTCTTCTTCTTCTGGCTCGCCATGATGGTTTCGTGCTTTCTCGGTGTGTGCGTTCGCGGCGTCTTCCGGCCGCGGTGAATCGAGGAGTGTACAAGTTGCGCGACAGCACGATTGCTTGCGCAGCCCGAGGAAATCAGCGCAAGCGCGCGCTGCCGCGTCGTACCATCGCGGCCCATGACCGCGACGACGCTGGCGATCAACGCCCCTGACACCTCTGCGTCTGCCGCGGATGTGTTGCTGCGTTGGCCGCGCACAGCACCGCTCGCGGCGTTGGTCTCGGGCGGCGAGGGCGGCGCGCAGAACTCTTGGTCGATCTTTGCGTCGCCACGCGAGGCCGTGGTGATCGACGGCGCGCTCGACGCAGAGGGCGCGCTCGCCGCGCTCGACGCAGCACTCGCGCGCACGCCTCGCACTTTGACGATGCTCGCACCACGCGCGCACCACAGCACTGCGCGCGTTCCTCCGTTTGACGGCGGTTGGATCGTGGCGCTCGGCTACGGACTCGGCGCCTGCTTTGAGCCAGGCACCGCCAGCGCAGCGCATCGCGGCAATCCTGCGCCCTATGCGGTCCTCTTGTGGTGTGAAGACGCGTGGTGTGTGGATCATTCCGATGGATCACTCCATGCCATCGGTTGCCCACCTGCGCTCCAACCGATGTGCGGCGCGGCGCCGTGGCGATTGCGCGCGCTTGAACCCGACACCAGTGACTCGCATTACGCAGCGGGAGCTGCGCGTGCTGTCGAGTACATCCGCGCGGGTGATGCCTTTCAGGCGAACATCGCGCGACGCTTTTCAGGCTCGCTTGAAGGCAGTCTCCGCGGATTCGCGCACGCGGCCATCACGGAAAACCGCGCCTGGTTTGGCGCGTCGATTGATCTTCCTAACGGCGAACATTTGGTGTCGATGAGCCCTGAGCTCTTCCTGCGCGCGCGGCCCGATGGCTCGATTGTCACGCGACCGATCAAGGGCACGCGACCATCGACGGTCGATGCGCGAGAACTCGCCGAGAGCGGGAAAGACGCGGCGGAACTCGCGATGATCGTCGACCTCATGCGCAACGATCTCGGCCGCGTCGCGACGATTGGTTCGGTCTGCGTGGCACAACCACGCGTGCTCGAGACCCATCGCACCGTGCACCATGGAGTCGCCGAGATCTCCGCGCAGTTGCGCGATGAGGTGTCGTGGCTCGACTTGCTTGCAGCGTCGTTCCCGCCTGGATCAGTCACGGGTGCACCGAAGATTCGCGCGATGCAGATCATCGATGAGTTGGAACCGCACGCGCGCGGCTATTACTGCGGCGCGCTCGGCTTCATCGCGCGCTCGGGTCACGCTGCGTTGAGCGTGGCGATTCGCACCGCGCAGATTGGCGCAGCGTCCTCCGATGGCGCGCATCCACTCTGCTATCACGCGGGCTGCGGCATCGTTGCCGAGAGCGATCCATGGTCGGAAGTCGCTGAGACCCACGCCAAAGTGCGCGCGATCGCGCAGCTTCTCGAGCGGTAGCTCTCGCGTAAGTCCTTGCCGCACGATGGGGGTGGTCCGCGTTCTGCATCTTTTTGCAGGATTCCGTGCCGTCACGCGGCAGGTCGATTGTGGAGAACCAGCCGTTTCGCCATACTCACGCACTCCGAAGAACTCCCTCTTCTTCGGAGAATCTGTTCTGAGTCCTGTCTGCAAATCTGTCCTGTCCCTTCCTGTCCCTCTCCGTGATCCCTCACGGCTGCGCCGAAGTTCCCCCCGCGCGCAGAACCACACTTAGGAGCAAAGATGAAGTTCTCGCAACTCGCGACTGCTGTCGCGGCGTCGATCGGATCCATTGCAGCGGTTGCTGCGGCCGATCTCTACACCGATGCCACCTTCGACACCTTTGACAATGGCCTCGACAACCTCGACATCTCTTCGGTCGATGTGTCGGACAATGGCGTCGACCTGACCATCGCGGTCTCGACGCGCGGTTTCCAGACCTGGACGAAGTACATGTTGTTCTTCAACACCACGGGTGCTGGCACCAGCTCCAACGCGTGGTCGCGTCCCGTGAATGTCACGAGCAACATCGATTACTTCATCGGGTCGTGGGTCGATGCGGCCACGAGCAACTCGCAGCTGGTCTCTTGGACGGGCGCGGCGTGGAACTGGGGGAGCGAGACCGTTCTGACCAACTCCGTCGCCGGCAACACCGTGAGCTGGACCTTTTCGCTCGCGTCGATGGGGCTCTCTGCTGGACAGACTCTCTACTTCGATGTCGCCACCTCGGGTGGCGGCGGCACCGATCCTGGCGTCGATCACCTCTCGCGCAGCGATCTCGCGACCTCGGGTTGGGGCTCTGCCTCGACCTCGGGAAACTTCCTTGCTTACACCACCGTGCCCGCACCGAGCGTGATGGCATTGCTTGGATTGGCAGGACTCGCGGGTCGCCGCCGTCGCGGTTGATGCGTAGGGTCTTCGAGCAAACAAACGGGACGGGGCGCCTGCGGAAAGGCGCCCTGTTTCGTTTTTTGTGAGTGCGTCATCGGCGGAAGTGCGCGACGCTCAGGCGGCGCGCTTCTGCGCACCCGTCAACCGCGCGATCGCTTGCACGATCTGCTCGGCCACCACGCGCTGATGCGCGGGATTGAAGTCGAAGTCAAAGGAGATACCCGCGTAGGTGCGATGCGAGCTGTCCATGTGCGTGTGCACGACGCGCGCCGTGGCGCAGATCGGAACGGGCGTGATGCCGCCGAGCGTGAAGCGGATCCAGAACAGTCGCTGGCGTGAAAGGACTGCCGAGTCACCTGACTCGACAAGCACGCCGAGTCCACCGCCACCGAGATTGACCAACGACGCGCAGAAGCGCGGTCCCACCGTCGGCATGAGCTCTTCGCCGATCGGGGCGGTCGTGCCGCCACTCTGCGATGCGCGGAACGCCAACTCGCTCGCGCGCTCGGCGGGCATCGCGGAACGCGGCTCAAGGAGCGGCCACATCTCGACCGCGGGCGTATTCATCTGCGCGACTTCCACGCGCGTGCTGCGTCGCAGGCAACGCTCGACATGATCAGGAAGCGTGAGGCAGACACCGCGATGCGATCGCGGGAACGGCGCGCGCGGCGTCCAAGCTCCCTTGACCTTGCTGCGGAACATCCAACGGTTCTGTCCGATGGCGATCGCGGCGACGAGTTCGGTTCCAACAGGAAGCTCGATAGCTCGACCGAGCGCAAAGGGAAGATCGACGGAGACTTCCTTCTCGGTGAGATCGAGCACGCGCACGCGCCACACCAGATCGGCCGCGCCGAGGATGGCTTCGTCTCCACCAGGATGATCGTGTGCAACGGCGATTTCGATGGCGCCTTCACGCGCGCGAAGTTGTTCGAGCGAACGACGCCACTCTGTAGTTCTAGATCGTGATGCTGGCATTGGAGCTCCGACTGCGCGGACGAACCGCCCCCGACGACGGCCAGAGGCGGACGAGGTTCAATCGGTCTTCCGCGCGCGCGAGTTGTGGCGAAGCACCTCTCGCAGCGCGAGAATCAGCGCGGAGTGGGCGCTCGCCTCAGACTTGCTCGGCGAAAGACGGCCGTATCGGACCTTGTAGTACGCCTCTGCGATCGGCGCGAATGCAGCGCCGATCGAGGCATCGCGCGCGCTGAGGGCCTCGGCAAATCCTCTCGCGGAGAGATGCGCTGGCTTGCTCACACCAGCACTGCCGAGCATGCGCAACGCGTCGATGTAGAAGACGGCGTCCCGCTGGATCCGCGCCTGCTCGCGCGGAGGCAGTCGATCAATGCGCAGTGCCATGCGGAGTCCTCTCCGCTGCACAAATCGGATGAGCATCGCGAGACCCGCCGTCGCCAACCCAACACCAATCACGCCAAACCAGATCTTCCCCGCGCTGCCGAGGCTCAGGCTTTGTGCGATGGCTTGCATGCGACTGTTGATGACATCAAAGCGGGACGCCAACGCTTCGTACCAGCCCGACTGCATGCGCTGAGCAAACTCCTCTTGCGTCGAAGCGTCGTAGGACACGACGCTCGAGTTCCACAAGAACTCCAGTCTGCTGTAGATCCAGCGGAAGCGGTCGGCGAACGATCGGTTCCGCTCCTGAATCGCAAAGAGACTCTCCTCGGGCGTCGCGTCGACGGCGGTCCAACCGTACTCGGCGGTTCGCACTTCGACCCACGCATGCGCGTTGGACTCTCGAACGGTGTACGAGCGCGCGCGCTCGTCGTACTCGAGCGCGATGAACCCCGTCACGATGCGCGACTCGATGCCGAGACTTCGCAACACCGCGCACAACGCGCTGGCGAAGTACTCGCAATGACCTGAGCGGTAGCGCTCGAGGAAACTCACGATGGGATCTTCGCCAGGAATGCGGCCAAAACCCGAGAGATCGGTGGTGTAGGTGAAGTTCGACTTCATCCAACTCGCGATGGCACGCGCGACCTCGCGGTTGCGCGTCCAGCGCGCCTCGGGCGGCGCGCCCGCCTCGGGCTCGGGTGGGAGATTGGCCGTGCGCGACACCTCATCGACGATCCGCCGCGCGATCGGCTCGACCTCCGCGACAGGGAAGCCCACGCCCGCACCACTTGGACGGCTCCGCGCCTGTTTCGAGAGACTCGCGAGCAGTGGCGCGTCTGGCTGCGGGTTCGTCAAGAGTTCGTAGTACCAAAGCCGTCCACCGCGATCGTCTGAGGCGTCTCGAAGCAGCAGCGTGTTTGGGTCGATCGACACCGTGCGCGACTCGCTCGTGGCAATCGCCACGGGTGCGTAGACCGAGAAGAGCACATCGCTCGCGAGCGAGCGCATCTCAAATCGCGCGCGAAATCGCGCGGTGAGTGCCTCCCCTGTTTCACTGTGCGCGAGCGGGGTCATGTCGCCGTTGGTTGCAGTGCGCAGCGTTCCGACCGACTGTCCGCCGCGCCTCGAATACCAGCGCTGCCCGCCGATGTCGTAGGAGTCGAGCACCGCGCCGCGCAACAACAGAGGCCGCGCTGATGGCCCTGCCTCACTCTGCCCATCGAACCACTGCAGCGTGAAGAGCTCGCGACGACTCTCGGTGATGCGATCGCCACCGCGCAGATCAATCTCATCATTGAAACCCGTCACGCTGCCCTGGGTCATCCCGCCAAGCCCGACTGCTGCAAAGCGCGGGAAGAGAAAGAATCCCACGACACTCCCCACAAAGATCAGCAGCACGCTGCTCAAGGCCATCCATCGAAACTGCGGCGACGCGCGCCGACCAAAGGTGATCTCGAGCGGCGGCGCAAATCCGTGCTCCGTGGCGCGCGCCGCGCGGGCAGCGTCGGCTCCAAGCGAAAGCCGCCACAACATCGCCGTCCACGCCGCCAGCGCCGCGTAGGCGAGGACCAGCGCGCCAAAGGAAAGATCGACGCTCTCGAGGCAACCCGTGAGGACCAGCATCGTCGCGAGCGTGAATCGCTGCCGATCCTCATGCCGGGTTCGCTTGGCGAAGAGCTTGATGAGCAACAACCAGAGCAGGAATCGGCCAAGCGATCCCATGGCGTCTTCGATGGTGCCGCGCACCACAAACTCAAATCCGCTGTAGCCCAACAGTGCGAGGATCAGCGCATTGGCAACCCACTCCGGCAAGGTCCGTCCGCGCGGACCCTCGGTGACATACCACGCCAGCACGGCGAGCACGACACTGAAGAACAGCATCGCAAAGTCCAGTTCCGCGATGGAGAACGCGACCATCGCCAAGAGCACGAGGACAAAGCTCGACACGCGATACTGCCGAAGCAGCGTCATGGCTCGGACTCCTGTCGCTTCGATCGCTCACGCAACGAGTCCAACTGCCGCGCCGTGAAGTGCCACGCATCACTCGGCGCCACCGCGAGGTCAGTGCGGTCAGGATGCACCACCACGACTGTCGCGCGCTCATCGCTCGCAGCCAGGCCGTTTCCGCGCGCGCGCGGTGCGTCGAGGTCAAGCGCTGCGAGCGAAGACATCAGTTTCTCACGGTGAAAGTGGCCCTTTCGCAGAGCCACGGGTGGGATGTCCAATCCCGCGACACTCAGCGCATACTCGTAACCCAATCGATCGGCGAGCGCGAGGAAACTCCCCGCGAGCACAATCGCGCGCTCTTCAAGGCTGCGCGCGTCCTCGCCCTCGGCCACGCGAAGTTCATCGGTCGGCGTGCGCAGGTCGACGAGCACGCGCAACCGCGGCGGCACCGAACGACTGCGCTCCACGGTTGCCAATGTTCCCGTGCCCGCGAGGCGCTTCCACGCGATGCTGCGAATGCTGTCGCCAGGGCGGTATTCACGCACGCCAAAGAAATCGTCGTGTCCGCCCGAGCTTCCACTGAGCCGATGACCACCAAATCCAGCCGAGGTCACCTTCGCTAGAAGATCGAGCCGCAAGGGAATGATCTCAGGATGGATGAGCACTTCGCCCACCTGCTGGAAACGCAGCGTCTTGCGAAGAAGGCCGAACGGAAAACTCGTGGACACTTCAAACTCGTCAAGCCGCACAGGTCCGCGACGCGTCGGACGAAAGACCGCTTCACCGTGGAGACTCTCGCGCGGACCAACATGGAGGATCCACGCGGGCCCCGCGACTTCCAGGCGATTCTGCCCTTTGCCGTGCTCCGTGATGCCAAGGTCGTAGGCAGCGAGCACCCGCGACGCATTAGCGATTTCATAGCGCACCAAGAGCGGCTCACCAACACGCCCGCGACGCGGCTCGATGCGCAAGGCACGCACCGACATCATCATGAAGCCTGAGAGAAGCCCCGAAACGATGAGCGCCGCGACGAGGAAGCTGAAGACCCACACCAACAAGTTGTTCGGGCGGCTTCCTGCAGCGAGTCCCACCGCGAGCACCACCAACGCATAGATCACGCCCGCGGTCGCGAGTCGGGTTCGGCGCTTTGGTTTTACTGTGGACTCGAGCACGGAACCATTGTGGCGCAGCGCGCGCGATTCAGGGGATTCGATCGGCGCTTTCAGGGCCAACCTCGGGAAGTTCCGCAGAGAACCCGACGACGCGCCAGTCGCCGACCTGTTCGAGCGTGAAGTCCACGACGACAGCTGCGGACTCGCTCCGTGCGAGAAGCCCCCGCCCCCCACGGCCATCCGCGTGCTGCGCCGAAATCCACAGATGCTCGCGCTCTCCGTCGCGTTCTTCCGAAGCAATCTTGACCAGGAACGCGACGCCCGCATCGTGGCCACGCGAGGCGTGGGCGCGGACGAACGCCCCCCATGAATGCCGCGCCACCCGCTCGCGCACCGCACTCACGCGCGGCGCGATGTAGAGCCCGCGCTCCTGACGAGCCAGTTGCACGAGCACCTCACTCGGCGCTGTCCAGATGCTGCGAAACGAACCACGACGACCCGCCGCGCAAATCGCGGCGCGAGGTCCGCGCGGAAGTCCGCGCCGATCGCTGGCATCGCCCGCAGCGCCTAGCGAGAGTGTCTCGATGACCTCGTGCGCAGGAACCAATGCGATCGAAAGCTCAGGCCCCGCTTCGAAGGGGACACCCGCGTGCGGCAGCGATTCGGTGAGAAAACGCGCCGCGAGTGCATCCATGAGTTCGAGCGCGGCGCGCACTTCGCTCACGGGAACTTCGAGGATCTCGAGTTCGGGCTTGCCCGCGCGCGCCATGCCCACCGTGGAAATCCAGAACGGTCCTTTGGCGCGATCGCGTGCCACGACTTCTACGCGATAAAGATGTCGCTCATCGACCAACGCCGTTTCGTCTTTCGCCGCATCGCCAGTCAGAAACAGCGCACTGAACTCGCCGCGATTCCACGCCACGCCGAGCGCAGGATCGAAGAGCAACCGCGTGCGTTGCCCACCAGTCCGCGCGACCGTCGCGGCGAGTGCGACTGCATCGTCCACAGGGCGCTGCGTATCAAGCAGCGTTTCGATGAAGAGGACCCATCGCGCATCGCGCGCCTGTCCATCGGGTGACGCACCTTCGACGGCGCGCTCACACCAGAGCATGATCCGCGCCGCACGACGAGGAACCGTGAATGAGAAGGCCCACGCCACCCGCTCCTCGTCCAAGGGAAGCGGCTGCACATCCTGCGGCGCCACGCCAAACGACTCACCCGCTGCGATAAACGCGCTGCCAGGATCGGGAAGCTCCTCGCCGTCAAGAAACGCGAGGTATGAAATCGGCTCGGGCTCTGCGACCTCCCACGCCACCTCGGAAGGAAGTCCGATCTGGATAGGCATGTGGTCGCGCGACATCGACATGGTTGGACGCAGATGCTAACTGATGCGTCAATCAAAGTTCGGTCGAAGCCGCAACGGAAGTCGCAGTGGAAACTCGCGCGTGGCGCGCACGGCCTCTTCGGCTTCCTGCGCTGCACCGTCAAAGGCCAGCGACGCAGCACAGGCCGCGATGGCGCGTTCATCAGCGTCTTTCACGCGAGAGAGCCAGAGCCAACCCGTCGGACCCGTCCGCTCGAGTTCGATCCAATCGCTCCTCGCGCCGCCTCCAAGCCAACGCGATCGCCAACGCATCCACGCGTTCAGCGCGGCATTCGCACGCTCGTCGGCCTGATCGAGATGTTCTGCGAGAACGGTTCGAAGATCCTCATTCGCGGCGCGTTCAATGGAGCCCTGCCCGATTCCTGCCGCAAATCGATCGAGGCGCATCACCGCTGCGGCGCGGCGCGTTTGCACTTCAGGTTCGGCCAGCTCACGAAGCCGCGTCAGGTAGGCTCGTGCAACGAAGTCACCTTGCGCAGCCCGCAGGTCTTCCGCGATTTGAAAGCGCAGATCGGCCGCTGCAACGCCCGCGAGCGCTGGCCGCCACGGAGGCTCCGTCGTCGCCTCATTGCGTCGACGCGCGAGATCGGCGCGCAACAACGCCAGCAGCAGTGAACGCACATTCCGTTCGAACAGCGCGCGTGCCTCACGATGGGCCACAAGCAGTTCGTCCGCACGCGCAAAGACGATCGACTCGCTCACGGCGCGCTGCTGCTCGTCGGCGCCCATGCTGCGAACCACTTCAAAGGGATTCACCAAAGAGACCGCGTTCAATCCAGCGATCCCCGAGGCCTCATCGATTCCTCGGTCGGCACCGATCTCTGAGAGCAACTGCAATTCGGTGCGCGCAATGGCCACGCGCTCGTCATCGATCGGGACACCCGCCGCGCGGGCGATCTCGTTGAGCATCTGCTCGTTGGCGGTGCGATCAAGAGCGCGGGCGCGCTCGACCTTGCCGCGCAGAAACGACATGAAACGCTGGACCTTCGCCTCGTGCGCGGCGTCGTCCGACGACCGACCGAGATCGCGAATCTCCGTTTCGATGTCGTGGCCGATCGCGTCGGTCGCCTCGCGAAGTGTCTCGCGCGCTTTGAGGAACATCGGAGCCAACTCAGGAGCCGATTGCGCGGAAACTCGAACGCGCGCTGCCAGGGCAAGCAGAGTTCCTTCGCGCAGCGGCGCGCCGAGGAGCAACTGGATGCCTGCGTTTCGACCAGGAAAGAGTGGCGGCGGCGGGGCCTCGGCCGCAGGCTTCTCCTCTGCGTCCTCGGCGACCAGCAGCGCATCAGCGACCTGCGCGTCCGTGCGCAGACCTGCGACGACTTCGTCCACCTTCCCATCGAGGCGCGGCGCGGTGCCCTTCCCGAGTTTCTCGTCGATGTGTGCGTGCAGTGGCGCTGCAATGGCAACGAGTTCGCGGTACGCACTTGCACGCGCTGCCTTGGAACCCGAGTGAAGCAGCGGTCGCAACTGCGCCTGTCGCGCACACACCCTCTCGTAAACGAGATCGAAGGCGACGAGATCGCTCGGCTCTGCTTTCTCGCGGCGCTCAAGCATCCTGCGCCCGACCAACCAGGTCGCGCGCAGCGCCGCCGTACTGCGCACGCCATCGTGGAGCGTCGCATCGAGTTGCGAGAGAAACTCGTCACGCCGCGGTTCATCGGCGAGTGCCTGCGCGAACAGCGTGCTCTCGCGCAACAACGCGAGACGGAACCGTTCCAGCGCTCGGGCGAAATCGCCTTGAAACGCCTTGTCGAGTTGCGTGGCGTCTTTCGGCCCCACGGATCGTGCCTCGCAGTAGTCGATGAAGAGTTCGACGCGCGCGCGCGCGACTTCACGCGCCTCGATCGCCAAGCGCGCGTAGGCCGCCGTCGCGGCTTCCACGATCAACCCATCGGCGGTCCCGCGCCCGACTGAGGCGAGGACTTCGAGCGGACCAGGAAGGCGCGTGTTGGGATCGCACAGCATGCCGCTGTGACGACGAAACTCCAAGCGTGCGCGAAGCAGCGCGAGAAACGCGTCGGCTTCCGCGGGCAGTGCCGAATCGAGTGCGACAATCAGCCCGCGCTCACGCTCGGTGAGCTCGTTCATGAGCTGCTGGTAGCGCCCCCACTGCGCACGCGCTCGCTTGGCATCAGGCAGGCGGCCTTGTTCGCGCTCGACACTGACCTCGACCGAGAGCGGATCCCAACGCGCCGTGATGAGCTCATCGAGCGCGCGGTCGTACTCTCCGTACGCAGCGTCGATCTTTGGCCACCACGAGGCGTCAAAGTCGGGACACCACGCGGCGGTTTCGCGCAAGGCGTCAAAGCGCGCGGGAGGCGCGACGCGATCCAATGGCGTGGCGGTGGGTCCGCACGCCGTGAGCACCACGGCGAACACCCACAGCACGGTAAGACCCACGGTGCGCCAACTCGGCATCGAGGCAGGATACCGCTCGGCGCTGACTCACCGCGCCATGATCAAGCGTTAGACGACGATGTTCACCATGCGTCCCGCCACGACGATGATCTTCTTGACGGGCCGGCCCGCGATCGCAGCGACCACTTCTGCGTGTGCGAGTGCGGTGGCCTCAATCTCGGGAGCCGTGGCCTTGGCAGACACCATGAGTCGCGCCTTGATCTTCCCTTGGATTTGCACGGGGATTTCCACCTCATCATCGACCAGGAGCGCCGCATCGCATGCTGGCCAAGTCGAGGCGTAGAAACCGACACCCTGCACGCCGAGCCGCGCGCCGAGTTCGTCGGCGATGTGCGGTGCGAATGGCCAGAGGATGCGGGCAAAGCGATCGAGTTGATCGCGCGTCATGCCGCCTTGCGTTGGATCGGCCATGCCCGTTGGTCGAGTCGCAGCGTTGACGAGTTCGATCAGCGCGGCAATCGCGGTGTTCATCGAGAGCCGTTCGATGTCCTCGGCGACTTTGTGAATCGTGCGATGGAGGAGCTTCTCGATCTTCGGATCAGATTGGGCAGCGGCCAACAGCGCGCCGGTGCGCTCATCGACTGCCAATCGCCACGCGCGCTGCAAGAAGCGAAACACGCCGATGATGTCGCGCGTGTTCCACGGCTTCGACGCTTCGAGTGGACCCATGTACATCTCATAGAGACGGAAAGTGTCGGCGCCGTACTCGGCGATCACATCGTCGGGATTCACGACATTGCGCAGCGACTTCGACATCTTCGCGACGGTCTGCACGACGCGCTCGCCTGTCTTGGTTTCGACGAACTCACCTTCGCTGCGTTCGGTGACTTCATCCACCGCGACAAGACTCTTGTCGGCGCGCTGGTAGGCGTAGCTGGTGATCATGCCTTGATGGAAGAGCCGACCCATCGGTTCGGGCGTCGAAACATGACCGAGATCAAAAAGCATCTTGTGCCAGAAGCGCGCATAGAGGAGATGCAAGACCGCGTGCTCGCTGCCGCCGACATAGAGATCAACGCCGCCCGCATGGCAGGTCGCCGCGTCGTAGGTCGTGGGAGTTTCGTGAGAGCCACCACCGCGACGCGAGAGCATCCAGTAGCGCTCTGCCTCAGGAGAGACAAAGTGCGACGCATCGCTCGGCGAGCAGTAGCGCAGGTAGTACCAGCAACTTCCTGCCCATCCAGGCATGGTGTTGGTTTCACGAACAACGGGCGTGTGCGCAGGAAGAAGCGATGAATCGACGCCCGCTGCACCCGCGGTGGTGTGAGTCCACGCGGTGGCTTTGGCCAGCGGCGGTTGCGGCGTGTCGCTCTCAACGGGCGAATAGTCGGCCAGCGGCGGCAGCGTGAGCGGCAACGCCGCAGTCGTGATCGGATAGTGATTGCCCAGAGCGTCGTACACGATGGGGAATGGCTCGCCCCAATAGCGCTGACGCGAGAAGAGCCAATCGCGCAATCGGTAGTTCACGCGATGGGTGCCGATGGACTTCGACTCCAACCACGCGATGACCTTCGTCTTGGCCTCCGTCGTAAAAAGTCCATCGATGGAGAGCGTGGCAGCATTCGCACTGTTCACCGCGCGGCCCTCGCCGCTGGTGGCGCACTCACCCGTGAAGCGCGCGCCGTCGATCTCGACCACTTGCACGATCGGAAGCGCGAACTCCGTGGCAAACTCGAAGTCGCGTCCATCGTGTGCGGGCACTGCCATGATCGCGCCCGTGCCGTAGCCCATGAGCACATAGTCAGCGGTCCACACGGGAATGCGCGCGCCTGTTGCTGGATTCACCGCCAAGAGACCTGTCGCGCAGCCCGTCTTCTCCTTCGAAGCCTGGCGATCGATGTCCGAGCGGTTCTTCGCCCACGCGACATACTCCGCGAGCTTTCCGCCCGCGTCACGCGCCACCGCGCGTGTGACCAACGGGTGCTCAGGTGCGACCACCATGTAGGTCGCGCCAAAGAGCGTGTCAGGCCGCGTGGTAAAGACGGTGAGCGGCTCACGCTCGCCTTCCACGGCAAAGTGAATCTCCGCGCCATCACTGCGTCCGATCCAATCGGTCTGCAGCGTGCGCGTCGACTCAGGCCAATCCACGAGCGCGAGGTCGTCGAGCAAGCGATCGGCGTAGGCGGTGATGCGGAACATCCACTGGCGCAGCGGCATTCGTCGCACGGGATGGCCACCGCGCTCGCTGCGTCCGTCGATGACTTCCTCGTTGGCGAGCACCGTGCCGAGTTTCGGACACCAGTTCACCGTCTGCTCACCGATGTAGGCGAGGCGGAAGGTGTCGAGGTGCGCCTGTCGCTCGCGCGGCGTGGCGGCACTCCAACGCGTGCGGCTTCCGCCTTCCGTGGCAAACTCCGCATCGTCGCGCGCGAAGCGTTCCGCAAGCTCGCTGATGGGACGCGCCCTCTTCGTACTCGGATCAAACCACGATTCATAGGCCAGCAGCCAGATCCACTGCGTCCACTTGTAGTACCCAGGATCGATCGTCGCGAACTCGCGCGACCAGTCGTACATGAAGCCAAAGCGCCGCAGCTGGCGACGGAAATTGTCGATCGCCTTCTTCGTGGTCACCTCAGGATGCACGCCCGTCTGAATCGCGTACTGCTCCGCGGGAAGTCCAAACGCATCCCAGCCCATCGGGTGAAGCACATTGAAGCCCTTGAGCTTCTTGAAGCGACAGATGATGTCCGTCGCGGTGTATCCCTCGGGATGTCCGACATGAAGACCCGCACCCGAGGGGTAGGGAAACATGTCGAGGCAGTAGAACTTCGGCTTCGATCCATCGAATCCTGGCTCACCAGGATTGGGCTGACGATGGCCGTAGCCATTGCCGTCAGGCCAACGCAGCGCGTCCTGCCACTTCACTTCCATCGCATTGGCGTAGGCCGCGGTGTAGCGATGCGGAAGCTCGTTCGTCTCGATGGGCAGAGGGGCAGACATAGGGGGCGGATTGTAAGGCCCGCCGCCCAGTGCACGACCCACTGATTCAGCGTGTGTTTACCGCGACTCAGGCACGGTGGCGCTGATCTTGCCGCCCATCGAACGATCGAAGTGCTGCAAGTGCTTGAGCGTCTCGCCGACGAGATAGAACGAGCCCGTCACGCAGACGAGATCGTCACGACTCACCGCGCGCGTCGCCATAGCGAGAGCTTCAGGCAGCGTCTTGGCGATCTGACTCATCTTGCCGCTGCGCTCGTGGAAGAGCTTCTGCAAATCCTCGGAATCCGCCGAGCGCGGATTGCTCGTGGCGCGCGTGAAGATCACCTTGTCGGCGCCGAGATTCACCTTGTCGAGCAGCCCAGGGACATCCTTGTCGCTGCAGCAACCGAAGACGCAGATCATCGAGTCGTAGGGAACATGCGCTCCGACGCAGCGCATGAGCGCGCCGACGGCCGCAGGATTGTGCGCACCATCGACCAGCACGCGCGGGCGATCCCACACGAGTTGCATGCGTCCAGCCACCTTCGTCGCGGCAAGGCCGTCAGTGATCTTGTCCTCGGGGCACTCGAATCCCACGGTGCGCAAGTGATCGACGACCGCAAGCGCGAGGCCGCAGTTCGAGGCTTGGTGCTCGCCCTGCAGCGGCACGGGAAGATGCTCGAGCCGCGAGTTCTTGGTGTACAGGCAGACGCGCGTATGCGGACCGAGGTCTTCGGTCACGCAGAAACGCGCGGAGTAGTCGATGTCCTTGTTCACGATGCGCAGCTGCGCGCCGACCTTCTCGGCAACTTCGATGATCGCCTGTTGGACCGACGGCTCGCTCTCGAAGATGAACGCAGGAACATCCTTCTTGAAGATGCCCGCCTTCTCTCGGGCGATCTCTTCAAGCGTGTTGCCGAGGAGCTTCGTGTGATCGAGGTCGATCGAAGTGATGACGCTCACCTCGGGACGAATGACATTCGTCGAGTCAAGACGCCCGCCGAGGCCGACTTCGATGATGGCGATGTCGACGGCTTGCTCTGCGAAATACTTGAAGCAGACGGCGGTGAGCACTTCGAAGAACGTTGGCTCAACGCCTGCTTTCTCGGCGGCCTTGGCGACGATCTTCATCGTCTCGGCGAAGGCCGCTTTCTCGATGAATTGCCCGTTGATCGAAATGCGTTCGCGCAGATCCACGAGATGCGGACTGGTGTAGACGCCGACGGTGTAGCCGCAGGCTTGCAGCATCGAAGCGATCATGGCGACCGTCGAGCCCTTGCCGTTGGTGCCCGCAACATGCACAGTGCGAATGTGCTCCTGCGGATTGCCGAGCTTGGCAAGCAGTTGCTGCATGCGCTCAAGACGGAAGTTCGCCTCGTTGTACTTCACCGAACGAGAGCGCTCAAAATCGGTGCGCTCCATCAGGTAGCGCACCGCGGCGCTGAAGCCTGTGATGTCCGCTGCAGCCTTGGGAGCCTTGCCCTCCGTCGATCGGCCCGAGCGCACTTCGAGTGGCCGCACGCTTGCGGTTTCTTCGGGGCGCGTCGCGCGCAAACCCAACTGACGCGCGGGTGGTTGCGGAGTGTTCTGTCGCGGAGTCGCTGCAGCGATCGCCTTGAGCGTTGCTTCGGAACGCGGCGCGGGCGCTGGTCGCGGCGTGGCGAAGTACTCAAGCACATGCGCAGGAGTCCGCTTGTTGCTGCCGCGACCCGTGCGCGCTGGCGCTGCAGTCGTCGCGGGCGTCGCGGGAGACTTGGCAGTCGTCTGCGCCGCTGTCACGGAAGCCTTGCTCGCGGGCGCAGACTTCGCGCTCTTCGTCGACACGGTCTTGACAGCCACGCTTGGCGCCTTGTTCTTGCTGCTGGCCGCGGCCACGCTGATCGACTTCTTCGCTGGCGTTGGTGAGGACTTCGAGGCACCCGATGCATGCTTGGCCGCAGCAGACTTCGGAAGCTTCGCTGGCGTGCGCGCACTCGTCACCGATGCGACCGCTCCCGATGCGGTTGGCTTCGCCGAACTGCGCGCACCCTTCCCTTGGTCTGAAGATTTCACCTTCGAGCTCGAGGTGTTGCGGCGATTGCTGTGGGCGGATGATTCACTGGCCATAGATCGGGCAGTCTACCGAAATGCGCGTTCTGGTTCAAATACGACGATGCAAGTATTGTCCGAAACACGAGTTACGCGGATCGACCCCTGCCCGCGACCACGCAGAGTATCGGGCTTCGGTACGCTCCCGTCATGGATCCGATGGAACGCAAGCAATCCCTCGCGCTCGAGAGTTGGCGCGCTCTGCGCATTCTGAGTGAGTTCGTCGACGGCGTCGAAACGATGTCGCGCTGCGCACCTGGTGTCGCAGTGTTTGGTTCCGCGCGATTGAAGTCGGAGCATCCTGCCTACCAGCAAGCAGAACTCTGCGGACGACTTCTTTCCGAGAAAGGCTTCGCCGTCATCACTGGTGGTGGACCAGGCGTGATGGAAGCCGCGAACAAAGGCGCGAAGGAATCAGGCGGCACGAGCATCGGACTCAACATCGTATTGCCGATGGAACAAGAGCCGAATCCCTACCAGACCGTCGACATCGAGTTCCGCTACTTCTTCGTTCGCAAAGTCATGTTCGTGAAGTACGCGCGCGGCTTCATCATCTTCCCCGGCGGCTTCGGCACCATGGATGAGTTGTTCGAAGCGCTCACGCTCATCCAGACGCTGAAGATCGTGCCGTTCCCCGTGGTACTCGTGGGCTCGAAGTTCTGGGCACCACTCGTGGAGTGGATGAAGACAACCTTGCGCGACGAGTATGCGACGGTCAGCCCCGCCGACTTCTCGATCTTCTCGATCACCGACAGTGTCGAAGAGGCCGTGCAGATCGTCTGGGAGACGCACATTGGAAAGCGCATCGTCGCGCCAGAACTCCCGCGTTTTGCGGCCGACGACGAAGAACGCATCTCGGGCGACGGCACGCGCGGTGGACCGCGGCATCGTCGGCGCGGCGGCGATTCGTGGCACGAAAGCGCGATCTGATGGCGCGTGGGCCAGCGGAACTTCCCATCCATGCTGCGCGGGAAACGATCCGCGCTGCGGTGCGTGCGGCCAATCGGCTTGTGGTCGTTGCGGCCACGGGATCTGGCAAGAGCACACAGTTACCCAAGATGTTGCTCGACCTCGAGGGCGTGCGCGGCGACATCGTGATCCTTGAGCCGCGTCGACTCGCCGCGCGAACGCTGGCGATGCGCGTGGCGGCAGAACTTGGCGACGAGTGCGGCGGACTGGTCGGCTACGAAACGCGCCACGATCGAAAGGTCTCGCCGCGCACGCGGGTGCGCTTCGTGACCGATGGACTCTTCGTTCGGCAGATGCAGCGCGATCCCACACTCGCGCGTGTCTCTTGCGTCATCCTCGATGAGTTCCACGAACGCTCGGTGGCCGTGGATGTCGCGCTTGGGCTGCTCAAACTCGCGCAGGAAACGCATCGCGCCGATCTGCGCATGGTCGTCACCAGCGCGACGCTCGAAGCTACTCGACTCGAATCGTTTCTTGGGTGCCGCACCATCGTCGCGGAAGGCCGCTCATTCCCCGTGACCGTCGAGTACCTCGCGAAGCCGTCGCGTGAGCCCGCGTGGGATCTTGCAGGAAACGCCATCGAGCGCGTGCTCGACGCGTTCGCGCGCGGACAGAGCGATGACCCAGGGCATCTTCTGGTGTTCATGCCAGGTGGCTACGAAATCATGCGGACCTGCGAACGCGCGCGCATCGCGCTTTCGCGGACAGGTGTCACCGCAGAGGTGCTGCCACTTCACGGCGCGCTTCCTCCCGACGAACAGGACCGCGCGGTGTCCGCGGTGGATCCTGCGAAGCACCGCCGCATCATCGTGTCGACCAATGTGGCTGAAACCAGCCTCACCATCGACGGCGTGCGCACGGTGATTGACGCGGGACTCGCGCGTATCCACCGCTACGACCCGTTGCGCGGGCTCGACACTTTGCGCGTCGAGCCGATTTCCAAGGCCAGTGCCGAGCAACGCGCAGGACGCGCGGGACGCACCGCGCCGGGCCGCGCGGTGCGTCTGTGGACACTCGCCGAGCACGAGCGACGCGAGGCGCACACCATGGCCGAAGTCGCGCGCATTGATCTCGCGAGCGCGATGCTTGAGACCATGTCGCTTGGTGTGGACGACTTCGCACACTTCCCGTGGCTCGACGCACCCGACGCACGGCGCATCGACGAGGCCACGCGCACGCTTACGAATCTTGGCGCACTCGATCAGCGCGGACTCACAGAGATTGGCCGCGCCATGGCGCGCGTCCCTGCGCATCCGCGCCTGTCGCGCGCACTCGTCGAGGGCGCGCGACTCGGCTGCGCGCGGCGCGTGGCGCGTCTTGCCGCGGCGTTGTCGGATCGCGATCCTGCAGAGAGCCTCGCGCCGCAAGGATTGCTCTCGCTGCTTGAGAAAGACGACCCACGAAGCGACGCGTTGGTGCGCGAAAAACTCGTGGAATCCGCGGAAAGCCGCACACTCCCGCGCGAAGCCGATCGTCTGGCGGTTCGCGAGGCGGTGCTCGTGGCCGAACAGTTGGCGCGCAGCGTGAAGGAGACGGGCAGTGACAACTCCAACGCTGCGTTTGACGCGGCGTTGGTGGCGGGCTTCACCGATCGCATCGCCTTCAAACTTGAACGCGAGCGCCCGCACTGCGCGCTGGCTGGCCGACGCAAGGTCGAACTCGCGAAAGAGTCGTTGGTGCACGAGCCAGGATTCATCGTGGCACTTGAAGTGCGCGAGTCGGGACCCGATCACGATCGGCTCGTCTCGATTCCTGTGGCGCATCCTGTACCGCGCGCCATTGTCGAACGCGCGCTCCCAAACGCGTTCTCGCGGCGCACCACGGCGGGTTGGAACAAGGAATCCCGTGCCGTCGAGACGGCGGATGAAGAGCTCTTCCTCGACGCCGTCATCGCGCGCAAGGCGCGTCCCGCGCAACCATCGGCGGTGGTCGAACAGGAACTGCTCTCGCGCATCAAGTCGGGCGAGATCAAACTCGACGGTTGGGACGAGCATTGCGAACCGTGGATCGCGCGGGTGCGCTGCGTCGCGCAGTGGTTCCCCGAGAAAAATCTCCTCGCCTACAGCGACGAAGACCTCGACATCATCCGCACCGAACTCTGCTCAGGCTGCGTGCGCGCCAAGGAAGTCGAGGCCAAGCATGCGATCGACGCCGTGCGCAGCGCACTGTCGTGGGAGGATCTTCAGTTCATTGAAAAGATGGCGCCCGCGTCGATCGCGATGCCGCGCGGATTCAAGATGAAGATCGAGTACGAGGTCGGCGTGCCTCCGCGCGGTCGCGCCAAGATCCAGGATTTCTACGGTCTCGATGAGACGCCCAAAGTCGCGGGGGGCCGCGTGCCACTCGTTGTGGAGATCCTTGGTCCCAACTACCGCCCGCTGCAAGTCACGCAGGATCTCGCCAATTTCTGGCGCGTGCTCTATCCCGAAATGCGCAACGGACTGAAGCGACGGTATCCGCGGCAGGAGTGGCGCTAAGAGCGAACGATCGCCTGCGCGTCACGGCGCCGCGACATCGACCGTCAGCAGCAGCTCGCCCTCACTGAGCACCTGCTGCGATCGCATCGCATGCTGGATGAAGCACCCGCTCCACGGCACCACCGCACGGCGGAACTCGGGCTCGCGCGCGCGATCTTGTCCGAGCGCGCGACACGCACTCGACAAGACCGAAAGTCCAGCGATCCAGGCGCGGGCCTCGGCTTCCTCTCGAAGCGTGGCATCGGCCGGCTTCTGACTCGCCTGCTTGATCGCTGCCGCAAGCCGTCCAAAGCCCGTGTCGGCCTGCTCGGCGGCGCCGGTTCCGTCGTCGGCGACTTTGCTCGGTGCGCCAACTCCCATGGCATAGTCGACCTCGACCTGCATCGCTCGAGTGATTGCCTGGCCCGCTTGGTCATCCAGTGGCACCAGCGTGACCGCGTTGGCTGGGTCACTCAGAAAGCGTGCAAGCACGAGCTCGAGGCGTGCGAAGCGCGCGTCGATCGTCGGCGATGCAGGGATCGCCTTGGAAATGGTTGCGAGCGAGGCAGCGAAGTTCGCGTGCACCTTGGCCGCGCTCGCCGTTTCCGATGCCGCGCTCGGCTTGGCCGTCGGCGCAGCTTGTTGGTGACGCTCCCGCAACGCCCAAAGATCCCACGCCACTTGCCGAGCCAACGCCCGCGAGTCGCGCGCCGAGAGCATGACCACGGACGGTGGCTCGCTCTTCTTTGCCCTTGGCGCACTGTCCGCGGGGACGGCTGCTGGAGCTTCGCGCGCCACCAACGCACCATGCCAGCGCAATCGAAGCGCGACTCGACGAACCGCAGCATCCGACTCCCACACTGCCATCGCCGAATCCGCGCCGATGTTCGGACAGGCCGCGACGAGATCCTCCGCAACCTGCCGCGCGAAATCGGGGCGCGCCACGCGCATCTCCAACGTTCCCTCAAACTGTGCAGCGGCGTCCAACAGCACCGCGATCCGCCCGACAAGGGCGAGGCTTGCCGCCACTAACTCATCGGACTCGTCACGGACGGCGCCTGGTGCGCTCTGAGACAGGGCTGTCCGCGAAAAGTCGCCGCGCGCGAGTTTCGCCGCCTTGTTCATCCAACCGAATCCGTGCAGCGGAGAGAGTGGTGGAGTCGAGGAAAACGACGCCACGACCTCTTCCGACACTGAGCCAAGCTGTCGATCGGCCCACAGGCGCCGCAGCGCTTCGACGCGAACCCTCGCCGCTTCGCCCCGCGACTGTGCCATGTCCACGCGTGCGAGGCACTCAAGGAGCTCCGCGCGCGCCACCACCCAAGCGGCGTCGGACTCAGTGATGGCCGCTGCACGCGCGACCCACTGCGCAGCTTCCGTCGATCCGCGTGCGGTAGGGCCACCGTCGACGAATCCGATTCCCGCGGCGATGAGCCGGGAGATTTCTAGCGCGCGAGGAGTCTCCGCGCCGAGTTCCTTCGTGCGCAGCGGGTTCATGCTTGCCTGCGCGCGAGCCGTGGCGACGCCTTCCGTGACTGAAAGCGTTTCGCCGTTGGCGGTGTACCGAAAGGTCAGCGGCGTGGTGAGCTCCACGAGAACCGCCCGCGCGATGCTCGGCGGACTTCCCCCGGCTGCGCCCGACGGTTCGAGCGTTACGCGTCCCGTGACTCGCTCGAGGAGTTTGGAATCAAGCGAGTTCCCAAACGACCTCTCGCGAGAGTCCTTGGAGATCTCGCGCGGCTCAAGCGCTCGTTCGATCGAGATTGCGCCTGTCGCATCGACGAGGACGCGAAGCCCCGCGATGGATGCCAACGGCGGAGTTGGTTGCATCGCCACTACAACACCGAGTTCGATGCGGTACCCGCCGCCCTCAACGCGACCCGCATCGACTTGTGCAAAGACACGATTGCCTGCCGCAGTATCGATGACTCCGTGAAACCCATCGTCGGCCACCGCACAGGTCTCTCCGATCAGCGAGGCCAGCGCGGTGATCGCCTGCGTCGCCCACGCTTGCGCGTCCTCACGCGCCAGCGCTCGGTTGGTCTCACTCTCGTGGACCGCGCGGCGCATGAGTGCGAGGTCCGCTTCAGAAGTCTCCTCCGCTGCATGCTCCATCACCCATGCGCGCGACAAGTCCCGAAGTTTGGCCACCGATCGCTCGCGAGGATCTTCGACGCGCCCCTTCACCGTCTCCTGTGCACGGCGTGCGTACTCAGGATGAGTGCGGAACAGCGTCTGGGCGAACTCGTGCAGTGACTCCAACGCTGCCCGCTCTCGTTCCGCGGGCTCATCGCCGTCGAGAATGGCGCGCGCTTCGGACCAAGCCGTGGCCAGTGCCTTTTGCGTTGGCGCAGGGAGGGCAAGGCCGAACAGCGGGCCCGTCGACGCGCTCGGACCACCCAGCACGAAGGACTCAAACGAATGGAGTGCCGTGTCGTACCGCTCAAGACGCTGTCGCGGCGTTGCGTCGCTCGCTCTTAGGCTGTCGAACATGGAACTCCAACGCGCACGCGCTGCGTCCCGCTCCGTCTGGGAGTCGAATCGCCAGGACTGCCGACGGATCAACGCGAGCTCTATTGAACTGCGGTCTGCGATCAATCGCGCAGTCTGGACTGGCAAGAGCGGATCGCCCTCGTCAAGCTCGAGTCCCCAACGCTGGGCGAATTGCTCGGGGATCGATGCGCGGAGATCTTCAGGCGAACTCTCGATGAACGACGCCATCAACGAGCGCACGCGCGCCTCTTGTTCGACGGCTTCCTGGGCGTACGGCCCCGCATAGCGATCGGAGTTTGGAGGAGGCTCAAGGATCGGCGCGCCAGCAGCGCCTCCTCGCACGACCACCAAGCCCATCGTGATCGCGACGATCGCCGCCGCGCCGCGCATGAATCGATTCCAGAACACGCTCATTGGTTTCCCTCCTGGTGGAGTGATGGTCCGGTCGTGAATGCCCCGCAGTCGATGCAGCCGGTCTCGCCTTCGGCACTCACCGTCATGATCGACAAGTTCTCAAGCTCTGCTTCGGCGTGTCCGTGCGCCTCGGTTGCGAACGCCACGACTGCCCGCGTTCGTACCTCAAGATCTGCGCAGAGTATGACGGATCTCGATCCAAGGCAGAACACGGTGCTGGCGATGAGGTAGTCGTCCTCCGTCCAATGACGCGTTTCGTTCGCACCGATCACCCAACTCGCACCGCCGGTGAACCCAATCCCTGACCCATCCGCTTCGAATCCCAGCGAAAGCGTCCACGGGAGTTCCGACAGCGCTGCGTTGTTCCCAACCGCCTTGGGGTCGGGGAGCCCAGGAAAGTGAGGGGAAAGCCGCACCGCGCTTCGGGCCATGGCCAGTGCCGCCGCGACGCCGCCCACTGTTGGATCGGAGTTGCGAGCATCGAGGTCGAGCTGCGCCTTGAGCCGAACCCTGACATCCGCTCGACACTGGATGGCATGTGGAGGGTCGGCTTCCCCAATCCAGCGCAGTCCTGTCGCGTACGTCACGAACGCTTTGCGACTCTCCAGAGCCCCTCCGGTCCAGCAGCCACCTGGCATCGTCTCCACCCGCTGATCCGAGTAGATCGCGCGGAGACCTTGGGGCGACCACGCGCAGTCGCGAATCAGAACATCGCACCCATCGAAAGTCTGCACGCAGGGATAGGCTCCGTCGCCGAATCCAACCGCCAGTCCTGGCCCACCGCAACAACACACGGTCACGGCCGACCAGTGCGGCGCGATCCGAAAGGGCATCCAGAGGGAACACCCATCAGGTTCCTCGATGCCATCGGCGGGTTCAGCCAATCCTGGCACCACCGGCGGGTCATCTGCCCGCGCCGCGAGAGGCGCGAGGAACCCGAGGGCAAGAGCCGAGAGTGAGGCGACGAAACGAGAACGATTGATTGCGTGAGCGCGGTTCATACGGTGTCCTCCATGACGATTGACCAGGTGATCGAGCCAGCAATCCAACGCTGGCACCGAGGTGCAGTCGGCGTCGCAGTGACGCCGTTCCCTGCACGAGCTGCGCGCAACTTGCGCGTAGCTTGCAAATCCACTCCTCAAGCGCGTCGTGCACCGCCAGACCCTTCGATCCATGGCGGCCCAGCGCGCTCGGAGAATTCTCCAAGCGATACGAAGACCGTCAATGGCTCATCGTCCAGGTTCGCGCAAGCGCAAGTGATTGCGAATCGGTGGTCACCAATGGCGAAATGCAGCATCGGCGATTTTCCGTCGGACGCGCGACGCGCACGACCCATGCACCGCGGGATGCGCGCGTGCCCGATGCACGACGCGCACCCCGCAGTGATGCGACGACTCAAACTCCGTTGACTGACTCAGCGACGCCACGGAAGCAGCGCAACCGAGTTGGGCTGCACGACGCCGTCGATACGAACCGCCACCGCCACGCCGAATTCCTCACCTGTGATGGCGAGAAGTTCGAGGTTTCGTCCGTCATCAAGACGGATCGTCAGTTCACCCGCACCGAAACACCAGTAGAGAACATCAGCGACTCCCGCAGGTGTGCCATCGACTGAGAAACGCGTTCCCGCAGGAAGCGTGCACGATCCCGCCGCAAGAACCTCCGCTGCAGGTGCGCCGTTGATTCGCAGACGCACTTGCGCGCCGGCGAAATCGTTCGCGCACAGCGTCATCGCCTCGCCGGTTTGGAACTCCAGCTTGGCATGACGCGGATCGACCACGCCCGTGACGGCGTGAAGTTTCACAGCGGTCGGTGGTGCCACCATCTGTCCCGCGTTTGGGTTCTTCATGCCCTTCTTGAAGGCCCCTTCGCAGTTGTGCTGGATGTAGACGGTCGGATCGTTGACATCATCCGCGCAGTAGAAGCAGAGCAGGACTTGGACCTGCTCCCCACCCTCAAGCTCCACCGTACTGATCCGACTGCCGCAGGCACGGAAGCCTTTCGGAAGTTCTCGAATGTCATTCGTTGGCGGTTGAGTCGTTGTGATCTCGATGCCGATCCCCCCCTCCATTCCAGGCGTGATCTTCAGTGCTGTCCCGCAGCCGAGCAGCGTCAACGCACCGATCAGTGCTCCCGTGAGACCGATCGCCACTACTGATTTCATCAGGTTCATCTTTCACCTCCATGGTCTGTGTCGTAAGCCGTGACGCGTCCACGCGGACGCGCCGTGCGCATTCTGTGAGACGCGCCAACGCTGTCAACACCGTCACGCGCGAGTTTGCGGAAGCGCAAGCGATTGCGCAACGGTGGTCGCGAATGTGGAAGTGCCGCGCCGTCGAGTTTCTGCGCGACGCGCATCGCCCCAGCCGTCGCGGTTCAGCCACCGAAGCGCTTGCGCACATCGCCGAGGAAACGCACGATTTGCCCTTGTTCGCGCGGGGTCGAGGCCTTCTCGACATCGCTCGCCCAGAAGTCGAGGAAGGTCACAGCGCCGCCGTCAGTGAGACTCGGCATCTCGTCACCTTGGCGCTCGCTGGCACGCTGACGACCTCGCGCGCCCTGCTCCTTCATGTCGGCGAGGCGTTCGTCGTCGGGCTTCTCACTCTCTTTGCCCGTCGCGATGCGCTCGCCCGTCTTCATCCAGCGCACCATCCAGTCGTCGATGTACGCGCCGCGGTCCTTCTCAGGAATGCGGAAGTACTCATCGGCACCCTGCGCGAGAATGTCCTTGGCCAAGAGCCGCGCGTTCTGCGTGGCTTGCTCGCGCGCGGGGCCTGACAAACCCGCGAGAAACGCGGCCATGGTCGCGCTCTCCGCCTGACCCATCCCGCGGAAGCGATCGGCAAGTTCGCGCAGAAAGCGAATGCGCTCGTCGACGGGAAGTTGGGAGAAGTCGTCCAGCGCGAAGTAGCCCAGCACATCATCGACGGGCGCATCGAAGATCGATGGTGGCGGCCGAAAGCGAATCTCCATCCACCAGTAGATGCCGCCACCAAGCAACGCGATCACCAGTGCGCCGCCAAGCACGCGGCCAATCTCGCGCCTGCGGTTCTCCCAGCAATCCTCAATCGCGGCATCGAGACGATCCCGCGCGTCAGTGATGGATTCCACGAGACTCATGGCGTCGGCGCTCCTTGATCGAAGATCGACTCGGTGTCTTTGGCTTGATCACCCGTGTCGCGCAAGATGGTCACGCTGCCGTCGATGTAGGCCGCATTGCGCGGATTTCTGCTGCCAATCGTGTGACGATCCTGACTGTCCATCAGTACCGCAAACTCCATCGGGCTGCGCTCATAAAGCGAGCCGACGATCTTCGCCTCTGCCTCGTGGCGCCTGCGCACGCGCTGACGCTCGGTGAGTGAGTCGCCTTGCGACGCGAACATCAGGCCCGCAACTTGGATCTGCACCTGCGGCGAGTAGCGCAAGAGTCCTGGCAGATAGATGTAGCTCGTTCCCGCTGCGATCGAACCTTCGAGATCGACATCGCCCGCGCAGTACCAGCACTTGCAGTCCTTCTCGATCATCCCGCCGAGCACTTCCACCAAACCGCCGACGGGACCGTCAGGAGTCGCCGCGGGAAGGAAGTCGCACATCGGCAATGCGCCCTTGATCGTGGAGCGGTACGCGTCAATGGCGGCGTTGAGTTGGCGAAGGTTCGCCTGACACGCCACCGAAAGGGACTCGCGACGCACATTGGCCAAGGAGGGAACGATGATCGACATCAGCACGCCGATGATGAACACCACCGCGAGCATCTCGACGATGGTGAAGGCAGCAAGGCGATGGATGGCGCGACGACGCATGAGGATGCCGCAACAAGGACGCGGCGTGGCGCGCATCGTAGACCGTCGCGCGCGCGATGCCGCCTACGGATCTCCCCTGATTTGCAGCATTTCCTGACCTTTGCAGACACGACTGCGCGTGGGACACGCCGCGTCAGGCCGCGAACATCGCCTCAATGAAGCGGTCGGGATCGAAGGGCTGGACATCCTCGGGGCGCTCGCCGACTCCGACAAGCTTGACGGGAACATCGAGTTCTTCGCGGATCGCTACCACGATGCCGCCGCGCGCGGTGCCGTCGAGTTTGGCCAGAAAGATGCCTGTCACGCCGGCAGCCGCGCCAAAGGTCCGCGCCTGTTGCACGGCGTTCTGTCCGCTGGTGGCGTCGAGCACGAGAAGCACTTCGTGTGGCGCACCAGGGATCTTCTTGGCCAGCACATTGCGGATCTTCGTGAGCTCACGCATCAAGTTGTCTTGCGTGTGGAGACGGCCAGCGGTGTCGACGAGGAGGACATCGGCGCCGCGCGCAATGGCTGCGTCCGCAGCGTCAAACGCCACTGCTGCAGGATCGGCACCAGCCTTGCCCTTGACGATGTCAATGCCAAGTCGCTCCGACCACACCGTGAGTTGCGCCACAGCGCCCGCTCGAAAGGTGTCGGCCGCCGCGAGCAGCACCGAGCGACCTTCATCCTTTAGGCTGCGAGCGATCTTGGCGACGCTCGTGGTTTTTCCCACGCCGTTCACACCGACCACGAGCACGACCGTTGGTTTCGCATTCGCGACGGCGATGGCGCGCGCCTCGACAGGCCAGCGCGATTTCAGGCTCTTTTTCAGGTACTCCAGCGCATCTTCGCCGCGCGAGAGCGTGCCCGAGCGAAACTCGGTGCGCAGCCCTTCGACGAGTTCGCGCGTCGCCTTCACGCCGACATCGGCTCCGAGCAGTCGCGTCTCGATCTCGTTGATGAGCTCTTCGCTGAGCGTGCGGCCCAACAACAAGGAGCGCAGTTGCCCGCCGATCGCTTCGGCAGTCTTGTGCAACCCCTTCTTGATCGCGTCAAGCGCGGAACGGAAGAGACCCATCAGCGCGCGCCCGTTCCGTCGGCGGTTCCCGCCTTGGCGACACGATCAAGCACCGCGTTCACGAACGCGCCCGACTTCTCGGTGGAGTAGGTCTTCACCAATTCCACCGTCTCGTCGATGGCCACCGCGATCGGATCACCGCCATGGGTGAATCCGTACCAGCCAAGGCGAAGCGCATTGCGATCCAAGACGGGTTGCCGATGGGCAGGCCATTCCGCGGTGTACGGCTTCACTGCTGCATCAGCATCGGAGCGGTACTCCCACACCAACGACGCAAGGCCGAGGCCATCTTCGATCTGCTGTGCGCGCAACGCGGCGGCGTCAGGGTCGCGCGCGGCCAGCCGCGCTTGCGCCGAGGCGGTATCGGGAGATTCGCCGAATTCCTCGATCTCTGCAGCACTATCCAATGCCTCACGCACCGCGGACAGATCGCCCGCGAGTCCCGAATCGAACTGGTAGAGAGCCTGGAGCGCGTACCGTCGTTCGGCGCGCACACGGTGTCGTCCCGTACTCATGCGGGTCTCCCAAGCGGAAGCCGTTGCACGCGCTGCACGGCTTGCGCCGCCGCGATCACCGCGCGCATCGCCTCTTCACCCTTGTTGCCTTTGGCGCCACCTGCGCGCGCCTTGGCTTGCTCGATGGTCTGGCAGGTCAGCACGCCAAACGCGATCGGCTTTCCCGATTGTGCGGTAATCGTCGAGAGTCCCGCGGCGACAGCCTGGCAGATGTACTGGTCGTGCGTCGTCTCGCCCGCAAGAACACAGCCGATGCAGACCACCGCATCAATGTCGGAGCGCAGTGCGAGAGCGTGCGCGATGGCAACGAGTTCGAAGGATCCAGGCGCGTCCACGAGGACGAGATCCGAGTCGTCCCCCGACGCGGCGCGGAACACCTTCAACGCGCCATCGCGCAGGGCGCCCGTGACGGCGTCGTGGTAGGCGCTCGTTACCACGCCGACGCGCAGCCCGCGAGCGCTTGCTGTCAATGGAACGACCGTATGCATAGGTCGCGCATGGTAGTGAACTGCGGCATCGATCGCGCACGGCGATTGCCGCACGACCCAACGCGTGACGCGCCGCGTTTCCTACGCTTTCCCTACATTGCGCGTATGCGCCGCATCGTCCGCCGAACTCTTGCAGCGATCGAACTGGCCAGACTCTCGGTGGCGTTTGGCGCTGTGGCCAATGTCTGGGTCATGATTTTTCTCGCCCGCGCTGACACGCGACTCTCGACGCAGCCCGTTGCAGTGCAACCGCTCTGGCAAGCCCTCGTCGCGGGCGCTCTCGTGGCGATCGGATTCCTGGCCTTCGGCGCGGCGCTGAACGACTTCCTCGATTCCAAACACGATCGCGCCTTTGCGCCCGATCGACCGATCCCCGCGGGCAATCTGCGTCCACGACGCGCGGTGCAACTCGCGGCTGCTTTGCTGTGTGCTGGCCTGCTCGGTGCGATTGCGTTTGGATCTGACGCGATGCTCGCCGCGATGGCGCTGGCCGTGGTGATCCTGATCTACGACGCGTTTGCCAAACATGTCCCAGGACTCGGACTCGTGCTCATCGGTCTTGCGACAGCGCTCTCGATGGCGGTCCCGTGCACCGAGGCGTTTGCACTCCTTCCTGTCTGGCTGGCGATGACGCACACCATGGTGCTCGGTGCGCTGGCCTATGTGTTGGGTGACAAGCGGCCGAAGCTCACGCGTCGAAGCGTGTCGGTGGCGACGGCGGGTTGGGTGTTCTGGTCGGCGGTCCTGTTCTGGCTGGAATACTCACGCAACGACGGCGCGATGCCCGCGTGGAGCGACCCGCGGCTTCTGGCGATTCCCGCTGTGGCGATGGTCCTTGGCGCAGTGGCGTGTGCGTGGAAACTCCGAACCGCCCGCGGGTCGCGCGCCTCAGAGAAAGTCCTCCGTTACGGCAGCCTCTGGAAGAGTCTTGTTGCCTGCGCGTGGCTGGTCGCAGCGGGAATGCACGGCGAGGCGATTGCGATTGGCTCAGCGGCAATCGCCATCTTTGCCATCGTCGCGATCGTGCGTGAAGCGGGACCACAAATCTCCGAGCCCGTCTCTTGGCGATCCTGAGTTGCGGAGCGCGCGAAGTTCGCGCACGACTGCGGCGCATCGCTATTCTGCGACCGTGAACGGCACCAACGCCCTGCGCTCCATGCACTGCCTCGCGGCGCTGTCGCTTGTCGCGATCATCGCGGCAACGCCACACGCATTCGGGCAAGCGACGACCGAGCGCGCGCTGATCACTGGTCGCTCGCTCGGCGGCTTCGTGCTTCCCACCAAACCGATCGCGGCAGGATGTCGACTCACCGCCACGCGTGGTTGGACTTGGAAGACCGACGACACGCAGCGTCTCTACCTTGAAGGCGATGTGCGCGTGACGGTCGGTGGATACAGCCTGACGGCACAACGGGCGATTGTCTGGGTCAATCGACTTCCGCTTGGCGGTGAGGCCGCGACGCAACTTGCGATCTGGTTCGATCACGCGCAAGAGCCGACGCGACGCGCTGGTCTTGGCGCAAGCGGCAAAGAGCTCCTCATCACCGCGACCACGATGGGCTCGATGGAGCTCTCGCTGCTCATCACCGAACAGGGTTCGCCGACGCGCGCGCCAACTTCCGCCGATGAGCGCCGTGCCGAACTGGACACTGCCGCAGCGACCGCGCGCGCAGCCACGCTGACCAACGGCGAAGCAGCGCTTTCGCGTTACCTCCGCGGCCTCACGGCGCGCATCCATGCAGGAACCCAACGCGTGGCGACGGTTCCGCTCCTCGAAAGTCCCTCGCCGATCGTCGAGCTTCCGCTGGTTCCAGGTGGTGCCATTGGCGGCGCGGCAACCGCCGCTGCCAGCACCGACGCGCTCCCTGATTCGATTGCCGTGGTGCCCGCGAAGTCCCTGCCGATCTTCGAACCCAACGGAACCGTGTCGTTTTCGGCGGATCGCATCACCATCGATGAGAAGGCTGATCGCGTGTCCATCCAGGGCATGGTGGAGATTGAGTACCGCTCCGCCGACAGCGATGCGGAGCGCACTCTGCAACTCTCCGCTGAGCGCGCGGTCCTCTTTCTGACCAAGGATGCGTTGACTGGACTGCGCACCGGCAAGCGCTCAATCGACGCCTCGGCGATTCAGGGGATTTATCTCGAAGGCGCCGCGCACGCGAGTGACGGGAGCTACACGCTTCGAGGCGCACAACTCTATTACGACCTCGCGAGCAATCGCGCGGCGGTCGTCGACGCGGTCCTGCGAACCTACGACCGCAATCGCAAAGACCTCCCCATCTATGTGCGCGCTGCAGAGCTGCGCCAAGTCGCCCGCGAAGAGTGGACCGCCGAGCGCGCGACCATCTCAACGAGCGAGTTCTTCACGCCCCATCTGGCCATCGGCGTCGACCGCGTCACCGTCACGAAAGAGCCCGCGGGCGTCGGCAGCGACGACGGCGGCGTGTGGGTGCACTCCGAAGGCGCGGGCATCATGACGAGCGGAACGCGCATCCTTCCGTTGCCTGGATACGAAGGTCGCGTCGATCGCATTCCGATTCGCTCGATCGACACGGGCTACGCGGACGATCGCGGCGTGGAGATCGGCACCTCGTGGGATCTCGCGGCGGTGTTTGGACTCGCGCCCACGCCTGGTGTCGACAGCGAACTGCGCGTTGACGGCTACAGCGAACGCGGCGCCGCGGTCGGCGCGACCTTCCGCATGACCGAGTCGATGGGCCAAGGGGTCGTCGATCTCTACGGGCTCTATGACACGGGCGGCGACGACCGCACCAGCTCAGGCGTGCTCGTCCCCATCGACGAGGGCATGCGCGGCATCGTCGACGCGCATTGGGCGACCGCGCTCGATCCGACGATGACGCTCAAGTCGCAGTTCTCCTACATCTCTGACGAGACTTTCGTGTCGTCGTGGCGGCAGCGCGCGTTTGACGAGCGCCGCGAGTACGAGACCTCGACGGAACTCAATCGCACGAGTGACAACTCGACGATGTCGTTGGTCATCAAGCATGATCTGAACGACTTCATCTCGAACTCCTACTTGCTCGCGAGCCGCGGATACACCGTCGACAAGATTCCTGAGTTGGTCCTCGCCCGCTATGGCGACGAACCGCTCGAAGGTGTGACCTGGACGCAAGAGTGGTCCGCGACGGCCATGGCGCTGCGTCCAACCACAGGGACTCCGGCCCTTCTCGGCGTTCGCACGGGCGCGTGGGGCGACGCGATCGGTGCCAACGACTCCATCGCTTCGGCCTATGACTCCGCGGGATACACCGACGGCACCATCGGTCGACTCGACACGCGACACGAGTTCAGCATCCCCATGGTCAGCGACGGGCTGACGGTCACACCGTTTGTGAGCAGCGAGGCGACGGGCTACCTCAGTGATGAACTCACCGCGTACACAGCCGATGTCGAGACGATTCGGTTGCAGGCAGGCGGTGGCGTGCGCGCGAGCATGCACTTCGTGCGCGTCGACGACACCATGCAGAGTCGGCTGCTCGATCTCAATCGCATGCGGCACATCCTTGAGCCGTACAGCACGCTGTGGACAGGCGTCGATTCGCTCGACGCGGGCGCGCTTCCGATCTACGACCAATCGATCGAAGGTTCGAGCGCGGGTTCGGCTGCGAACATCGGACTTCGGCAAACTCTGCAGACCCAGCGCGGCGGTCCTGGCGCGTGGCAGTCGGTGGACTGGCTCAAACTCGACATGGGCGTGGTGCTCAGCGACGGAAGTTCGGAGTTCACGCCAACGCCTGTTGATCCGCTCAATCCCTTCGCGAGTCTGCGCTGGAGCCAATCGCCGATCCCCGCGTTCTACTCCTTCAGGCCCGAGCTCTCGCAGTGGGGAAGTCATGCCTACGGCGCGTCGACCTGGCAAGTCTCCGACTCGCTCACGCTCGGCGGCACGGTGAACTACCTCTTCGAGGATCGCGACTTCATCACCGATGACGATGCGATCCTGCAGAACCTTGCGCGAGCGTCGCTCGGCATTGAGATGCGCCACAACCCTGCGGTCAGCACCTACATCGAGTACCGCTATGTCGCGCCGACTTCGACCGAGCTCCTGCAAGCGGGCGCGCTCTATCGGATCAGTAAGCGGTACCTCCTAGCGATGAGTCCGCAATATGACCTTGAGGCTGGCGAGTTCCGCGCCGTCGGTGGTTCGCTCACGCGCGGATTTCCTGACTTCGATCTGAACGCCAACGCGCGCTACGACCTCGTGGAAGACCAGACTGTGGTCGGGCTTTCGCTGTCGATTCCCGCTGGTTCGCGCAGTGGAGCTGCTTCGGCGTTCGGTGCGTACAACCCGTCTCTTGGCGGAACGCGATGAACGCGCAGCGCGAGGTGCGCAGCGCGTCGAAGACGCGGCACCGCGTGCTCTTGGTCAGTTCGTCTGGCGGACACTGGACCGAATTGCGGCGACTCGCGCCCGCGTTTGATCAATGCGAACGCGTCTGGTGTTCGGTGTTGCCTGAGATGCGGGACGAAGTTGCGCCCGACCGATTCCTGCGCGTTCCCGACGCGAATCGCTGGAACAAGCTGCGTCTCCTGTGGAGCGCGCTCTGCGTGGTGTGGGTGCTTCTGCGCGTGCGACCCCATGTGGTGGTGTCGACGGGCGCTGCGCCTGGCTTCTTTGCGATCAGCTTCGCCAAGCTCGTCAACGCGCGCACCGTGTGGATTGACTCGATCGCCAACGCCGAAGAACTCTCGATGTCAGGCCGCAACGCGGCGCAGACCGCCACGCTCACCCTCACGCAATGGCCCGAACTGGGCACGCCACTTCCCAGTGATCCCTCGGCGCGCCAACCAGGCGAGGTCTACTTTGCGGGGAGCGTCGTGTGATCTTCGTCACGGTTGGCTCGCAACTCGCTTTCGACCGCATGACGCAGGCCGTGCTTGCCTGGGCGCGCGCGCGCCAACGCACCGACCTCTTCTTTCAGACGGGCGCGAGCAGCGTCGACTGCAGCGGATTCGCGGCCAGCGCCATGCTTTCCGCGCAGGAGATTCGCGCGCGGTTTGATGAAGCAACAGTCGTGGTCGCCCACGCAGGGACGGGCACCATCATCGAGTGCATGCTGCGCGGCACGCCGATCATTGTCCTTCCGCGCAGCGCGAAACTGCAAGAGACGCGCAACGACCATCAATTTGGAACGGCGCGGCGATTTCAGTCGCGGCAAGGTGTGTTCGTCGCGTGGAACGAAGAGGAACTCGCTGCGCTTCTTGATCGCGCGGATTCGCTCGTCGGTGGCGCGTCGATCGCGCCGCACGCCGACGAACAACTGCTCAGCGCGCTGCGACGATTTGTTGCCGAGAAGCGCGCAGGACGCTGACTACTCAAAGAGCGCCGCGGTACTCGGCAGCGTGAAGCCGATCGCGTCGGCGCCCTGCTTGGTCAGGCGACGCCCTTGACGGGTGCGCGCAAGAAAGCCGAGCTGCAGCAGAAACGGCTCGCAGAGGTCTTCGAGTGTTTCGGCGTCTTGTGAAAGCGTCGCCGCAATCGCCTCAAGTCCGACAGGACCACCGCCATAGATGGTGGCGATCGCCCGCATGTACTTGCGATCGAGTTCATCGAGTCCCAGCGCGTCGATCCCCTCGAGGCGCAGCGCGCCATCGACGACCGACTGGTCCGCGCGTCCGCCGCCTCGCACCAGTGCGAAGTCGCGCACGCGACGAAGAAGGCGCAAGGCGATGCGCGGAGTTCCACGGCTGCGCGCCGCGATCGCGTCAAAGGCTTCGCTCGACACGCCGCCCAACCCCGCCTGCATGCCGAGGATTCCTGCTGCACGCACGAGGATGCGCACCAGGTCTTCGTGCTCGTAGAACTCCAAATGGTGCGCGATGCCAAAGCGACTGCGCAGCGCCTGGGTGAGCATGCCCGCGCGCGTCGTCGCGCCGATGAGCGTGAAAGGCTTGAGCTGAATCGTCACCACGCGCGCGTGCATCCCGCTGTCGAGTGTGAAGTCGATGCGACGATCTTCCATCGCGGGATAAATGAACTCCTCGACCGCCGCGGGAAGGCGATGGATCTCATCGATGAAGAGGACATCGCCCTCTTCGAGCTTGGTGAGCGTCCCCACGAGATCGCCCGCCTTGGTGAGCGCTGGGCCACTTGTGACATGAGCGCGGGTTCCCATCTCCGCCGCGATCACATGGGCGATCGTGGTCTTGCCAAGACCAGGCGGACCGTGAAGCAGCACATGCTCCATCGGATCAGCGCGGAGCTTTGCGGCCTCGAGCGCGATGCTGAGTCGCTCGACGAGTTCGCCTTGCCCGACATATTCGCGCAGCGTCCGCGGACGAATCTCCACGACCTGTGGATCGAGATCCGTCTCGCGCTCGCGCTCTTGCGCAGCAGCTGTCACGATGCGTTCCTTCGCCATCCCTAGAGGATACAGGCTAGAACTTGGCCTGCGGCACATCGCGCTGCGACGCATCCTCGAGTTCGAAGAAGCGCTCGGCGGCAAAGCCGAAGACTCCCGCGACAAGGTTGGAGGGAAACTCGATACGCAGCGCATTGAGCTCGCGCACATTGGCGTTGTAGAAGCGGCGACCTGCGGCGATGCGGTCTTCGGTCAGCGAGAGCTCCCGCTGTAACTCGAGGAAATTGCGATCGCTCTTCAGTTGCGGATACGCCTCGGCGACGACAAGCAACTTCCCGAGCGATTGCCCAAGCTCCGCTTCGCCGTCGACGCGCTCACGCAACGCGCTGCCAGCCTGAATCGCCTTGGCGCGCGCGGCGATGACCAGTTCGAGCGTCGCGCGCTCATGTTGCGCGTAACCCTGGACCGTCGCCACGAGATTGGGCACAAGATCGTGCCGCCGCTTGAGCTCGACATCGACGCCTGACCACGACTCCTTCACCTGTTGCCCAAGCCGAGCGAAGCGGTTGTAGGTTGCGATGAGCCAGATCAAGGGGATCCCCACGATCGCGGCAACGACACAGCAGGCCACCGCGAAACCACCTTGGGTCGCGCCACTGGCTGGTGAGAGAGGATTCATCGCGTTTCTCCATTGCTCGGACTCAGAATCGGGTCCGTCGCGTGCTCTGACTTCGGCAAGCGCGCCGCGCGCACATGGCGCGGCACCCGCAGGAAAAATCCATCCATCCAACCAAGCTCACCTTCAAACTCCGCCGCTTCCCAGCGACGCATGCCACGATCAAACAAGAGGCAGTTGCTTCGCGCGTGCAGACGCGGCGGCGCGACGGCGAGGAAGAACTCCATCATCCGCGGATCGAACAGGTCGAAGGCAAAGCGACGATCGGAACACTGCACATGAAAGCGCTTGGAGAACTCACTCGACTCAAAGTCGATGTCGTCCATGCCGAGAAATGCGCCAATCTTGTCGAAGAATCCCTCCGCGCGCACCGTGAGATCCTCGGGAACCGACAGGAGCGGCACCACGGCGATGAAGGACATGTTCCAAGTCGTGGTGGTCGTCGTCTTGCCGTTACTGGTGGTGACCTTGTACTGATAGTCGCCGCACAGAAGCGACATCCGCAGTCCACCGAGCGTCAGCTCACCTTCCATGAGGTTCATCCCGCGGCGCGAGTGGCCGAGGTTGAACATCGGGAAGCCCGCCATGCGGTTTGCCAACCCGTGATCGAGCGGCGTGAACCGCCAAGATCTGCGCTGTGCCAAAGCAGCGAGCGCCGCGGTGCGCTCTCGCTCTTTGCGGTGTCCATACACGACCGCCCAGACGAGGAGCGCGATCCCCACGAGCGCTGCGACCACGACTGCGCAGCCCCCGAGCGCGGAGGCCATGACTAGAACTTCACCTGTGGCGGAGTCCGCTCTGCCGCGCTGTCGAGCTCAAAGAACGGCATCTGCTTGAAGCCGAAGATCCCCGCGATGAGATTCGTCGGGAAGGCCACGAGCGTCTGGTTGTAACCGCCCGCCGCGCCGTTGTAACCGCTGCGCGCGCGACCGATGATGTTCTCGGTGGACGCGAGCTCGCCCTGCAACTGCAGGAAGTTGGTGTTGGCCTTGAGATCGGGGTAGGCCTCGGCGACGGCCATCAAGCGACCGAGCGCCTGGGTGAGGCCGCCTTCGGCCGCGATCTTGTCATCGATGGAGTTCGCCGACACCGCGCGGGCGCGCGCCGAAATCACCGCGTCGAGTGTGCCGCGTTCGTGGGTGGCGTACCCCTTGACGGTCTCGACGAGGTTGGGGATCAGATCGTGGCGACGCTTGAGCTGCACATCGATGTCGCTCCACGCCCCTTGCACGCCAACGCGGCCGCGCGCGAGCGAGTTGTAGACGCCGATCAGCCACAATCCGAGGACCAACGCCAGCACCCCGATGGCGCCGCAAACGACGAAGAGAACCGAAAGTCCTGCACCCATGACTGCTCCTTTAGTGGTGGCGATCGCGACCCGAGCGCGCCACGAGGCGCGAAACGGCCTGCTTCCGCGTGCTGTCGCAGCGGTTTCAGGCTTCGGTGCAGTCTACCTGTTCGCCTTTGTGTTGACGATGGCGGGAGCAGAGGCCTTCACCCCGCCGACCGACCTCCGCCTCGGGCGACAAGGATGGAAGAAACTCGGCATTTCCGAAGCAGGAAGCCCGAAACGCCGATTTACACTCCGACCATGCGAGCCCACCACTCTGGCCTCTCTGCTGCGGCGCTGTGCGCGAGCCTTGCCACCACGCTTGTGGCACCTCGGGACCTCGCCGCGACTGAATGGCTCGCGCAAGATCCGCCCGCGTCAAGCGTCTCGACACCCACCAACGCAACGCCCGCGCCCCCCGCAGAAGTGGCGCCGCAAACCGCCACGCAACGGCGCGAGCGCGCGCGCGTCGCCGCAGAAGACGCGCTGCGGAAACTCATGATCCCCCCGCCGATGAGCCTTGGTCGGCTCAATGCGTTTCTTGGCGGCATCGCTCCTTCGATGGCTGGAAGCGAACCACTCGCGCAGGCGCACAGCCTCTACCGAGAGACCATCGAGAAGCAGAACGAAACTGCGACGCGACAGATCCTGCGGTTGCTCCCCGCCGCGTTCAATTTCGATTCCACCAACGAAGTGTTTGAGCCGCGCGCAACGCCCGAGTTGATCGCCCTCCTGGCACTGCGCGACAAGTCCACGCGACAAAGCATGGCCGCCGAACGAACACTGCTTGAGGCGATCGAGGGAGCGACACCCGACGATCTGAAGTCTCGCTACGCCCGCTCGCTGCTGGCCTGGCGCTTTGATCAGCTTCCATCGAATGCGCTCCTGCCCTCGACACGCGTCACGCTCTTCGAACTGCTCGGGCAAGTTGCGCTCGACTCCGCCACACTCGCGACGCTTGACCCGATCTTTGCTGAATACTCGCGCACGCTGGCACAATCGTTCGCGCAGCGCGCGCGCTTGATCCAAAACACCGACAGCGCGCGGGCCATCGTCGAAACGACGGCAGGCATGCTCTGGCGCTTCGCTCCTGCCGAGACGGCTGCCTCCGTCGAAAGCGAGCTGGCGGCACTCGAAGACCGTGATTTCGCCAACGAGCTTGAAATCCGCGCGGTGCAGTTTGACCTCGTTGATCGCGTGCGCTCGCGCCTGCAGCCGCGCGATGGCCGCAAGCTCGTCGAACTCTGGCAGCGCACGCTTCATCCCGAGTTGTTTGAAGACGAACGCCTGCTCGGCAAGATGGTGGAAGAGTCGCTGGCCCTGCCGAGTTTCAGCCCTGACCACGACACCGCACTGCTTGATGCGCTGGAGACCTCGTACCAGCGACTTGAGCCGCTCTCGCGCCGCGCGTGCGAGGCGGCTGACCTCGTACTCCCGCGGTTGGTGACGCGCACGCGTGCGTCGATGGTGAGCGAGATCGATGCGCGCATTGCTGTCCTCGAAGCCCAGCACAAACGCCGCGCCATCGTGAAGGACATGCTCCAACGGATTCGCACGATGGTCGGTGATGCGGATCTCGCGGCCACGGCGCGCATCGATGATGCGATTGCAACGACCGACTCACTCGAACGCGCCGATGCGTTTGAACACAGGTCCCTCGCAGCGCGCCTTGACGCGCTGGCCGATGAGCCCGCGCAGGCCACGACCGATCGTTCGACGAACAATCCCGCGACGCCGCCCGCACTCGAGTCGGCTCCCGCGCCTGGCAAACCTCTTCGCACCGAGTCGGCCGATGCTCCAGGCGGCGCCACCAACGACGCCCCCGCGCGCAGCAGCCGCGGATCACGCGGAAGCCGCGGCAACGCAGGCAATTGATCATGCTCCGTTCCCTCTTCATGACCCACCGCGCTGGTCGATGCGCGATCCTTGCCGCCCTACTTCCAGTGATACTCGTTGCCTGTGACGGTTCGACGCCCAACGCGTTGCCGCCGCGCGCGACGCAAGGTACGACGCAAGATACGACGCAAGGTACGACTCCATCACCGACGCCGGCAGCCACGGCGGAGATCTTCGCGGTCTTCGTTCAGCCCTCGGGGATCATCCGCGTTCGGCTCGCGACCAACGAAGCTCCGCGCGTCTCGATGGCCTTCATCGCCGTGGCGCAGCGCGGCTACTTCACGGGCCGCACCTGGTCGGACTTCTCTCCCGTCGTGCGCCAGACTGGAGAGAGCGCGCCGATCTTCACTGTGCAGCGCGAACTCTCGCCGAAGCTCCTCTTCGATGTCGGCGGAAGACTGTGCGCCTCGAACACCTCCGAGGAACACACCGCGCGATCGAAGCCCAATCGCATCTTCCTCACGGTGAAGCCGCAGGATCGATGGAACCTCCTCTACAGCGTGTTTGGCGTCATCGTTGAAGGTCTCGATATCGCCACGAGATTGCCTGCAGAGGAGCCGATTCTTGAAGTACGCATCGAAGGCGACACCGCCGCGTTGCGCGCGCGATTCGCCAAGGAACTCGTGGAGTGGAACGCGGCGATGGACGCGGCCAAGATCTCGTCAGTTCGGTGAAACGCCACGCGTCGAAGGCGCTGCCCGCTCCATCGCGTGGTCGAGCATCGCTCCAAGATGCGCGAGTTCGCTCAGCGCGAAGCGGGCCCGCGCCCGTCCACTTGGCTCTGCGAGCATCTCGTAGCGCTGCGCGTCGCCGCGCGCGAGCATGAACAGCAACTGCTCCATGATGAACTCGGTGGGCACATTGCCGCTGCGAATCCAATCACGCACGGGCTGCAGCCGTTGCATGCGCAAGAGGCAGCCGTGCGAGACCAGTGCAGAGATCTCGCTTTCTAACCCAGGCATCGAGCGCGGCGCGCCAGGACGACTATCGATGGGCGCCAGCCGTCCAACGCGATACAGACGACGACCTTCGGGCTCTGCAATCGCATCAATGCGTGCCCGACAAAATCCGTGCAGCAACACCTGGTGACGACCATCACTCTGCAGTCGATGATCGACAATCTTGGCCACGCACACCGCATTGCGCAGCGGCGGCTCACCGATCCGTTCGCCACTCCAACCGCGCATGGCGTAGGTCGCCAGTGCAATGGGCGCAGCGTCTAGGAGCGGACCATCGCCCTTGGCGCGGAGGCAGTCTTCCACGAGTTGTCGATAGCGCGGCTCAAACACAATCAAGCGATCCGCAGTGTGCGGATACACCACCACCGACGGCAGTGGGAAGAGCGCGATAGGACGCGAGAAGTCGATCTGCACCGAGGCGGCCATGCCGCGATGCTACGCGGCGAGCGTGACCTGTGCTTCTGCGAGCTTCTCGGCGAGCTGTGCACGCACCGCGTCAAGTTGCGCCGCGCCAATGCCCAAAGACTCGAGTGCTTCGCGGGGAATCTCGCGGTCCATGAGGTCGGCGTGGAAGCCGCCACCCTCGGTGGCCAACCGCTCGGCCACAAAGATCAGCCAAGGAACTTGCCGTGATTCGGAGGGCGCGCACAGCGGATCGTGGTGATGGCCGCACGCCTGAGCGAGCGACCGCGGGAACTTCCACTGCTCGCAGAGCGCTTCGCCAAAGTGCCCGTGGTCGGCGCCGTAGACGGCGCGCTCCACCATTCGGAAGTCGATGAGCGGAGCGCCCTCGGCATCAAACTGCATGTCGCTGAACACCTTCACAAGTTTGGCTCGATCGACTTGCAGCTCAACCATGATGCCGATGTCGTGCATGAGTCCGCCAAGGAACGCCTCGTCGCCCGAACTCATGCGCGCTTCCTTGGCGAGCAAGCGCGCGGCGGTTGCCACGGCGATCGAGTGATCCCAAAGTTCTTTGGCGTCGAATCGATCGCAGAGCGCACCGCCACGAAAGAGCTTCGCCAAGCTTGCTGCGATGGCGATGTTCTTCACGGCGTTCAGACCGAGCATGGAAATCGCGCGATTGATCGAGCCGATCTGCCGCGGCAATCCGTAGAAGGCGCTGTTCACAACCTTGAGAATGCGCGCTGAGAGCGCAGGATCGCGGCCGATGAGCGTGTTGAGGTCCTGCGCACTCGAGTTGGGATTCTCGACGAGCTCAATGATGCCCAGCGTGACCTCAGGCAGCGTCGCGATGTGGCTGAGCTGCTTGACCGCCGCATGCGCGACCAGCATGTGTGCATCGTGGGACTGGACTTGCATCGTGCTCACCTACGGGATTCGTTCATTGAACAGCGCTCTTCCGTGCCCTTGCCGCAAGGCGGAAAGCACCCAATTCATCGGTCTGATCAGTGTTCCAATTGATGGGCGACTTTGAGAAGACCCGAACGAGGCGTGCGTCATCGCGATCGCATCACGAGATATCCGGCCCTGCCCGCACAACCCCACCCGCGGTGTCGGTCAGAACGCGTTGAGCTTGGCGATGGGATGCCGTGACGGATCAAATCCAGCGAGCATCGCTGCAATGCGGCCGCTCGCGCCGTCCTGTCCGTATGGATGAGAAGTCCGCGGCGGCGCGCCTTCGAGTGCCGTGAACGCAGTCATCAGTGCCGATGGCTCGGCGACTGCGCAGCCCACCACATTCGCGGCGCGCTCCCGACCGCGCTGTCGCCGACCGATGTCAAGGACACGCGTGCCCAGCGCCGAAGCTTCGATGATGCCCGCACTCGAGTTTCCAACGAGCGCTCGAACCTCGCGACGCTTCAAGAGCGCGACAAACTGCTCACGACGCAAGTGCTCCGCGACGCGCAGGCGATCGCAGCGCTCGGCAATCGCCCGCGCGATTCCTGCGCGACCAGGATCGCTGTTGGGTGAAAGCGCCAGCACCGTTCCGCGCGCCAACGCCGCGTCGAGCACCATGGACGCCTCGGCGTACTCAACCTCATCGCGCCGCGCGCAAGGATGCATCAAGAACACAAACTCGGGACTTCCAAGTTGCGCGAACTGCTCATCGTCCATTGGCGCAATCGATTCCAAGCCATCCACCGAGGGTGACCCGACAAGGTGAATCGTCTCAGGCTGCTCGCCAAGCGAGAGGATGCGCTGGGCACTCTCCGCCGATGCGGGGAAATGGATGTGCGCGAGCTTGGTGATCGCATGACGCATCGATTCATCCGCAACGCCCTCGGCGCGATCGCCGCCATGAATGTGCGCGACACGCACTCCACCGACCGACGCCGCTGCCGCTGCTGCAAAGGCCTCGATCCGATCGCCGAGCACGAGCACCACATCGGGCACCAGTACGGCAAAGACTTCCGCAAGCGCCGTGACGCCGCGACCGAGTGCGCGGGCGTCAGCGGCACGACCGAACTCGCCAGCGATCTGCATGGGGAACTCGACGAGTCCTGGCGCAAACGCGCGGACCTCATCGATGGTGCGTGCGGGCGCTAGGAGATGCGCTCCACCCGCAACGACATGGAGCGAGAGTTCGTTTCGAGCACGAATCGCCATGCACACAGGCTTGAGGATGCCCCACTCTGCGCGAGTTCCAGTCACGACTGCGATGCGTCGCATCAGGTCATCCCTCGCAGACGCACCTTCACCTCAGCGCGAAGGACAACATCCGCCTCATGCAGCACGCGATCTGCCTCAATGGCGCGGGCCGCGCGCAATCCGACCACTTCATCAAAGCGACTCGCACAGAGTCCAGTGCCAGGGCGCTTCACGGTGAGATCATTCGGCGTGATGAAGGCGCCCGCGGCGATGTCGCGCGCTGCCACCAACGACTGGCGGCTCACGCGTCGCACATCAAGTTCGACGCTCTGCACTGCCTTCGTGGGACTACCCACCATCATCGCGGCGCGGCGCGACAGACGCACATACTCGGCAAACTGCTGTGGATCGAGACTCGCGGAATGATCGGGTCCACTTGCGGCGCGGTCGTAGGTCAAGTGCTTCTCAAGAATGCACGCGCCCGCAGCGACTGCGAGCGCACCCGTGTCAACCGCTGCGGTGTGATCGCTGTAGCCGACGGCGCGTCCAGTGATCGCGGCGATCTCCTGCATACCACCGATGGCGGCGCAGGCGTCAGGCGTTGGATAGCTGCTCGTGCACTGGAGAAATGCGAGATCAGGCAACGCCGCGAGCCAACGCGCAGCCTGCGCCACTTCGTCTCGGTCAGCGGCTCCCGTCGAAACGACCAGCGGGCGCCCGAGCGAAGAAACCGCGTGCAAGAGCGGGCGATTCACGATGTCAGGTGACGCAGTCTTGAACGCGCTCCAACGCTGCGTGCGTGCCTGCTCAAAGAGCGGCAACGAGAAGACGGTCACCATGGGCACGATGTCGAGTGCGATGCAGAGGTCCGCAAGCGCACCGAGCTCTGCGGGAGACAACTGCACGCTGCGAAGAAGATCGCGCGGATCACGCGCGCCCTGCTCACGCTGGTACGCCGCAAGCACGGCGTCCCTGGACATGAGCATCTCAGCATCAAACATCTGAAACTTCGCTGCGTCCGCGCCCGCGGCTTTCGCGGCGTGGACCAACGCCCCCGCGCGCGCCGCGCTTCCATCGTGATTCACGCCGATCTCCGCGATGATGAACGGATCGCAGCCTCGGCTGATGGTGCGTGTGCCCAGTCGGACCGACGAGGATGTCATGCGTGCACCTCGATACCTTGCACCAGCATCGCAGCAGCCACCGCCATGTCGACGGCGGTGTCCACATCAATCACTTCGCCCTCCCGTGTTTCGATGCCTCTTCGATCGCGACCAAAGAACGCGTGGGGCTCACCATCACGCACATCAAACAGACTGGCGCGACGAACCGCGATCACGCCACCATCGGGCATAAACAGCGGCGGAAGCTCCTGTCTGCGATAGATGCGGTTCTCAACGAACGGCGAGACCTTGCCTGCGTCGTCGAGCCGTGACATCCAGAACGGATGCGTCTTGCCAACGCGGTAGTAACTCTGCACGCTGTCAGCGCCCGTCTCGACCAACCGCGCCACGGCGCGATCAGCCAAGTCCGCTGGCCGCACAGGAACATTGCCGTAGAGGATGACGATGATGTCCGCGGTAGAGCCACTCGATTCGACCGCATGACGCACCGCCGAGTCGACGGTCGCCGTGTCGTTGGCGAGGTGCTCGGGCCTGCGAATGACTTCGACGCCCTCCGCCGCCGCGATGCTGGCGATCTCCTGGCCATCGGTCGAAACGATGACGCGACCGATCGAGCTCGACGCGCGGGCAAAGCGAATCGTATGGGCGATCATCGGTGCACCCGCGATGGAAAGCGCGTTCTTGCGCGGAAGGCCCTTGCTTCCCGCGCGACCAATGACCACCGCGAGCGAGTCCTCGCGCGAGATGGAATGCGGCATCGTCATGGAATTCGTGTCCTCAAGTCCTGATGCGACTCGCCAAACTCGCGGCGGATCTGCTTGCGCCGCGCGACGAGATCGCGCCAGAGTTGCAGCAGCGGACCGCGATCGACATGCGCGAAGGCGCGATCGCCGCGCAGATCAAGTTCGGAGAGCGGAATCACGCCGTCGCTCAGGACCAACATGCGTCGCAGCATTTCGCGCCAGGACGCGCGAGAGGGCGCGCGCGCACTGGCCAGCGGATCGGGCGGTGCTTCGGGCGAGGGATCAAACGGCGCGGCACCTTCAATCACGGGTGTACCGAGTAAGTGCTGCCAGCGATCAAAGAACGCGTCGATGTCCTCGTAGCTCTCGACGCGCCGCTGCAAGCGCGGGACGATCCACGGGACGGCGTACCCAGCGAGCGCGTTTGCACCCGACAAGCTTCGCCGCGCATTGAGAACGCGGTCCATGTTCGCCAGCACATCACGAAGGCGGTCCACACCGTGCATGCGCCGATAGGTCTCGGGCGTGTCCGCATCGATTTCGACGCTGAACACATCCGCACCCGCTTCCACCACTGCTTCCAGAACCGCGGGCGCCGCGAGCAACTCCGTGCGCAGATGCACGCCGCGCACTCCGCCGTCTTTGGCGATGCGAACAAGACGCGCCACATCCGGATGTGCCAATGGATCGCCTGCGCCGCAGAAGGTCATCACACAGTCACGGCACTCCGCAACCTGCTCGACCAATCGCGTGAATCGCCGCTCGGTCATAATCGATCGCTGCACCGAGCCCATGCGATGTGGACTTGACGCACCCGAGCCCTGACGACCCGTGTTGAGCTCCACGAGGAGATGCTGCGGCGTGTAGTAGGGAACCGTGTCGAAGAGCTGTCGCTCCAGGAGATCGATCGCCGCGCGGGGCTCGATGCCCGCCACTCCACACCCGCGATCGCCAAGTCCCGGCTCGATGGCGCGACGCATGCGGATGATGTTGCGCGGCGTGTCGAACACGGCGCGCACGAGACTCCGCCGTACGACATGATCGATCTGGACGCAGATATCCTTCGAAATCGGATCCTGCTGCGGCCGCGTCGGCTCGTAAGAAAGCAGCCAACCGATCGACGCGCGCCGACCTCCTTGCGCGAGCTCCGCCATGAGTGTGCGCTCAACGAGCACGCCGCACATCCCTGGCGGCGATTGATTGAAGACGATGCGCAAGAGATCTGGTCGGGTGCGATGGCGACGAATCAGCGCATCGCAGCCATCTTCGCCAAGTACCGTCACCAGCGGCCAGTCAGGTCCGACCACGATCGCCGCGGTCACACCAAAGCGCGTCATCGCTTCGTACATCGCGCGCGGCGCGAGCACTTCGTCATACACCGTGGCACCCGAGATTCCTCCGCGCCACGAACTGTCGCTCCACAGTCGCGCCGACGCGATCGCTTCGCGCTCAGGTCCAAACGGTGTGCCTTTGGTCCAGTGAATCTCAATCGGCATGGAGATTCGCGAGCGATCGATGAGCGAATCGATATCGAAGCCTTCCGGCACGAGCAGCACGATCGCCGCCGCTTCACGCGAGCGCGCGAGCCGCTCGAGCGTCCACTGCATCGCCGTCTTTCCTGCCAACGGCTCCGCGAGACTGCGCGGAGTGCCCAGTCCTCCGCGCCACGGATCGACAGGAACCAAGAACGCTGCGCGAACCTCCGACGCGACGCTCACCTCACCAAGCGCGCGCCCAAGCGCACCGTCGGTCCCCGCAGAGACGGCTGCTTCATCGGGCTCGTCCGCGACGCTCTCGCCCTGAAGGCGCCGAATCGCCGCGTCAAGCACCGTCGCGTACTCGGTCGAACTCTCCTGAAGCCAGCGCACATTGGCGAGATCGCGCTCGAATTGCAGTCGCTGCTTCTCTTCGGGCGAGAGGCCGCGCGCGTACTCGATGGATCGATCGGCCTTGGCGCGCTTGAGCACACCAACCTGACTGAACTCATCCAAGACACGCAGCGTGTCGAGTCGATCGCCGACCTTGGCGCGCTCGGTTTCGATGGTGCGCCACAGCACATCGTCGCGCTCCGTCTTCGCGTTGGCGCCCACCAACTGCGCGATCGCTCCTGCGGTGCGCGTGGAGGCCTGGCCGATGGTCCGAACATTCTCCAAGACCACGCGCAGCCGCTCTGCCGCGGCCAGGAGTTTCGCTTCATCGAGGTTCCGTGGCGCGAGTGGAATCGGAGCCAGCGGCGTCTGCGCGTGCATCGAGAGCGTCTCGGCCAGCGCGCGCACTTCGGTGCCCGCCTTGCGCACGCCGCCCTCGGTGGCGTCAATCGTCGTGAGCCCACGCCGCTCGTCCTGCAGGAAGAAATACTCGAAGCGCTTGAGATAGGTCTCCATCTGCGCGTCGCTGTAGATCGACTTGCCGTGGACATCGCGCCGCTTCACAAGATGCGCGCGATGACGCACGATGCGCGTCCACTCGAGGTTCTCCATCGTGTTGAATGGGTTGAGCTCGGGCGCCCACACTTCGTCGATGGCCGTGCCACGCGCGTAGTAGACGCCGTCGGTAAACCCCAGGTCTTGACCGATGAGCGCCACAGGATTGCAGCCGAGATACCGCGCGATCTGGTAACAGAGATGTGCGACCGTCGCGCCCGAAGGCAGCCGACCTTTGTCGACGGCAAGCGGCCCGAGCAACGCGTCGAGGTGCGGCGCGGCAATCGTCCGCACCGGTCCTGGGTAACTCTCGGCGATGACGGGATTCGCCTGCGGATCGAGAATCAGCGTGGTCTCCGCGACATCCTGCTCGCGCAGTCCCTCATAGAAACGCCTGGAGATCTGGTGCCAATCGAGCGCAGCGACAAAGTGCGGCCGAATGCCCTCGGCCAGCAGCGGCTTCAAGACCGTCTGGGTCGCGATGATCACGCAGTGATCGCGCACGCCAGGCTTCGCCAAGAGATGCAGGTTGCGACGGAGACTCGGGCCCGCGCTCACCACGATGCCAAGCTGGTCCTTCGCAATTCCCGCCAAGGGCGCCAGACTCTCGCCGCCGACATAGAGCCGCGCGTTGCGAAGGATGGAACGAATCGTGTGCGCACTGCGCGCGAGCGCCGTCGCGGCCGTCACGCGTGTCGCACGAATGGTCTCTGTGAGGTGTTGCGAGAACTCCTTGACCACGGGCGCCACGCGCGCGCGACTCGCAGGATGCTCCACGATTTGCACGCCCTGAATGAGCACACCATCGGCACCCGCAAACCGCTCGGCGAATTGGCCCAACGATTCGCCGCCCGTGAAGAACACCAGGTTCATGCGCTCAAACGCCACGGTCCAGTCGATCTGTGAGAGCACTGCGCGCAGCAACGCGACATCAGGTTCGAGCACGACGACGAGCCCGCTGCGGCCAAGTCGCTCACCAAGCCGAGCGATGTGGTAACCGAGCCCAAAACCGAGGACCGCGATGACCGCCTTCTCGCGCAGATCGATGGCGTCGGCAAAGTTCGTCGCCTCTTCCCGCGGCGCGTGCCGCGAGGCAAGGGCGCGCCCTTCGTAGGAAGCGATCTTGGAACCATCGGCTGCGTTGGACCACTCGAACGCCCCGATGGACGCGGGATCCAAGGCGCGGATCGCCTCGACGACATCAGTGTTGCGCGCCGCGAGAGCGGTGAGGTTGCGCTCGAGCATCGACACCGTCGCCGTCACCGCCGAACTCGGAGGTGTGATGGACGATGTCGGGGGCTTGGTCGAACTCGAAGCCATCGTGCGAAGACCGCGAAACGCAATCGCGACCGCACGAGACCGACTCCCGGTCTGCTTGGACGCGGCTCCGCCGCAACGGCCTGCATCGGCCGACTCCTTGAAGCGCATGCAGAAAATGCGTCGGATCCCAAAGCCCATTCAACCAGCCTGCGCCATTTGTTGCGAGAATGAAACCCGCATGTCGTCGTGGCTCTTCGAGAACCCCCTCCCCGTGGCGATCCTCTGTGGCGTCGTCACCCTGCTCCTCCTCTGGCGCGGGCGCGGCTCGCCAAGTCGCGGGGTCACGATTGCGGCGGCCAGCGCTGCATTTCTCGGGGTTTCCGCCCTACTCCTCGGTCGCTTCGTCGTCACGCCTGGTGAAGAAGCGCGGGCCGTAGTCGAGGCGCTGGTGGCCTGCGCCGAGGAGGCCGAAACGGTGCGCGCGGCCGAGCTCTTCACGCCCAACGCCGTGCTGAACTACGGCCGCCGCGACAACCCTGGTCTGAGCATCGACGCGATCCGCGGCGCCTTGAGCTCACTCGCGCGCAGCAACCGCATCGAGACCAATCGCATCACACGACTGGTGCTGCGGACGCTCGACGAACGCACTGGAGAAGTCGAACTTTCCTGCTCGACGAGCACTGCAAGCTCGTTGACGGTCGTGCCTTCGAGTTGGATCATTCGCGTTCGCCAGACCAATGGCGCCTGGAAGATCGATCGACTGACCTTCGAATCAGTGTTCGGTCAACCGCCCATTCCCCGCGTGCGCTGGTAGCGCCTGCTTCGAGTCCGACCTAGCGGCTCGGATCGGCACCCGCGACGGTCTGGGTCGGTGGCAGGAGCGGCGGGATCGGCACGCGCTTGAGGAGTGAGATGTCCGCGTCAGTGTCCTGCACGCCAGTTCGAATGTCACGGCCCGAGAGTTTGCGCGCGCCGTCTGGGAAGTGAAACGACCGAACCGCCGTGGCTCCGGAGGCAAGTGCGGTGATGAGCTTTCGATCGCGCGCATAGCCCTCGGCGCCCGCAAACGCCTCGACATCAATGGGTGCATCGCTCACATTGGTGACGCGCAGGGTGAGCACCAGATCAATCCGCCCACTGCTGATCGAGCGGGCGAGACGCCACGACGGCGTCACCACTGCTTTGCGATAGCCGACCTCCATCGTGCTCTCAAGCGTCGCCTGGAATCGATCCTCCGCAGTGCCCACGACCTCGGCGCGCACCAGGATCGAACCAGCTTCGGTGACGCGCGGAACGCTGAATTGCACGGGCATCCGTGCTTCGCCACCCGCAGCGATGTTGAAGCGATGCGTGCGCGGCGTGAAGCCCAAGGCGTCAGGACCAACGATGGTGAGCGTGCCGCTCAGCGGCTTGTTCCACGGATTCGTGAGGACCAACACGCCATCCTGTGGCGCGCGGCGACTGTCGGCAAATCCAGGTTCAACACGGAAGCCCTTGCGAAGCAGGCACATTTCCTCGCTCACACCCTCAACAAAGAGCGGCTCACGGCCGACGCGCAACGCGTGTCCTCGCGCCGACGGCGACACAGTCTTCATGCGTCCCCACAAGTCCGTCGCTTGCACGGGTCGTGCGCCAAGGTCCACTTCAAGTGCGACCTCTTCCACACCTGCTTCGTTCCACAAGACCAGTGCGGGGCCGCGCGCGCCATTGGCGAGCAGCGCGCGGACTCCGTTCGAGAAAGGAATCTCTGCCGCAAAGCGTCGACCGCACAAGCGCGTGGCGATCTGTCGCCACGCGGCCAACTCCAGTGCGGGACCAGGAACCACTGGAGTCTCTGGCGCGCCGACCTCGACGGAAATCGCATCAAAACCCGCGCGCCACGCGTCAATTGCCCGCAACGCCAGATCAATGGCTCGGTCGCGATCGGTCACTGATCCGTTGGGAAGCGGCACGATGCGCACCATGCCGCGTTCGCCCTTGGCGAAACCTACATAGGCCTCGCTGCCACTCTCACGCCACGCTGCGTCGGCCACGATTTCAAGCGTGTGACGACCATCGTCGAGCGCCTTGTCGAGCGTCGTCGGCACCAATTCTTCGGGCGACCACGGCAGCGTCACAGCGGGTCCAGCGATGGCAGTGCCCATGGTGCGCGCAATCGAGTCCATGCGCGCCGCGAGATCGACGCGATCCGCGTCGACGGGATCCACGCCGATGAACCACTGATCGACGCGCTGTCCGTAGGCAAGGAGCCAAGGCTCGAGTGCAGGGCGCCATCGCGTTTCATCAAGACCAAACAGCCCAAGCGCATCCGAGTGATCGATGCGTTCCGCCGCGGCCAGGCGCGTTGGAACCGCGCGAAGGCGGAACATTGGCTCGACGCGCAAGTCCAGCAACTTGGCCACGAGCGGCCGCAGGTACTCGATCTCTCCTGCAGGATCGCGCAACTCGGTGGTTTCGGTCCACACTGGGAGCACGACAAACGCGCTGCGCGCGAGTTCGGTCACGGGCTCAAGCGGCGTACTCAGCGCCCCAAGTGACGCTCCAAATCGCGGCGGTTGGTCGGGCTCGAACGGGTCGTCGGCCAGCACGGCGATCCGCGCGAGACGACGGGCGATCTGGTTTTTTCCCTGCGAAAACAGCGCTTCGGCTTGGTACCAGCCCGTGGAAAGTTCGGGCAATTCCAGGGTGAAATCGCGTCCTGCGGGAAGCGTCATCGTGCGATCAAAGAGCACATGCTCCCCCGCATCGCGCACCCGCACCACAACCGACGGCTGCTGCGTCATCGGATCTTCGCAACGCAACCGCAGCTTGACGCGCGTTCCAGGTCGCACGATGCCGTTGCTCTCGGGCTCGAACTTGACCGTCGGCATCTGCCACAGCTCGATGTCGTCGAAGTACGCCTTGCCGCGAATGTCCTTCCGAGGAACTTCATGTCGCGCGCCGGGCTGCTCCGTTTGCTGGTCGGGTTGCACCGCCTCAAGCCAGATCTGCAGGACGGTAGCCTCGCGCGGCGTTGGCGGCGGCACGACTTCGAGAAGCTGCCAGGCGGATTCCGCGCGCACCAATTCCGAGCTGTACACGCCAGCGATCGCGCCGCCATGCGCATCGAGATAGCGCGCACTCACGCGGACTGAAGCATGCACCAAACCCTCGGTGTGCGTCCAAGCGCGCAGCAAGAGATCCGACCCCTGCGCGACCACACCGCTGTCGGTGACGAGCGGCACATCGCGCGTGAACGCCATCGAGGCACCATCGAGTTGAAAGCGCACGGCGTAACCGTTGCTTCCCGCCAATCGACCCACCCCTTCGGCGGTCTCGACCGAGCCAAACTGCGCGTAGCCGAGCTTCTCGCGGTTCCAGTTGGCAGGGACGCCCGTGTTGAATTCGGCGCTCTCTTCAAAGTCAAAGCGCGCCACCAAGCGGCGCGGCGTCAGGCCCGCGTCTTGGGCGAACATCGAACTCAACAGAACAGTGGCGACGAGCGGAGTCACGGGTCGTACATCGGCATTCTCGGACACGCGCTGCAGCGGCGAGTGCGGTTCAGGGAGAAGCGGGGTTGCGTCGTTGGCCTTTCGCCGCCGTACCATCGCGCCCCCATGATTGACTTCCGCAGTGACACCGTGACGCGACCGACCCCTGCCATGAAGGAAGCCATGATGGCGGCGCCGCTTGGGGATGATGTCCTTGGCGACGAGCCCACAGTGCAGGCGCTCGAAGCCAAGGTCGCGGCGTTCCTCGGCAAGGAGTCGGCACTCTTTGTTCCGTCAGGAACGATGGCCAACCAACTCGCGATCCGTTCGGTCTGTGAACCAGGCGACGAGATCATCGCCCACAAGGACAGCCACATCATTCACTACGAAACCGGCGCGCCCGCCGCGCTCTCGGGTTGCATGGTGGCGGGACTCGACGGGCTTGGCGGGCTCTTCGACGCCGCGCAAGTGCGCGCGGCGATGCGGCCGCGCGACCAACACGCGCCCATCTCGCGCATGCTCGTGATCGAGAACACCCACAACAAGGGTGGTGGAACGATCTGGCCCGTCGCACGATTTCGCGAAGTCGCCACGATGGGACGCGAGAGCGGTCTCCATGTGCACATCGACGGCGCGCGCCTCCTGAACGCGTGCGTCGCGCTCGGTGTTGCTCCGACGGCGTACACCGCAGAGGTCGACAGCGTGTCGATCTGCTTCTCGAAAGGTCTCGGCGCGCCCGTTGGAAGCGCGCTGTGCGGTAAGGCCGCGCTCATCGCGCGCGCCCGTCGTTTCCGCAAGATGTTTGGTGGTGCCATGCGGCAGTCGGGTCTCCTTGCTGCCGCGGCGATCCATGCACTCGATCACCATGTGGCACGGCTTGCCGACGATCACGCGCAGGCGCGTCGGCTTGCACAGATCATCGCGCGCACCAATGGATTGGTGTTGGAAGGCACGCCCGACACCATTCCAACCAACATGGTGTTCTACGCGGTCGATCCCAAACTTGGCGATGCGCAAGCCTTCTGCGCGCGACTCGCAGCGCACGGCGTCGCCGCCATCCCCATGGGCGCTGCGCGCGTGCGCATGGTGACGCATCTTGATGTCTCGGCAAAGGACATCGACGCCGCGGCAATCGCCATCGCCGCCGCTGCTGCGCGCTGATCCACCATCGACGCGAACGCCGCCATGCCCACCATCGCAACCAACTCTGCCGCCATCTTCGATCTCGACGGAACGCTCGTCGACAGCTACGACGCGCACTACGAAGCGTGGCGCGGTATCAGCAAGACGCATGGCGTCGAGGTCACCGTCGAGGAGTACTACGCGCACTTTGGTCGGCGCAACGAAGATCTGCTGCGCGCTTGCTGGCTGCGCGCGGGTCGAGGCGCGCTCACGAACGAAGAAATCGCCGCGCTCGACGAGGAGAAGGAGGCGGCGTACCGCGCACTCGTCCGACACCATCTCCCTTTGATGGATGGTGCGCGCGAACTCGTCCACGCACTGCGAGGCGCAGGATTCAAGATCGCCGTCGGAAGTTCGGGTCCACCACTCAATGTGCAGCGCGCGATTGATGGCTTGGCACTGCAAAGCCCGTTTGATGCCGTGGTCACGGGGCGCGATGTCGCGCGATCGAAACCCGATCCAGAGTGCTTCCTGCTCGCCGCCTCGCGCTTGGGCATCGCGCCCGCGCGCTGCGTCGTCTTCGAGGACGCACCCGCGGGAATCACCGCCGCGAAAGCTGCAGGAATGCGCTGCATCGCCGTCACTTCGAAGGGCCACACGCCCGAGCGGCAACGCGACGCCGACCTCATTGTTCCGTCGGTGCAGATGATCACCGTGGCGGCAGTCGCGGGTCTTCTCCATTAGACTCAGAGTCCTATGGACCCGCGCTACACGAAGCTTGCCGACCTTCTCGTTCGCCATTCGACGCGATTGCAGAAGGGTGAACATCTCCTCATCGAGTCGTTCGACATCCCTGTGGAGATGACGATCGCGCTCGTTCGTGCCGCACGCGCCGTCGGCGCCCACGCCCATATCGCGGAGCGTTCGGGTCGACTCATGGCCGAGCTCTACCGCGGTTCGGAAGAAGGTCTCACACTCTGGAGCGACCATGACCTGCACCGCATGAAAGGCATGCAGGCCTACATCGGATTGCGCGGCGGCTTCAACATCAGTGAGCAGTCGATCGTGCCGAGCGACCAAATGAAGCGCGCGGCGCGGCTCTACTCGAAGCCCGTCCACTTCGAACAGCGCGTGAACAAGACTAAGTGGTGCGTCCTGCGCTGGCCGACCTCTTCGATGGCGCAACTGGCAGGAAAGCCCACGGAAGAGTTCGAAGACTTCTACTTCAAGGTCTGCTGCGTCGACTACGCCAAGATGGACGCCGCCTGCGCGCCACTGGCAGTTCGCATGCGCAAGACCGACCGTGTCCACATCAAGGGCCCAGGCGAAACCGACTTGAGTTTCTCGATCAAGAACATCGGTGTCATCCCCTGCTGTGGCGACAAGAACATTCCCGATGGTGAGTGCTTCACCGCGCCCGTGCGCGACAGCGTGAACGGCGTGCTCGCCTACAACGCGGCGACCATCTACAACGGCATCAGCTTCGACAAGGTCCGCCTCGTCTTCAAGAACGGCAAGATCGTCGAGGCCACCTGCCAAGGCGACAACACGAAGCTCAACGAGATCTTCGACACCGACGAAGGCGCGCGCTATGTCGGTGAGTTTGCCATCGGATTCAATCCGCACATCACCCACCCGATGCAGGACATCCTCTTCGACGAGAAGATCGCGGGCAGCTTCCACTTCACACCTGGTCGCTGCTACGAAGAGGCGAGCAATGGCAACACCAGCGAGATCCACTGGGATCTCGTCTGCATCCAACGCAGTGATTTTGGCGGCGGCACCATCGCCTTCGATGGCGAAGTCATCCGCAAGGACGGCATCTTCGTGGTCGACGATCTCAAGGGACTCAATCCTGATCGTCTTGGCTAAGCGAGCTGGACTCAGCGCTTCTTGAACACATCGTCCGCGGCGGCTTCAAGCTTCTTGTTGTACTCCGCGACATCTTCATTGATGACGCGCTCGGCGGCCTGCTTGGCCTTGCCGAGAGTGGAGTTCGCTTTGGGTGTCGCACTGGAATCGGAGACTGGCTCAGGCGCTGGCGCAGCGGTGTATCCGCCGCCATGCGGTTCGTCATCGGGCGCCTGCTCGCATGCGGTAAGGACGAGGACTCCGATCGTGCAACCGATCCTTGTCCAACGCGCCACGCGGTTCGATCCCAACTTCATGTGATTCATCTCCGTGAAGCCGTGAGTTTTCGCAGGCCGCGCAGTTCCCTGCAGCGGCGACAGATTCCCATGCTAGCATCCCGACCCAATCTGGAGCATCTCATGAACACCAAGAATGTCGTCGCCGCGCTCTGCGGACTCGCTCTCACCATGACCGCCGCTGCACAAACCGATTACACCAGCATTCCTGCGGACCCCGCTGAAGTCGAGCAGGCGCTCTCTGCGAGCAAGGTCTCGCTCGACACCGCCATCGCGACCGCCGAGCAGGCCGCCAACGGCACCGCCGTCGATGCGCGCACCATGCTGGGCGCCGCGCTCAAGTACGAAATCACTGTGGCTTCAGGCGGCGTGGCCCGCAAGGTCATCGTCGATGCGACCACGGGCGCCGCTACGGCTCCGACGCTCACCATGAAGTCTGCGATCGACATCGCCAAAAAGAAGCATGATGGTGGCGTTCGTTGGGCGACCTTTGACTACATGACCGAGCCCGCCGTGGCCAAGGTCATGATCTACGCCGGCGCGAAGGCGTTCGAAGTCGTCATCAATGCCAACGATGGCGCCATCGTGAGCGACACCGAGAAGCCGCGCTTCTCTGGCGCGCCGTTTACGGGCGAACTCACTGATCTGCCCAGTGGTCTGATGTTCACCGATCTCGTGGTCGGCACGGGCGCCACGCCAAGCGGCCCCGAAGCAACCGTGAAGGTTCACTACACGGGATGGCTCACCGACGGCACCAAGTTCGATTCGAGCTACGACCGCGATCAACCAGCGACCTTCCCACTGGGCGGAGTGATCGCAGGCTGGACCGAAGGTGTCGGCAGCATGAAGGTCGGCGGCAAGCGCAAGCTCGTCATCCCCTACGGACTGGCCTACGGTGAGCGCGGTCGCGGACCGATCCCCGCCAAGGCCACGCTGGTGTTCGATGTTGAGTTGCTTGAGATCGTCTCGAGCGATACGCCGCCTTCCGCGCCAGCGTCCAAGTAAGCACGACACTGGGCACCTCACAACCAAGCACCAAACGAGCAGGCGGACCACACGGTCCGCCTGTTCTCTTTTTCCAGTTCGCACTTCTCACGGCGCCTGTGCCGCGCGACTCTCAGCGCTTCGTGACTTCGCCGCGCTGTGCGGTGTAGCGCGCTTCGAGCGCCATCACTTTGGCCAATCGCTGCTCGTGGCGCGCTTCATGGGTGTAGTCCGCGGCGAGGTACGCGCGGACCATCTCACTGGCCACTGCAGGTCCGACGGTGCGCCCGCCGAGCACGAGAATGTTCATCGCATCGTGTTCAACGCCCTGGTGCGCCGAGTAGGTATCGCTGCAATTACCCGCGCGAATCCCAGGGATCTTGTTCGCGGCCACACTCGCGCCGATCCCTGAGCCGCAGAACAACACGCCTCGCTCCACTTCGCCGCGCGCAACGGCGAGGCCGAGTTTCTCTGCGAAGTCTGGATAGTCGACGCTCTCACTGCTGTGGGTGCCGAGATCAAACACCGTATGTCCGAGTGCCTCGATCTCTCGCTTGAGCGTCTCCTTCAGCGAGAAGCCCGCGTGGTCGGACGCCACACCGATCTTCAACGCCCACCTCCTGCGACCGCGCCGCGCACGCGCGCGAGACTCTTGCGCGCCGCCTCGGCCACACGCTCAGGCGTGAACCCAAAGTGCGCCGCAACATCTTTCGCTGGTGCGCTCGCGCCAAACCCGGTCATGCCCACGCACTCGCCATCGAGACCTGCATAGCGGTCCCAACCCATCGTGCTCGAGGCTTCGCAGGTCACGCGTGCGCGCACCGCCGACGGCAGCACGCTGCCGCGATACGCCTCATCCTGCGCGTCAAAGAGCGCGGTGCAAGGCATGGAGACGACGCGCGCATGCACGCCTTCTTTCGCAAGGATTTCCTGCGCCGCAAGGCACAGGTGCACTTCACTACCCGAACCGATGAGGAGCACATCGGGCGTGCCCTTCTTGGCGTCGCTCGCTGAATCGCTGAGCACATAGGCACCACGGCGACATCCTTCGGCGGGCGCAAACTTGGTTCGATCAAGTGTCGGAAGATTCTGTCGCGTCAGTGCCAGCGTCGAGGGGTGATTGGTGGAAGTCATCACCATGCGCCAGCAGGCGATCACTTCGTTGGCATCGCATGGTCGGAAGACCTGCATATGTGGAATCGAGCGCAAGCCAAGGAGCTGCTCGATGGGCTGGTGGGTTGGCCCGTCTTCACCGACATAGATCGAGTCGTGCGTGAAGATGTGCAGGACGGGCAGTTCCATGATTGCGCTCAAGCGAATGCCGCCGCGCGCGTAGTCGCTGAAGATGAGGAAACCCGCCCCGTACGCGCGCAATCCCGAGAGCGTCAGACCATTGCAGATCGCAGCCATCGCGTGCTCGCGAATGCCAAAGTGCAAGTTGCGACCGCCGAAGACATCGCGCTGGAACCCGCCAGCTCCGTCAAAGGTCAAGAGCGTCTTGGTGCTCGGCGCCAAGTCCGCGCTGCCGCCGATGAGCCACGGCACATTCTTGGCGATCTGGTTGAGCACCTGCCCCGAAGTGTTGCGACTGGCGTTTCCCTTGGCGTCGGCGGGGAACGGCTTGATGTCCTTGTCCCAGCCTTCAGGAAGTCCGCGCGCGAGCATGGTTCGCACTTCATCCGCGAGCCACGGATACGCCTTGGCATACGCCTCAAAGTGCGCTGTCCACTCGGCAGACATCGTTGCACCGCGCGCGCCGACCTTCTCGGTAAAGCGCTCACGCACGCCGTCAGGTACGAGGAACTTCGCATCTTCAGGCCAACCGTAGCCGCGCTTCGTGGCCTTGATCTCTTCCTCGCCGAGCGGCTCGCCGTGGGCGCTCGCGGTGTCCTGCTTCTTCGGCGCGCCGTAGCCGATGTGGCTGTCGACAATGATCATGGTCGGGCGATCGGTCGCGCGACGCGCCGTCTCGTAGGCGCGCACGAGTTGCTTGAGATCGTTCGCATCACCAACGCGCAGCACATTCCATCCGTAACCAGCAAAGCGCGCCGCGACGTCGTCGGAGTACGCGAGATCGGTCGAGCCTTCAATGGTGATCTTGTTGTTGTCGTAGATCCAGCAGAGATTCGACAAACCGAGGTGACCCGCGAGGGACGCGGCTTCACCAGAGATGCCCTCCATCAAGCAGCCGTCGCCGCAGATCGCCCACGCGCGGAAGTCAAAAAGCGGATAGCCGGGTCGGTTGTAGCGCGCACCGAGCCACTTCGAAGCCATCGCCATGCCGACGCTCGTCGCGAGTCCCTGTCCGAGCGGGCCCGTCGTGGTCTCAACGCCCGAAGTCAAATGCGACTCGGGGTGTCCAGGGCACAGTGAACCGAGCTGACGGAATCGCTTGATGTCTTCCAGCGGCACCGCCAACTCACCGGTGCGGTGACCGTGATGATCGACGCGCTGCACCGAGCTCAGATGCAACATCGAGTAGAGCAACATCGAGGCGTGGCCATTGGAGAGCACGAAGCGATCGCGGTTCGCCCACTTGGGGTGCGCGGGATCAAAGCGCAGCACATCCTGCCAGAGCGCGTAGGCCACCGGCGCAAGCGCCATCGGAGTTCCTGGGTGACCAGAATCCGCCGCTTGCACCGCATCCATCGAAAGCGTTCGGATCGTGTTGATCGCGAGGTTGTCGATGTCGGGAGTTCCGGCTGGGGTGCCAGCGTGTTGAAGTGGAAAGGCGGTCATGGCGTTGCTCATCGCGTTCGTCACGAAAAACTCCTGTTTGAAAGCGTCGTTGGAGGCCAGTGCGTCCGCTGGCAAGAGTCGGGGCGGATGGTACGGCGGAGCGTTGCCCGCTGCTCAGCGGGACCACGCAGAGAGGAGCGCCGCAAGGTCGCGATGGTTCACGATTCCGTCGAGTTGGAGGTCGGCGGCGCGCATCGCTCGGTCGGAGCGGTCCTTTGCGCCCCACACGGCAAACAGATGCACAAGATCGGCGCCGCCAACGAGTCCATCTCCATCCAAGTCCGCGCGCAGTGGCCGCGCGACCTCGTGACGCACATCGAGTTCCATCGCGGGAATCACTGTGGTTTGCCCGCTCGGCCAGAGCACGCGCACCTCGGCCACTCGTGCGCTCGTCGGCAGACCGAAGTGCACCACGGGGTCGTGACTCGATTGGTAGCCGCTCCCTGAATGCACCCAACGGCGCACCGTCTCGACGCCCGAACTTGTCGCAAACGTGACCTCGCTGAGGGCGCCAAGGCCGCCACCCTCAAGGTCGAGTTCAAGCCAACGACCGACCCGCTTCGAGTCGTTTCGGTAAAGCCGAAGCGGTCCGCTGTTCGCAAGGAGAACCAAGTCGAGATCGCCATCGCGGTCGTAATCGAGCGTCGCGACACAGCGCGCGTCTGCGGCGAGCGTGACGCCCGTCTCGGCACCTGCGCGCACGAAACTGCCGCCGTCGTTGTGGAAGATGTATTCCTGCTCACCAATCCACTCGCCACCGTTGCGTCCATTGACTTCGGCGATCTCCTCCCAACCATCGTGGTCGAAGTCCGCAGCAACCGCGCCCCAACCCCAACCGCCATCGACGCAACCGCGCGCGGCGGCGTCTTGCTCGCACACACCCTCACCACTGTTGAGGTAGAGCGCGTTTCCGTTGTGGGCGCGCGCAGGAGGAACATCCATGTAGATGCTCGTCACATAAGTATCGACGGCGCCGTTTCGATCGAAGTCGCCGACGCAGACTCCCATGCCGTTGCGATCCACACCCATGCCGAACTCGTCGGTCGCCAGCACGAAGGTCCCATCGCGTCGGTTGCGAAACGCACGACTGGTCTGGAAATCCGCTGCGATGAGGAGTTCGGGAAATCCATCGCCCGTGGTGTCCACGAACAACGGCTGAAATCCCCAAGTTCCCTGCACGATGAAGCCTGCACCCGTGATGTCGGTGAACACTCCGCCATCGTTTCGAAACACGCGATTGCCCGCCACGCTCGCCGACCAACCGCACACCGCAAGATCAAGATCGCCATCGAGATCAATGTCGCCCCACGCAGCGCCGTTGGCGGTCGCACTGGTGGAACTGCTCGTCGCGACACCGACCGCGGCAGCGATTTCGGTAAACACTCCGCCATCGTTGCGATACAGGCGATGTCGACCAACCTCACCAAGGTTGTCGCTGCCACTGCCGTAACTCGTCAGAAAGATGTCGAAGTCGCCGTCGGCGTCGAAGTCCGCGCAGGCAACGCCGTTTCCAGCGTGCACCGCCGCGACTCCGCGCACTGCCGCCTCGTTCACGAAAGTCCCATCGCCACGATTCATGAAGAGCCGATCGGTCCCAACACCGCCGCGCGGCACAAAGACATCGACCAGTCCGTCACCGTCAAAGTCGGCAACACCCAAGCCGCCCATGGTCCACTCATTGAGACCTGGGACTGCAAGCGCGTTGGGATTGTGCGAGAACTGATCGAGACCACTTCCCGCAGAGACATCGGTGAAATGCAAGGTGGATTGCGCGGACGAGATCGCCGCCACGGCACCTGCCGTGAAGACCATCGCCATGCACCATCGCCGACAGGATCGCGTCACGCTTCGAAAGTAACTCAGGATTGCCGCGTGTCGAGCGGCTCACGGCTCGAATGCGCCCCGTTCACGGTGGGCCGATCAGGTTTGACCGCCACATCATCGAAGATCGCGCGCCGCGGCGGCGTGTCCAAGTCCTCGAACTGATCGTCGCGCGCAGCCCAAATGAAGGCCCCCAGCGCGACACCGCCGATGAGTAAGGCCACAGGAAGTGCGATGTACACGAGCTCCATCAGCGTTCCTCCTTGGGAGAGTCTGGAAGAGCAAAGGACGGCATACGCAGTGCCAGGACCAGCACCGTGAGTCCGCTCAATGGCATGAGGATCGCAGCGACCAGTGGGTTCACCAATCCAGCAAACGCCAACACGCCGCCCGCTGCGTTGTAGCCCACACTCACCGCGAGATTCACACGGATCGCCCGCATCGTGCTGCGTGAACCCACGATGAATCGCTCAAGAGGCCGAAGGCCGCGGGCGGCAAGACAGACATCGGCAACATGATGCGATGCCTGCGCACCATTGCGAACCGCGACGCCAACATCGGCCGCGGCAAGTGCCGCAAGATCGTTGACGCCATCGCCCACCATCACGACGGGACGCGCGAGATCGGCGCGCAGGACAAACGCCAGCTTCTCCTCAGGCGAGAGCCCGCCGTGCGCATTTCGAGCTTCAAGACCGAGAGCCTTCGCTACACCCGAGGTCACAACAGGATCATCGCCCGAGGCCAGCACGATCTTCCAGCCCGCGCGTTGCAACCGCGACACCGTGCTCCGAGCGTCCGCGCGAATCGGATCGCCGATACCAATCACTGCGGCGACGCAGCCATCGATGGCGATGAAGAGCGGAGCCAGTCCCGCAACCGTGCACTCCGCCGCGTAGGTCTGCACCTCGTCGGACACGGTGGCTGAACGCTCGCGCATGAAGCGCATGCTTCCGACGCGGACCAATTTCGCGCCGACGCGGCCTTCGATTCCAAGGCCAGGAATCTCGCGCACGCCCACGGCTTTCGCTTGCGCGCCCGCCGATTCGCCAAATCCATCGACGACGGCGCGGGCAACCGGATGCGCGCTGTGCATCTCGACGCACGCTGCATCGGCAAGCGCGCTCGGTTCACCGATCCATCGAATCGCGCGCGTGCGGCCTTCGGTCACGGTGCCGGTCTTGTCGAGCACCAGCGTGCCTGGCTTCGACGCGCGCTCCAAGACATCACCGCCCTTCACAAGAACGCCGCGTCGCGCGCCCTTGCCGATTCCTGCGACAACCGCCAACGGCGTTGCGAGGCCCAACGCACACGGACAGGTCACCACGAGCATCGCGACCGCGCGCGCCAAGGCCTGTTCCGCACCGATGCGTGGCCACCACCAAAGGATCGTGACCAGCGCGGCCACGACGATGGTCGGAAGGAACCACGCTGAGACGCGATCGGCAAGCTCGACAATCGGAGCGCGCCGTTCGCCCGCCTCGCGCACCAACGCGAGCAGCCGCGCGGCGCGTGTCTCGGTCCCTGACACCGTGACCTCGACGCGCATCGGCGATTCCAAGACGCGCGAACCGGCATAGATCGGTCCGCCGCGCTCAATGCGCACTGGGCGCGACTCACCCGTGAGATGCGCGAGATCAAGATGCGCAGAATCCGTGAGCAGTCGTCCGTCTGCAGGTGAGGCTTCTCCCGCGGGAACCTCCACGATGTCGCCCGGGACCAATGCGCCCATGGCAACCTCGATCAACTTCTCGCGACCATGCTCCTGCGTGACCTTGCGCGCGACGGACGGAACGATGGCCAGAAGAAGCTCGACCTGTTCGCGCGCGCGCCGCTGTCGTCCATACTGCACGAATCGGCCGACCAGCAGCAGAAACACCAGCATCGCTGCGCTCTCGCAGTAGATCGAGCCCGTGCCTTGGACCGTCGCGATGATGCCCGCACCGACCGCTGCAACGAGGCCAAACGCGACCGGAACATCCATGTGTGGCGTGCGCGCACGCAAGGCGGTCACGGCGTTGATAAGAAACACACGGCCAGGCCAGGCCACCGCGAGCACGGCCAGTGCCACCGAGCACCATTGGAAGAACAGACGATACGACTGCGCCATTTCGGTGAGCAATCCGCCATAGAGCGCGAACGCGACCGCCATGGCGTTGCTGGCGATGGCACCCGCGACTCCCATGCGCACAATCCACGCGCGATGGATGGCGCGCTCGCGCACGACGGCTTCCGGATCGCCAAAGGCATGGAGCTGATAGCCAAGCGCATCGAATCGCTTTGCGATGGCAGAAAGCGCGATGATCCGATCGTCCCAAATGAGCCGCGTGAGACCACGCGCCGAGTCGACGCGAACCGAGAGAACGCCGCGGACGATGCGCGGCATCGCCTCAAGCAACCACACGCACGCTCCGCAGCGAATGCCATCGATGCGCAGTTCGACGCTGCGAACACCTGCAGCATCGCACGCCGTCTGCGCCGTCAAGAATGCAGGATCGTCGAGATGCTCGAAGCCGCGGCCTGAGACATGCGCTGGTTCCGCCTGGGTCGCCTCGCTCATCCGCTCGCGATCGCGCAGCTCGTAGTACTGTTCAAGGCCGCATTCATGGAGCGCGCCATAGACGGCGCGACAACCGCCGCAGCAGAATTGTTGGTCGTCACCAACCCGTGCCTCGGCGAGAGGAACCGGGAGGCCGCAGTGCGAACACGCGGATTCAACGCGATGGCCGAGGGCCGCCGCTGGTTCGGTTCGCTTCATGGCGTGCCACCTTCGCCGCGTGTCGGATCAACTTCGTGTGCACAACACGGCGGTCGCTCACTTGCTTGCTGCCGCGCTTGCGTCGACAGCTCAACCAGCGCAGAGGGTTGGATGTCCTTCACACCCGCAAGCGCGCGCTCCGCCGCTCCACCCCGAACGAACGCGGCGTGCATTCCAACAGCCACCATCGCAGCACCGAGAGCGATCGGCGCAGCGCGACCAAGCCTGGAGAACGCGAACCGTGCGCCGTTCGAAGCGAGCACGATGGCAGGCACAGTGCCGAGCCAGAACGAAGCCATCACCAACACGCCAAGCGGCAACGAAGCGCTGCCTGCAGCAATCGCAGCGAAGGCGTACAGCCAGCCGCAAGGCAAGAGCGGAGTCGCGAGTCCAATGGGAATACCACGATGTTTCGGTGGAAGTCGAAGAGTCCACGCATGCACGCGTTGAGCGGCGCGCACGAGCGGCAGCGGGACGCTTGCGCTCGGAACGCGAGCGCCGAGAGCGCGCGCGATGGCGAGAAGCCCACACAGCGCGATGGTCACACCCGCAGCCATCGCCGCCACACGCTGCACGCCCACGAGAACGCCCGCATCGTCGACGACTTGCCCAGCAAGTCCCGCGATGCCGCCAACGAGAGAGTAACTCAGCAGTCGGCCTGCGTGATATCCAACTTGTCGCGGAGTCTTCGCGCCGTCGTTGGGGCCGATGGCGACGACCGCGAGTCCGCCGCACATGCCCGCGCAGTGCGCACTCCCGAGCAAACTCGAGGCGAGCACCGTTCCCGCGAGCGCGAGGATTGATCCATCCGACTGAAGCGACTCAACCATGGCGTGGCTCCTTCAGCGTGCCCGTCAAGAAACGCCTGAATGCATCGGTGTATCGCAAGGCACCCTGTTCGACCGTCACGCGAAACTCCCACTGACCACCGACGGGAGAATCGAAGGAGCAGGAGAACTCACCAAGCTCGCCGCGCAAGAGTTCAATCGTCTGGCGCATCTCGGCGGCGCGCACAGGAATGCACTCGACCCTCACGCTGGAGGCGTTGATGCGCGCAGCATGCTTGTCTTCGATGCGCAGCGCGAGCGAGTGGGTTGGTCCGTCGGAAGTAATGTCGGGCGTGACGACCCAGCGAAGCGCTTCGTTGGTTGCGCGCTGCGCGCGCTCGCTCTCCCAGGAGGCGGCCTTCGCGTCGTAGCTTGGCTCCATCCCAAGTGGGTGGCCCACGACCGCCGACAGCACGGTGAGCGTGGCAATGGTGACGGTCAGAGAGAGCAGACCGATCGGAACAAACATCCATCGATTGGCGATGAGACTCATAAGGCGCCTCCAGAACGAAGTGGTGGAATCACCAACGGGCCAAGCACGGCGGTCTTGACCGTCGCGCGATAGGCGCCCTTGCGAGCACCTTGTTCAGTGATCGACAACTCAATCTCGCGACGACCACGGAGGAAGTCGTTGGGTCCACTTCGCACCACGACATCGACCTCACGGCTGGCGTCACCCTGCACCTCGACGCTCTCGGCGCGAAGCAACTCGACGCCTTCACCTGCCGCAACGGTGTAGGTCAGAGCCCCCCGCGTGCGGTTGTCGATACGGAGGCGAACCACGCTTTCGATGGTCTCGCCGCGAGGTTCAAGCTGCTTCACGATGTAAGGCGCGCCCTGTGTGCGCAGCAACGCGACGGCACCATCGGTGCGGGTCATCAACAAGTACCCAGCTGCGATGACCAAGACTCCGAGGAGTAGTGGATACACAACCAAGCGCATGCGAACACCAGTGCGCGGCGTTCCTTGGAGCGCACGCTCTGAGGAATATCGAATCAGCCCAGTTGGCCGCGACAACTTTCGCATGACCGCGTCACAAGCATCGATGCACTGCGTGCACTGAATGCACTCCAACTGCAAGCCGTCGCGGATGTCGATGCCCGCCGGGCATGTCTGAACGCAGAGCGTGCAGTCGACGCAATCGCCGCGTGCAGGAGTGCTCGCCGCAAGGCGCTCCGCTGCGTGATCGTGATCGTGATCCTGATCGTGATCGTGATCGTGATCGCACTTTGATCCGCTCCCGCAGCCGCCCTGGCCATTGCACTTGCCGCCACAAGCGTGCGCGCCTGCCGACTTGCGCGCACCCTTGCCTCGAGGCTCACCACGCTTCTTGTCATAGCCCACGATGAGGGAGTCACGATCAAGCAGCGCTGATTGCAGTCTGCCGTACGGGCACGCCAAAGAGCACAACTGCTCGCGAAAGTACAGGAAGTCGAAGAGCATCAGCAGGGTCACACTCGCGAAGACCGCGAACGCCACAGGATGCGCGGATGGCGCGCTCGTGAAGATCCAGCGCGTGAGATTGTCTGCTCCGACGAACCACGCGAGCAGCGTGTTGGCGAGATGAGCGCAGACGACGACTTGCGCTGCGGACAGCGCGACGCGTCGCCAACCTGGAACCGAAGCGTGGGGACTCGAGTAGCCGCGTCCGAGGAACACGCGCTCTAAGGGGCGAAAGACAAACTCGAGGTAGACCGTCTGCGGGCAACCCCATCCACACCACACGCGACCGAGTAGCGCGGTCAACAGAAACGCGACAACGAAGACAAGCAGTGAGAGCACGCCGAAGAGCAGCGTCTCGGTCGGCCGAAAAACGGTGCCGAGGAACACAAACTTCCGTTCGACTAAGTCCAGGAGGACCAGCGGCAACCCCTTGAACTTGATCCACGGAATCACGGTGTAGAGCGCGATGAGCACCCACGCCACCATGAGTCTGCGCCGCCACCACGGGCCTGGACTTGGCTTTGGTCGCAGCCAACGCCTGCGTCCATCTTGCTCAAGCGTCGCGAGGACTCGCCCCTCGGGCTTGAGGTAAGGACCAGCGTCGGTAGACGCGTCAAGTACAGGAAGTGGAATCGTCCGATTCATGGAGTTCGAAGGTTGACTCAGGGCTTCGCTGCTGCGTCGCTCGCGGCCGATGTCGCGGCAGCAGCAGCCGGTGGAATGGCCCAGACTGCCACGCGATCGCCTTGCGGTTCGCGAGGTGATGCTGGCTTGGTCCCGCGCAAACTCACCACATACGAGGCGAGCAGAACCAATTGCGGGCCACTAAACCGCTTCCCCCACTTCGGCATTCCCTTCGATTCGAGGCCGTCGCGCAGCACGCGCACGATGTCTTCAGGTTGCTTGATGTTGAGGTAGTAGTCGTCGCTGAGATTCGGCCCAGTCTTTCCACCGCCGTCGGGGCCATGGCAGATCGAACAGTTCACCTTGAACATGTTCCTTCCGCCGAGCAACTTCTTGGTGTCCTGAGCGAGCGTGAGAATCGTCGCTGCATCAGGCTGCAAGTCACCAAGCTTGGCGGACTGCATCTCGTAAAACTCGCCGACCTCAGTTTCGTAGTCGGCCGCGGCGGAAGATCCGACACCGCCCGCGTGATAGAACACGAAGTACGGCAGCGAGAGAATCACGCTCACCCAGAGAATCGCCGTCCACCACAGCGGCATGGGATTGTCGTACTCGCGAATGCCATCGCAATCGTGATCGAGAAGTCGGGGCTGCTGAGGATTCGATTCAGCGGACATGGTTCGTACCTCCGTCGCTCGACTCATCGAGCGGAATGCGTGCGTCCCGATCCCAACGCGTCGAGCGTGACGACACCAGCCACGCCACGAGCCCGACGAAGAGGACGAGGAAGAAGATCAAAGAGAGTTCAGGCATCGAGACGGCGAGCGTCGTCATTGGCCACCACCCTGCTGCGCAGCAATCGGCGTGGCACCGAGCGCTGGAACGACGAGCGGTTTGTCGAGATCGGTGCCGAGCCGCATGAGGTACGCAATGAGCGCCACGACCTTTCGATCACCAAGCCCTGCAGGTCCCGCCTCAGCGACGATGCGCTTGGCGATTTCATCCGCCTGTGTGCGCGCGATCCCCGCGGCGTCCGCAATCACTGGTTCTGCATACGGCACCCCGAGCGCCTTCATGGCGGTGATCGTCTCGACTGCTTGACCAAAGTCGAGCGCTCCTTCCAGGAGATGCGGATACGGCGGCATGATCGAACCAGGACTGGTGTCGGTGGGTTGATTCATGTGCCGCAAGTGCCAGAGCGGCGAGGGGATCTTCTTGCCCGTGCGCGCAAGGTCCGGGCCAATGCGTCGCGAACCCCACAGGAATGGATGATCAAACACGAACTCGCCGGGCTTGGAATACTCGCCGTACCGCTCGGTTTCCGCGCGCAACGGGCGGATCATCTGCGAGTGGCAATTCACGCAGCCTTCGGAAATGTAGATGTCGCGGCCGATCAACTCGAGCGGCGTGTACGGCTCAACACTGCTGATGCGCGCCACATCGGACTTCCGCGTGAACAGCGGGACCATCTCGCCAAGGCTCGCGACGACGACACCGATCGCCACCAGCACTGTGAACACGATCGGCAAGCCCTCATACTTGCGGTGCCATCGAAGCTGCGAGAACACATCGAGCTTGCGAGCAAACTCGATCACATACCCCCGCGGAAGAGCCGAACCAGGAATCGGTGACTCTTGGAAACCGCTGCGCAGCGATGCGGCCTCGTATACGGGGACTTCGTACTGTCGCGGTCGGCGCGCCCAGGTAAGGATGAGATTGAGACCCATCAGAATCGCGCCGAGGAGATACAGCGATCCACCGACGACACGAATCCAGTAGTAAGGAACTAGCAGCGTGACCGTCTCGATGAAGTCGGGGAACTGCAACATGCCGTCCTGGTCGAACGCCCGCCACATCAGCCCCTGGGTAAGCCCCGCCCAGTAGATCGCAAGGACATAAAGCAAGATGCCGATCGTCGCGATCCAGAAGTGCAACACCACCCACGACGGCTTTGCGATTGGCGTCTGCAGGAGTCTCGGCGCGAGCCAGTAGAACATGCCAAAGCACATGAACCCCACCCAACCCAACGCGCCTGCGTGCACATGGGCGATGGTCCAATCGGTGTAGTGACTCAGAGCGTTCACGCTCTTGACCGAGAGCAGGGGACCTTCGAATGTCGACATCCCATAGAAGGTGATGCCAACGACGAAGAACTTGAGCACTGGATCAGTCGCCACGCGATGCCACGCGCCTCGCAGCGTCAGCAACCCATTGAGCATGCCACCCCAGGAAGGCATCCACAGCATCACGCTGAACAGCATGCCCAGCGTCGAAGCCCACTCTGGGAGCGCCGTGTAGTGCAAATGGTGCGGACCCGCCCAGATGTACAGAAAAACCAGACTCCAGAAGTGCACGATCGAGAGGCGGTACGAGAACACCGGCCGCTCGGCCGCCTTCGGCAGAAAGTAGTACATCAGGCCAAGAAACGGGGTCGTCAAGAAAAAGGCAACGGCGTTGTGGCCGTACCACCACTGCATGAACGCATCCTGCGAACCCGCATAGACGGAGTACGAACGCAGCCATCCTGCGGGCATCACAAGGTTGTTGAAGATGTAGAGCACTGCGATCGCCACGACTGTGGCGATGTAGAACCAGAGCGCGACATAGAGGTGTCGCTCGCGTCGGCGAATCAGCGTTCCCACGAAATTCACTGCGAACACGACCCACACGCAAACCACCGCGATATCGATCGGCCATTCGAGCTCCGCGTACTCCTTGCCTTGCGTGTAGCCGAGCGGCAGCGTGAGCGCCGCGGACACAATGATGAACTGCCAGCCAACAAAATGGATCCACGACAGCGCATCACTGAACATGCGGGCCTTGAGCAACCGCTGCGAGGAGTAATAGACCGCCGCGAAGATGGCGTTACCCGCAAACGCGAAGATGACCGCGTTGGTGTGCAGCGGCCGCAAGCGACCAAAGCTCAGCCACTGGAGCCCGAGGTTGAAGCGCGGGTCCGCCAGTTGGAGGGCCACAATGACCCCCACCAACATGCCGACGACCCCCCACAGCAACGAGGCACCCATGAACCACCGCACCACCGCGTCGTCGTAGCTGAATCGTTCCAGCGCCGACGCGGATCCCTCCTGACTAGCCATGCTCGAGCGGGTAGGAACGGCGTTGGTCGTGTGAAGAGAAGAGGCCATCGTGTTTCTTGTCCTGAACGCGGCGATCGACCCTCAGGAGCGCCGATGCCGCCGTGTCGGTGGTGAACCCGAGGTGACCTGACACCTCGGCTGGCTGACCGTGCCGCGCCTCGCGGACGCAATCACCCAATACGGATAAAGATATCCTCATTTCGTCGTTTTGCAAGTACCCGCTTGATCGGGCGATGGCCCCAGAGTGCGAACGCGGTGTCGGACTGAACCGCCCGCCCCCACGAGTGAGGTCGGAAATCTTCGAGCGAGTCTGGAGACGGGTGAGCCGCGGTGCGCTGCCCCGCGGAGCAGTTCTGCAGAAAACCACTTCCGCTTGCGCAGAAAATCGGGTTGAGGTTCTCATCCCTACTGACAGGACACTCGCCGCCGACTGGACATCGGCTGGCAAGGCAGGGATTGGTCTCGTTGGCTGGACACTAACGAGACAACAGAGAAAACCGGCTTGAGGCCATACGGATCTGACAGGCCCGTATCGAGCCCTCCCGGAAAGGCACTAGGACCAATTGGTCCTACCCAGCGCGGATCGCACTTCGGTGCGGTCCGCGCTTTCTTTTTTCCCAGCTCGCATCGGTCCGCCTCTGGCTTGCGCGGGCATAGCGCGATCAGCGGCCTGCCAACCGTGCCGTGATGCCGCCCCAGCGTTGGGTCGGTACCGAAATGAACCACCCTGGACCAATCCTGCACTTCACGCGCTGTGACGCCGTCGCCAAACGTCACGGGCGGTCGCGTCGAACATGCAAGCGCGCTGGATCAATCCCCTGCGACATGTTCCGCTCACACCCGGTCGCGAGAATCGCCAGATGAAAAACGAACAACCCCGCGCAGGGCGCGGGGTTGCCGTTGTATATATCAAGCAGCAGTTGGAGGCCTTCGTCACCTGTCACCAGGTAACTATCTCCCAGAACAGCTCAGTAAGAGCCGCTCCGAACGGGAGACGAGGTTGTCTTGACGGATTCACGACTCGGATTACTCCGAGCGACGTGTCTAAGAATATTCCCTTAGAAAGGAGGTGATCCAGCCGCAGGTTCCCCTACGGCTACCTTGTTACGACTTAGTCCCAGTCACCAGCCTTGCCGTGGACACGCATGAATTTGCGCGGCTTCGGGCACTGCCAGCTCCCATGACTTGACGGGCGGTGTGTACAAGGCTCAGGAACATATTCACCGCGGCGTAGCTGATCCGCGATTACTAGCGATTCCGACTTCAAGGAGGCGGGTTGCAGCCTCCTATCTGAACTGGGGCGGACTTTACGCGATTTGCTCCACCTTGCGGTCTTGCATCGTTCTGTATCCGCCATTGTAGCACGTGT